>NZ_AUTC01000035.1 GCF_001461695.1 Sinorhizobium fredii USDA 205 | reverse complement strand
GGCGGCGGCCACGATAACGGCGGCGGCGGCCACGATAACGGCGGCGGCGGCCACGATAACGGTGGCGGCCACGATAACGGCGACGGAAACGGCAACGGTGACAAGGATCGCGGCAACAATGGTTGGGGCAACGGACGGGATCCGACAAATCCCGGCAGCGGCCATGGCAAGGGCGTTTCGAAAGGCGGTCCGGGCGCCGGACAGTCGCAAAGCGGTTCCAAGACGGGCGGGGCCAGATAACACGCACCGCGGGTGATCATCCCGATCCACCGATCGGTAGATAGACCGTCTCTACGCGGCGCCAGCGTTTCAACGTTGGCGCCGCCTATCGCCTATCTGATTTGCCCTCAAAGTTGCTTGCTGCTGTGGCGCAGTGCAGTGGCACAGGAACCGTCGTCTAATCACGCCGCGGCATGCACGCGCGACAGGGCCCCCCTACTCCGCCGCCCGCGCCTCCACCTGAAGCGGCTCCATCTCATACGAATAGCCTTCCAGCATCGCATAAGCCTCCTCGATCACCTCGATCTGCGCTTCGGCCGTCTTGATCGCATCGCTGATCGACTGGCTGCGGGCGCGCAGCATCGAGCCGAGCACATCGGTCTCCGGCCGCCGGCCGAGGCGGTCGAGGTGCTTGCGGACGCGGGAGCGGTGACGCTCCAGTTCGAGGATATGGAAGCGGGTCTTGACGATGTCGTCGGAGAGTTTGCGCCGCATGGCCGCCACCGGATCGAAGCTGCCGGGCTCGCGCAGGTCGAGGATGAAGTCGTTGACGAGCGTCTCCAGCATCATCAGACCCTTGACCTGTTTGGGATCGACGAGCTGCGGATCGTAGCCGGTGTCGTCATAGACCTTGCGGCGCACCGGATCCTTCAAAAGGTCATAGGCCGTCTGCAGCTTGCCGAATTTTTCGGCATCGCCGCCGCGGTCCGGATGCGCCGTCTTCACCGCCCGGCGATAGGCCGCCCGGATCGCCCGCTCGTCGGCGTCGCGCTCAAGTCCAAGGAGGGCATAGGGATCGATCACGCCGGCCACCTGTCGTTCGTCGATTTGCAATGGTCCTGTCCGGTCCAGACCTAACTGTTCGCTGCGCCAGCAGCAAGTCCACGGCGATCGCATCGGAACCGCGCAACGCTCACCGAAGCGTCGCGGCGAAAATGTGGTGGAAACGAGGCAATCCACGACATTTGTCCGTCGCTTCACTGTCCCGCAAGTCGCGGAGAAGCCCGTAGCGCAAGGCATTGCCCAGGCGCGCCCATAGGCGGAACTCTTCGCTTGCCTTTTACGCCGAATACTGCCACTTCTATCGCCGTTCGGGCGATTTCAATCCCGGAGACTGGACTTTCGTTTGAGCCCGGCCATTGCCGGGTCTGCCGCAAGCGGCATCGTAGACGTCTTTTCCCCGATATCGTGACCACTCGACGCCTTTCAGCATACCGCTGAAGACGACATATTCGTTTCCCAAAAGGGGCACGAATCCACTACCTCAAGCAGCCAAGCCGTGCTATTGAAGCGCTGGGTTGCGGCAAAGACAGACTGAAGGAAAAGGACTTCTTCCATGGCCACCAAGGGCATCGTAAAATTCTTCAACCAGGACAAGGGTTTCGGTTTCATCACGCCGGACGGCGGCGCGAAGGACGTTTTCGTCCACATCTCCGCTGTTCAGGCCGCCGGCCTCGCGACGCTCAAGGATGGCCAGCAGGTCAGCTTCGACACCGAGCCGGACCGCATGGGCAAGGGCCCGAAGGCGGTCAACCTCCAGGCACTCTGAGCCGGACGTTTCGATCGGATTTTGAAAGACGGCGCTTCGCGAGAGGCGCCGTTTTTTTGTTGGGGAGATTTATTGAAGCAGCGCCTCAGGTGCGTGTCGCGTTCGCTTCTATTTCCCTCATTCCTGTGCTCGTCACAGGAGTTCAAAGCAGGCCGGCCCAAGTGAACTTCTATTCCGCCGCCTGGCGGGCCGTGATCGCCTCGAACACCGCGTCGAAGGCGGCGTGGATCACCTCCGGGCCGGCGCCCTTGCGGGTGGCGTCGGCGGAAAGCACCTGGCGGTAGCGCCGCGCGCCGGGCCAGCCCTGGAAGAGCCCGACCATGTGGCGCGTCACATGGATCAGCCGGCCGCCATTTTCGATATGGGCGGCTGCATAGGCCGCCATGGCGTCGCGCACGCCCGTCCAGAACGCGAGCGACAGACAATGGCCGCGATCCGAGACGGTGTCGGGATCAAGCGGCATCGGCGCCGAGCCAGTCCGCGGATGGGCGAAATAGCCGTCCGCGGCCGTGAGCAAGCCGCTGTCGTGGTAGGCGGCACGGCCGAGCATGATGCCGTCCAGCGGTGCTTCGCTCTTCGCCCCGTCGCCGGCAAGCTTCGGCCCAGACCCAGGAAGCAATCGCGGATCGAGATGTGCGAGCGCCTGGTCCAGTGTTTGAAGACCGCCGTTGAGGCCGATGAAAAGATTCTGATTTTCCGCCTTGAGGCGATGCACCAAACCGTAGTCGAGCGGCGGAATTTCGCGGTTTTCGCGCGGCGACAGGCCCTGCAGCCAGGCCTTGCGGGCATGCACCCAGACGGCATCCGTCCCGGCGTCCTTGACACGCGCGACGAGCGCGCGAAGCGCCACCTCCGGATCCTGATCGTCGACGCCGATGCGGCACTTGACGGTGACCGGGATCGTCACCGCCGCCTTCATCGCCGCCACGCATTCGGCGACCAGCGCCGGCTCCTGCATCAGGCAGGCGCCGAAAGTGCCGGACTGCACCCGGTCCGAGGGGCAGCCGACATTCATGTTGATCTCGTCATAGCCGAAACCTTCGGCGATCCGTGCCGCTTCCGCCATCTTCGCCGGATCGTTGCCGCCGAGCTGCAGCGCGACTGGATGCTCCGACGCGTCATGGCCGAGCAACCTGTCCCGATCGCCGCGCAGGATCGCATCGGCGACGATCATCTCCGTATAGAGCAGCGCATGGCGTGAGAGTTGCCGGGCGAAGAAGCGATAGTGCCGGTCCGTCCAGTCGATCATCGGCGCCACGGCGAACACGGGCCTCTTGAAGTACCGACCCTTCTCAGACGTTCCGACCGTTTGCGACATCTCTCTCATGGTCTGGTCAATTCTCTTCCATTTTCTTGACCGCACGCAACACGGCCAAATGGCGGCCTTGTAGCGTCGACTGGGCGAAGTCCAAGCGACTGCGCCCACGCGGACGCCTTATACTGCGCCGACATCGATAAAGCGAGATGGCTTGGCTGTCCGGTGCGCTACGCAGATGCTAGCCGGCGCCCATGCGATACAGATGCGCTGCCGGGACCCAGCGGCCGAGGAACCGGCGCACGCATCCGTCATGCGGCGGGAATGTCTCGCCAGCTACCGAAACCCTGCCTGGCGAAACCAATCCTGGACACCGGCCAGCACGGCCGCCTTGGCGGTTTCGAGCGTCGACGCGTAGTGAAAGCCTGTATTGTTGGTGCCGTTGCAATGGGAAATCCGCCATGCCCAGTCGCTCATCGTCTCGCGCTTCATGACGAAGGCGACTTCGTGCCGGCCGAGCATGGCACAATAGGTCCCGTTGCGCAGCGGCAACCACATCAAACGAATTTCTGCAACCTCTACCATTTATGTCTCCCCAGCAGAAAATATATAGGCTCGCCATCAAGTCATTGAAACCCGTACATTTAAGGGGCTTTCAGGCCAACGTCGTTACGGACGACACATCTGCAAGTGTGAACAACCGTGGATAGGAAATTTCCGCGTGGCCGAGATACGGAAGCGGGCGTCCGCAATCCCTCGCCCGCACCGGATCGCCCGATTTCTCGAAAGTGCGGACAAACGAGAAATCCTGCGCTAGATTAAAGAGCCTTGCCCGCCGACGCGCACAAAGGCCGCGCGGAACCGGACAATGGCCGACGACGTTTTTTGCATTGAATCCCGAGAGGCGGCAGGAGCAGTGCGCGAGGGGCCCTCCACCCGACTACCGGAACCGAAATCGCGGTACGCCCGGACTTGCCCGGGACGTTGTACTTCAGGAGGAGAAGCATGCATCAGGTGTTGTGGAACCGCCCCATCGAACTTGGGTTGATTAGCGGCGATGTCCGCATGGTGAAGGGGCCGTCCGACGCGCTCGCATGCCTGGCGGGCCAATGGCCCCACCGCGGTCCCTATTACGTCGCGGCACGCAGTGCCTGCCGCGCGGCGATCGCCGGTCGCCGGACTCCCGACGAGGCCCGCCGGCTGTTCATTTTCGCGGTTGAGGAAGCGCACCTGACGGCTCATTGAGCCGGCGAGACGCAAGCGCAGACCAGCCAGTGTTCAGCGCCTGTAGACGCCGAGAGGTCTATTGTTGCAATATGCCTGCCGAAAACGTCTTCGGCGGCAGCAATTATATTATTTATAGATAGATCGAGGCGCGCAAAAATAGTATTAATATCACAAGCAGACGGCTTTGCTTGAAGACCAGGGCCGTTTCTAATATAAGCTATGACGCAAACTTCAAGTCATCAGCATGCCTTCGGGCCCGGCCAGATTGCGGCCGATCTTGAAATGACACGGAAATTTCCGCGAAACCGCCAGATTTCTGTCGTGAAGTGTTCATTTAAAACGCGTATATTCTGAGGTGCCTCACAAAGAACAAGTTCGGAGTTTAGCTCCGGACCAAAAGGGAAAAGAAAATAATACGGGAGAGACATCATGATGAGAGAGAGCCATCTCCGACGTATCGTCGAAGTCAGCATGAAGCGTGAAACCGGCCGCAAGGACATCGGCATCATGACCGTCCGCCAGGCCCTTGAACTTCCCGAAGTGCCGAGCCTCGAATACAGCCACCCGGAACTGAACTCGCGCTCGGACGGTCGCTTTCTGACCCGCGACCAGCTTGAAGCCTATGCCCGCTGCGCCTGATTTCAGACCTCGCGTGCCCAATAAATCACCCTCGGCATAAGTTTGCCTATTGCCGCAGCCCTTCCGGCTGCTAACGTCCCACCAAAGATTCGCTACAGCGCCACCGTCCATCACCGGCATGGGAGGTCGCTGTAGCGTTTGACTTTCCGCATCACCCCTCGGGTCAGGCGAGAACCGGACGACCATGGAAACCGTCATACCGCCCTCATTGCCTGTCCTCTTGCCGATTTTCGAGAGCCCCGTCGGATTTCCGGTCCGGCGCGTCTATTGCGTGGGACGCAATTATGCTGCCCATGCGCGGGAAATGGGGCATGATCCCGACCGCGAACCGCCCTTCTTTTTCCAGAAGAATGCGGACAACCTGCTGCCACCCGGCCAGGATTTCCCCTACCCGCCGCTTTCGTCCGACGTGCATCACGAGGTGGAGCTGGTCGTTGCCCTCAGGCATGGCGGTGCAAACATCCCGGTCGCGGAAGCGATCGCGCATGTCTATGGCTATGGCGTCGGCATCGATTTTACCCGCCGCGACCTGCAGGCGCAGGCGAAGGAGGCCGGCCGTCCCTGGACCGCGGCCAAGGCCTTCGAGCATTCCGCGCCGATCTCCGCGATCGCCCCGGCAACCGCGGTCGGCCATCCGACGAATGGCAACATCTGGCTGAAGGTCAATGGCGAGACGCGCCAACAGGGCGATCTCGCCCAGATGATCTGGACCGTACCGGAGATCATCGCCGAATTGTCGCGCCTCTTCACACTGGCTCCCGGCGACATCATCATGACCGGCACGCCCGCAGGGGTTGGGGCCGTACAGCGCGGCGATGTCGTCACCTGCGGTATCGACGGCATCGCGGCGCTCTCCGTCAAGGTTGTCTAATCGCACCGCGACGGCAGGAAAGCCGGACGCGCCTTCCTCCAAGCAGAAGGAACACACCATGCCACTCTATGCGCTGGGACCTCTGCAGCCGACCACGCCGCCGGAAGGCCGCTACTGGGTCGCGCCGGATGCCAGTGTCATAGGCCAGGTGGAGATCGGCGAGGAGGTCGGCATCTGGTTCGGCGCGACGTTGCGCGGCGACAACGAGCCGATCCGCATCGGCGCCCGCACCAATATCCAGGAGGCGGTGGTCGTCCATGTCGATCCGGGCTTTCCGGTGACGATCGGCGAAGGCTGCACCATCGGCCACAAGGCGATCGTTCACGGCTGCACCATCGGCGACAATTCGCTGATCGGCATGGGCGGCACCGTCCTGAACGGCGCCAGGATCGGCCGCAACTGCCTGGTCGGCGCCAATGCGCTGGTCACCGAGGGCAAGGAATATCCCGACAATTCACTGATCGTCGGCGCACCGGCCAAAGTGATACGAACGCTCGATGACGCGGCCGTGCAAGGCCTGAAGCGCTCGGCCGAACATTATGTGAAGAACTGGCAGCGTTACGCGACACAGCTCAGCCGGTTGGATTGAGCCTTCACCAGCATGAGTAGGCGCGGCCGTGGCGTTGCGCTATGCTCAGGCACCGGTTCCAAAGGTCAGAGCAATGAGGCGTGGACGTCTCGTCGGTACCGCAATTGGTCTCGCCGTCGCCGTCGCCCTCGGCGGCGCCTACGCCTTGCGGCCGGCCGAAGTCTCGCCTGCGGCGATCCGTGCCTCCGTCGAGCAGTCGCCGGAACTGCTGGATAGCGCCTGGGGGTTGCCGGCCGCGTCGAGCTACGGGCAAAGTCTGACGTGGCAGGCAAATGGCTCGTTCTGCGGCCCCGCCAGCATCGCAAACGTGTTTCGCTCCATTGGAGAAGAGGAGACGAGCGAAGCCGAGGTCCTCGAGGGGACCGGCTGGTGCCGCCTCGGTTTCTGCTGGATGGGGCTGACGCTCGACGAACTTGCCGAGGTGGCGCGAGCGAAAACGGAGCGCAAGGTGACCGTGTTGCGGGATCTGACGCCGGACGAGTTTCAACGCCATTTGCGGGCGAGCAACGACCCCAGCAAACGCTATATCGTCAACTTCTCACGAGAGGCGATCTTCGGCGCCGGTGTCGGCCATCACTCGCCGATCGGCGGCTACCTCGAGGCCGAAGACCTGGTCTTCGTCCTGGACGTGAACGAGCGCTTCAAACCCTGGCTCGTCCCGCGCGAAAAGCTGTACTCGGCCGTGGACACGTTGGACGGCGACCACAAGCGCGGCCTATTGCTCATAGAATAGGTCGCATTGGCCTCAGGCGCAGCTCTTGCAGTGCCCGCGAATTTCGATGGTCGTCTTCTCGGTCTTGAAGCTCTGGGCGCGAACCAGCGCCGACAGTCGCTGTTCGATCGCCTCGTCGTGGAATTCCGTCACCTGGCCGCAGCCCTCGCAGATGGTGAAGGCGGTCACGCCGTGGTCATGCTCATGGTCGTGCGGGCAGGAGCAGGCCACGAAGGCATTGAGGCTCTCCAGCCGATGGACGAGGCCGTATTCCAGGAGCTTGTCGAGGGCGCGATAGACCTGCAGCGGCGCACGGAAGCCGTGGTCCCTGAGCTTGTCGAGAATCGTATAGGCGCTCATCGGCCCTTCCGCGTGAGTGAGCGCACCCATCACCAGCGACTGGTTCTTCGTCAATTCGGGCGTACCCATCAGTGTCCTCCATGCGAAGAATGCGACGCGCGCTCCGATCGGGCGAGCGGCAGCAGACTGAGTACGAACAGCGCCAGCGCGGCAACCACGATAGACGGTCCGGACGGCGTATCCCACTGCAGCGAACCGAAAAGACCGCCGGCAACGGCAAGCGCGCCGATCAGCGAGGCGAGAACCGCCATGATTTCCGGCGATGTCGCGAAGCGGCGCGCCGTCGCCGCCGGGATGATCAGCAGCGAGGTGATGAGGAGAATGCCGACGATCTTCATGGCAATCGCGATCACCAGCGCCATCAACAGCATGAAGAACAGCCGCGCCCGTTCCGGCCTCAGCCCCTCGGCCTCGGCCAATTCCGGGTTTACGGTCGAGGCGAGCAACGGCCGCCAGAGGTAGACGAGCGACAAGATCACCAGGATGCCACCGCCCCAGATGATGTCGATATCGGCCTCGGTAACGGCGAGGATGTCGCCGAAGAGGAAGCCGACGAGATCGATGCGGACCCAGGTCATGAAGGCGACGATGACGAGGCCGATCGACAGCGCCGAATGCGACAGGATGCCGAGCAGCGCGTCCGTCGACAGCGCGCCGCGCTTTTGCAGGAAGAGAAGCAGCAGCGAAACGACCGAGGCGACGATGAAGACGCTGATCATCAGGTTGAGCTCGAGAAGCAGCGACAGCGCCACGCCCAGCAGCGCCGAATGGGCCATCGTGTCGCCGAAATAGGCCATGCGTCGCCAGATGACGAAGCAGCCGAGCGGCCCCGCGACCATGGCAATGCCGATGCCGGCAACGAGGGCGCGAATGAAGAAATCGTCAAGCATCGCGCTTCTCCGCGGCGTCATACCCGTGCAGCCGTGTGTGGTGCCCGCAGCCGCAGTCGGCATCGTGGTCGTGGACGTTTTCGGCCTCGTCATGGTGATGATGGCCATCGCCGGGGAAACAGCTCTCGGTGATGCTGCCATCGGCGTGCAGCACCCGACCGTCCGGCAGGTGCGTATGGTCATGGTGGTGACTGTAGACGGCGAGCGCCCCGGCGGCCCGCCGCCCGAACAGCTTCAGATATTCCGGGCTCTGGCTGACCGCCTGCGGCGTGCCACGGCAGCAGACATGGCCGTTCAGGCAGACGACCGTATCGGTCTCCGCCATGACGATGTGAAGGTCGTGCGAGATCAGCAGGATGCCGCAGCCGGTGCGGTTGCGGATCTGCTTGATGAGTTCGTAGAGCGCAATCTCGCCGGAAAAATCGACGCCCTGCACCGGCTCGTCGAGAACGAGCAGATCCGGCTTGCGGGCGATCGCGCGTGCCAGCAAGGCCCGTTGGAATTCGCCTCCCGACAGATGCTGCACCTCGGCCTTGGCCATGTGCAGCATGCCCGTTGCGGCCAACGCCTCCTCGATCTCCCTGCCCTTCAAAGGCCCCGTCAGCGTCATCAACCGCTCGACCGTCAGCGGCAGTGTCCAATCGACGGCAAGCCTTTGCGGCACGTAGCCGACCCTGAGGTTCGGGACCCTCTCGACACGGCCTTCATCCGGCTTGAGCACGCCGATCGCCGTTTTCGCCGTCGTCGATTTCCCCGAACCGTTCGGGCCGATCAGCGTGACGATCTCGCCGCGGCTGATCGAAAACTCGACGCCGCGCACGAGCCAACGCCCGTTGCGGCGCACGCCCGCATTCGCAAGGCTGACGAGCGGCGTAGTATCGGGCGATCGGAAATTCAGCATGGAAAAATTCCGTTTTGGGCGGTTGCCTCTGGCTATTGCACACGTTATAGCATAACGCAATTGATGTAATAACATTACATGCGCCACTGTGCAACAATTGGTACGCAGCGGCGCCTAAAGCGCGTTGACCTGCAACCTCGGAGAACCCGATGAAATCGACTGCCGCCTTTCTCTTTGCGTCCACGATCCTTCTGTCTTCGCCGGCCTTTGCCGAGGCTCCCAACGTGGTGGTCTCGATCAAGCCGATCCACTCGCTCGTGGCGTCGATCATGCAGGGCGTCGGCGAGCCGTCTTTGATTGTCGAAGGCGCCGCCTCACCGCATACCTACAATATGAAGCCGTCGAACGCCGCGGCGCTGCAGGCGGCAAAGCTGGTGTTCTGGGTCGGCCCCGGTCTCGAAGTCTTTCTTGAAAAGCCGCTCGAAGCCCTCGGTGGCGACGCCAAAGTGGTCGAGCTCAGCGAGGCGCCCGGTATCGAAAAGCTGAAATTCCGTGAGGGCGGCGCCTTCGAGCCGCATGACGACGGCGATGAGCATGGCGAGGAAGGCCATGAGCACAGCGCAGAGGACGCCAGCCATGAGGGGCATGATGCCGACGCCCATGGCGCCGCAGCGGAAACCGCCGAGCACCACCACGAGCATGGCGAAGGCGAGTTCGACATGCATATGTGGCTCGACCCGATGAATGCCAAGGCGATGGCGTCCGAGATCGAGAGGACGCTCGCCGAGGCCGACCCCGCCAATGCCGCAGCCTATCAGGCCAATCTGCAGAAGTTGAACCAACGACTCGACGCGCTGGACAAGGGCCTTTCCGAGACGGTGGCGCCGATCAAGAACAAGCCCTTCGTCGTCTTCCACGACGCCTATCAATATTTCGAGCACCGCTACAAAGTCCGGGTCGCCGGCTCCATCACCGTCAGCCCGGAGGTGCTGCCGGGCGCCGAACGGTTGTCCGAGATTCACGCCAAGATCGAGGACCTCGGCGCCACCTGCGTCTTCGCCGAACCGCAATTCGAGCCGAAGCTGGTCAATGTCGTGATCGAGGGCACGCCGGCAAAATCCGGCACGCTCGATCCGGAAGCCGCAACCCTCGAGGCCAGCCCGGATCTGTACTTCCAACTGATGGAGAACATCGGCGCTTCGCTGAAGGATTGCCTATCTTCGGCAAGCTGACTTCGCCCTCCCGAGACGGCGAAAGCGGGCCCGCAAGGCCCGCCTTTCTCAAGATGCCTTGTTGCCGGCCACATCTCCGTGCACGTCGCTTTCAAAGCTAGTGGGCGGAAGCCAAACCGACGATGACGCCCGTGGCAAGGCTGATCAGCAGGAAGTCGTTGTCGACGCGTACCCATTGCTGGCCACGCGGCGGGGGTCGCAGCCTGTAGCGACGATAGTCGTTGACATAGGCCATGTGGCGCCGCTCGGCCGCGCTCATCCTATGGCCGCGCGCCCAGCGGTATTTCTTGATGATCACGCGCTTTTCGTACGTCCTGTCGACATGGCGGTCGACCGGCCTGTGACGATAGCGTTCATGCGCCTGTGCAAGCTCGAAAGAGGCGCCGGCGCTTTGAGCGAACGCCATCGGCGTGGCAAGGAATGATCTGGCGACAAACGCGATCAGGAGGCGTTTCATGGGGTTTTCCTTTCATTGTATACCCCTTGAAACTAGAGCTTCCTTCCTGAACCAAAAATGAAACGTCCCGTTACAATTATGTAATGATAATAGGCATTTACAAGCCTTTGCTGATAAGCAAGCTCAGATTACGCCGCAAGCACCTCATAGCGAAAACGGTCGAAATCCGCCGGCATGCCGCTGCCCGACGTGTCGAAGGCGAACATACCGGCAAAGGCGCCGGTGAAAGACCCATGCTCGCCACGCCCGCCCTCGTCCGAGACGACCCCCGCATCAAGCGCCGGCCCGATGGACGCCCAATCCTCCTCAGCGGTCGCCCGCCAGAAGAATTGGAGGTCATTGTTCCGGACCTCCATCGCCAGATGAACCAGGCCCTCGGGGACCGCGACGCCGCTGCCGGCCGGATATTGCAGACGCCCGTGCGGGAAATCTCCCGGGCAGGAAAGGATGGTAACGACACAGCCGAGCGTCTCGTGCCAGGTGAGGCCGAGGGCATGAAACTTGTGGCGGTTGTAGTAATGCGTCAGACCCGCGACCTGCTGGTAGATGTGCGGAGTGAACTCGACGACCGTCTCGACACGGAACGAATGATGCTCCTGGCGCCTGGCCACGAGCGCCTGCTCGAACCAACTGCCGATGCTTTCGCGGCCGAACAGACGCAGGTGCCCTTCCCGCCGCTCCAGCGAAAAGATCCGCTCCGGCAGCGGGGTGCGCAGCCACTGAAACTCGGGCGCGAGCACCCCTTCCTCGAAATCCGTCTCGATGACGGCGGGCAGCGGCACAAGGCTCGTCTCGACCGGGGCCGGCACGATGACCTCCGGTACGACGCCGTCATTTTCCAGATAGAGCCACCCGTCCTCCCGCCAGACGCATTTCTGCAGCGCCGTCTCGCGGCCGAGCGTGCAGCGGCGGTGCGGCGGCAGCGGCCGGCCGCAAAGGTGGGTGTGGTAGGCCTGCCCGTCCGGCGTCTCGACATATTGGCCGTGGCCGGCCCGCTGCAACGGAGCCTCTGGATGATCCTTCGAGGTGATGAGATGGACGTGCGGATGTATCTCATAAGGACCATCGATCGTCCGGGCGCGCGCCATGGTCACCGCGTGATCGTAGCCCGTCCCTCCCTCGGCCGTGGTCAGGTAATACCAGCCGTCACGCTTGAAGAGATGCGGTCCCTCGACGAGGCCGAGCGAACTGCCGGCGAAGATGTTCTTGACCGGGCCGACAAGCTTGCGCGTCCGCTCGTCCCATTCCTGCAGCAAGATACCATCGAAGGCCGGATGCTTCGGCGAACCGCCGAAACTCTCCGTGCGGTGATTCCACTGCATGTTCAGGAACCACTTGCGGCCGTCGTCGTCATGGAACAGCGACGGGTCAAACCCCGACGAATTGACATAGACCGGATCGGACCACGTCGCCTCCACCGCTTCCGCCGTGACGATGTAATTGTGCGCATCCTTAAAGTTGCCGTCGAAGCGCTTGACATCCGTATAGACGAGCCAGAACAGCCCGTCGCAATAGGAAAGGCACGGCGCCCATATGCCGCAACTGTCGGGATTGCCGCGCATGTCGAGCTGGCTCGCCCGCTCCAGCGGCCGTCGGACGAGACGCCAGTTCACGAGGTCCCGCGAGTGGTGAATCTGCACGCCCGGATACCACTCGAAGGTGGATGTCGCGATGTAGTAGTCGTCACCCACACGGCAGATCGACGGGTCGGGATTGAAGCCCGGCAGGATGGGATTGCGGATCATCGCGGTCATGAGAAAGCTCCCTCGCTCATGCTGACGTGCCAGCCACGTGCCGATACGGTTTCGTGAAATGGGCCGGCGGGAAGGCCGAAGCCTCCCCGCCAACTCCGGGCCGTCAGAACTTCGGTGGAGAATCGAGCCCGAAAGACGGCGGCGAATCAAGTCCGTTCTGCGTGCCGCCGTCGGCACCCGGTACAAGACTCTTGATTGTATCGAGGTCCTGTACAACCTCCTTATCGAGGAAGAAGGTGACCATTTCGGGGAAGGCGATCAACAGGCCCACCAGGATGAGCTGCAGGCAGAGCCACGGGATGGCCCCGAGATAGATGTCGCGCGTGCGGATCGTCCTGGGCGCAATGCCGCGCAGGTAGAAGAGCGCGAAGCCGAAGGGCGGATGCATGAAGCTCGTCTGCATGTTGGCGCAGATCATCACCCCGAACCAGATGAGGTCGATACCAAGCGCCGTCGCGGCCGGTGCCAGCAGCGGAATGATGATGAAGGCGATCTCGAAGAAGTCGAGGAAGAACGCCATGACGAAGACGAAGATGTTGACGAAGATCAGGAAGCCGACGACCCCGCCCGGAAGCGACGTCAGCATGCTTTCGATCCAATGCCCCCCGCCGACGCCTTGGAACACGAGGCTGAACACACGGGCGCCAAGCAGGATGAAGACGACCATGGCGGTCAGCCGCATGGTGATGTCCATGCCCTGATAGACAAGGTTCCAGGTCAGCCGCCGGTTCATCCAGGCGAGGACGAAGGCGCCGACGACACCCATTGCACCCGCCTCTGTCGGCGTCGCGAGTCCCATGAAGATCGTACCCAGCACGACGAAGATCAAGGCCAGCGACGGCACCATGCCGCGGATGCATTTCCTGTAGAGCGGCCAACCGCGGAGCGTGCGCGCTTCGGGCGGCAGCGCGGGCACATGATCGGGCTTGAAGATGCTGAGAAGGAAGACCCAGCCCATGAAGAGCAGCACCTGGACGATGCTGGCGCCCGTCGCGCCAATATACATGTCGCCCGGCGATCTCTGCAGCTGGTCTGCCAGAACGATCAGCACCAGCGATGGCGGGATGAGCTGCGTGATCGTGCCCGAGGCGGCGATGACGCCGGTCGCGTGGCGCACGTTGTAGCCGTATTTCGTCATGATCGGCAGCGAGATCAGCCCCATGGCGATGACCGAGGCGGCGACAGTGCCGGTGATCGCCCCAAGAATCGCGCCGACGAGGATCACCGCATAGGAGAGACCGCCGCGCACGCCGCCGAAGAGCTGGCCGAAGCCTTCGAGAAGATCCTCCGCCAGCCCGCATCGCTCGAGGATGACGCCCATGAAGGTGAAGAACGGGATCGCCAGCAAGAGCTCGTTCGAGACCACCGAAAAGAGCTGGTAGGTCAAGTTGCCGAGGAAGTCGGGCGCGATCAGGCCGAGCTCGATCGCAATCAGCCCGAAGAACAGCCCGACAGCCGCAAGCGAGAAGGCCGCCGGATAGCCGATGACCATGAAGAAGATAAGCCCCACGAACATCAGGGGCGCGATATTGTGTACGAACCAGTCCATCATTGCAGCGGCTTCTCGTAGGCGAATTCACGGACATAGTTCGTGGTCAGAGCCAGAACGCATTTGATGATCTCGGCGACGCCCTGGAGCGCGACCAGACCGAAGCCGACCGGAATGAGCAGCTTCACCGGCCAACGCGGCAGGCCGCCGGCATTGAGGGAGCCTTCGTTGGTCACCCAGGACTGAACGAACCAGGGCCAAGTGAAATAGATCATCAGGAGGCACATCGGCAGCAGGAAGAAGATGCCGCCAAGGAGGTCAATCCAGGTGCGGGTGCGCTCACTGACCCAACCGTAGAAGAGATCGACCCGAACATGTTCGTTCATCTTCAGCGCCCAGGGACCCCCGAGCAGAACCATACCGGCGAACATGTACCACTGCATTTCCGATAGTGTGTTGGAGTTATTGCGATAAAGATCCAGCATGCCGCCGAAGATCGTCGCACCGCCGTAATTGCCCTGAAGCCAAAGCAGCGAGTCCGTGCTGTAGCGAAAGATCGCATTGAAGGCGGAGATCAACGAACAGAAGAGCACGAGATAGATGGCGACAATGCCGACTCGCCTGCTCAAGCCGTCGATCACCGCGATGATCCGCAGTGCCAATTGCAATATATTCCCCTCCCGTCCTTCGAACGGTTGTCGAACCGGCTCTTATTCTTCTTGCGGCCGGCCTACTGTAGATCATTTCGGATTGAATCAACCGGAATTGATGCAATCGATTCCAGAGCTTCGAGCGGCACGGCTCAATACCGCTTTCACGCCCGCCCGGTCGAAGGCCCCCGATTACAGGGGGCCTCGATCTCGCGATCAGCCGAGCTTTCCGCCCCGCTGGAGCTGCATCATGAAGGTGTCGTTGGTGTATTCCGCCACCTGTAGCCACAGGAAGTAGTCCTTGCGGAAAGCCTTGATCGAACCCCAGATCTTTTTGAAGTTCTCGTTCTTCGCTTCCATTTCCGCGTAAGTGGCTTCCGCGGCCTCGAAGCAGGCAGTCAGGATTTCCGGGCTGTAGGGCCGCAACTTCGCACCGTTGGCAACGAGCTGCTTGATCGCCGTCGGGTTCAGGTGATCGTATTTCTGCAGCATGTTGGCGTCGGTCGCTTGGGCGGCGGTGCGGACCAGCGCCTGGTAGTTCTTCGGCAGTTCGTCGAACTTCGCCTTGTTGAACATCAGGTGCACCGTCGGGCCACCCTCCCAGAAACCCGGATAGTAGTAGTAGGGCGCAACCTTCTGGAAGCCGAGCTTCGCGTCATCATAGGGGCCGACCCATTCGGCCGCGTCGATCGTGCCCTTTTCGAGCGCCTGGTAGATCTCACCACCGGCAATCTGCTGCGGGATGACGCCGAGTTTGGCGACGATGGCGCCGGCAAAGCCCCCGATGCGGAACTTCAAGCCCTGCAGGTCGGCGACCGTCTTGATCTCCTTGCGGAACCAGCCACCCATCTGCACGCCGGTGTTGCCGCCCGGATAGACCACCAGGTTCTGCGACGCGAAGAATTCGTTGATGAGGTCGATGCCGCCACCATGATAGTGCCAGGCATTCATGCCGCGTGCGTTGAGCGCGAACGGAACCGCAGAGGCGAGCGCCCAGGTCGGATCCTTGCCCCAGTAGTAGTAGGCAACCGTATGGCAGGCCTCGACGGTGCCGGCGGAGACAGCATCGGCAGCCTGGAGACCGGGCACGATCTCGTTGGCGGCGAAGACCTGGATCTCGAAATTGCCGTCGGTCGCTTCGGATATGTGCTTGGCGAAGACCTCCGCGCCGCCAAAAATCGTGTCGAGCCCCTTGGGGAAGGACGACGTCAGGCGCCAGGTGACTTTCGGACTGCTCTGCGCGACGGCCGGCGACGCGAGCGCCGATGCAGCAGCCGCACCCAGCCCGCCGAGGCTCGCGTTTTTAATGAATGAACGGCGATCCATAGTTCCTCCCTAATTCCCGCCATGGCGGCTCCGGCGCGAAACAATGTCAGCGCCACCGCCTGTTGAGCCCTTTTCTCAGCCCGCTTCGGGCCATCGAAGGGTCTCGTTCCTCCTCGTCTCCGCCGGGCCAAACCCCAAGAAGGGTTTCGCAAATCGGACAACATCAACGCACCATACATAATAGCAAATACATGTCCAGCGGCGGCATTGAGCCGCCACCCCCCTACTTTTGTACAGGTCCTGGAAACCTTATCGGAATGCCTAAAATCGAGGCAAATCAAAGTATTCCGGTGCGGTCAGCGCTCGGCCGACGATGCCCAGAGATTGACATCGGCTTCACGGGCAAAGAGATCGATCTCCGCCAGTTCCTCCGCTGTAAACGAGTCGTTTTCGAGCGCCCTGACGCAATCGACGATCTGCTCGGAACGGCTTGCGCCGATCAGCGCCGAGGTGATGCGTCCGCCGCGCAGAACCCAGGCGAGCGCCATCTGCGCCAGCGTCTGGCCGCGCCGCTCGGCGATAGCGTTCAACTTGCGGATGTTGTCGATGATCGCCGGGCGGATGAAGTCCTTCTTGAGGAAATGGTTCTGTGCGGCGCGGCTATCCTCAGGGATGCCGTTGAGGTACTTCGTCGTCAGCATGCCCTGGGCGAGCGGCGAGAAAACGATCGACCCGATGCCAAGCTCTTCGAGCGTGTCGACGAGGCCATCATCCTCGACCCAGCGGTTGAGCATCGAGTAGCTCGGCTGGTGGATGAGGCAGGGCGTGCCGAGTTCCTTGAGGATAGCTGCCGCCTCCCGGGTGCGCTGCGAATTGTAGGAGGAGATGCCGACATAGAGCGCCCTTCCCGAGCGGACGATATAGTCGAGCGCACCGCAGGTTTCCTCGAGCGGCGTGTCCGGATCGAAGCGGTGGGAATAGAAGATGTCGACATAGTCGAGCCCCATGCGCTTCAGACTCTGGTCGCAGGAGGCGATCAGATACTTGCGGCTGCCCCATTCGCCATAGGGCCCGGGCCACATGTCGTATCCCGCCTTGGAGGAGATGATCAGTTCGTCGCGTAGGCCAGCGAATTCGGTCCTGAGGATCTCCCCGAAGGCAGTCTCGGCCGAACCGGGCGGCGGGCCATAATTGTTGGCGAGATCGAAATGCGTGATGCCGAGGTCGAAAGCCGTCCGGCACATGTCGACCTTGCGCTCATGCGGCGTGTCGTTCCCGAAATTGTGCCACAGCCCCAGCGAGATCGCCGGCAGCTTCAGGCCGCTCCGGCCACAGCGGTTGTATTTCATCGTCTCGTATCGGTTTTCCGCCGGTTGCCAGGCCATGGATGATGTTCCTTCGTTTCAAAGTCGGTGGTTTTGAATACCCCTCCCCAACCCCTCCCCACAAGGGGGAGGGGCTCGGTCGTCGCGTATGCCTCACGATCGGCGTCGCCTCTCACCAGTAACCCCGCAGCGCTGGGGATTGGTTATTACTTCCGGCTCTTAGACGGTGTGGAGCGGCGGTGCTGCGGGGCTTCCCTCCCCCTTGTGGGGAGGGTGGCCCGAAGGGCCGGGAGGGGGTTTCCGGTCAGCGCAGAAGCGCCTGCGCCGCCTCGATGCCGAGGGCCGCCGGCTGGGTGCAGGTCGTCGAAAGCGTCACGAAACGGCCCTCCTCGCCTGATTTCAGGATCGACACCATGACGTCGACGGCATGAAGGGCGCGATCGAGCGAGCAGCGCGCGTCGCGGCCTGTCAGGATCGCGTCCGCCAGGTCGGCGAGGCCGGCGGTGCGATAGTTGGCGATCGGGCCGAGCGGGTGTTCCCAGTTGTCGACAGCGAACGGATGGTCCCACATCTCCAGCGGCTGGATGTCCTTGCCCTGCCCGCTTGCTTCGACCGTGCCTCCGAAGAAATTCGGATCGGGCACGAACAATGAGCCTTCGGCGCCGTAGAGCTCCATGTGGGCGTGGCGGTGCGACCAGACATCCCAGCTTGCCGAAAGCGTGATCGTCGCGCCGTTGTGGAATTCGAGCAGCGCGTGGATGTTGGTCGGCGTCTTGACCGGAATCACCTCGCCCTTGCGCGGCTCACTGGTGATGGTGCGGGTTTGGCTCGCCATGGAAGAAAGTGCTGCGACGCGCTTTACCGGTCCGATGAGGTTGACGAGATTGGCGATGTAGTAGGGCCCGAGGTCGAGCACCGGCCCACCGCCCGGCAGGAAGAAGAAGTCCGGGTTGGGATGCCACATCTCCATGCCGGGGCTCATCACGTGGCAGGTCCCGGAGGTGATGCGGCCGATCTTGCCCGCGTCGATATGGGCACGGGCGAGCTGGTGCCCGCCGCCGAGGAACGTGTCCGGCGCCGAGCCGACCATCAGCCCCTTCGCCCTGGCGATCGCCCGCAGTTCCTCCCCCTGCTCGAGCGTCAGCACCAGCGGCTTCTCGGAATAGACGTGCTTGCCGGATTCGAGGATGGCCTTCGAAACCGGAAAATGCGCATCCGGGATCGTCAGGTTTACGACGATGTCCACTTCCGGATTGACGAGCATCGCCTCGATGCTCTGCGCGGTCACGTCATATTCGGCAGCCCGCGCCTCGGCGGCAGCCGGATTGATATCGGCGCAGGAGACGACCCGGATGCCCTTGAAGAGCGGCGCAAGCTTGAAATAGGTGGTTGAAATGTTGCCGCATCCGATGATGCCGACGCCAAGTTCTTTTGCCATGGAGGTATCCGCTCCTCAGTAGGATTGAATGGAAGCCAGCGAGCGCTTGGCGAAGCGTCGGAAGTCGCTGGGATTGTCGTGCTCGGCAATGAAATATTTGGCCGAGGTCTTGGAGAGCGCCTTGATGAGCGCCTTCCAGTCGAGGGTGCCCTGCCCGACATCCGCCCAGCCGTCCTCGCCTGCGTTGTCGCCCTTGGGGGCGATGTCCTTGACGTGGACCGCGGTGATGCGGCTGCCGTATTTCGAGATCCAGGCAAAGGGGTCGGCGTTGCCGCGCACGATCCAGGCGATGTCCGCCTCCCAGGAGAGTTCCGGGCCGCCGGCGAAAATCAGGTCGAGCGGCACCGAGCCGTCCGCCAGCGGGAAGAACTCGAAATCATGATTGTGCCAGCCGAAGTCGAGCCCCGCGTCGCGGAACGGCTTGCCCGCCGCCTGCAATCGCGCTCCGAAGGCGCGCCAGCCGGCCGCATCGGTCGGGCGCTGGTCGGGCATCAGATAGGGGCAATAAATGGCACGGATGCCGAGCGTCCTGGCGATCTTGAGCACCCGGTTCGGATCCGACTCGAGCATGTCGAGCCCGAAATGGGCGGTCGGCATGGCGAGTCCATGGCGATCAAGACCGCTCTTGAAGCCGGCGATCTCCCCGTCGGTAAGCGATGCGTAGAGCGCACCGTAGCCTTCGACCTGCGTATAACCGGCTTCACCGAGAGCGGAGAGCACTTCGGCAAGCGGCGGGAAGTTGCGGGCGCTATAGAGCTGGAAGCTGACGTCTTTCATTGAAAATCTCCTTGTGGGTTCGCGCGATTGGGGCTTCGCGGGAATGGGCGGAAGAGAGGCGGACGCGGCTGGCGCCGCATCCTTATCAGGTGGTGTTCACCGATGCGGAACCACGCGTTCTGGCGGGATGAAGCCTCATGTCGCTCAGCCCCTTCCCTGACAGGATTCGAGGTCATAGGCCGTGAAGCGCGGCACGCCGCCCGTTTGAAGCGGCTCCTTCGGCGTGAAACGGACCGTCTTCACTTCACCGTCGGTCAGGTCGAAGGCGTTGTCGGAACAGCGGCCCTCGACATCCGCCTCGACCATCACGTGCAGTGCGAGACCGGTCGCGGCCACGGTAAGGTCGAAACTGCCGTCCGGCCGCGGCGCCGCATCGAGCGTCAGCCCGGACGACGCGAGGTCGAGCGCCTTGTAGGTGCCATGCACGTAATGCCCCTCGCCGCGCATGCCATTGGATGCCTCGAAGGACCAGAAGAGGAGCGCATCCTGCGGAATGTCGCTCGCAGCGATGGCAACGAGCGTCGCCGCGCGGTCCGGAGAGCAAGAGCCCATCGCCGCCAGCAACGGACGGCGGCTGCCGTCGAGTGAGACGAGAAAGGCCTCGAGTTCGATCGTCACCGGTTCGGGCGTATCGTTCGCCACGGAGAAGGCGATCTCCCTGCCGTCCGGCCCCGGAATGGCGGCGACGGCGACCGGCTGGAAGAAGCGGCGCGCCATGTAGTGCATGGCCTTCCAATGGCCGCCATAGTCGAGGCTCGACCAGGAGGCGACCGGCCAGGTGTCGTTGAGCTGCCAGTAAAGCGTTCCCATGCAATGGGGCTTCAGCGAGCGCCAGTAGTCGACCGCCGTGCGGATCGCCAGACCCTGCTGGATCTGGCTCAGATAGACGAAACTCGGAAAATCCTTCGGGAAGCGGAAATAGCGGAACATGGTACCGGCGATCCGCTCGTTTCCGCCAGCATTCTTCTGATGCGCCTCCATCACCGGCGAGGCGATGTTTAGGTCGCGCGCCTCGGCGAACCGCCGGATGACCGGCATCGACGTGTAGGACTGGAAGCCGAATTCCGAGCAGAAGCGCGGCCGCACGGTGCGGTAATTGTCGAAGGACTTGTTCTCGTGCCAGACGGACCAGTAGTGCATGTCGCCGGCGCCATCGGCATGCCAGGCATCGCCGAAGTCGAGATAGCCGACCGACGGACTCGACGGCCACCAGATCGCCTCCGGCGAGGCCGCCTTCATTGCGGTCTCGACGGTTCGGTTCAGCCGGTCGTAGGATACGAGATAGCGGTCGCGATCCTTGCGGCTTTCCTCGAACCAGGTGAGTGCCCCGACCAGTTCGTTGTCGCCGCACCAGAGCGCGACCGACGGATGCGACGACAAACGCTTGACCTGGTACGTTACTTCCGCGGCAACATTTTCGAGAAAGTCCGGCGTCGAGGGATAGAGATTGCAGGCGAACATGAAGTCCTGCCAGACGAGCAGGCCGAGCCGGTCACAGAGATCGTAGAACCAATCCGGCTCGTAGAAACCGCCACCCCAGACGCGGATCATGTTCATGTTGGCATCGACGGCGGAGCGCAACAGGTCCTCGACGCGCTCCGGCGTGACGCGCGACATCAGCGCATCGGCCGGTATCCAGTTGGCGCCGCGGCAGAAGATCTCGCGGCCGTTGAGGCGGAGCGCAAAGCGGCTGCCGGCCGCGTCCTTGTCGGTGACGAGTTCAAGCGTGCGGAAGCCGATCTGCCGCGTGACGCTTTCCTCGGGGGTTTCCACCTTGAGGAGTGACAGCGCCTGCTCGCCGCTGCCCGCCGGCCACCAGCGCCTCGGCTCCGCCACGTTGAACACATGGGTGATGCGGGTCTCGCCCGCGGCAACGCTGCAGTCGAGGCGCTCGCGCAGGCCGTCTAGCTCGAAGTGGATCGGCAAGATGCCGGGATCGCGGGCATAGAGCTCGACCGTCACCTGCAGGTCGACAGACCCGTCCTCCAGCCAGACTTGGCGCGTCGTGATATGTTCGATCCGCGCCGTCTCCAGCCGGCAGAGCGCCAGCGAGCCATAGACGCCGAGCGGCGCGATGGCGATGTTCCAATCCCAGCCGAAATGGCATTGCGGCTTGCGCAGCATATTGCCGTTGGCGATCGGCGAGTTGCCGTCGTGATAGGGCACGTAAAAAGGCTGCGCCGCCTGGCGCCGCGCACCCTCGGCGATCGAGGCGTGGAGCACGACGCGAACACGGTTCTCGCCCGCGACAAGCGCCTGCGATACATCGGGCCGATGGCGGCGGAAGCAATTGTCCGCTTGCAAAACGAGCCGATCGTTGACGAAGACCGAGGCAACCGTGTCGATCGTCTCGAGATCAAGGTACCAAGAGCCTTCGAGATCGCCCGCATCGATGGAAACTGTGCGCTCGAGCACCCAGTCCTTGTGCGCCACCCATTGGACGTCGTCCTCGTTCCGCCCGCGATAGGGGTCGGCAATGATGCCGGCCCGTTGAAGCGCGCTGTGCACGTCGCCCGGAAGCGCAATGGTCAGCGCATGGCTGTTGTCCGCCGAAGCGAGCAGCCAATCGCCGGAAAGGTCGATGCGGATGGCGTCGCGGTTGATGATTTCGGAAGGCATTTCCACAGTCCATTCGTTGGCCGGCGGTTGGCGCAGGCTTTTTTTCGAGCGGAAGCCATCAGCCTCCGTCGGATATTCGTCAGAGACGGTTTTCCGAGACCGCGTCGAAGATCGAGGCGACGGCCATGTCGAAGGTGAGCCGTACCGTGCTACCCGGTGGATAGCGACGCTGGCCAGCGATGCGGACGGACATGGATTGGCCGGCAAGTCTCAGCCACAGAAGGTTGTCGGCGCCCATCGGCTCTTCGATGTCGACGACCGCCTGGTGCACCTCGTGCCCCTCCCTCGCCTCGTCGACCTTGACGTGCTCGGGCCTCAGGCCGAGGACCACCTTCTGGCCCGGCTGCAGCCCCGTGTGTGCCGGATAGGTCGTGACGTCGAAGGCGACATCGTTCACCCGGACGAAGCTGCGGCCGTCCTTGGCTTCCACCGCGCCGCGGAAGAAGTTCATCGATGGCGAACCGATGAAGCCGGCGACAAAGAGATTTTCGGGCGCGTTGTAGATGGTCATCGGGTCGGCAAGCTGCTGGATGACGCCGCTCTTCATGACGGCAATGCGGTCGGCAAGAGTCAGCGCCTCGATCTGGTCGTGTGTCACGTAGATCATCGTGTTCTTCAGCGACTGGTGCAGCCGCTTGATCTCGACACGCAGTTCGGATCGCAGCTTGGCGTCGAGGTTCGACAGCGGCTCGTCGAAGAGGAAGACGTCGACGTCGCGCACCAGCGCCCGGCCGATCGCCACGCGCTGCCGCTGCCCGCCGGAAAGTTCGGAGGGCTTGCGCTTCAGCAACGGCTGGATCTGCAGGATCTCCGAGGCGCGCTTGACGCGCTTGTCGATTTCAGGTTGCGGAATCTTGGCGACCTGCAAACCGAAGGAGAGGTTCTTCTCGACCGTCATCTGCGGATAGAGTGCGTAGGACTGGAACACCATGCCGATGCCGCGGTCCTTCGGCTCCTCCCAGGTGACGTTGCGATCCTTGATGAAGATCTGCCCGTCGGACACGTCGAGCAGGCCGGCGATGCAATTCAGCAGCGTCGACTTTCCGCAGCCGGACGAGCCGAGCAGGACGAGGAATTCGCCGTGGTCGATATCGAGATTGAGCTTGTCGAGAACCGTGACGGCACCGAAGTTCAGCGACAGATCCCTGACGGAAACACTTGTCATACTTGCTTATCCTTTCACTGCACCGGCTGCGATGCCGCGGACAAAGAGCCGTCCGGAGACGAAATAGACAACGAGCGGAACGGCTCCCGTCAAAATCGTTGCCGCCATGTTGACGTTGTATTCCTTCACGCCCTGCACCGAATTGACGATGTTGTTGAGCTGGACGGTCATCGGGTAATACTCCGGCCTCGTGAAGACGACGCCGAACAGGAAGTCGTTCCAGATGCCGGTGACCTGCAAAATCATCGCCACCACGAAGATCGGCAACGACATCGGCAGCATGATCTTGAAGTAGATGGTCCAGAACCCGGCGCCATCGACACGCGCCGCCTTGAAGAGCTCCTCGGGCAAGCCCGCGAAGTAATTGCGGAACAGGAGGGTCAGGATAGGCATGCCGAAGATCGTGTGCACGATGACGAGCCCGGTCAGCGTTCCGTAGACGCCCATTTCCCTGAGCACGATCACGATCGGGTAGATCATCACCTGATAGGGAATGAAGGCACCGACGATCAGGATGGTGAAGAAGAGCTCCGCCCCCTTGAAACGCCAGTTCGCAAGCGCATAACCGTTCACCGAGGCGACCGCGATCGAAATGATCGTCGAAGGTATGGTGATGCGGACCGAATTCCAGAAACCGCGGGAGAGTCCATCGCAGTTGAGACCGGTACAGGCCTCGGCCCAGGCCTTCACCCAGGGTTCGAAAGTAATCTCGAGCGGCGGCGCAAAAATGTTGCCGACGCGGATTTCCGGCATGCCCTTCAGCGACGTCATGATCATCACG
Source organism: Sinorhizobium fredii USDA 205 (assembly GCF_001461695.1). Taxonomy (GTDB): domain Bacteria; phylum Pseudomonadota; class Alphaproteobacteria; order Rhizobiales; family Rhizobiaceae; genus Sinorhizobium; species Sinorhizobium fredii. The sequence goes on along the minus strand of NZ_AUTC01000035.1, from coordinate 188,628 downwards.
TAGAGCGGCAGCAGGTAGTACAGCGCCACGACGATCAAGGTGCCGTAGACGATGATGTTGCGACGAGAGAGCCTGCGGCGCGGCTTGCGGCCGCTCGGACCGGCGGTGATCCGCCCGGGTCCCTTGTCATAGGCAGTGAGCGTGTTGTTGCTGGCGACCATGTTATCCACGCTTGCGGCCTCCTCCGAATTCCAGATATGCCCAAGGCACGATGATGATGGCGACGGTGATGAGCATCATGGTGGAGGCGGCGAAACCCTGGCCCAGGTTCTGGGCGAGGAACATGTAGTCGTAGACGTATTTGGCAGGAACTTCCGATGCGATCCCCGGTCCGCCGCTCGTCTGCGCCACGACGAGGTCGTAGACTTTGACGATACCGCTGGCGATGATCACCAGGGTGGTGATGAAGACGCCGCGCATCATCGGAATGATGATCAGGACATAGGTCTTCCACATCGGGATGCCGTCGACCCGCGCTGCCTTCCAGATGTCCTCGTCGATACCGCGCAGACCCGCGAGCATCAGGCACATCACGAGACCCGTCCCCTGCCAGAGCGCGGCGATCAGGATGCCATAGATGACGATGTCGGCGTCGTAGAGCGGATCGAAAGAGAAGCTCGTCCAGCCGAGTGAGCGCATGATCGACTGGACGCCGAACTGCGGATTGAGAAGCCACTGCCAGACCAGCCCGGTCACGATGAAGGACAGGGCGAAGGGATAGAGCATGATCGTCCGGAACGTGTTTTCGAAGCGGATCTTCTGGTCCATCAGCGCGGCGAGCACGAAGCCGATCACCAGGCTGAAGATCAGCGAGAAGAACCCGTAGACCGCGAGGTTCTGGATAGAAACGATCCAGCGCGGCGCCGCCCACAGCCGCTCGTACTGGTCGAGGCCGACGAAGGAGAGGCGTGGCAGCAGCTTTGAATTCGTGAAGGAGTAAACGACGGTCCAGATTGTGCCGCCGAGGAAGATGACCAAGGCCGTCAGGATCATCGGGATAGAGGCGATCTTCGCATTCAGGTTGCGCAGCCACTGGTTCGGTCTGGCCGAGCCACGTGTTAGAGCCGTCATGTTTCCTCCTCCGGAACTGCGACAATTTATGGCGGTGAGCGGCGCATTCGACGAACAAGCCGCGAGCGCCAACGCCGACCACGATCGTAGCCCCTGCCCTCGTCTACCGCTGCCGACGACGCCTCATGCGACCTCCGGCGCGGGTTTTGGGGCGAGGGCCCGGGCGACGGCCCCGCCGGAAGCGAGGCCGTCAACAGGCCGAGATCAATCCGCCGCGGCGATGATGTCCGCAAAGCGCTTCTGCGCGTCTTCGGGCGTCATGGACGGGTTTGCGAAGAACTCGGAGAAGAGGTCTTCTTTCTGCTTCTGGCTATCAGGTGACAAAAGCTGGTCTGTCCACTGGATCACGCTGCCCTTGGCGAGGATGTCCAGACCCTTCCTCATGCAATCATTGGCGGTTGCGAGATCCACGTCGCCACGCACCGGCAGCGAGCCCTTCTTCAGGTTGAAGGCAACCTGCGTCTCGGGCTTCAGCAAAGTCGATGCCAGCGCTTCCTGTGCCTTGGACTTTTCCTCGTCCTCGAGCAGCGGGAAGTAGAAAGCATCGCCGCCTGTCGCGAGTACCTCGTTGAGGCCGAGACCGGGAAGGCAGGTGTAGTCCACGCCGGCTTTCTGGCCCGCCACCTGGAACTCTCCTTGGGCCCAGTCACCCATGATCTGCCCGCCGGCCTTGCCGGTAATGACCAGATTCGTCGCCTGGTTCCAGTCTTGGACGTTACTGCCCTTCGCCATGCGGCGCGCATCGTCGGCTGCCTTGAAGACCTTGGCGATCTCAGGTCCGGCGGCAACTTCTTCGTCCTTCTGGGCAAAAACCTTCTCGAACACATCCTTGCCGGCGACCGCGACAATCAGGACGTCGAAGGCGCCGGACGACTGCCACGGCTGGCCGCCGAGGGCGAGCGGCACGATCCCGGCCTTTTCAAGCGCCGGTGCAGCAGCGACGAATTCGTCCCAGTTCTTCGGAACCGGGACGCCAGCCTGCTTGAAGGCAGCATTCGAAAGCCACAGCCACTGCCAGGAATGGATGTTGACGGGCGCGCAATAGATCTTGCCCTCGATGGTGCAGGAGTCGAGTAGGCTGGCCGGCTTGACGATCTCCTTCCAGTTCTCGCGCGTGGCGACATCGGTGAGATCGCGCATCAGCCCGGCCTCAACCAGTTCCTGCGCCTGGCGACCATGGTTGAACTGAGTGGCGCCCATCGGGTCGCCGCCGGTGATGCGGCTGATCATGATCGGTCGCGCCGTTCCGCCGGAGCCGGCGATCGCACCGTCGACCCATTTGTTGCCGGTCGCGTCGAACGCCTTCGCCAGTTCGGCGACCGCTGCGGCCTCGCCGCCGGACGTCCACCAATGGGTGACCTCCAGATCGGTTGCCTGAGCGACACCCAACGGTAGGGCGACAGTTGCGGCCAGAGCGCTGGCCAGAGAACGTAATTTCATGAGTCTCCTCCCTCACTGTAACGTTACCGTAAAAAACTTAGTTCAATCCATTTGTCGACGCAACACCCACAACGGATAATTCAAATTAATTATATCGCTGCATCCCCTGATTGTATCTACCAGCGGCCAGAACGGCTGCTTTGCAGCCTTATCCGAACAACGCAAATCTCCGAAGAACTACATATAATATATTGTTTTAAATACATAAACTAATATGAAATTGAGCCTTGCTGGCAGCCGACATTTCGCAGTCGCAGCATCGAGCGTCGCGCAGGCCGGATTCAACTCCCTGTTTAGTTACTTCGCACTGCAGCAACAAAAAGGCTCGACATTGTTACTGTATCGTTACAGATTTCAGGTCGCGATATCGCTCCACCCGATATGGTGCGTTCGGGCAAATCGTATATAACGCGGCAATTGGGATAGGAGACCGACTATCGCGAAGGTGCCGACACCGCAGCTGCGGTGGAAACGGTCGCTTTGGAGGTCCCGAACAAGCGGGCTTAATGGGACAAGCATGGAAGGCAGGACAAGGAACAGGCCGGCGGTGACGCCGCCAACCGAGGGCGCCAGGCCGACATTGAAGACGATCGCCTTCATGACCGGGCTCGGCATAACCACCGTTTCCCGCGCCCTGAAGGACGCCCCCGATATCGGCGCCGAGACCAAGGAGCGCGTGCGGCTGGTCGCCAAGCAGATCGGCTATCAGCCGAACCGTGCGGGGGTGCGCCTCAGGACCGGCAAGACCAATGTCATCAGCCTCGTCTTGACGCTTGAGGAAGAGATCATGGGCATCACCAGCCCGATGGTCATCGGCATCACCGAAATCCTCGCCGGCACCCCCTACCACCTAGTTGTGACGCCCTACAGTTCCTCCAAGGATCCGCTCGGTCCGATCCGCTACATTCTCGACACCGGCGCCGCCGACGGCGTGATCATCTCTCGAATGGAGCCGCACGACCCGCGCGTGACGCTGCTCACCGAGCGTCAACTGCCCTTCGCGACGCATGGACGGACCGAGATGGGGATCGTGCACCCCTATCACGATTTCGATAACGAACGCTTCGGCTATGAGGCCGTGCGCAAGCTCGTCGAGCGCGGCAGGCGCCGGCTGGTGCTGCTGGAGCCGCCGCCGCATCTCACCTTTCACTCGCATATGCGCACCGGCTTCGAACGTGGCCTCAAGGATTTCGGCGCGGAGTCGGTCAGCTTCCATCAGGTCAACATCGACTATAGCCTCGTCGCCATTCGTGACGCCTTCGAAAAGCTCATGGGCTCGTCCGACGCCCCGGACGGCATCGTTTCCGGCAGCGGCTCGGGAGCGATTGCACTGATTGCAGGCATCGAGGCGGCACGAAAGAAGCTCGGCGAGGACGCCGACATGGTCTCCAAGGTTCCGAGCGACTTCCTGCGCTGGCTGCGTCCGGAGGTCATGACCATGTACGAGGATATCCGCGTGGCCGGCCGTGAACTCGCCAGGGCCGTGATCGGCCATATCGAAGGGCGGCCAACCGAGACACTGCAGAGCCTCAGCCAGCCGGAGTTTCAGCCGCCTATGCAACGATAGCTGAAAATCTAGGAACGATCCCTTCGTCCGCCAGCTACCAGTGGCCCTGCCACCCCCCTTTGCGCAGACTTTCGCGTATCCGTTCGCGCTGGTCGGGATTGACGAAGCGCGAGACGAACTCGCCCAGTTCCTCTTGCCCGGCAGACGAGCTGCGGCTCATTTCGGCGACTGCTTGTTCGGCCTCACGCTGCCGCCCAAGCTCTGCCAGACAGCAGGCGAGTGCGCAGTGCGTCGAGGGTAGATCCGGCCGCTTGGCAGCGGCGTCGAGCGCCGGTTGCAGCGCCTTGTCGCTTTCTCCTGCGAGGAAATGTGCGAATGCCAGGAAATGCAGCCATAGGAATGCGAGTGGATCATGCGGGCTCAGGCGCAGTCCACGTTGAAGCGGCTCTGTGGCCAGGGCCGCGCGGCCCAGGAAGAGGCGTGACATGCCGAGCAGCATATAGCCGAGCGCGAAGCTGGGGCTGAGGTCGATCGATCGCTGGGCGGCCTCCATTGCCCGATTGAGCCTGCCCATGACGAAGCTCATAATGCCTACCGCGTAATGTGCATAGGGATCGGTTTCTGCGAGTTGTGCGGCACGCAGCGCCGCCTGCCAGCCTTCCGCCATGTCCCCCGCCGGATTTTCGCTCCACCGAAAGAACAGCGTTCCCGCGTTGCACCGACCGAGCCACGTATATCCTTCGGCAATGTCGGGGGCAGCCGCAATCGCCTTGCGAAACAGATCGCGTGCGCAGCGGTGCTCGGCCGGAGTGAACTGGTAGAAATGCCACATGCCGCGGAAGATCAGTTCCCAGGCCGTCAGATTCTCCGGCGCCTTACGCCGGACCCGCAGCGTCTCCGTTCGCAGCATTTCCGGCTCGATCGCGCCGGCAACGCGGTCGACGATCTCGTCCTGGAGCGCGAAGAGCTCCGCCAGGTCGCGGTCGTACCGCTCGGCCCAGACATGATGGCCAGTTTCGGCCTCGACCAGCTGCGCCGTGACACGAACCCGTTCGCTCGATTTGCGTGTGCTCCCCTCCAGCACGTAGCGCACGCCGAGTTCACTGCCGATCTGCTGAACCGTGGCGGCGCGGTTCTTGTAGGAGAAGCTCGAATTTCTCGCGATGACGAAAAACCAGCGGAACTTCGCCAATGCGGTGATGAGATCCTCCGTCAGACCGTCAGCAAAGTAATCCTGCTCGCCATCGCCGCTCATATTGACGAACGGCATTACCGCAATCGAGGGCTTGTCCGGCAAGGCCAGAGAGCCGCTCTGCAGTTCCGTCACGGGTACGGGCGGTTCCATGTTGGAGCGCACACGATAGGCGCGCACTGGCCGCGCGATGTTCTTCAAGGTCTTTTCGCCGAGGCACTCGCACGCGAAGCTGAGTTTTCCGGCGATCTGCTCATGCACCGAAGCAGAGATGCAGATGTGGCCCGGCTCGTCGAGCGTCTGCAATCGCGCCGCTATGTTCACGCCGTCTCCGAAGAGATCGCCGTCGCGGGCGATCACGTCGCCAAGATTGATGCCAATGCGGAAAACCATGCGGCGATGCTCCGGAAGATCGATGTTGCGGCGGCCGAGGGCTCGCTGGATGGCAACGGCGCAACGCACCGCCTGCACAGCACTTGCAAACTCGACCATGACGCCATCACCGGCCATGTTGAAAACGCGACCCCGGTGTTCGGCGACGAGTCCCGCGATGATTTCCTGATACTTGGTGAGTACGCTGAGCGTCGCCTCCTCGTCCTCCGACATCAGACGGCTGTAGCCAGCAACGTCGGCAGCCAGAACAACAGCAAGATGGCGTCCCTCTGCTCCTTGCGTCGGCACTGAGCTTCTCCCTCGCCCGCTCCGTGAAGCAAGTCTACACCTTGCCGGCCGCCTTCATCCAGAGGGCGGCACCAACGAGAAGCGCCGCACGTGAACATTGCCGCTCTGCAGCGAGTTTCACGACATCCTAGAGGACACAGCCGCACCTCGCCCAACGGGCATAGGAGACGATCTCGGCTCGCTTGCTGCGGCCGTCGCCGAGGAACTCATCGACGGCCGCAGCGACTTCGTTCGGTCGATATCGTGCCCAATGGCCGAGGCCGTGGAGTGCTGCCTCCTGACACGCAATCGCCTCGAGCCTCAGCGTTCGACGCATGACCTCGATCGCCGCCCTGTGGATCTGGTCGCAATCAGGATCGTCCGGGAGCGCCAGACATGGGAACTCGTCCCACCACATGTAACAGACGGTGTTGAGGGGAGCCGCGCCGGGTTCGTCGATGTGACCCAGCACAGCCGCGCAGCGCGGCGCGAACAGGCAGGCGAAGACATGCTGGATCGCCTCGACGCAGGCCAGCCGCGCCGCCGTGGGCGTGGATGTCTTGTAGAACCACCCGTTGTCCCCCGAGGCGCTCGTGCTCAGGAGGTAGGTGAACCCCTGGGCGATCTGCGCATCGGAAAAGCCGGCGAGCGAACGCTCGGTCGTCAAAAAGAGCCTCGTAAAGTAATCGACGGCGAGAAATGGCTCGGGATCCCACCACGGAGGGTCTTCATCGAAAAACCAAGCATTGCCGTGCGGCCGGATCGAGTGGCTGAACGCGTGCTCAAGCCAGTCATCATAGCTCAGGTCCGACACCGCAGGCATGGAAACCTCCCCTCTAGACGAGCCCGGGTCTGTCCGCCTGGCCGTGAGTCCACCCAACCTTCTCACGTGCCCATCGCGTGCGCCAGCCGCCTCACCGAGGTCCGCTTGTCAGTTCGCGCGCAACCGCGCAGACAGAGGCTAAGAACTGGAACGCAGATGCGCCGCCTTGTAGGCTACACCGTCGATTCAGGAATGAAGATGCAACCATCAGGAGGAAGATTGCCGCATGCCGCCCGTCAAGGTCGACCCCGATAAGGTGCGCGAGTTCGAGACCGCCGAGAGATTCTACAATTGGCTCGGCAGCCACCACGACAAGGAGGACGAAGTCTGGGTCAAGGTCCACAAGGTGGGGTCGGGGCTCAAGTCGATCACACCCAAGGAAGCGATCGAAGTGGTGCTCTGCTGGGGCTGGATCGACGGCGTGCGAAAGGGGCTCGATGAGAAGAGCTTTCTCCAGCGCTACACGCCGCGCGGCAGAAAGAGCACCTGGAGCCAAATCAACGTCGACAATGTCGCGCGGTTGATCGAAGAGGGTCGGATGACGGCGCACGGTCTCAAGCAGGTGGAGATGGCCAAAGCCGACGGCCGTTGGGACCGCGCCTACAAGAGCGGCAAGGACATGAAGATCCCCGACGATCTACAGGCTGCCATCGACGCAGAGCCCAAGGCCAAGGAGATGCTCGGCAAGCTCAGCGAGCAGAACCGCTTCGCCTTGGCCTTCCGCACCCACAACATGAAGACGGAAGCCGGTCGAAGGAAGAAGATCGAGACCTTCGTGGAGATGCTGAAGCGCGGCGCGACGATTTACCCGCAGCGCGAAAAATAAGCCGCATCGCAACAATCTGCCGGGCCGCGGCGGCCCTGCCGCAGTGCTCAATCTGTATATTAGAAAATTGTGATTTTGAAGAAGCGTCTCTTTGTGAGAGTGTTCTGTCAAAATCATAATAAGCAATCGCTCACCCAATATCGATGTCTCTACGGGGCGCTCAGTACGCGCGCTTCCCGACGCCACTACGCATGCCGTTTATCTTCCGTCACTGACGACTTGACCAGCAGGAAGGGTTGGCAATGGAAGCGAACTCATTCTTGCGGCTCGTCGGGACGCTTGCAGCTTGCGTGCTTTGGGGACCGCAGGCACATGCGGTCGATGTCGATGCCGCGGTCGTATTCGCGGTCGACTACTCTGCCTCGGTTGATCCCGAGGTCGCCGACATGCAGCGCAACGGACATGCCGCAGCGCTCACTTCGCCGGACGTCATTGACGCCATTGCGGGCAATCATCTCGGCTGCATCAGCATAACCTACTTCGAATGGTCGAGTCCCGGACGCTTACGCATGGTGCTGCCATGGACAAGAATCTGTGGGCTTGCAGATGCCGAGGCTGCTGCCCTTGTGATCAGGAAGAAGGGCGACACCGGCTTCGGCAGGAGGGGGCGAAGCGGGACATCGGTTTCTTCGGCCATCGACGTCGGATGCCTGCTGCTCGGTCAGTTCGAAGGCAAGGCGACGAAGAAAGTCATCGACATCTCTGCCAATGGCGAGAACAACGACGGGCTTCCTGTTCAGCAGAGCAGGCGGACGGCGATTGCGAAGGGATACACAATCAACGCAATCGTCATTCCAGCAGTGAATGAGAGCCCTCACTATCGACTGGCAGCCTATTTTACCGACCACGTCATTGGCGGCCCCCAAGCCTTCGTCATGACACCAGTTGCCCCGAGCGACTACGCCACGGCTCTGCGCCGAAAACTCGTGACTGAAATCAGCCTGAACTCCGGTGCATTCAGAAAAGTAACCTATTAGTTACCTAACAGCGCCGTGCGTCTTTTCAGACCCACAAAGGTCGCTGTAGCACTTTGAATCGCTGCATGTTTTTATCCTTAAAATCGAGTACGATTTAAGGAAACATGCAGTAGCGCAGCGTTCGGCAACCTGACCGTCGAAGTGAACGTCACCAAAAAGTGGCGCTGCTGGGAAATCGCCTGGCAGGAATCAAACGGGACGGCTTTGTCGGCCGCCCCGTATCTCCGGAGGACGTGTCTCCGTTAGCCGTTCAGCCCACTGCCCCACGGCCCGTGGTGGCTGTCGGCGCCGTCGATGCGGTCGAAGCCGTGGGCGCCGAAGAAATCGCGCTGCGCCTGGATGACGTTGGCCGTGCCGCGGCCGCGGCGGTAGCTGTCGAAATAGCCGAGCGCCGAAGCAAGCGCCGGCACCGGCAGGCCGCCGAGCACGGCTGCCGAGACGACGCGGCGGAGTGCTCCGTCGGTCTCTTTCACCATCGAAGCGAAGGCAGGCGTGACGATCAGGTTGGCTGCATCCGGCGCCTTGGTGAAGGCGGTGGTGATTTCGTCGAGGAATTGCGAGCGGATGATGCAGCCGGCGCGCCAGATCCTGGCGATCGTCGGCATCGGCAGGCTCCAGCCGAATTCCTTCGAGGCGGCCGACATCACAGCGAAGCCCTGCGCATAGGCGCCGATCTTGGCGGCCAGCAGCGCGTTCTCTAGGTCATTGATGAAGGCTTGCCTGTCGGCCACCTTGAATTCGCCGACCGCCGGCAGGCCGAGGATTTTTTCGGCAGCTTCGCGCTCTTCCTTCGCCGCGGAGATGCTGCGGGCGGCGACGGCCGCTTCGATGGCGGTTGCCGGCACGCCCATGTTCTGCGCCTCGATCACCGACCACTTGCCGGTGCCCTTCTGGCCGGCCTTGTCAAGGATCAGGTCGACAATCGGCTTGCCGGTCAGCGGATCGGCGGCCTTCAGCACCTTTTCGGTGATTTCGATCAGGTAGGAATTGAGCCGCCCCTTGTTCCAGGCACCGAAGACTTCGCCGATCTCCTGGGCCGTCATCTTCAGACCGTCGCGCAGGATGCCGTAGATCTCGGCGATCATCTGCATGTCGGCATATTCGATGCCATTGTGGATCGTCTTGACGAAGTGGCCCGCCCCGTTTTCGCCGAGCCAGGCGACGCAGGGATCATTGTCATATTTCGCAGCGATCGACGTCAGCACCTTCTCGACGCGGCGATAGGAGTCCTCGGTGCCGCCGACCATGATCGAAGGTCCATGGCGGGCGCCCTCCTCGCCACCGGAAACACCCATGCCGATGAAGGTGAGATCGCTGTCCTTCAACGCGTCGAAGCGGCGCATCGTGTCGCGGAAGTTGGCGTTGCCCGCATCGATCATGATGTCGCCCTTCGAAAGATAGGGCTTCAACGCCTGCATCTGCTGGTCGACCGGATCGCCGGCCTTGATCATGATGATGATCGGCCGCGGCGGACGGATCGCCGCGACGAATTCCTCGATCGTCTCACAAGGAACGATCTGCTCCTTGAGCGCTCCAGCTTCGGCATAGAATTTCCGCGTCGCATCAACCGTGCGGTTGAAAACGGCGATCTTGTTGCCTTTTTCAGCGATGTTGAGCGCCAGGTTCGATCCCATGACGCCGAGACCGATTAGGCCGATTTCCGCCTGTGACACGTGATTGCCTCCATTGGACAGGAGAGGCTGGCACCGGTCGCGATGGCCGTGTGCCGACCCCTTGAATTTGATCTGCGCATGCGGCGCACCCATCAGAAAAGCGACGGGCGAGACATGCAGCGACGGAGGCTGTTTTGGCACTCAAATCGATTTACGACAAGCCATTCCTGACAAAATCAACGCTGCTCCGGCTTGCCATCGCCATCGTCGAGCACGCGCCATGAGGCGCCGTCGAGATCCTCATACTGTCCGCTCTTCAGCGCCCAGAGAAAGGCCGCGAGGCTGAGGCCGCCGAGCAGCAAGGCAATCGGAATGAGATAGACGAGCGTGTTCACCGGGCGCTCCCTAGTGGTTGCAAGTGTGAGGCAACGTCCTCATCGGCCCTTGCGGACGAGAGGCTTCGCAATCTCAAGGCATTCGCGACGACGATCACCGACGAGGTAGACATCGCGATCGCTGCCACCAGCGGCGTCGCGTAACCGAAGATCGCGATCGGGACGGCGACGAGGTTATAGCCGATTGCCAGAGCGAAATTCTGCCGGATCAGCCGGCCGGCCCGACGCGAGATCTCGATGGCGAAAGGAACGGCACTCAATGGCCGATGCATGAAGATGAAATCCGCAGCCTGGCGGCCGACGTCAGCGGCCGTCGCCGGCGCCATCGAAACATGGGCGGCGCGAAGGACCGGCGCGTCGTTGATGCCGTCGCCAACCATCAACACCCTCCGGCCGCCCGCGGCGGCGGCCTCGACCTTGCCGCGCGGCGAGAGCTCGGCCCGCCAGTTGGCAATGCCGAGCCTGCTGCCGACCTCCGCCACGACCGGCTCGCGGTCGCCGGAAAGTATCCCTGTCGCAAGCCCCAACTCGTGCAGCGTTGCGATGCTCTCGCGCGCGGCGGGGCGGAGGCGATCTTCGAAGCGGAAGCAGGCAAGTTCCTGGCGGTCGAACGAAAGGACCGCTTCGGGCAATCCACCCGAGACGCCGCTGGCGCCACAGGCGAAGCTGCGGCTGCCGAGCCGATAGACCCCGTCTGTTGCCCTCGCTTCGATGCCCGCGCCCGGAATTTCGCGTATATCGCCTTCCAGATGAGAGCGGCGGGCCGCATGGTGCAAGGCGATCGCGATCGGATGGCGCGAATGCGCGGCGAGTGCCGCGGCGGTTGCCAACACGCCAGGCGCAATCTCATGCGCGTTGACAGGCTGCGGTTCGCCGACCGTCAGCGTCCCGGTCTTGTCGAGAAGTACCGTGTCGATCTCGGCAAGGCGCTCCATGGCCGAACCGTCCTTGACCATGACCCCGCCCTGGAAGAGGCGCCCGGCAGCAACGACCTGCACGACCGGCACGGCCAGCCCGAGCGCGCAGGGGCAGGTGATGATCAGCACCGCAACCGCAACCAGCATGGCATGGCGGACGTCACCCTCCACCAGCATCCAGCCGATGAAGGTCAGGAGCGCGAGCAGATGAACCGCCGGCGAATAGTAACGCGCCGCCCGGTCGGCGATGCGGCGGTAGCGGGCCCTGCCCCCTTCGGCGGCTTCCATCAGCCCCATGATCTCGGCGAGAAAAGAGTCCCGCGCCGCTGCGGTCGTCTCCAGGGTAAGAGGACCAGTAAGATTCAGCGTTCCGGCCTGGACGACATCGCCAGGGTCGACCGCGACGGGCGCGCTCTCGCCGTTGACGACGGAGCGATCGAGATCGCTGGTGCCCGAAAGCACGCGCCCGTCGACCGGGATTCGCTCGCCGGCAGCGATCATCAGGCGTTCGCCGGGCCTGATCTCGTCCACAGCGCGGTATTCGCGCGTGCCATCGGGGTGGACAACCGTCGCGCCGCGTGGCGACAGGCGTGCCAGGCCGCTGATGGCCGACCGCGCCCGCCCCCGCATCATGTGGTCGAGGGTACGGCCGATCAGCAGGAAGAACAGCAAAGTCACGGACGCATCGAACCAGGCATGCTCGCCGTGGCCGATCGTTTCGTAGAGCGACATGCCATAGGACAGCGTCACCGCCAGCGCGATCGGCACATCCATGTTGGTGCGTCCATGGCGAAGCGCGTTCCAGGCCGACTGGTAGAAGAAGCGGCCGGCATAGACCAGCGTCGGCGCGGCGATCATCGCCGAAATCCAATGGAACAGATCGCGGGTGGCCGCATCCGCCCCGGACCAGACGGAAACGGAGAGCAGCATGATATTGGTTGCCGCAAAGCCGGATACTGCCACGGCGCGGATCAATTGCTTGAGCAGGTCATCGCCTTCGTCTTCGCCGGATGAAAAGAGATGCGTCCGGTAGCCGCAAGCCGTGATCGCGCTGACGAAGTCGCCGGGATCGCTGCGGCGACCGCCAACCTCTTCCTTCCAGACGATCGACACGCGGCGCGAGGAGAGATTGACACGGGCTCGCTCGACCTCGGATCTGGCGCGCAGCGCACCTTCGATCGCCGCGATGCAGGCGCCGCAGTGGACTCCAGGCACGCTGAGGTCCGTCTGGCGCAACCCGCCTCCGAGGTTTCGGCTCGCAAGCCAAAGCTCTTCGGAGACGGGCTGCATTTGCCCCCCTTCGGCAACCACCACAGTGTCGACGCCAGCGGCGCAGCAGCTCATTTGCCTTCTCCCGGAGCGATGAAGCGGACGGCTTGGCGATGGACGACAGCGTCTCCCGAAATCGCCGTGAGGTCGGCGATCCATTGGCCGGGTTTCAGCTTTTCCGCCGCAAGAAATGCCCCCGCGCCCTGCCGATCGAGGTCGATCCGCAGATCCTCATGTTCCTCGACCGGCCGCTTGAAGGTGGCGACCACCCTGTCGATGTGTTTCGCCGGTTCACCATTCAGCGTGACCACGTAGCGGACGGCACCGGGCTCGGCCGTCAACCGGCCGGTAATGCCACTCGCCTCAAAGGCGCGGGTCTCGGCGACCTTGCCGTTGAACTGCTGGCTGGCGACATAGCTGTTCGCGACGACGAGACCGCTCCAGCTCCGGCTGGCGTTCCACGCCATGACGGCATTGACGGAGATGATGGTACCGAAGAACAAAGCCATCACCGCAATCATGTGCCAACCGGTGAATTGACGCTGTTTGCTCAAATGCTCGCTCATGTGCGCCTCATCTTTCTTGTGCGGCCCGGTTGAAATTCGCCTGGTACAGGTCCTGCTCATGGCTCGACGGATCGTCCGCGATCAACGTGAAGCCGGCATCCGCCTCGACGAGGTTTTCCTTGGGTAGGGTCACGAACACCTTGAGCGCCGTGACCTTGTCCGGATCGACCTCGATCGCGAAGCTACGACCGTCGCCGGGCGCCTGGCCGGCAATGCGCATCCGCGCCGAGGGCATGCCCTCGATCGTCAGCGTGATGGTGCGCTGTTCGGGGATCATGTTGAGCAGCTTGACCATGTAGCCATTGCGCACCGAACCGTCGGACTCCACGACATATTGCGGATTTCGATCGTGCAGCACGTTGAGTTCGAGCCGGTCACGCGACGCGAGCCCATAAACCAGTCCGAGCCCCATCAACGCCCAGACGGCGAAATAGAGGAGAACGCGGGTGCGGAAAATGATGCGCCAGTCGAAATGCCTGACCTTGTCCACGAAAGCACCGTTCGCGTCGCGCACACGCCGCGGATCGATCGCCGCCGCCCTGTTGCTGGTCGCAAGCGCCAGATTGGCGGCATGATCGCTGAGCGTTGCATAGGAGATCAGTCCGCGCGCGCGGCCGAGCTTGTCCATCACGCCGTCGCAGGCGTCGATGCAGAGCGCGCAGGTGATGCACTCGAGCTGCTGGCCGTCGCGGATGTCGATGCCCATCGGACAGACCGCGACGCAGGCATTGCAGTCGACACAATCGCCGACTACCTCGCCGGCTGCCGCCGCCTTCTTGGCGTGCCGCGACCGCGGTTCGCCGCGCCAGTCGTTATAGGTGACGACCAGCGAATTTTCATCCAGCATCGTCGCCTGGACGCGCGGCCAGGGGCACATATAGGTGCAGACCTGCTCGCGCATCAGCCCGCCGAAGACATAGGTTGTGGCCGTCAGGATCGCCACGGTGAAATAGGCGACGGGCGGCGCCTCGAACGTGACGAAACTTTTGAGCAGCGATGGCGCATCGGCGAAATAGAAGATCCAGGCGCCGCCGGTCGCCACGCCGATGAGAACCCAGATCGCATGCTTGGCAAGGCGCTTGACGATCTTGTCGAGCGTCCACGGACCCGCATCGAGCCGCATTCGCGCATTGCGGTCGCCTTCGATGAAGCGCTCGATCACCAGGAAGAGATCGACCCATACGGTCTGCGGACAGGCATAGCCGCACCAGGCGCGGCCGACCGTCGAGGTCACGAGGAAAAGCCCGAAGCCCGCCATGACGAGGAGCCCGGCGACGAAGAAGAACTCCTGCGGCCAGATCTCGATGAAGAAGAAGTAGAAGCGCCTTGCCGCAAGGTCGACAAGGACGGCCTGATCCGGCGCATGGGTGCCGCGATCCCAGCGGATCCACGGCGTCAAATAGTAGATGCCGAGCGTCACCAGCATGATGAGCCACTTGAAGCGGCGAAAGCGTCCTTCGGCCCGCTTCGGAAAGATCTTCCTGCGCTTCTCATAGAGCGGCTTGCGGACGCGCGCGGCACTGACCGATTCGGCTTCCAGCCGTTCGACGGACTGAGTTTTGGCGAGGGATCGGGGATGCATCCATGGATTCCGGATTATTTCATGATCGCCCCTGTCATCGCCGATTTCCCCCGTCTCAAACCTTGATCTGCGTCAAGTCTGCGGCCGAATGCCAGCGGTGCGTCGATAAGTCCTCGGCCATAATCAGCTCCTTTCGGCCCACTTCTCGCTGTAGGATGGCTGGGCGCCGTCGAACGGCGCATTGAGAAGGCATCTTACGCTCGAGGGAAGATTCGCCGTTTCATTCAAGATCGCGGCACAATGAGGTGCTATGCAGGCTGAAAAACGGAGACACGCATGACCACGATGGCCGCCAGAATAATTCATATCTCGATCGAGCGAGACTGGCGCGATGTCTACGCCTTCATGGCCGACCACGCGATGATGCCGCTTTGGGCTTCCGGGCTCTCCTCGGGGCTGACGCGTGACGGTGACGAATGGATCGCGCCCGGCGAACTCGGCAACGCCCGCGTCCGCTTCGCTCCCGACAACGCACTTGGGGTCGTCGATCATCTGGTGACGCTTGAGGACGGCGCCAAGGTCCATAACGCGCTCCGTGTCGTGCCGAATGGCGACGGCGCGGAAGTAATGTTCACGCTGTTGAGGCAGACCAGCATGAGCGACGCGCAGTTTGCGGCCGACGCCGCCTGGGTAGAAAAGGATCTCGCCGCCTTGAAGACCATTCTGGAAGCAGGCAACGAGAAAGCAAAGACGGGAGAGAACATGCCATGAGCGGCAGCGACCGACGCATCGACTATATCGAATTCAACGTTGCCGACATTGCAGCGAGCAAAGCCTTCTACGGCGGTGCCTTCGGTTGGACCTTCACCGATTACGGTCCGGAATACTGCGAGTTCGCGGACGGCCGGCTGACCGGCGGCTTCACGACGCTCGGTCCGGTCAGCAGCGGCGGGCCGCTCGTCATCCTCTATGCCGATGACCTGGAGGACGCTCTGGCCCGGGTCGAGGGCGCCGGCGGCAGGATCGTTAAGCCGATCTTCGCGTTCCCCGGCGGACGGCGCTTTCACTTTGCCGATCCGGATGGCTACGAGCTGGCGGTCTGGTCGAAAGACTAATGGAAGGTTCAAACGTTCAGATCAGGCGGCAGCGGCGCGGAGACTATTCGCCGAAGCGGATGAAAAGCACGCTGACTAGGCCGAAGACGACGATGCACTGCAGGATGAACATGGGCCAGTCCTGTGACATCTCGCTTGTCCTCTCGAGGGCTGCCGCCGACAAAGCTTAGCACCTCCTGTTGAATTCCGCACAGAAAAGCCGCGCGTCCTGAAGACGCGCGGCTTGCACCACTATGAATCCCAATGCGGTTTCGTATCCCTTATTCGCCGCCGCCCAGCGAGTGGACGAAGACCGCGAGTTGCTTGACTGTCGTGTCGCCGATGCGAGGCAGCCAGGCGGGCATGACGCCATGCTTCGGCGCCTTCATCTGGTTGACGATCGCCTGTTCGCCCTCCCCGTTCAACCAGATTGCGTCCGCCAGATTGGGTGCTCCCATCTCGCGATTGCCCGTTGCATCCGCGCCGTGGCATGCGGAACAATTGTCCGCGAAAAGCTGCTTTCCGTTCGCAACGAGCGCTGGATCGGACGACGTCCCAGTGAGACTGACGACGTAGGCCGCGGTATCGCGCATCTCTTCGGGCGTCAGCATCTCCGCGAAGGATGACATCTCGGAGACGCGCGTTTCCGCATCGCCGCCATGGCGCACGCCATGCGCGATCGTCTGATAAATCTCCTCGGGCTTGCCGCCCCAGAGCCACTCGTCGTCGTTGAGGTTCGGAAAGCCCTTGGCGCCGGCCGCGCCGGAACCGTGGCACTGGGCACAGTTGACCTTGAAGGCCGAGGCACCGCCTGCAACGGCGAATTGCTGAAGTTGCGGATCCGCGATGATCTCCTCCAGCGAACTCGACGCGATGCGCTCAAGGCTGCCTGCTTGCGCTGCCTTGGCATTGGCAAGCTCGGTGCTCACCTCGGCGCGGCTGGAGAAGCCGAGCATGCCCTTCGTCGCATCCGTCAACATCGGGATCGATGGATAAGCAATTGCGTAACCGACGCCCCATAGGATCGTGGCGTAGAAGGTGTAGACCCACCAGCGAGGCATCGGATTGTTGAGTTCGCGAATGCCATCCCATTCGTGGCCGGTGGTTTCGACGCCGCTGATCTCGTCAATATGCTTGTCCGCCATGATCAGTCCTCCTTTCGAGCGGCATGAGGAAAAGTGTGCTGCGGGTTTCCGCCCGCGTGCCGCTCTGGCGTAGAGCCGATCACATCGTGATTGAAGGGGATGGAGGCCGCCTGGTTGGCGGCCGTCTTGGCGCCAGGCCGGAAGACGAAAGCGACGACGCCGAGAAAGAAGAGCGTCATCCCGAGGAGCGCCCAGCTGTCGGCGAAATGCCGCATGGCGGTATAGGTTTCCATGTCAGCGTCCCCCTCTCAGCGATAGCCGGTCGTGTCGTCGTAGGTGGAAAAGTCGACGAGCGTGCCGAGCATCTGCAGATAGGCGACAAGCGCATCCATCTCCGTCAGCTTTTGCGGATCGCCGTCGAAATCGCCGAGCTTGGCCTTGGGATAGCGCGCCTCGAGGCCGGTGGTGTCGGCATTCGGATCGGCTTGCGCCTTGGCGTCCGCCAGCGCGTTGTCGATCATCTCGTCCGTGTAGGGGACGCCGACCGCCCTGTTCGCCTTGAGGCTCATGGGAACGTTCTTCACCTCGAGCGGCGTCTCCTTGAGGAAGGCGTAGCTGGGCATGACCGATTCCGGCACGACCGAACGGGGCTCGATCATGTGCTGGACGTGCCATTCGTTGGAATAGCGCTCGCCGACGCGGGCGAGGTCCGGACCGGTGCGCTTCGAGCCCCACTGGAAGGGATGGTCGTACATCGACTCCGCCGCCAGCGAATAATGCCCGTAGCGCTCGACCTCATCGCGGAACGGCCGGATCATCTGGCTGTGACAGACATAGCAGCCCTCGCGGACATAGATATCGCGACCGGCAAGCTCCAGCGGCGAATAGGGCCGCATCCCTTCGACCTTCTCGATCGTGTTTTCGAGGTAGAAGAGCGGGGAGATTTCGACGATGCCGCCGATCGAGACGACGAGCAGGGAACCGACGAGCAGCAGCGTCGCATTGCGTTCGAGCAGCGAATGTTTGTCGAGAATGGACATGGGTCTCCCCTCCTATTCCGCAGCCGCGGGCAGCGCCGCAGCATCGAGGATCGAAGCCTCGTCGCGGACACGACCGAGGATGGTCATCGTTACATTGAAGGCCATGATCAGCGCGCCGGCGAGGAACAGGGCGCCACCGGCGGCACGCATGACATAGTAGGGGAACATCGCCGCGACCGATTCCGCGAAGGAATAGACGAGGAAGCCCTGGTCGTCGTATTCGCGCCACATCAGCCCCTGCTGGATGCCGGCAACCCACATGGTGGCGGCGTAGACGACGATACCGAGCGTGGCGAGCCAGAAGTGCCAGTTGACCATGCGCAGGCTATAGAGCCGCTCGCGGTTCCATAGCTTCGGCACCAGGTAATAGATGGCACCGAAGGTAATCAGGCCATTCCAGCCGAGCGCGCCGGAATGCACGTGGCCGATGGTCCAGTCGGTGTAGTGGCTGAGCGAGTTGACGGCCTTGATCGACATCATCGGCCCTTCGAAGGTCGCCATGCCGTAGAAGGCGACGGCCATCACCATCATGCGCACGATGGGGTCGGTGCGGACCTTGTCCCAGGCTCCCGACAGCGTCATCAAACCATTGATCATGCCGCCCCATGAGGGCATCCAGAGCATCACGGAAAAGACCATGCCGAGCGTCTGCGCCCAGTCGGGCAGCGCCGTATAATGAAGGTGATGGGGACCGGCCCAGATATACATGAAGATCAGCGACCAGAAGTGGATGATCGACAGCCGGTAGGAATAGACGGGGCGGTTCACCTGCTTGGGGATGAAGTAATACATCATCGCCAGGAAGCCGGCGGTCAGGAAGAAACCGACGGCGTTATGGCCGTACCACCATTGTGTCAGCGCATCCTGCACGCCCGCGAAGGCCGAGTAGCTCTTGGAGCCGAGGAACGAGACCGGCACCGCCAGGTTGTTGACGATGTGGAGCATTGCGATCGTCACGATGAAAGCGAGATAGAACCAGTTCGCCACGTAGATGTGCGGCTCCTTGCGCACGAGGATCGTGCCGAGGAAGGCAACGAGGTAGGCGACCCACACGATCGTCAGCCAGAGGTCGACGTACCATTCCGGTTCCGCATATTCGCGCCCCTGGGTTATCCCGAGCAGATAGCCGGTGGCGGCAAGCACGATGAAGAGCTGGTAGCCCCAGAAGACGAACCAGCCGAGATTGCCGCCGAACAGTCGGGCGCGGCTGGTGCGTTGCACGACATAGAGGGAGGTCGCAATCAGGGCATTGCCGCCGAATGCGAAAATGACCGCCGAGGTGTGCAGCGGCCGCACGCGCCCGAAGTTGAACCAAGGCTCGATATTGAGGTCGGGAAAGGCGAGTTGCAGCGCCACGACGACGCCGACGAGGAACCCGACGACGCCCCAGAAGACCGTGGCAATCACGCCGTACTTCACCACCTCGTCGAAGTATTCCTGGCGTGGCGCCTGCCCTGCAAAGGCCGGCCGAAAATCGACCCGCCGCATCAGCACGATCGTACCGCCGAACAGCGCGAAGAACAGCACCCACATATGCGCTGCAAAAAAACGATCCTCAGCGAAACCGGCCCCCACCAGCGCCAGGAAAGCGCCGATACCGAGCAGGATCGTCTCCACCGTATATTTCATTGTTGGGCCCCCAACTTTTCCACCTGCCAGCCATCACGCGCATCGTCGCGCGTCGGCCAATGCGGCTGGAGAATTGTCGGAATCATCCATCACCTGCCTTGATTCAGATCAAGGTTAGGTACGGCGCACTGCCGCATCCTCCCTGTCGTGGAGGACTGCGACGTGAAGAGATGCTGGACGGGACCTGAGCGCATGATAACGAGAATCAAGGGACTTGCGCCTTCTCACGGCGCGCAGTCGCGGCCGCCGACAATGGCCGCCGCCGAGCCGCTCGCTTGGCTTGCGGAGGCTCACAAGGATCAATTGGCGCTCTGCGACAGCCTGGAGGCCATTGCCGACAACCTTCCGGAGATCGACCGGGAGATCTGCGCCTATGCCGCAAGAATGCTCGGCCCCTTGCTCCGGGAACTGCACGCCGGTGAGGAACGGCTCGTCTTTGCCTGTATCGAAAGAAGGAGCGGCGACGATCCCGCCCTGGCCGCCATGCTCGAAGAGCTGAAATACGAGCATTGCGAGGACGAATGCTACGCGGAGGAATTGTCCGAGATGCTGGCGCGGCTCGGGGCGGCGGACGCAAGCGCCAACGCCGAAACCGCCGGTTATATGCTGCGCGGGTTCTTCACGAATGTGCGTCGGCACATAGTCTTCGAGCAAGAATGCCTGCGCGGCATTCTCGCCCGGCACCGAGGTGAGCAGCCAGGAACGCTGCCGGCTTGAGCGAAGGTCAAGCGGCGACCGCCCTACGCCTGTCGGCATGTTCCTGAATGACCAGGATAGCGCCGATGAGCTTGCCGGCGCATGATCGGCAGGGTGTCATGCGGCAGCGGACGACGACCGTTCGGCTGTCGACGGTCTTGGCAAAGGTGTAATCGATTATCTCGCCGGCGAAACAGCGGTCGAGATGGAGCTTGACGCGCTCTTCGAAACGCTGGAGGCCGATGAACTCCACGACATGCCGTCCGACCAGGTCCATCGGCCGGCGTTCTAGATGGCTCGCATGCGCGGCATTGGTGTAGAGGTACCGGTAATCCGGCGTGATGACCGCGACACGGTCGGGAAGACAGTCGAGGATCGCCTCGTTGAGCAATCCCTCGTCGGCACGCCCTTTGGTCGGCATTTTCGGGGCCCGGTCGAGATCCAGCCCGGTGAGGTCGGCGCTTCTCGTCGCCGCAAGATAGCGGTCGATCAGCGATTTGAGCAATCGCGAATGGCGCAGCACACAGGCGATGTCGTCCGCCTCGGCACGCAACAGGTCCACGAGAAACTGGAACTGCAGGCGGGCATCTTCGACGCTGGCGGCCTTCTCGGCGTAGACAGCCCTCAGAATTGGCTCGAGTTCACGGTCGAGGATACCGATCAGATGGTCGTCTGCGATCTTTACCGCATACTGCAACTGCGAATACTTGAACCAAAACAGCTCAATCAATTCGTTCAATTTGAAAACCTCATTCCCGCGGCGAAGGCCGCGCCAATGCGTTCAAGGCGAGTAAGTGCAGCTGAAAATTTCTATGTTTTGACCGACCCCGGTGCAACGCGAAACCGCGTTGCACCTTCCACGCCCCAGCGCCACGACGAGTGTACACTCATCGTCTAGTCGTTCAACAGCAGAAGGAAGCGGCGATCTCCCGCAAACGTTTTCGACGCCGTATATTTGCGGACACCGTTCGGAATTCGGGGCAAACCGATACTTCGCTCCGCTTCGAAAGATTGGGCGCCACGTCATTGTGCAGCGGCCTTCCCGTCCGCAAAACAACCGATTGGCTCAGAGACTGCCCTTGATCCGCCAGCGGTCGTGATACCAGAGCCATTGGCCCGGATATTCGCGGACCCAGCTTTCGACCTTGTCGTTCAGCATCTGCGCCGTTGCGTTGACGTCGACGCTGCCATCGGCCCTGCGCGGAATTTCGACGGCCGGCTCCAGTTCCAGGCGGAAGCGACCGCCGGGGAGACGAACGCAACGGGCCGGATAGACCTCGCAATTGAACTGGCGGACCAGTTTCGCGAGCAGCGGATTGGTCTGGACGTCCTGTCCGAAAAACTTCGTCTTCAGCCCCTTGCGGAACTTCTGGTCGACCAGCACGCCAACGGCGCCGCCGCGTTCGAGCTGGCGGGCGAGCGCAAAGGAAGAGCCCGCATGGGACGGCACGAGATTGCCCATCCGCTCCTTGCGGAATTCGAAGACCTTGTCGGCCATGTAAGGATTGTTCGGCGGCCGGAAGAGGACCGTCACGTCCAGCCCAAAAGCGGACCCCGCCACCGGCAGCATTTCGAAATTGCCGCTATGGGCCGTGAAGACGATGAAGGGCCGTGGATTGTCGCGCAGTTCCAGGAAGAGCGGAATCCCCGAGACCTCCACCCTGCCCGGCTCCGGGCGGTATGGATCGAAATCGAACAGCCGGTCGAGGAAGACATATTCGGCGGCGAGCCGGCCCATATTGCCCCAGCTTTCGAGCGCGATCTCCCCTATCCAGGCGTCGCTCTTGTCCGGAAAGGCATTGCGCAGATTGGTGAGCGTCAGCTTGTGGCGGCTGGTCTTCGGACCGATCCAGCGCGCGACACGATCCATGAAATTGATCGCCGCATCCGCCGGGAAGAGCTTCAGGACATTGAGCAGCAGAAAGACGAACTGCGCGATCAGCCATTGCCGGAAGCGATCGGCAGCGAGCACCAGCCGTGTTATCAGCATCCGCACCGGTATCAATCCATCCGTAGAATGATCTTGCCGAAGATCTGGCGGGACTCCATCCGCTCAAGCGCTCGATCGATGTCCGTGAGACCGACCTCCGTATCGATGACCGGATGAACGAGACCGCGTGCCATCTTCTGCATGGCGTTCGCCATGTTCTCCATGCGGCAGCCGAACGAGCCGAGCAGCTTCAGCTGCTGCTGGAAGAGCATCATCAGGTTCATGTCAGTGGAGACGCCGGAGGTCGAGCCGCAGGTGACGAGCCGGCCGCCCCGCTTCATCGACAGCATCGAGCCCGCCCAGGTGTCCTTGCCGACATGTTCGAAGACGACGTCGACGCCCTTCTTCTTGGTGAGCTTGCGCACCACGCCCTCGAAGCGGTCGGTGCGGTAATTGATGACATGATCGGCGCCGAGCGCCTTTGCCTTGTCGATCTTGTCATCGGAGCCGACCGTGGTGATGACGGTGCAGCCGATCTTCTTGGCGAGTTGGATCGCCGCCGAGCCGATGCCGGAGCCGCCGGCGTGGACGAGGATCGTTTCGCCGGGCTCGAGCTTGGCATTGTCGAACAGCATGTGCTCGACGGTGCCGAAAGTCACCGGAGCGAGCGCCGCGCCGACCGCGTCGACGCCGGGCGGCGCCGGCACCAGCAGGCGCGCCGGCAGATTGATCTTCTCCTGGGCAAAACCGTCGAGGTGGAAGCCGTGCACGCCGCCGACATGTTCGCAGAGATTGTCTCGCCCTTCCTTGCAGGGACGGCAGAGGCCGCAGGTGCGCGCACCGTAGATCGAAACGAGCTGGCCCGGCAGAACGCTCGCAACACCCGGTCCGATGCTCTCGACGACGCCGGAGGCTTCGGCGCCGATGACCAGCGGCATCTTGCGCTTGGCAAAGGCCATGCCGCGCCAGCCCCAGACGTCGATATGGTTGAGCGCGACCGCCTTGACCCGGAGCGTCACCTCGCCGGGACCGGGCGCCTCCGGCTCCGGCAGGTCGGTGATTTCGAGCTTGCGGTCATCGAGCAGTTGCAGGGCGCGCATGGTCATTCCTTTAGATGTTCCGATAGTCGTGCGGCAGGGCCGGGCCGACCTGTGGGGCATATACACGCCTTGTCGACGAGCCGCTATTCTGGGGAATGCGGTGCGGCACCCACCTCTGGCCTGCCGGCCATCTCCCCCACAAGGGGAGAGATTGGATGTGGCGGCTCCTGCGCACACCACCACGGGACCCGACTTGCGAAGCTCCCCGTCGGAGTGATCGGCTTGCCGCGAGTCGATCTCCCCCCTTGTGGGGGAGATGGCCGGCAGGCCAGAGGGGGGTAAACGTCTTCGCCATGGCTCGCGTATCACTCAAGCCGGCTCGGCGGTCATGACGAGGCTGGCGTTCTGGCCGCCGAAACCGAAGGAATTCGACAGAACGGCGGTGACCTGCTGGCTGCGCTTCGCGTTCGGCACGACATCGAGGACGATCGCCGGGTCCGGGTTCTGGTAGTTGATGGTCGGCGGCAGTGTGCCGGTGAGCATCGTCTGGATCGAGAAGACCGCCTCGACCGCACCGGCGGCGGTCAGCGTGTGGCCGATCATCGACTTGTTGGACGAAACCGGGATCGACGGCAGCCGCTCACCGAAGACGGCTGACATCGACAGATATTCCATCTTGTCGTTCTCCGGCGTCGAGGTGCCGTGGGCATTGATGTAGCCGATGCCGGTTTCATCGATACCGGCGTCGGCGAGCGCCGCGCGGATCGTGGCGATCGCCGGCCCGCCATCGGGCGAGGAGCGCGTCCGATGGAAGAGATCGGCCTTCTCACCGCAGCCCTTCAGAATCCCGTAGATGCGGGCGCCGCGGGCAATCGCCGCTTCGAGCGACTCGAGCACCAGGGTAGCGGCGCCTTCGGCGATCACGAAGCCGTCGCGGTCCTTGGTAAACGGCTTCGATGCCTTTTCCGGCGGATCATTCTGGGTCGACAGCGCCGAAAGCAAAGAGAAGCGGATCAGCGCCTCGGCACTGACGGAGCCGTCGGTCGCGACCGTCAGGGCGCGATCGGTGCGGCCCTGGCGGATCGCCTCGACGCCGAGCTGGATGGCGGTGGCGCCCGAAGCGCAGGCCGTCGACAGCGTCACCGGCAGGCCGCGCGTCCCGAACCGATCGGCAAGCCGTTCGGAAATCGAGCCGAACAGCACCGCCTCGTGGAAGACCGGATCGGCCTTCTGGCGCATGGCGGCGAGGAACCGGTTATAGGCGTCGCCCGGCCGCTCCGAGGCCGGCGCCCGGTCCGCGAGCTCGAAGCGCGCGTTCCACTCCGGTTCGATCGGCGGCGCAGCCAGGAACAGCGGGCCGTTGAAATCGCCGGAGAGTCCGGCTTGCGCGAGCGCTTCCAGAGTCGTCTCGCGCGCCATGGCGTAGGAGCGTTCGACGGCGTTCTCGGCCGGAATTTCAATGAAGTCGACCGTGCCGCTGATCCGGGTCGAAAGCCCCTCGGTCGGAAAGCGGGTAATCTTGTGAATGCCGGAGACGCCGCGCTGAGCGCCGCCCAATTGTCCGCCAGCCCCTGTCCGAGCGAGGTGATGACGCCCATTCCGGTAACGGCGACGATCGGACGGCCAAGGTGATCGGTGTAAGCCTTGCTCATGCTTGAGCTCCTTATTCCGCGGAAAGCACGGCGATCCCTTCGCCGCGGGCGTGGCCGATGGTCGTGACGATCGCCGCCCTGGCAGGCGCTGTCATCGGCGCTTCGGCGGGATCGAAGGGCGGCACCTTGGCCGCATGCCCGATCGAAAGGGCTGCAAAGGCCATGCCGACCGGGAACTGGGCCTCGATGCCATGGCCGACGAGACCGCCATAGGCGCGGACCGGTCGTCCGGAAAGCTCGGTATCGAGGAAGGCCTTCTCGCGCTGCGCAAGATCATGGAAGCCGCTGGTGCCGGAAAAGACCACGGTCGACTGCGGCTCGAGCTCTGCGGCCGGCCGCGCCAGATCCCTGAGCCTTGCTTCGAGCCTGCCGTCCTCGCGGCTGCCCCGATCGCCTTCGATCGCATCGATCGTGGCATAGATGCGGGCGCCGCGGGCCTCGGCATATTGGCGCGATTCCAGAACGAGGAAGGCGCCGACGGAGCCCAAGATCATGCCGCCGCCGTTGCCCCGCTTGCGCGACCAGATCGGGTGCCACTCACCAAGGGCATGGCCCTGGATGGCTTCGATCAAGAGGAGGATATCGAGACGCTCGGCCGAAAAGGCGCCGCCGACGAGCGTATGCGTCGACTGCCCGGCCTTGATGCGGGCAAAAGCGGTCTCGATCGCAGAAATGCCCGCCGCTTCC
The DNA here is from genome assembly GCF_001461695.1 of Sinorhizobium fredii USDA 205. Classification (GTDB taxonomy): domain Bacteria; phylum Pseudomonadota; class Alphaproteobacteria; order Rhizobiales; family Rhizobiaceae; genus Sinorhizobium; species Sinorhizobium fredii. The sequence continues at coordinate 162,997 of NZ_AUTC01000035.1, read as the reverse complement.
TCGCCCATGAAGGTGCGTGACGAACCCGTCACCTTGTGGACGATCGAGATATTTCCGGCCAGCAGATTGGAGAGTTGGGCAAGAAAAAGCGTCGGGCGGAGCTCCGTCGTCAGCTTCTCGTTCAGAAGCTGTTCGCGATCGTTGCGCTTCAGGCCCTCGTCGACGATCAGCGAGTCGACATTGATATCGCGCTCGCCGCCGCCGGCCGCGACGATCATGTCCATGCTGCCGCAGGCTTCAAGATTGTCCTTGAGCCCCGCATCGTCCAGTGCAAGGCCGGCTGCGAAGACACCGAGGCGCTGCCAATTCTCCATCTGCCGCTGATCGCCGCGCTTGGCGATCTGCTGCGACCAGTCGATCTCCGGCAGAGGATGGACCGGATAGGGCGCGAAGCGCTCCGTCTCGACCCGAGCCTTCGGCGGTTCGACGGCATTCAGCAAGGCTACATGCGGCTCGGCGCCGACGCCCTGGCTCGTCACAATGCCGACGCCGGTGATCACAACGTCGTTCGCGGATTTGCTCATTTTACTTCTCCGATGCGGCCGTCGCGGCCATCAATCCCACTTCCTCGGCGCGCTTGCGGACGATCTCGCCCAGCGGTACCTGATCAAATGGCATCGTCCTTAGCTTGAGCTGGGCGTCGCAGATCTTCTTGCCGCCCGAAACGATCTTGGCCTTGGTCACCGCGAAGCCCGAGCCTTCGTGCTCCAGGAATGCTTCTATCTCGAGTTCGGCGGAAGGCTCGACGAAAGCGCGCATCTTGGCGCCGTCGACCGACATCAGGAAGGGCATCGCCACGAATTTCGTGGCGGCAAGCACGAGGAAACCGGAGGCCTGCGCCATCGTTTCTATCAAGAGCACGCCGGGAACCAGCGGATAGCCCGGGAAATGCCCCTCGAACACCGGGCTCTTCTCCGGAACCACGGACCGGGCCGTCAGCCGGCCCGCCGCAAGATCGACCGTTTCAATCCGGTCGATCATCTGGAAATATTCAAGGAGCATGAGGGCCTATCCCGTTCGTTTCGGGCTCAAGTAAAAATGCCGATGCCGCCTGTCAAGCGAAGGACGCTGCAGGCGGCATCGTTAAACGGATCGAGTCGTGTCTCAGCAGCGAGTCAATCAGGCCTTGGCCGCCCGAAGCTCATCGATCTTGGCACAGAGGTTCTGCAGCACGAAGTATTCCTCGGTCGACACCTTGCCTTCGTTGACTTCCTGGGTCCACTGCTCAAGCGGAATCTTGATGCCGAATTCCTTGTCGATCGCAAAGACGATGTCGAGGAAGTCCAAACTGTCGATACCGAGATCATCGATCGTGTGGCTTTCCGGCTTGATCGTTTCGCGGTCGATCTCGCTCGTTTCCGCAATGATGTCGGCAACCTTGTCGAATGTAGCTGTCACGCGCTTACCTCTTGAAAATCGAGTCTTGGCGATCCCTATAGAAAAATGCACCGCAAAAGCCAATGCCTCCCGGCCTTTTGCCACTCAGATTCGAAAAATGGTGTTGCCAAACGGAAACCGTGTGCCGCTGGGCGCCGATATCCGCCGGAAACGGTCCCGCGCCCGCACCTGCCGGCGCCTTTTTTGATCTTGATCAAGTGATCGCCAGCCAAAGCCGATAAATTGACATTCGTCAGTTCGGCCTGAGACATAGTTTCGCGCTTGGCGGATTCATACACGTCTAGGCTTGATTTAAGCGGGACGTTCCCCTTTTGCTCGTGACAAACGGCGAGGCAGTGAGAGATGCAGATCGTGGTCGAACATAGTCGCAAGGACATCCACAATTCCGACATTCCCGTCGTCTGCGCCGCTTGCGAGGCGCGCCACGGCGGCGTTTGCGGCACGTTGACAGCGAGCCAGCTCACCGAACTCAGCCGCCATGCAGCGCGTCGGCGCGTCGAGCCCGGCAGCGAGATGATCGGCCAGGGCGAAGCAGCGAACAACTATGCAAACATCATTCGCGGCGTGGTGAAGCTCAGCAAGATGCTTTCCGATGGCCGCCAGCAGATCGTCGGGCTGCAATTCGCCCCTGACTTCATGGGCCGTCCCTTCATGCGGGAGAGCGCCTTGAGCGCGGAAGCGGCGACCGACACCGACGTCTGCGCCTTTCCGCGCGCCGTTATCGAACGCCTCGTCGGGGAAGCGCCCGGTCTCGAGCACCGGCTGCACGAACAGGCGCTCAAGGAACTGGACGAGGCGCGGGACTGGATGCTGACTCTGGGCCGAAAGACGGCACAGGAAAAGGTCGCGAGCTTCCTCTATCTCATCGCCACCCACGTCGATCCCGAGAACGGCGTCGCGAAGGAATTCGACCTGCCGTTGTCGCGCGCTGATATCGCCGACTATCTCGGCCTCACCATTGAAACGGTGAGCCGCCAGATCACGAAGCTGCGCAAGGAAGGCGTGATCCGCGTCGAGAACAGCCGCCGGGTGATCGTCCCGGATGGCCGCCGGCTGATGCGCCATGCCGGCATTGACTGCTGATCTGCCTCTTTAGTCGCCTCCAACTGCACGACTCTTAGAAAAGCAGGAACGGCAGAACAAGGAAGGCAGAGGCCAGAGCGAGCGTGGTGCAAGCGCCATGGAAGACGGCCACGGCGGCGTCGATATCGTCTACCGTTGCAACCGCGCGGCCGGCGCCGTTGATCATCGGCTCGTCCACGCTGACGCCGCCATAGACGCGCGGCCCGGCAAGTTGAATACCGAGCGCGCCCGCCATCGCGGCCTCCGGCCAGCCGGAATTGGGCGAGCGGTGAAAGCCATGATCACGCTTTGCCACATCGATCGCGGCCTTTGCCGCCTCGATGCCGCGTTTGAAACGGGCGCCGGCGGCAATCAGGAACACCGAAAGTCGTGCGGCCGGCAGGTTGGCGAGGTCGTCGAGTCGCGCCGAAGCCCAGCCGAAATGAAGATATTTCGGGCTTTTGTGGCCGATCATGGAATCGGCCGTGTTCAGCATCTTGTAGGCAAGGAGGCCGGGAAGTCCGGCCACCGCATACCAAAGGGCGGGCGCGACGACGCCATCGGAAAAGTTTTCCGCGAGGCTTTCGATCGCGGCCCGGCAAACGCCGGGCTCATCGAGCGTTTTGGGATCACGGCCGACGATCATCGAGACAGCCTCGCGGCCGCCCGCAAGACCATCACTGCGCAGGCCCTCAGCGACCCGGCGAACGTGATCGCCGAGGCTCTTCTGGGCCAGGAAAACGGCAACGGTCATTGCCTCCAGAACAAAACCAACAGCGCCAAGGACATGGAACAGGCGGTTGAGCACCACGCCGAGCAGGATGCTTGCAGCGAGAAGGACAAGGATGGTCGCAACGCCCCGCATCTTCTGCCAGCCGCCGTCCCCGCCGCGGTTGAGCGCTTCGTCGAATATCCCGATCGCTTTGCCAAACAGCACCACCGGATGCGTCAGCCGATCCCAGAGCCAGTCGGGGTCACCGACGAGGCGGTCGATAATCAGAGCGACAACGAGGACGAGAAATATTTCGGTCGACATCTACACTCCTGCTAGGCGCAAGGCTTCGGCAAGACGGCGGTCGCCGTCCGCGTCCGCGGCCAGACCGATCCGCAGCCAGCGCCGATCGTAGTCGAACTTGCGCGTCAGAATGCGCTCCCGGCAGAGGCCCGCATGAAGATCGTTTGCTCGTTCATGGTCGACGAGCGCGAAGAGCCCGGTACCTCCGACGACATTGATGCCGGCGCTGCAAAGCACCGTGTGAAGTGCCTCATTGCGCTGGAGGATGCCATCCCTGATCGGCTTCGTGTCGCTTTCCAACAGCGTTGCCGAAATCGAGAGCGCCGGACCTGAAACCGCCCAAGGGCCAAGCCATTCGCGGAAGGATGTGGTGATCGTCGCGTTGGCGACGACGAAGCCAAGCCGGAGGCCTGCGAGACCGAAGAACTTGCCGAAGGAGCGAAGGACGACGAGGTTGTCCTGGGCGGCGACATGCGGAGCAACGCTTGCCTCCGGCTCGAGATCCCCGAACGCCTCGTCGACGACGAGCAGGCCGCCATGCGCCTTCATCGCCGTTGCCATCGCCAGAATTTCGTCGGGCGGGAAAAGCCGGCCGGTCGGGTTATTGGGGTTTACGAGAACGGCAATGCCGTGCGCTGCCGACAGATCATCGGCGCATGCGACAGGATCGACAGCGAAGCCAGCTGCCTTCAAGACGCGTGCGTACTCGCCATAAGTCGGCCCGAATATCGCGGCGCGCCGCTCCGGGTCAGCAAGCCGCGGCAGCAACTGAATGACGGCCTGGGTTCCGGGCACCGGCAGCGGCATAAGATCGCCGGTCCTGTAGTAGCCGCGCGCCGCCGCGCGCGCCGTCTCCTCCAAGTGCCGATCCGGCAAGCGATGCCAGACCCGCGCGTCGATCTTCGGCAGCGCGACCGGGCACGGGTTGATGCCGGTGGAAAGGTCGAGCCAGTCGTCCGGAGCGCCGCCGAAACGGGCCGCAGCCTCGGTGATTCCGCCGCCGTGGGCGATCGGGGCGGACATCGTCACGCCGAAAGGTCGATCAGATGCATGAAGGAGCCGGCAACGTTGCCGCGGCGAAGGCCTGCACGGCCGAGATCGACGCCTGCCGCATCCTCCACGGCAAAGAGCGGCTCCGCCTTCCCTTCGGAAACGATGGTCGAATAGTGAAATTCGTGCGCCGTCATCGCTCCCTCGAAAAACCCAGTGTCGAACGGCGCGACGCGCCGGTAGCCGAGATGTCGCTTGCGCTCCGCGAAACTGGTGACGAGCGGCAAGAGGCCAAGCATCTCGTAGCGTCTACCGTCCGCGGCGACAAGCCCCTCGCCCAGCGCCATGTAACCGCCGCACTCCCCGAAAACGCGCACGCCGCGCCCGGCCGCAGCATGCATCACAGCGCGGAAATGCGTGGCGCCGGCGAGCGACTCGGCGTGCAATTCCGGATAGCCGCCGGGCAGATAGATGGCATCGGCGCCGACATCGGGCGCTTCATCGCCAAGTGGTGAAAAGAACGAAATTTCCGCTCCCTGCCTGAGCCAACCGGAGAGCAGATGCTCGTAACTGAAAGCGAAGGCGACGTCGCGGGCGATGGCGATCCGCTGGCCGAGCGGCCGCAGCGCCTTGGCTTCCGATGGCGAATCCGGACGCAAGGGAGACGCGTTGGCGAGAATGGCATCGACGTCGCAGCCCGACGCGACGCGCATTGCCGCGTGGTCGATGAAGGCCTCGAGCATCCCGTGCTCGCCGGCCTGGACGAGGCCGAGATGCCGTTCCGGCAGCGTCAACGCACCATCCTGCCGCAACACGCCGAAAGTCGGCACGGAAGCGCGTTCGAGCGCGTCGCGCAGCATCGCTTCGTGGCGGTCGCTGCCGACGCGATTCAAGATGACGCCGGCGACGCGCACGTCATGGCGATGATCCATATAGCCGCGCACCAGCGCCGCGACCGAATGGGAAAGACGAGCGCAATCGACGACCAGGACCACCGCCAGCCCAAGCGTCGCGGCGAGGTCCGCCGGCGATCCAGTACCGTCCGCGGCGCCGTCATAGAGCCCCATCATCGCCTCGACGATGAGGGTGGAGCCGTCCTTCGCCGCGGCCGCCGCGTTGGCGCGGAGCAGTTCCGTCCGCATCGCCCAGGGATCATAGTTGAGGCAGGGCTTGCCGCTTGCGGCCGTATGGAAAGCCGGGTCGATATAGTCAGGGCCCGCTTTGCCCGGCGCTATGGGGAAGCCCCGCCGCGTCAGCGCCCGCAGCAGGCCGAGCGTCACGGTCGTCTTGCCCGAACCGGAGCTCGGGGCGGCAATCATCAGACCGCTCATGCCGGGTTCCGGCGTATGCGGCTTAAGAACGGATCGGCGACAAGCGCGCGGCCATTGAGCGCGCCCAGCCAGTCGAGCGACGGACGCAGCCGAACGACTTCACCGACGACGACGATTGCCGGCGGCTCCAGTCCCGAAGCCGAAATATCGGCCTCGGCACGGGAAAGCGTCGTCTCAAGCACGACCTGCTCAGGCGTCGCTGCGTTGCAGACGAAGGCAACCGGCTCGTCAGCCGAACGGCCGGCAGCGATGAGGTTTGCCGAAATCTGGCCGATATGTTTCATCGCCATGTACATGACGATCACGGGCGACCCTTTGGCGATGCCTTCCCAGTTGATCCGGTCCGGCACGACGCCGGAGGAATCGTGGCCGGTGAGGAAGGTGACGGCATGATTGACCTCGCGGTGGGTCACCGGGATGCCGGCATAGGCAAGCCCGCCGATGCCCGCGGTGATGCCCGGCACGATACGGAACGGGATGCCGTGCTCGACGAGCGTCAAGGCCTCCTCGCCGCCGCGGCCGAAGACAAAGGGGTCGCCGCCCTTGAGGCGCAATACCCTGAGCCCGGCGCGTGCGAGCTCGACGAGGCGGAGCGAGATGTCGCGCTGCTTTGGCGAGGGCTTGCCGCCGCGTTTGCCGGCAAATTCGAGCGTGACGCCCGGCTTGGCGAGCTTCAGGCAATCGGCATTCACCAGCGCATCATGAACGATTACATCCGCCTGCCGGAGCGCATTGGCAGCATGCAGCGTCAAGAGGCCCGGATCGCCGGGGCCGGCGCCGACAAGCCAGACGGAACCGGGATCGAGTTCGGGAAGGCCGGCAAAAAATGTATCCGTCACGGCGCGTTTCTCCCAGCCTGGCAAAACAGCAGCGCTGATTCTCTTTTGAAGGAAATGACGGCAGAGCATTGAATCTGCTTGTCAGACAACATGGGATGGGCGCGAGTACAAACCATCAGACAGGACCCGGGGCGGCTGCTTCGGTTGGGTAGGCGCCGGCGCAACGCCGCGGCCCCGCGATCGCCGCCGTCGCGCAGGCCGAGCGGATCTTCGGAACGAGCAGGACCGCATCGCGCCCCGCCCCGGCCAATGCCGCGCCCTCGGCGACGCCATGGCAGCCGGTGTGAGCAAAGACGATCTCGGACGGGTTCTGCAGGCGCGCCGCTTCCGCCTCGAGTGTCGCAGCGTCGAAGAAGCGGACGGGCACGCAAAAATGCCGACCTGCCGCATGAATGGCGGGCTCCTTGGCACGCGCATCGAGCGACGCGACGAACGCGACATCACTCTTTTCCGCGCCGGCATCGGCGAGCGCCCGCTCGGCAAGCGCGATCACTTCCCCGGGCTCGGTGTTTCGCTCGCAGCCGAGGCCGAGGACAAGTTTTGCGGTCGGGTTTGGTCTCGTGACCGAAGGCATCTGCAGCGCGGCTCCCCTGCAGCGCCACGCGTCCCCAGGGGCGCGCGAACGTGCTGCAATTCATTGAACATCTGCGCGATTTGCCCAATACCCGAGGTGTTGGTTCGCGCAGCGGTCGGCGTTCCATACGAAGCGCCGGCCTGGGCCGAGAGCCGCACCGGTCTGGACAGCACCGGATCTGGCCCCCTGAATGGGTCGGCCGCACCAGACGCTCTTTCGATCCGCTCGCACGGACGCCGTCGCATGATCGTCATTTCTACCGAAGGGCATCCGGGCGGTCAAACCGGATTGCGCCATCGCAGCGTCGTAAACGGCGCATAAGAACGGCATTTTCTGCGGTGATTTGCGCCGACAATCCTTTTGCTTTTCGCTGCCGCCTCTGACACAAGGCGGAAGCAATTTCCATTCCGTCTCGAGCCGTCCGTGACCGATCTCGCCTTCCATCTCCTGCTCTTCCTTTTCGTGGCGGCTTTCATCGCCGGCTTCATCGATTCGATCGCCGGCGGCGGCGGGATGATCACCATTCCCGCCATGCTGATCGCCGGCATCCCGCCGCTCGAAACGCTCGGCACCAACAAGCTGCAATCGCTCTTCGGCTCCGGCTCCGCCAGCATCGCCTATGCGCGACACGGCCATGTGAATCTGAAGGACCAGTTGCCGATGGCGCTGATGTCGGCCGCGGGGTCCGTGTTCGGCGCATTGATCGCGACCGTCGTGCCAGCCGATGCGCTGAAGGGGGTACTGCCCTTTCTGCTGATCGCAATCGCCGTCTATTTCGGCTGCAAGCCGAATATCGGCGATGTCGAAAAGCACCGCCGCATGTCGGCATTCCTCTTCACGCTCACCTTCGTGCCACTGATCGGCCTCTACGACGGCATTTTCGGGCCAGGTACGGGCTCGTTCTTCATGCTCGGCTTCGTCTCGCTTGCCGGCTACGGCATCCTCAAGGCGACGGCCCACACGAAGTTCCTGAATTTCGGCTCCAATCTCGGTGCCTTCCTCGTCTTCGTTCTTTATGGCGTCGTGCTCTGGAAGGTCGGGCTGATGATGGGAGCCGGCCAGTTCCTCGGTGCGCAGGTCGGCTCCCGCTACGCGATGGCGAAGGGCGCGAAGATCATCAAGCCGTTGCTCGTCGTCGTCTCGATCGCACTGGCAATCCGGCTGCTGGCAGACCCGGCGCATCCGTTGAGAATCTGGCTGGGCCTATAACGCGGTTAGCTGCAATTCCGGCTGAAACGATCGGGCGCAGGCCATAGCGTCCGTTCAACCACTTGCATCGCGGGTCGGCAAGGCTCCGGCTCCGCTTTCAAGCGGGTGAGGCGCGGCACCTCCACTCACCAGTTAACCAATTCCAAAATGGCCCCATTTAGGCTCTTGAAGCTCTAGTGACTAGAGATTGCAACGTCGTTTCATCTTTGAAACTCAACGCCGGAAACCAGTGCCGGCGACCACAGGAGCCGCGATGTTCACGACGATTCCCGCAATCCTTATGCTTGTTGTCAGCCTCTTCACGCTGGCGCTGGCAATCCGGCTTCGCCTTCTGACGGGGCGGTCTCCTGTCGTCCTGACCTATGGCGACGATGCCGAAGGCTTTGCCGGCAGTCTTTTTCGCATCATCGTTGCGGTGCTCGTCGTGCATTTGATCGCCGTGGCGATCGTTCCCGCCAGCGTCGATGCCGGCCTCGGGCGGATTCCATCGCTCGAGCACCCGGTGCTCGCCTCGCTCGGCCTCGCCTTGATGAGTTTGGGCGGCGGGCTGACAATGCTGTCGCAATGGTCCATGCGCTTTTCCTGGAAGATTGGCATACCGGAGGCGCAGGATGCCCCGCTCGTCACCTCGGGCCTCTATGCCTTCTCCCGCAACCCCATCTATGTCGGCATGGTAACGGCGCTGATCGGCACCGTGCTTGCCGTCCCGAACGTCGTCTCCGTTGCACTGGCCCTCTCCGCCTGGATCTCGATTTCCTACCAGATCCGCATGGAGGAAGCCCATCTCTCCGGTGCCTTCGGCGAGGCCTATCTGCGCTATTGCCGGCGCGTGCGACGCTGGCTTTGATGCACCCGCGCCCGACAAGGGCGGGCACTTGCCGGGTCAAGGCGACAAAGGCCGCCGAAAGTTCCGCCGCGTCAGAATTCGACGCCCTTCTGCCCCTTGATGCCGGAGCGGAACGGGTGCTTGACGAGTTCCATCTCGGTCACCAGATCGGCGATCTCGATCAAATCCTCCTTGGCGTTGCGGCCGGTCAGCACTACATGCGTCATGTGCGGCTTTTCTTCCTTGAGGAACCGGACGACCTCGGCGATGTCGATATAGTCATAGCGCAGCGCAATGTTGATCTCGTCGAGCAGCACCATGGAATTGCGCTCGTCGCGGATCAGTTCCTTGGCCTTTTCCCAAGCCTTCTCCGCCGTCGCCACGTCGCGGGCGCGGTCCTGCGTCTCCCAGGTGAAGCCTTCGCCGAGCGTGTAGAACTGGCAGAGATCTGCGAAATGCTTGTCGATCAGATCGCGCTCGCCGGTCTGCATGGCGCCCTTGATGAACTGCACGACGGCGCAGGGCATGCCATGGGCGATGTGGCGGAAGATCATGCCGAAGCCGGCCGTCGACTTGCCCTTGCCCTTGCCGGTGTGGACGATGATCAGGCCCTTCTCGTCGGTCTTCGTCGCCATGATCTTGTCGCGCGCCGTCTTCTTCTTCGCCATCTTCATGGCGTGGCGCGCTTCATCCTTTTCGGCGACCGGTTCGCCTCCACTTACGGTTTCGTCGCTCATAGCGTCCTCCCTATTCGTTTCCGGCGCGTGGACGGTCAGTCGCCGCGGGGCCGGACAGGCTGTTCAGTTCAAATCGCGCCGAGTTGGAGCGCGGGTTCCACAGACCGCGATCGACCGCCTCCAGGAACCGCTCGGCGATCTCGGCAAGTGCAGCTGGGTTCTTGCCGCGTAGGAAATCGAGGACCTTCTCGTCTGCGATGAACGCGCGGTAGGCCGCCTCGAAATGATGATCGCGCACAGCCCCGGTCGTCGCTGCGAAGGCGAACATGTAGTCGACCGTCGCGGCAATCTCGAAGGCGCCCTTGTAGCCGTGGCGCATCACGCCGTCGATCCATTTCGGATTGACGACGCGGGCCCGAACCACGCGGCCGATCTCTTCCTCCAGCGAGCGGATCACCGGCTTTTCCGGGCGCGAGTGGTCGTTGTGGTAGATGGCCGGTCGCTGCCCCTTGAGCTGCTCCGTCGCGGCGCTCATGCCGCCTTCGAACTGGTAGTAGTCGTCGCTGTCGAGCAGATCGTGCTCGCGGTTATCCTGGTTCTGGACGACCGCCTCGATCGTGCGCAGGCGCTCCTCGAAAAGCCCTCGCTCGGCCTTGCCGTCCTCGCCGGCGCCATAGGCATAGCCGCCCCAGGTGAGATAGGCGTCGGCGAGATCGCCGCGCTTCTCCCAGCCTTTTTCATCGATCAGCGCCTGCAGGCCGGCGCCATAGGCGCCCGGCTTGGCGCCGAAGACGCGATAGGAGGCGCGCCTTCCCGCCTCCTTCGGCTCGACACCCCTTTCCTCGAGTCGCCTGGCCTCAGCGCGCATCCGGGCGGCGATCATGTTGTCGGCGTCGTCTTCCTCTAGCGCACCGACGGCTCGGATCGCCCTGTCGAAAAGAGCGATCTGCTCCGGGAAGGCGTCGCGGAAGAAACCGGATATCCTGAGCGTCACATCGACGCGCGGCCGGCCAAGCACGGCGAGCGGCACGATTTCGTAGCCGGTCACCCGGCGCGACGCCATGTCCCAGATAGGCTTGGCGCCGATCAGCGCCAGCGCCTGGGCGATGTCGTCACCGCCGGTGCGCATGTTGGACGTTCCCCAGGCGGTGAGACCGAAAGAGGACGGCCATTCGCCGTGGTCCTGCAGATAGCGACGGATGAGCAGTTCGGCCGATTTCTTGCCGAGCTCGTAGGCCGCCGGCGTCGGTACGGCGCGGCTGTCGACGGAATAGAAGTTGCGACCGGTTGGCAGCACATCGGGACGGCCGCGCGTCGGTGCACCGGAAGGTCCGGGCGCAACGAAGCGCCCGTCGAGACCGGTGAGCAGGCCGTTGATCTCGGCCGCACCAGAACCCTGGATCGAAGGCTTCAGCCGCGTGTCGATCTCGTCGAGGACAGCACGCGTGTTGGTCCAACCGGCGGGGCAAGCAATCTCGCCCGACACCAGTTTCGCCGCGAGAAGTTCGACCCGCTCGACCGTGTCGCCCGCTGTGCGCCACGGGGCATCGGAGAGGGCGACAAGAAGATCCGGCTTCCAACCGGTCCAAGGCGCAGACATCACGCAATCGAGCGGGTCGAAAGGTTGCGACGGAGGGGAGGCACCCCCCTCTGCCCTGCCGGGCATCTCCCCCACAAGGGTGGAGATTGGCGGGTGGCCACCGGCATTTTCCCTCGCTCCATTGGTGTTTACGGAACTGTTTGCGGCCGCCGGGTTTGCCGCCATTTCGACAGCCTCTGTGGAGGAAGCGCTTGCCTCCCCATTCTCCCCCCTTGTGGGGGAGATGTCCGGTAGGACAGAGGGGGGTAAGTGCGCCGACCCACCCATCCCCAGATCCGCCGCAATCGCCCGCTGCAGACTCTGATCGCCGCCCTCGCCCAGACCACGCGGCACCCGGGCCAGCGCCACGGTGAGATCGGTCAACAGTCGCCCCTCCGGCGCGACGCCGAAGATGTGCAGCCCGTCGCGGATCTGCATTTCCTTGAGGTCGCAGAGATAGGCGTCGAGTTTTTCGAGCGCCTTGTCGTCGCTATCGCCCTTTTTAATGCCGGCGTCGCCGTCGAGGCCGATATCGCGCACGAGTTCCAGGATCTGGCGACTGAGCAACCGCAGCCGCCGCGGATCGCCGCCGGCCGCCTCGTAGTATTCGTCGACCAGGGCCTCCAGGTCTTTTAGCGGCCCGTAGGACTCGGCCCGCGTCAAGGGCGGCGTCAGATGGTCGATGATCACGGCGCTGGTGCGGCGCTTTGCCTGCGTGCCCTCGCCTGGGTCGTTGACGATGAAGGGATAGAGATGCGGCATCGGGCCGAACACCGCCTCCGGATAGCAGGTCTCCGAAAGTGCCAGCGCCTTGCCGGGCAACCATTCGAGATTGCCATGCTTGCCCATATGGATGATCGCGTCGGCAGCATAGCCCTGGCGCAGATAGGCATAGAAGGCCAGATAGCCGTGCGGCGGCACCAGATCCGGGGCGTGATAGGTTTCCTTCGGATCGATATTGTAGCCGCGGGCCGGCTGGATGCCGACAAGGACGGCGCCGAAGCGGGCGAGCGGCAGCGCGAAGACGCCATCGAGAAAGAAGGGATCGGCCTCCGGCGCACCCCAGCGCTCGCTCACCTCCTGCTGAATCTTTTTCGGAAGAGTGGCGAGGAAACCCTTGTATTCGCTCAGGGAAATCGTCTCACGGATTTCCCGTTCGCGGCTCGCCGCATTGGTCGGCCCGGCCATCAGGAAGCGGATCAGCGCATCGCCGTCCTCGGGCAGATCGCCGACCCTATAGCCTTGCGCCGCCATCGCCTTCAGCACCTCGATCGTGCCGGCGGGTGTATCGAGGCCGACGCCGTTGCCGAGGCGGCCGTCGCGGTTCGGATAATTGGCCATGACGATGGCGACCCGGCGGGTCTGCGGCTTGGCACGGCGCAGCCTCGCCCAGTTGGCGGCGAGCCGGGCGGCGAAGCGCACGCGATCGGCAAGCGGTTCGTGCCCGACGATGTTGGCCTCGACAAGCGGGTCATAGACCGATGCCGCCTTGAAGGAGACAGCGCGCGACAGGATGCGCCCATCCACCTCCGGCAGAGCGACATTCATGCCGAGATCGCGCGCCATCAGCCCCTGCGGCGAGGCATCCCATGCCTCGCGAGAAGATCCTGAAAAGATGACCTGCAGCACCGGTGCGCCGGTGGATTCCAAGACTGTCGGCTGTCGGTCGGCACCGGGTGCCGAGACGGCGAAGCCGGTGGCGTTCATCACCACGTCCGGCGCCGCTTCGGCAAAGATTGCCTCCAGCGTGCCGATCGAGACCTGATCCTTGAGGCTCGAGACGAACACCGGGAGTGCGCACATGCCTTCAGCCGCCAGCGCGTCAATCAGCGCCTCAACGGGTTTGGTCTCACCGCTCTGGACCAGGGCGCGGTAGAAGCAGATGGCGACGATGGGCGGGGTTTTCACCTCCGGGGGCTCACCCCCCTCTGCCCTGCCGGGCATCTCCCCCACAGGGGGGGAGATTGGCAAGCCGCTAACGACTTGCCCCAAGTTTCCACCGACATTGGCAACGGCGTTGCTCCCCCGCTGGCTCGTCTCACATTCAGCGGTCGTTGAAGTACGAGCGCTTGCATCCGTGATCTCCCCCCTTGTGGGGGAGATGCCCGGCAGGGCAGAGGGGGGTGCATCCCCTCGCCCTCGAACAAGCCGCATCCATTCGCTAACCCCGATGACACCCCTGCCCGGCCACCAGATGCCGGCCTTGAGCAAGGGCCGCGCCGCCTGCGGCTTCTCGCTTCCATCGATCAACGCCTCGGCATAGTCGAGGAACAAGCTGGCATTGTCGGCGCCGCCCTCGGTGAAATAGGCCCAGAGACACTTGCGGTCTTCCGCCGAAACAGTCGAAAAAGGCTCAAGACCGGGATCCGGCTTGTCGTCTCCCGGCAGTACGGCAATCTGGAACTTGCCGGCGACCGCCGCCGCAAAAAGCGCCTCCAGCACGTATCGAAAATAGCTGGCGCCGCCGAGCGGCCGGACGACGATCAGCTTCGCATGACGGGCCGTGCGTTCGACATAGGTGTCGACCGACATCGGATGCATGAGGCTCATCAGGCTGGCGATGCGTAAGCTCTTCGCCCCGGCGCTCCGGCGATGGGCGGCCGCAATCGAGGCAAGCTCCGTATCGGCCGCCGACAGGAACAGGATATCTGCCGGGCTTTGGCCGAGGTCGATCGCTTCGTTGCCGTCGGCGATCGTGCCTTTCTGGGCTAGGAGGAGGTGCATCGGTGCTCCTCCCGGGTGTCGTGAGAAGAAGACCCCGCCCCAACCCCTCCCCACAAGGGGGAGGGACTTGCCCTGCCGCACCGTCTCTGCCCTCGACTCAGACGGTTCAGCCAGACGCAAGGACTGGATGAATGCCAGCGAGGGCCGCGAGCGCCTAGCCCCTCCCCCTTGTGGGGAGGGGTTGGGGAGGGGTTATTCCCACACACGTTCAAAATCGCCTCACACCAGCGCCGAGATCGCCGCGCGCACCGCGGTCTCGTCCATGTCGTGCAGGCCGATGACGACGAGACGCGTGCCGCGTGCCTCGCCCGGCGCCCAGGCGCGGTCGTAATACTGGTCGATACGGCTGCCGACCGCCTGGATCAGCAGGCGCATAGGCTTGCCGGGGACGTCGGCGAAGCCCTTGAGGCGCAGCACGTCGTGCTCGGCGATAACAGCCTTCAGACGGTCGACGAAGAGGGCCGGGTCGGCAATCGCTCCGAGTTCGACCACGAAGCTGTCGAACTCGTCGTGATCGTGCTCCTCGCCGGCCTCGTGCTCCATTTCGTGGTGCGATTTGCGGTTGGCGATCTCGCCCTCGGTGCCGACGCCGAGGCCGAGGAGGATCGCAGCCGCCACCTCGCCGTTCCTTGCCTCGATCATCGTCGGCTTGCGGCTGATGCGCGAGGCAACCTCGTCGCGCACCGACTTGAGGCCGGCGGCATCGATCAGATCGGTCTTGTTGAGAACAATGAGGTCGGCAGCGGTGAGCTGATCCTCGAAGAGCTCCTCAAGCGGGCTCTCGTGGTCGAGATTGTCGTCATTGACGCGCAGCGCGCCGACCTTGTCGTGGTCGTCGGCAAAACGGCCGGCGGCGACGGCGGCGCTGTCGACGACGGTGACGACCCCATCGACGGTCACTTCGCTGCGGATGTCCGGCCAGTTGAAGGCGGCGACCAGCGGCTGCGGCAGGGCCAGGCCGGATGTCTCGATGACGATGTGATCCGGACGGTTCTCGCGCTCGAGCAACTTCGTCATGGTCGGAATGAAGTCGTCGGCGACCGTGCAGCAGATGCAGCCGTTGGTGAGTTCGATGATATCCTCTTCCGAGCAGGCTTCCGCGCCGCAACCTTTCAGCACGTCGCCGTCGACGCCGAGATCGCCGAATTCATTGATGATCAGCGCGATCCGCTTGCCATCGGCATTCTGCAGCAGATTGCGGATCATCGTCGTCTTGCCGGCACCGAGGAAGCCGGTGATGACCGTAGCGGGGATCTTGCCCGGATGGGCCTTTGCGAGTGTCATGAATCAACCCTTCATTTTCAGCGGCAATCCGGCCGCGACGAAATAGACTTCGGCGGATTTCTCCGCGACGATCTGGTGCAGGCGGCCGGCATGATCGCGGAAGTCGCGCGCCATGCGATTTTCTGGAACGATACCGAGACCGACCTCGTTCGAAACGAAGATGAGCCGCGCCTGCATACCGGGCAGCAAATCGGCAAGGGCAGCAAACTCGGCTGCCATGTCGCGCTCGTCCATCATCAGGTTGGTGACCCATAGCGTCAGGCAGTCGACAAGGATCGCCCGTCCCGGAGCATCAAGGCGGCGAAGCAGAGCGGAAAGATCGAGCGGCTCCTCATGCGTCGTCCAGCCCCTGCCCTCACGCGCCGCCTGGTGGTGAGCGATACGATCGCGCATCTCCTCGTCATAGGCGCGGCCGGTCGCGACGTAGTGCATCGGGAGTCCTGAGGCTTCGACGAGCCTCTCGGCGAAATTGGATTTTCCGGAACGCGCGCCGCCGAGCACGAAAACCGGTCCGGCATGGGAGAATGTCATCCGACCAGACCCTGCGCGTGGAATCCGATGGGGCCAAAGCAGCGATAGGAAGCGTACGCGTGACCGGCACGCGCAGAAAGCAATTTATAAGCCACGACAACCTCCGTGCTGGCATAGGGGAGGACTCCCCCGGGCGATGCCCTGATGGACGGCAGGTCTCCTGGCTCTCGGCGTCACGGGCAAAGCGCTGCGCATGCGGTGCGCATCGACATTGAGCCCGAACGGGTCCGTCTCGCCTTCCCGGCGTTGCTGGCTCGTGACGGCGGACGATTCGTAGAAGAAGAGGCGTCCAGCCCGGCTATTCACGATGCCACGCCAGTGGCTTTTCCGACTTGCTCTCCCAATCCCGCAAAAACTGCCCCATGCAGTTTCATCGGAAGGGAAGCGCATGCCCGATGGCGAACCCTGACCGTTCTACAGTCGCGGGGTCGGCTGCGATAAGGGCGCCCGGTGTGGGTCCGCCCGTCACATTCCCATTTACTCCCCCGCGCCGCTTCGGTGCGAGGGAACCATCCATTGCCGTTAATTATGAAGCCGTGGCCGCAAAGTCAATCGACGGCTGCGACGCGAAGCCGGCGAATTGCGGCAGCGCGGCCCTGTAGCCGACGCCGCACGCCTTTCATACCCCGAACGGGTGAGCAGACACCCCTCGCCGCCGCGTGATAAATAGGCTTTGCAGGCCCGACGCGGCTCACATGCTGCGCCCAGGCTGGTGGAGGGTGCGATGGCATATTTGCGTCGTGCCGCATTTGTCGCGCTAATCGTCGCGCTTTACGGCTCAATGCCAAGCAAGGCCGCCGAACCGATCGGTCAGGCGATCCGGATCAAGACCGAAGTGAGCGGGGCGACCGGACCACTGGTCGTCAGCGACCCGGTCCACCGGGACGAGCGGATTCGGACGTCCAGATCGGGGCTCGGGCAATTCGTCTTCCGTGATGGAAGCAAGCTTGCCGTGGGTGCTGGTTCGTCAGTTGTGATCGACAAGTTTGTGTTCGACGACTCGAGATCCGTGCAGAAGCTGACCGTCGCGGCAGCGAAGGGAACGTTTCGCTGGATCAGCGGCAACTCGAAGCACTCCGCCTATCAGATCTTGACGCCGGCCGGAACGATCGGCGTTCGAGGCACGGTTTTCGACTTTTACGTCGGCGGCGACGGCACGACGGCAGTGGTGCTCTTGAGCGGCGCCGCCGAATTTTGCGGCCGAGGAGGCTGCCAACAGCTGACGCGGCGCTGCGACTGTGTGGTCGCTCGCCCGAACGGCGACATGACCGATACGCGCCGGGTCGACCGGAGCATCCTCAGGACACTTGGCAACCGACAGGCGTTGCCGTTCCTCTCCGGTGGACAGCAGCTCTCGCCCGGATGGAGCGGCACCGGCTGTGGCCTTTCAGCGGCAATTCAGATTCGTCCCGATCCGCCTCAACCCCGTATTCTGCCGCCAACCAAACTTGCCCCACCAATCGAGACGCCGCCCAAACCCGACAAGCCGCCCAAACCCGACAAGCCGCCCAAACCCGACAAGCCGCCCAAGCCAGACAAGCCGCCCAAGCCAGACAAGCCGAGCAAGCCAGATAAGCCGAGCAAACCGGACAAGCCGAGCAAACCGGACAAGCCGGGCAAACCGGACCGGCACGACAAGAGCTGGCACGATAAACTGGACAGGCCCGACAGGCCCCAAAAGCCGGACACGCCACGATACGATCGGAGCAAGGCCCGTTTTCCGGGACGTTGGTGATTGCGATTGAGATTTCGCAAGAGGCGGCGCAGTTCCCGGCGGCGGCAACCCGCTCTACTCACCAGCCGCATCCTTCGCCGTCGGCTCATCGATGAAATGATCGCCGCGCCGCGAAATCCGGCGATAGAAATCCGACAATCCCGGCGCCAGCGCGGACGCCTTGAGCTTTACCACTCCCAGAATGCGCCGACTGTCGGTGGAACGGACGCGCAAAGCGTCGACCAGCCGCCGGTGGACTTCCTGCAATTCGGCGAACGCATCCGAGGCGGCAAATCTTTCGTCGCCAACGACTCCAAAGAGCCTCGTTCGCGTGCTTTTGCCCTTGAGCCCCAATGCCCCCGCCTCCAGCAAGGCGCAACGACCAGCCAATTTTGCCGTTGTCTCGGATACAAGGATATCGAATCCGACCTCCTTGCAGGCGGCTTCGATGCGCGCCGCCACATTGACGGCGTCTCCGACAGCCGAATAGTTGAAATGCGCCTCGGCGCCCATGTTGCCGACGCAGGCAAGTCCCGTGTGGATTCCGATCCCGATGGCGACCCTTTGCTCTGCCCCAAAACCGAAGGCATCCTTGTCATTGAGGCGAGCAAGCGTTTCCCGCATGGCCAAAGCCGCACGAACGGCCTTGCTTGGATGGCCGGCCACGTCGACGGGCGCGTTCCAGAAGGCCATGATCGAGTCGCCGATGAACTTGTCGAGCGTGCCCTCGTTCTCGATCACATCGCGGCTCAACGCATCGAGAAGCGTGTTCAGGAACCCGACGACCTCCGTCGGAGCCAAACGCTCGCTGATCTCAGTGAAATTGCGGACATCGACGAACATGATCGTCAGCTCGCGATCGTCTCCGCCAAGCCGCAAGGCGTTCTGCGTGTGCTCGATGCGGTAGAGCAGCGATGGCGACAGGTACTGGCCGAAGGCGCGTCGGACGACACGCCGTTCCCGGTCGGTCACCAGGAAGCGGTAGGCCGTCGCGGCGAAATGTGTGACCAATCCGGCAAGGATCGGGGCGAGCGGGTCGAGGAGCAGTCCTGCATAGAGGAACGCGATCCAGGAGGCCGCGAGCGCAAAGCCGGTGATCAATAGCCCGCAGGCGAGCGCCACGCCCGGGCTGACGAAGGTCGTCAGCATCACGAGGAGGGTGCCCGCAACGGCAATCGACAGTATCTCAAGTCCGTCGGCCCAGTCCGGCCGCGAGAGGAAGCGACCCGACAGGATCTGCTCGACGGCCTGGGCGTGAAGCGAGACGCCGGGGACGTTGTGTCCGAGAGCCGTGGTGCGGATGTCCAGCAAGCCGGCAGCCGAGGTGCCGACGAAGACGATGCTGCCTTCGACGGCGGCGCTGACATCCCCGGGAGCGCCGGATGCGGCAAGCACCCGACCGGCAGATACGTATCTCTCGGGGCGGTCCTCACTGACGTAGAGCCAAAGTTCGCCGGCGGCCGTAACAGGCACAGCGAAATCGCCGATCTTGATCGTTGTAATCGTGTCAGGCACATCCGTCGCACCCGCCAGCAGATACGTGGAAGCGCCCTGAGCGACACGCAGCGCCTCGAGCGCCAGATTTGGATAGAGCTGCTCGCCATCGCTGAGAAGCAGCGGGACCGCGCGTACGACCGCCGACGGGCTGTCGGGATTGAGGCTGATATGCCCGAGGCCGGCTGCACTGGCTTCGAGTTCCGGCCGGAGCGGGGTCGCGGCCGCGAGCCTCGGCGGCGCATCGAACGGGCTCTCGCCGACAAAGGCGAAGCCCGCCTTGATCGGCGGTCGATAGTCTCCCGCTTTCGACAGGCCGAAACCCAGCACCACGGGCTTGCCGGCGATCGCCCTGGCAAAGATTTCGTCATTGTCCGGCAAGCGTTGCAGCAAAGCCGGATCGATCCCCGGCACGTCGCGGACAACTGTGCGCGGCGACAGTCGGTCGGGCTCGGCGAAGAGAATGTCAAAGGCAATGACGGCGGCGCCCATTTCAGACAGCCTGTTCACCAGGGCGGCCAATCGATCCCTCGGCCAGGGCCACTGGCCGAACTCCCTGAGCGACGCCTCGTCGATATCGACGACCCGCACGGGCAGGTTTTCGAAGGGCCGCGGCGCCAGGCGCTGGTATTCGTCGAAGGTGATTTCGCGGGCGAATCTCAACAGTTGTGGATCGTTTGCCCGCAGCACCGTCAGCGCCGCGACAATTGCCAATCCGATGAGGACGCCGACCAGTTGGGCGCGTGTCATGACCGCCGACCTTTGTGCCGGGCAGCGGCACGACCGGTTCAGGAGAACCGGCCTACCGCCTCGCGGGCATGCTGCATCCTTCGCAGCAACCATGCAATATCGACCAAAGAGGGTTCGAGGGAGTGTCGCGTTCGGCGGCGCAGCGGCTAGCCGAGCAAGCGGCTGAGCCAGGCGCGGTCGAGCACGCCCTCGAGCTCGGCGGCAACCTCGTCGAGCGCGCCGTCGACCGACTGACGATAGCTGGCGCCCCCGCCTTCGATCCCCAGGCTCTTCAGCACTGCGGCGCGATAGGCATCGCTGCCGAAGAGGCCGTGCAGGTAGGTCCCGATGATCCTGCCGTCGGGCGACATCGCGCCGTCCGGCCGGCCGTCGATCGTCACAGGGGCGCGTTCGCAATCTGCCCCTGTCGTCTTGCCGAGATGGATTTCGTAGCCTTCGAGCGCCACGTCATGCTCCAGCGACCAGGCGCGGCTGTTGCGCACCGTCTTTTCAGGCGCCATCTCGGTTTCGACCGAAAGCAGCCCGAGCCCGGCAATCTCGCGTTCGCTTCCTTCGATGCCGAGCGGATCGGCAACGCGGGCGCCCAGCATCTGGTAGCCGCCGCAGATGCCGATCACCCGGCCGCCGCGCCGGACGTGGCGCTCGAGGTCGCGGTCCCAGCCCTGCGCACGAAAGTCCGTGAGATCCGAAATAGTCGATTTGGAACCGGGGATGACGACAAGCCCTGCGTCCTGCGGCAGCGGCGTGCCCGGCCGAACGAAGACGAGCTCGACCTCCGGTTCTGCCGCAAGTGGATCGAGATCGTCGAAATTGGCAATGCGCGACAGGACGGGCACGGCGACTTTCAAAGCTTTGCCGCCGCCGCGCGCCAATTTCTCGAGAACCACGGAATCCTCGGCCGGCAGCCGCGCCGCACTTTTCAGCCAGGGCACGACGCCGAAACAAGGCCAGCCGGTGAAGCGGCCAACGGCCGCGATGCCATCGTCGAAAAGGGTGACGTCGCCGCGAAACTTGTTGATGAGATAGCCGGTGACCATCCGGCGGTCGTCCTCCGGCAGGATTGCATGGGTGCCGACCAGCGAGGCGATGACGCCGCCGCGATCGATGTCGCCGACGAGAACCACGGGAACCTTGGCGCGAGTGGCGAAGCCCATATTGGCAATGTCGCCGGCCCTGAGATTGATCTCGGCCGGCGAGCCGGCTCCCTCGACGACGACGAGATCCGCGCCGGCGGAGACGAGTTCGAAACTCTCCATCACCGCGCCGAGCAGCTTCGGCTTCAGCGCCTGATATTCCCTGCCCTTGGCCTGCCCCGCGACCTTGCCCTGCAGAATGACCTGGCTGCCGACGTCGGATTGCGGCTTCAGAAGCACAGGATTCATGTGCACCGAAGAGGGCACGCGCGCGGCGAGCGATTGCAGCCACTGTGCCCGGCCGATTTCGCCACCGTCATCGGAAACGGCCGCGTTGTTCGACATGTTCTGCGGCTTGAAAGGTCTGACCTTCAGGCCGCGGTTGGCGGCGAGCCGGCAGAGGCCTGCCACCAATACCGATTTTCCGACATCAGAGCCGGTTCCCTGGAGCATGATCGCGCGTGTCATGTGATCTCCCGTAACATCGAAAGCTTGTCCGGCAAAGCTCTGTTTCGACGGCATTTCGCCGAAATCCGGCCGATGCCGATCACGGCATGGGTCACCCGCTCACCAAGCTTGGTAATGAAGCTCTGCGGTCTAGCGAAAATGCGACATGGAATGCCGAGTTTGGCGGCGAAGACTGACTGTGGCACGCCTATATCGCCGCCATTGAAACAACCCGGCTCGTGAGCCGGCCTCCCAAGGCAGGAAAACCATGCTGTTCATCTTCAGCAAACCCAATTTCGTTCAGATCGCCTGGAACTCGCAGGCGCCGCGCAGCCAGTCCCGCATCCGCAATACGCCGCTCGACGCGCCATTCGGTCCACTCGGCTTCATCCGCACGTCGAACGTCGGCTAGGAAGCTCTTCGTACTCCGAGTTTGGCGAAATGCGCGTTTGTTGCAACGCCGGTCAGCATGCTGAATTGCGGCGGACCCGGCCCTCAAAATGCGAAGATCGCCAAAGAGGCAGGTCCGGTACGCAACACCTAACCGGACCTGAGGCAGTCGCCTGCCGCAGGCAAACAATTAGCCTGACATCCTTACCGGATGGTTAGTGAGAACTTAACCAAAGGTGAATTCGCAATTTTTCCGTCATCATCGCGCCATCCTCAAACAAGGGGAGCGACCGGCGTAACCGCGCGCATCTGCCAACTGGGTGTACCGGCACGACTTTCGAAACAATCAACTGAAGAAGTTGATTCCTCTTCGGAAACACCTAGTCTGACTGGTCGTGGGCCGCTTCAAAGGCGGGAGGCCTGGAAACATGACGAAACTCCTCGCAATCACCTTCGCTGCTGCCGGCATCTACATCCTGGCCAGCCCGACCCGGGCCGCAGAGTGCGGCGAGGTCAGCATTGCCGAAATGAACTGGGCTTCCGCCGGCATCGCCGCCCATGTCGACAAATTTATTCTCGAACACGGCTATGGTTGCACCGTCTCCCTTGTCGCCGGCGACACGATGCCGACCTTCGCCTCCATGAATGAGAAGGCTGAACCCGACCTGGCGCCGGAGCTTTGGATCCACTCGGTGCGCACGCCGCTCGAAGCGGCGATCAAGGGAGGCCGCCTTATCCAGGCTGCTCCAATTCTCAGCGAAGGCGGTGTCGAAGGCTGGTGGATCCCGAGATTCCTCGCCAACGCCCATCCGGAGATCAAGACCGTGCAGGATGCTCTCAAGCATCCGGATCTTTTCCCGGCGACCGACGATCCGACCAAGGGGGCGATCCACAACTGCCCCTCCGGCTGGAACTGTCAGATCTCGACGGCCAACCTCTACAAGGCACTGGGGGCTGCGGCGGCTGGTTTCAAGCTTGTCGACCCCGGCTCGGCGACCGGGCTTGACGGCTCCATTGCCGAGGCCTTCGAGACAAAGTCCGGCTGGCTCGGCTATTATTGGGCGCCGACGGCAATCCTCGGTAAATATGAAATGATCCGTCTATCCTTCGGCGTCGACCACGACAGGGCGGAATGGGATACCTGCTCGGCCGTGGCGAACTGTCCGAACCCGAAGGTCAACTCCTATCCCGTCTCTGACGTCTTTACCGTCGTGACGAAGTCCTTTTCCGAAAAGGCAAGCATCGCTATGGATTACGTGAATGCCCGCGGGTGGGACAACGCAACGGTCAACAAAATTCTCGCCTGGATGGATCAGAACCGGGCCAACAACGAGGATGCGGCAAGATATTTCCTGGAGCGCTTTCCGGAAATATGGGCGAAATGGGTGAGCCCGGAGGTCGCAGAAAAGGTAAAGGCAGCGCTTTGACGGAAGCCGTGCTGCGAACGGGCCGGATCCTGTTGTGTTTGCTGTGGCACTCTCCGCCGCATGTTTCGCGACGAAGCCGCCCCGCCCGCGTCGCAAACAGCACAGCAGCACGCCCGTTACGCTGTCACATTGCCCAATGGGGAACCTGGAAGCAGTTACGCCTCATACACGCTCTCAAAGAAGCGGACCGGCGGAACGCAGCTCCAGCGGTGTTGCACTGATCGGCAGCGCCATTATTTTCGATCGTGCCAGCCAAGCCTTCGGCAGGCGGCTGCAGAAGCATTCGGAGGTTTTTCATGGCTAGTCGCGCAATCGAGGTGAAGAACCTCTACAAGATCTTCGGCCCGCGCGGACATGAGTATATCGACCATGTCAAGAACGGCATGAGCAAGGCCGAGCTCAATGAGAAGTACGGCCATGTCCTCGGCCTGCAGGACATCAACATCCCAATGCCCGGCGGCTGCATAACGGTGGTGATGGGTCTTTCGGGCTCGGGGAAATCCACACTCATCCGCCACATCAACCGGCTGATCGACCCGACTGCCGGCGAAGTGCTCTATGACGGCGTCGACGTCTGCAAGATGAACCAGAACGACCTTCGCCAGTTCCGCCGCCACAAGACGGCGATGGTGTTCCAGAAATTCGCGCTTCTTCCGCATCGCACCGTACTTGAAAACACCGTTTACGGCCTGGAGATCCAGGGCGTCGAGCAGCGCGAAAGCGAGAAGCGAGCTCTCGGCTGGATCGATCGCGTCGGCCTCAGGGGTTTCGAGAAGCATTATCCGAACCAGCTCTCGGGCGGCATGCAGCAGCGCGTCGGTCTCGCCCGGGCGCTGACCAATGACGCCGATATCCTGCTGATGGACGAGGCCTATTCGGCGCTCGATCCGCTGATCCGGATGGACATGCAGTCAGTGCTGCTCGACCTGCAGAAGGAGCTGAAGAAGACCGTGGTCTTCATCACCCATGACCTCGACGAGGCACTGCGGCTCGGCGACAAGATCGCCATCCTGCGCGACGGCCGCGTCGTGCAGCAGGGGTCCGGCCAGGACATCGTGCTCTCGCCGGCCGATGATTACATCACGGCCTTCGTCAAGGAGGTGAACCGCGGCCGGGTCGTGCATGTCGAGACGATCATGCGGCCGCTGTCCGGCAATCCTGAGGGCTTGGCGATCGCGGCGGATACGGTCCTCGAAGCGGCCGCCCGGACGATGACGGGTGCGCATATCAACACGGCCCACGTCGTCGACGCCAATGGCCGCCCGGTCGGCGCCATCGACCTGCAGATGATCATCGGCGCAATGGTGACGCCGACAAGTCACAACGAACGCCAGGCGGCATAAGAACCGTTCGCCGGAAATGGAGAGGGGCGCCCGATACGGTGCCCCTCTCCCATTTCTACGCGGCCGATTGCAACTTGCCGCTGATGAACCGGAACTCCTGCGTCTTGCCGCCGAAGCCGTAAGCTGCGGCCGGCACCTCATGGACGAGCACATAGCTTTCGGGGTGGATCTGGCCGAGCAAGGATTCGAACCCGGCATAGACTGCTTCGACGTAGCTGGCGAGCTCCTGTTTCGTATTGGTGCCATCGACAACCTTGATGTCGAGCCAGAAACTCGTCGTCTGCTGTGACGCGATCGACTTTCCGCCGGCGAACCAATGGCGCGGGTCGATATAGCTGATCGTAACGGCCGTGACGGTCGGATCCTTGCGCAGGTGCAGGCGCGTCAATTCGCTGACGGAGGCGGCGATTTGCGCGGACAAGTCTGCGTCCGCCTGGGCCGCAACGGCGATGTTGATGATCGGCATGAGAGTTCCTTCCTCGGATAGATGCGACGACGAGGTGAGCTTGCCACCTTCATCACATCAGAAAAATCGAATTGTATTGCAGGTATAATTCTGCATCACTGAAGTATGAGGATGATCGACCCGGAACTCTTGCGCACTTTCCTCGCTTTTGCCGAGGGCGGTTCGCTTGCCCGTGCGGCAGAAGTGATCAACCGCTCGCCGTCGGCCGTGACGGCCCAGATGCAGCGGCTTGAAGCTCTGGTCGGCGAGCCTCTTCTCGCACCGGCCGGGCGCGGACGATCGCTGACACCCGTCGGCGAGGAGTTCGTGGCTCATGCCCGCCGCATCCTCGACGCGCATCGGGACGCATGGCTCAGCCTCAAGGGCGCCCGGGCCGACGGTCGCGTGGCACTCGGCAGTACCCAGGATTTCGCCGACACAGCTCTACCAGCCTTGCTGCACCGCTTCGCGCGGTCGCATCCGCGGGTTCGCCTCGACCTTCGGATCGGTCGAACGAAGGAACTGACGGCGGCTTACGAGCAAGGCCAGATCGACATAGTCCTGGCGATGCGGAAGGCACCTTCGGCAGATGAACTGCTTGTCTTGCGCGAACCGATGATGTGGTTATGCGCCGAGAGGGGCGTGACCTTGCCCGACACCGATCTGCCATTGGCTGTGCTCGACCCGCCCTGCGGCTTTCGCGCCGCCGCTATTTTCGCGCTCGAAGCGATCAACCGCCCCTTCCGCATCGCCGCGACCAGCCCCAGTCTCTCCGGCCTGCGCGCCGCGGTCCTGGGCGGTGTCGCGGTGACGGCGCGCACCGATCGCTTTCTGGGCACCGGAATAGCGGTCGCATCGAAGGACCTCGATCTGCCGCTGCTGCCCGTCGCGGAATTCAGCCTGCGCCTGCGCCCGAATGCGGAGCACGCCTCGAGCGATCTCGCTCATCTTCTAGCGGATGAACTGCCGCGGCTGCCGACAGGCACTTAAACCTCGAAAGGCTTTGCCTCAACGGTTCGCCACACATTTAGCTTGCTTCCTCACGCGCAAACACATAAAGATATGTTTATATCTTGCTACACTTTGTTCAGCCGGGAAACACCGATGTCCATTGCAGCCAACGCCCTCTCCGATCTCCTTGCCCAGAAGGGCGTTTTGCTTGCCGACGGTGCGACCGGGACGTCGCTCTTCGCCATGGGCCTCGAGGCGGGCGAAGCGCCGGAACTCTGGAACGAAACCAAGCCGGAAAACATCACCAAGCTGCATCAGGATTTCGTCGACGCCGGTGCCGATATCATTCTCACCAATTCCTTCGGCGGCACCCGCCACCGGCTGAAGCTTCACCAGGCGGAAGACCGGGTGCATGCGCTCAACAAGCGCGCCGCCGAGATCGCCCGGGCCGTGGCCGACAAGGCGGCGCGCAAGGTGATCACCGCCGGCTCCGTCGGACCGACCGGCGAATTACTGATCCCACTCGGTGCGCTCTCCTACGACGCAGCGGTCTCGGCCTTCGTCGAACAGATCGAGGGCCTCAAGGCGGGCGGCGCGGAAGTCGCATGGATCGAGACGATGTCCTCGCCGGACGAGATTCGCGCGGCCGCCGAGGCCGCCACAAAGGTCGGTCTCCCCTACGTCTATACCGGCTCTTTCGATACCGCCGGCAAGACGATGATGGGCCTGCACCCGAAGGACCTCCACGCGGTTGCCGCCGAGATCGGCGAAGGCCCGGTCGCGGTCGGCGCGAATTGTGGCGTCGGCGCATCCGACATCCTGTCCTCGCTTCTCGACATGACCGCCGCCAATCCGGAGGGGACCGTCGTCGTCAAGGGCAATTGCGGCATTCCGGAGTTCCGCGGATCAGAGATCCACTATTCGGGCACGCCGCCGCTGATGGCGGAATATGCGCGTCTGGCCGTCGACGCCGGTGCGAAGATCATCGGCGGCTGCTGCGGCACGACGTGCAATCACCTGGCGGCGATGCGCCTTGCCCTCGACAACCACACCAAGGGCGAGCGTCCGACGCTCGAGGTGATCATCGAAAAGATCGGCCCCTTGCGCAACAAGACGGCCAATGAGGGCGCCACCGCCCCGGCACGCGAGCGACGCAGCCGCCGCGCTTAAGTCCAGTCATCGGCAGATATTGAAGGGCTCCGCGATTATGATGATCCGGGGCCCTTTCTTGATTTCTTGGCGCGCCGTAGGCATTAGCTGGCCATGCCGAGCTGCATTGATCTCCTCCGG
Organism: Sinorhizobium fredii USDA 205; assembly: GCF_001461695.1. Taxonomy (GTDB): domain Bacteria; phylum Pseudomonadota; class Alphaproteobacteria; order Rhizobiales; family Rhizobiaceae; genus Sinorhizobium; species Sinorhizobium fredii. The sequence continues at coordinate 135,574 of NZ_AUTC01000035.1, read as the reverse complement.
GCAATCGCACGAGAACAGCGCCTGCCGCCGTTGCGGATCGCATGCGCCTCGCCTATCCCGAGTGGACGTTCGATTCGAGGGGAGACGATTCGATGAGCGCGCCAGCTGCCTTTCCGGACAGGGACACGACCGCCACCAAGCTTTCGAGCTTCGGCATAGCGGATCAGGCCTTCGTCAAGCTGCTGATGGAAAATCCGGAACAGGACGAGAACTTGCTCGAGGGGCTGTACCGCCATCTCGGTCTCGCTGCCGAGGCACGCTTGCTGAACACATTGAAGCTGGAGAAGCTCGGGCAGTGGCTCGGCAACGAGGCCCCCGCCCGGCTTCAGATGCCGCTCATGGAGGCCGCCCGCTCCAGCCAGCATCCGGCTTATCAGGCGTTCAAGGCTGGCTTGACGAAATCCGGCGGCTTGCAGCGCGCGTTTCCCAAGGCTTGAGCTTCGGAGCACGCGCCCGGCAACCGCATCCCCTGAGAGCGCGTGGAGAGCGGGCAGACGTTCACTCCCCCGCAAGCCCTTTTGCCAGGCGCACCAGATTGACGAATTCACCGCGGTATCCGAACGGGTCCGGCCCCTTGGCTCCAGCCGAGAGGTCGGCGATCGCCGGATAGGAATAGCCCGCGACCGCCGAATTGCCGGCGAGCTTCTGGCCGAAGGCGGCGACGGCGACGGAGAAGCGGACGTCCTGCGGCGCCTCAGCAAGCGACGGCACCGCACTCGCTTCAGTCACGGGCGTAGTGATCAGCTCGCTTTTGTCACCGTCCGGTTTCTTGTAACGGATCTTGAGATAGGCGAGCTCGCCACTGTGAGCCGTCGCCGGTTCGCTCGCTGGCTTCTCGGTCGTCGCGTAACGCAGGTCGTCGCTGAGGACGGCGGGACTGCCCTTGGGCGTTACCTCGTAGATCGCCGTCACGCTGTGGCCGGAGCCGATGTCGCCGGCGTCCACCTTGTCGTTGTTGAAGTCCTCGCGCTTCAGCGCGCGCGTCTCATAGCCGATCAGCCGATATTCGGCGATCGCCGCCGGATTGAATTCCACCTGTAGCTTCACATCCTTGGCGATCGGGAAGAGCGACGACCCCGCCTCCTCGACGAGCGTCTTCTGTGCCTCCGCAAGCGTGTCGATATAGGTTGCAACACCGTTGCCGTTCTGGGCGATCGTCTGCATCAGCGCGTCGTTGTAATTGCCGCGGCCGAAGCCAAGGACGGAGAGGAAGATACCGCTCCTGCGCTTCGTCTCGACCACCCGCTTCAACTCCTCGTCGCTCGACGGGCCTACATTGAAGTCGCCATCGGTGGCGAGCAGGATGCGGTTGACTCCGTCCTGGACAAAGCCCTTCTCCGCCAGTTGGTAGGCCGCGTCAATGCCCGCAGCGCCCGCCGTCGAGCCGCCCGGCTGGAGCGTATTGATCGCCGCCAATATCTTCGCCTTGTCCTTGATGGACGTCGGCTCCAGCACCGTCCCGGCATTGCCGGCATAGGTAACGATCGAGACCGTATCGTCCGGCCTCAGCCGATCGACCAGCAGCCGGAAAGCATTCTTCAGCAGCGGCAGCTTGTCCGGTTCGTCCATGGAGCCGGAGACGTCGATCAGGAAGACGAGGTTGGCTCTCGGCGCCTCCTTCTGGACCACCTCATAGCCCTTGATCGCCACATGCATCAGCCGCGTTCCGGCGTTCCATGGCGTCGGCGTGACCGTAACGGTCGCCTTGAAAGGCTCCGCCGCAGAGGCGGGACGCGGCCAGTCATAGGGGAAATAATTGACCATCTCCTCGACGCGCACGGCATCGGGATTCGGCATCTCGCCCGCCATCAGCGAGCGGCGGATGAAGGAATAGGAGGCCGTATCGACATCGACGGAGAAGGTCGAAACCGGCTCGGTCGCAACGCTTTTGACTGGATTGGCATCGGAGTTGCCGAAGCGCTCGCGGTTTTCCGCCGGCGGCGGAAGAATGTCGGCCGGTGCGGTGGGCGCGGGCATGATCTCCATGCGTCCTCGCGCGGCAAGGCCGACAGTTCCGCCGGCGGCGCTCATCGGCGCCGCGGCGCCGGCGGCCTGGTCCATGCTCTCCATCGTCACGGGAGCAGCGCCGGGCGCGTGGAGAGCCTCGCCGTCGGCCTCTGCCTTTCGTTCCTCCTTCGCAACCGGCGCCTCCGGCCGAGCCAACTGTACATTCGGCTCGCTTTTTGCGGCGATCTCGCCTTCGGCGCCGAACGGCCGATCATTGCGGACGATCTCGAGCGTCAGAAAGGCGGCGGCGGGTACGACGAGCAGTGTCGCCAAGGCCGATCCGGCCAGCAGTTTCCGGTTCATCATGGAGCTCCATATCCGGTTGAAGATGGAGCTTTGACGACCGGGGATAGTCGATCCTTGGGTTGCAGCCGAATTTTCTTCCGCCGCGTCATAGGCCTGCATGGCGGCGGCAAGCGCCCGCGCGCGTGCCTCGTCCGCCGGCTTCGGCGGCGTCCGTCCGGACAGCATGTGTTCGTCGGTCATTACACAGCCTCCTTACCAAGCAGCGCTGCGCCGGTTCATCGCGGAAACCGAGCAACGACGGCGATGATCGGCCCGAGCGGAAACAGCCGGTCGTGGCGGTTGATCTCCGGAGCGTAAAGGCTCGAGATCGTGCCGTCGAGGAAGAGCGCGTTCGGGCAATCGAGCGCGTCGCGAAACAGCGTCGCGAAGTCATGGAAGCGCACCGGGCGCTTCGAAACCGCGAAGACCACCTGGCCTTGCGTCGTCACGCCGACCCCGTTGCGGGTCTTCAGGCTGTCGCTGTCCGGCAGGAAGCGCGGGTGCAGCGCGCCGTCGATGACCAGCATCGGCCCGGATTGCGTCGCAAAACGCAGCTTGATGCCGGCGGCGCGATAGGCTTCCGCCGCCATGACGCCCGCCTTGCCATCGCCGACATAGAAGACGCCGTTCGGCAGTAGATGGAAGTTGCCCCAGCCGGGATTGGTATTGAGTGGGGCCTGCTCCAGCCCCTCTTCGATATGCAGCCCGACCGGAGAAAGGTCCTCGTGATACATGCCGCCATTCATGGCGAAGACGATATATTCGTCCCGGTGGCGTAGTTCGAGCGATAGCGCCTTGAAGGACTTGAACGGCGCACCGGCTTGATCCTTGCTGTAGAGGCGAATGTCGTTCGCCGCAGGATCGAAGCTGCAGGCGATATAGTCCTCGCCGAGGTGACTGACGTTGCGGCAGGCAGCGACCGCAGGGGCAGCAAGGCCGGCGGAGAGAATGGCGGCGCCAGCGAGAATGGCTTTTGGAAACAGCGGCATTTGTCCAAAACGTAAGTGGAATCGTCACATGAAGCATCGCATAGATTCCGGCGGATTGATGCGCGCGTCTTTGCCAACACGTGAATGACTTCTCTCGCGGCGCGTCTGCGGTGCGAGAGACTCTCAGGATCGCATTCAAACACGGTGGGCGCGTATTCTGCTCAGAGACTGAGCGCAGCCATATGGAAACGCAGTTGCGCCGGAGAATAGCGATAATCTCGGCCGACAGGACAGGCATCGCGGGAAAGGCAGCCATCTACAAGACAGCCGGCCGCCCCTGCCTTCGTCCTCAGATGCGTGCGGCATCGCCCCACATCGAATATATCGATCCCCAAGGCATCCACCGGGCAGGCGGAAATGCACGGCTTTTCCATACAGTCGTCGCAAGGATGGCCAACTGCGAACTCGTCCGCCTGCGGCAATGCCCAGTCAAACCCGAGTGCGCCGCGATAGCCGTGCCAGAGACCAAATCTCGGATGTATGAGTATACCGAGCGGAGAAGCCTTCAATCCTTCGGCGCGCTTCGCCCATTGCTGAAAGGGCTGCCAGGGCGGATCAGAGGGGAAATAGGCGGTGGCGCCGGCGGCCTCCGCCACCGGCAAGATCACCTGCTTCGACCACTCGTCGAGCGGGTCGGCGCCGCCGCGGTCCCGTCCGCCTTCGCGCCAGCGGCTGAACGGCTCCCAGATCGAACCGCCAATATTGCCGATCAGCGCAACGCTCGCGGCAGGCTCGCCACCGTCCAGCAAGGGCGAAGTCTCCCCCGGCGTGAAATTCACGCTGCCGCGCAAAAAAAGACCGTGCGGCTCAAGAGCCGCACGGAGCGTTTCGACTAGATTGTCGACACAAGCAGGGGCAGCCGTCATTTTGGTTTCGGCCCCTGAAGTTCGTAATGCGGGCGCCAGACCTCCTTCTGGATCATGTCGGCCACCTGCGCCGCGCCGCCTTGCTCCCTGGCTCGCTCGGGAGCCTTTCAGGTGAAGGCGTCCGGCATCGAATCCTTGCGCTTGGCGATGTAGTCCTTGAGCGCCTCGTCGATCGCCGGGTCGAGGTAAGGTGCCTCGTAATGTTCGAGCCAGCTGCGGGCGAGTGCATTGGCGCGCTGCTCGATCCGCTTCTCGCCTTCGATCTCCCACTGTTCGAAGGAATTGTTGTCGGCGAGCGGCGAGCGGTAGAACGCCGTCTGGAAGTTGGCCTGGGTGTGGGCGCAGCCGAGATAGTGGCTGCCGGGACCGACTTCGCGGATCGCGTCGAGCGCTGGGCGTTTTCGGAAAGATCGACGCCCTCGGCCATCTTCTGCATCATGCCGAGCTGATCCTGGTCGATCATGAACTTCTCGTAGGACGAGACGAGACCGCCTTCGAGCCAGCCGGCCGCATGCAGCACGAAATTGGTGCCGGCGAGCAGCGTCATGTTGATCGTGTTCGCCGACTCGTGCGCGGCCTGGGCATCCGGCACCTTTGAGCCACAGAGCGAGCCGCCGGTACGGAACGGCAGGCCGAGGCGGCGGGCGAGCTGTGCCGCGCCGTAGGAGACGAGCGACGGCTCCGGCGTGCCGAAGGTCGGGGCGCCCGACTGCATCGAGATCGAGGCGGCAAAGGTGCCGAAGAGCACCGGCGCGCCCTTGCGGATGAGCTGGGTGAACGAGGCACCGGCGAGCACTTCGGCGAGAATCTGCGTCAGCGTACCGGCGACGGTCACCGGGCTCATCGCGCCGGACAGGATGAAGGGTGAAAGCACGCAGGCCTGGTTATGGCGTGCGTAGACCTTCAGCGCGCCCACCATCGTCTCGTCGAAGACCATCGGCGAATTGGCGTTGATGAGGTTCAGCGTGACGGTGTTGTTCTCGACGAAATCGTCGCCGAAGACGATCTTCGCCATGGCGATCGTGTCTTCCGCACGCTCCGGCGCCGTCACCGAGCCCATGAACGGCTTGTCGGAATATTTGATATGGCTGTAGACCATATCGAGATGGCGCTTGTTGACCGGGACGTCGACCGGCTCGCAAACCGTGCCACCCGACGAATGGACGGACGGCGCCATGTAGGCGAGCTTCACGAAATTGCGGAAATCCTCGATCGTCGCATAGCGGCGGTTGCCGTCGAGGTCGCGCACGAAGGGCGGGCCGTAGACCGGCGCGAAAACCGTCGCCTTGCCGCCGATATGGGCATTGCGCTCCGGGTTGCGGGCATGCCAGGTGAAGTTCGACGGCGCGGTTTTCAAAAGTTCGCGGCAGAGGCCCTTCGGGAAATGCACGCGCTGGCCGCGCACATCGGCGCCCGCAGCCTTCCAGAGCTCGAGCGCCTCAGCGTCGTCACGAAATTCGATGCCGATCTCCTCGAGAATGATGTCGGCATTGCGCTCGATGAGCTGCAGGCCCTCCTCGTCGAGTACCTCATACTCGCGAATCTTGCGCTGGATATAGGGCAGAGACGGTCCTGCGCCGCCGCCGGTGCGGGATGCGCGGCGCGCTGCCGCTCCCCGTCCCTCGCCACGCGCACGGCGTCCGCCGCCTTCGACCGCGCCTTGTTCTGTAACGTCGCTCATTCGCTCATTCCTCTCCCGCCGCGCCCTCGCACGAAGGACGCTGCAACAATTTCGGTGGGTGGGCGCATAATCCTTTCCGCGGGTCGAATCCAGTGGCGGCACCATGCGCCCGGCATGGATTTGGCCTAATGCTACCAAGCCGTCGGAGCGGTACGGGTCTCAATGCGCCAACAGGTGGCGCAACTTAGACACTCTCCCGACGCGGCCGGGTTTGCCGTTGCAGCAGCAAGGCGACGAGCCGCGCCCCGGCCATTCGCCGAAGGATTGCGCAATCGGTCGAACTAACATCTTGAACTGTTGCATAATTTTACCGACCGGCCGATTCCGCGTCTGCCCAAGATGCGGTACGACTACAGAGCGGAAGGACAGGAAGGCCGCGTCGTCGTTTTTCATCATGTGCGACGTCGCTTTCGAAAGGAGATTTTTAGGCGCCACCCGCTAAGGATGAGACAACGCGTCCGGAGTGAGATCGTGCCACCGGCGCGAAACGGCTATGCCAGGAACCGAGGAACCCTACTATGGCAGACGATGAAATCATTCTCGAGGACCTTTCCGACGAGGAACTCGTGCAGCAGATGCATGACGACCTTTATGACGGTCTCAAGGAGGAAATCGAGGATGGAACGAACATCCTCCTCAAGCGTGGCTGGACCCCGTATGACATCCTGACCCAGGCGCTCGTCGAAGGCATGCGCATCGTCGGCATCGACTTCCGCGACGGCATCCTCTTCGTACCGGAAGTTCTGCTTTCGGCCAATGCGATGAAGGCGGGCATGTTCATTCTCCGTCCTCTGCTCGCCGAAACCGGTGCGCCGAAGCTCGGCAAGATGGTCATCGGCACCGTCAAGGGCGACATCCACGACATTGGCAAGAACCTCGTCGGCATGATGATGGAAGGCGCCGGCTTCGATGTCGTCGACCTCGGCATCAACAATCCGGTCGAGAACTATCTGGAAGCGATCGAACGCGAGCAGCCGGACATCCTCGGCATGTCGGCGCTCCTGACGACCACCATGCCCTACATGAAGGTCGTCATCGACACGATGAAGGAAAAAGGCCTGCGTGACGACTACGTCGTTCTCGTCGGCGGTGCGCCGCTCAACGAGGAATTCGGCAAGGCTGTCGGCGCTGATGCCTATTGCCGCGATGCCGCCGTTGCCGTCGAAACCGCAAAGGATTTCATGCGGCGCAAACACAACCAGCTTGCCGCCGGCTGAGGCCGTCCGGCTTTGAAAAAAAGCCGGCTGCGCGGATGAAACCGACAGCCGGCTTTCTTATCTGTTGCAAGGCAGGGGCGCCCGTGCAGCGCCCCCTCCGGACACGCAGTTGTCAGTTGGCTGCCTTGGCTACCCGGCGGCCGGCCGACTCTGTCGCGTTGACGGTATTCGCAGTATCTTGTCCCATGCCGCGGATTGTGTTGGCGCAGGAACTCAGGGTTGTCAGCGCTATCAGAATGACGCCAATCGTTGCAAAAATTCTTGTTGTCATGACCATGATTCCTTCATGTTGCTGCAAGGCGGAATAAAGATGGAAAACGCAACGTCGGCAAGAGAACGTGCACAACCAAAGAAAGTTCACGTCATCGGCTGCGGCGCCATCGCGCGTGAAATTCTTGCGATTTGCGAGGCGAACAAGCTCCAGCATATCGAGCTCAACTGTCTGCCCGCCATCTGGCACAACACGCCGGAAAAGATCGTGCCCGGCCTGCGTGAGGCGATCGGCCGTGCGCGCGCCGACGGCTTCGAACGCATCTTCATTGCCTATGCCGATTGCGGCACCGGCGGGCTCCTCGACCGGCTCTGCGAGGAGGAGGGCGTCGAGCGGATTCCCGGTCCGCATTGCTATTCCTTCTTCGCCGGCAATGCGGACTTCGCCGCCCGTTGGGACGATGATCTGACGGCCTTCTTCCTCACCGATTTTCTCGCCCGCCAGTTCGAGGCCTTTGTCATCGAGCCGCTCGGCCTCGACCGGCATCCGGAACTGCGCGACATGTATTTCGGCCACTACCGCAAGCTCGTCTATCTCTCGCAGGTGGAAGACCCGGCGCTGCAGGAAAAGGCCCGTCAAGCCGCTGAATACCTTGGCCTCGATTACGAGTATCGCTATACGGGCTATGGCGACCTCAACCGGGCCCTCGTCGAAGCGTAAATCCCCGCCCTACGGCTCTATCGCCGCCGTCCTTAAGAAGACGGTAACGCTGTCTTGGCATATTGCCTCGCAGACGAATGCGTTTTTCATCCGCATTTCCAGCGAATCCAAGCCGGTCGCCGCAGGCGATTGCGGCGAACTGACACGGACCCGAAACAAAGATGGACGTCCCCTGCCGATCAGCTGCGGGGCAGCAAGCCGCCGCGACCTTGGCCGCCGGAGGACGCATCGTCGTGGTCACCGCCGGTGGCGAAAATCCGAACATCCTCGTCAATGCACTCGCGTCGCGTTTCGAGGAGGTCGTGGTCCTGCAGGAGCAGCCGGAATCGAAGGCGCATTTCGTTAGACGGCGCGCCCGCAATCTCGGCTGGGCCACGGCCTTGGGCCAGTTCGCGACGATGATCGCCTCGCGTCTCGGCAAGCGCTTCACGCAACGGCGAGCAGGCGACATCCTGCGCCTGTACGGAGTGTCTTCAGCGGCCAATCCCTCGGTGCCGGTGCACCACATTGCCTCGATCAACGACGCCGTGGGCCGCGCGCGGCTCACGGCGCTTCAGCCCGCTGTCGTCTTCCTCGTCAGCTGCCGCATGCTGAAGCCGGAAACGCTGGCTGCGATCCCCTGTCCTGTCCTGAACTTCCATGCCGGCATCAACCCGCAGTATCGCGGCCTGATGGGCGGCTATTGGGCACTCGTGCATAGCGATCCGGAAAACTTCGGTGCGACCGTGCATCTGGTCGACGAAGGCGTCGATACAGGCGGCATCCTCTATCAGTCACGACAAACGCCCACCAGTGCCGATACGATGCACACTTATCCGCTGCTCCAGACCGCCGCCTCGACGGCTATCGCGATCCGGGCGGTCGAAGACGCGCTCGCCGGGAACCTCCAACCCGTCGCTGTCTCTCTGCCCTCCCGGCAATGGTATCATCCACCCGTCTGGACCTGGCTCTGGAATGGCATGCGACGCGGGATCTGGTAAGGCGAGGAAGAGAGACCCGATGCAGCAAGACCGCTATGAACTCGTTCTCGACCCGACCGACCATTGGACCGTATGGGACAATATGACCGGTGTACCCGCGGTATTCGCGGACCAGATTCTAGCCGGGCTCACGGAATCCGAGGCGGAAGCAGCGCTCCGAGTTCTCGTCGCAATCGAGGCGAGCTGCCCGACAGCGACCGAGGATGCGGCATAGTCACTTTCGACGTCGCGCGCTATCTTCGCGTTATCCTACTGAGCGGCCGTCAAGACGCGTTTGGTCGCACTATCCACAGCATGGCCCGTCTGCGTACTATCCTGCCTGAATCCGCGCGCAGTGTTTGCGCAGGATGAAAGCGCGAGAAGTGCGAGACACAACATTGCGATCGCAGTCTTTGGCATCATGACCTCCGTCGGCACATCCGATGGAAATGATGCGCGTTTCTGCGAAATCAAGCGGCGCGGGTGTCTCGGGTGAGCATCTCCAGGGAATAGTGGCGGCACGCCATATGTCATACCCAATCTATGATTGGAGAATCATGATGACCCGCAAATCATCGATCGTCGCAGCCGCGATTGCCGTTTTGACGCTCGCGGGATGTATGACCAATCAAGCCAGCCGAAACACGAGCCCGCCTCCCGCAAGCGCTTCAAGCGGCTCCGGCGGTAGCAGCATGGGCGGCAGCCAAGGCGGTGGAAGTTCCGGTTACTGATCGGCATCCAAGCTGAAGCCCGCTCGCGGTATGGCGAACGGGCTTCGAGAGCCTCAGTAATAAGGCGAGTAGCATTGTTGCCGGGGACCGCCGTAGGGCTGGAAGGAATTGTCCCAGGCGCGATAAGACCGGTACTGATCGTAGCACCAGCTGACATGGCGCTGCGGCAACCGAGGTTCGGCATAGCTGGGCTCTGCGTAACGCGGCGGCGCGGCGATGGCGCCGCCGATGACAACGCCCGCTCCGAAGGCGGCCAGCGGATACCACCAGCCATTGTCATGCCGGCGATACCCTTCCCGGCGGTAGCGATAACCACGATACCCATGGTAATAGCCGTAGCGGGCGCCTTCCGCTTCACGCCAGGCCCGTCGGGGACCACCACGGTGATGCCACGGCTTGTGGTGAACAAGTTCTACGCTGGAGCCAGACTGCGGCGCCGACGGAACGGGCATGGCCTGTGCAGACCCATAGCTCGTGAAAGCCGTTGCGGCCGCGAGGAACAGGATACCTATCTTCTTCATCTCAACATCCGATCTGTTGCAATGATACCTGTTTGCCGAATGTGACGTGAATGGATGGTGAATGACCTCTTGCTGATATTCTGAGCTCGCTGCGTAGGTCAGCGTCTCGACTCGACCTCCCGCGCAATATCGCCATCCAAAACAGCGGCTTTTCCGGGCGTGTTTCGGCGTCTCGAATGTCAAACACGGCCGCTCAGAGAGCCGTGACGCATTTCGCTCGTATAGGAACAGTGGAGCGTCGTTTTTTGACATATCCGACGTCGTGGCAAGGTGAGCCACGGCGCATGGACATGCGCATTGTCCCCTCTTGAGGAGAACAGAATCCCATGGCAGACCGCATCATCGTCTTCTGGCGCGATATTCCCGCCCAGGTCATCATCAAGCAGGGCCGCAAAAGCGCCAAGCGCGAGCTTTCGCTGCGCTTCACCGAGGCGATCGACATGTGCGCCATGCGCACCGGCGCCGCCGAGACCGACGACTATCTCGCCGAATGGCGCAAGGCCGATCCTGTCCCGGTGTCAGACGATCTCGAGGCGGAGGCCGACAAGGCGGCAGCCGAACTGGAGGCCGCCTACGACCGGGAGCGGCTCGTTGCACTCGTCAAGGCCGGAGGGCGGGAAAATGCCTGACCCCAAGATCGTCACCGGCAACGCCCAGCCCGCCAAGAAGGCGGCGAGCGGCGCCTATACGCCGACGAACGTTTCGCCGAGCCGGCGCTCGCGCCACAAATACACGGTCCGGCTGTGGGCGGTGCGCCATTCTCGCTTCCTCGAGTGGTTCTACAATCGCTTCGCCGACATGTTCCTGATGCTCCATCCGCTCTGGAACGCCATCGGCTATGGCCGCGTTGAGCGGCCAGTTACCTTTGTCGAACGTCACGTCAAGGGTTTCCTGTTCGACTGTCGCATGTGCGGTCAGTGCGCGCTGTCCTCGACCGGCATGTCCTGCCCGATGAACTGTCCGAAACAGCTGAGGAACGGACCCTGCGGCGGCGTGCGTGCCAACGGCAACTGCGAAGTGGAGCCGGACATGCCCTGTGTCTGGGTGCAGGCGTGGAAGGGTTCACAGAACATGGAGAAGGGCAACGCGATCATGAACGTCCAGAAGCCGGTCAACCAGTCGCTGCGGGAAACCTCGTCCTGGTTGCGGGTGACGGCGGAAGCCGCGGCGAGCGCAGAGACGAGGAAGGACGGCCAGCAATGAGCCCCGATATCAACCCTTTCGACCCTAGCGCGCCGCTCGATCCCCTGCCCGGCCATTCCTCGCGCGGCCGGCTTGAGCGGGTGCTCCGCCGCGGCGAATTTGCCGTGACGGCCGAACTCAACCCGCCGGACAGCGCCAACCCGCAGGACGTCTACGAGCGGGCGGCGATCTTCGACGGCTGGGTTGACGGCATCAACGCCGTCGACGCTTCTGGCGCCAACTGCCACATGTCTTCGGTCGGCATCTGCGCGCTACTGACCCGCATGGGCTACGCCCCGATCATGCAGATCGCCTGTCGCGACAAAAACCGCATCGCCATCCAGGGCGACGTCCTCGGCGCCTCGGCCATGGGCGTGCAGAACATCATGTGCCTGACCGGCGACGGCGTGCAGGCCGGCGACCAGCCGGGCGCCAAGCCCGTCTTCGATCTCGACTGCATGTCGCTGCTCGAGACCGTCAGGATCATGCGCGACAACTCGAAATTCCTCTCGGGCCGCAAGCTGACGACGCCGCCGCAGGTCTTCCTCGGCGCGGCAATCAATCCCTTTGCGCCGCCTTACGATTTCCGGCCCTATCGGCTGGCAAAGAAGATCGAAGCGGGCGCCCAGTTCGTCCAGAGCCAGTACTGCTTCGACGTGCCGATGTTCCGCGAATACATGAAGAAGGTCCGCGACCTCGGCCTGCACGAGAAATGCTTCATTCTCGTCGGCGTCGGGCCGATGGCTTCTGCCAAGACGGCGCGCTGGATCCGCTCCAACGTGCCGGGCATCCATATTCCGGATACGATCATCACACGCCTTGAAGGCGCGCAGGACCAGAAGAAGGAAGGCAAACAGCTCTGCATCGACATCATCAACGAGGTGAAGGAGATAGAGGGCGTTTCGGGCGTTCACGTCATGGCCTATCGCCAGGAGGAGTACGTGGCGGAGATCGTCCACGAGTCCGGCGTCCTGAAAGGCCGCAAGCCGTGGAAGCACGAGGCGACGCCGACGGAAACGCTCGTCGCCGAGCGGCTTGGGCATCTGCGCGAAGGCATCGAGGAAAACCAGCAGCAGTTGGCGGAGGCCGCGGCTCACCATCCGCATTGAGGACAAAGCCACGGCTCGTGGCTTTAACAGAGGAAAACCGGCGCTTCGGCTCGTCCCGCGCCTTACAAACACAGACCGGGCCTATTACATAGCCCCACGCTCCAGGATCAGAGGATCTTATATGACCCGCACCATTGTCGCTTCCGCCACCCGCGAGATCGTCATCGGCTTCGACCAGCCCTTCTGCGTCATCGGCGAACGCATCAACCCGACCGGCCGCAAGAAGCTCGCCGCCGAAATGATCGAAGGCAACTTCGAGACGGTTATCAAGGACGCGCTGGAGCAGGTCGCCGCGGGTGCGACGATGCTGGACGTCAATGCCGGCGTGACAGCCGTCAACCCGAACGAGACCGAACCGCCGCTTCTGGTCAAGACCCTGGAGATCGTCCAGGGCCTCGTCGACGTGCCGCTGTCGATCGACAGCTCCGTGACGGCGGCGATCGAAGCTGGCCTGCGCGTTGCCAAGGGCCGGCCGCTGGTCAACTCGGTCACCGGCGAAGAGGAGAAGCTGGAAGCGATCCTGCCGCTCGTCAAGAAATACGACGTACCGGTCGTGGCGATCTCCAACGATGAAACCGGCATCTCGATGGATCCGGACGTGCGCTTCGCCGTCGCCAAGAAGATCGTCGAGCGCGCCATGGATCACGGCATCAAGCCGCACGACATCGTCGTCGATCCGCTCGTCATGCCGATCGGCGCGCTTGGCGATGCCGGCCGGCAGGTCTTCGCCCTCCTGCGGCGCCTCCGCGAAGAGTTGAAGGTCAACACCACCTGCGGCCTTTCCAACATCTCCTTCGGCCTGCCGCACCGCCACGGCATCAATGCCGGCTTCATCCCGATGGTGATCGGCGCCGGCATGACCTCGGCGATCATGAACCCCTGCCGCCCGCAGGAAATGGAAGCCGTGCGCGCCGCGAACGTCCTGAACGGTACCGACGCGAACTGCACCAACTGGATCATGACCTATCGCGACCACAAGCCGGCCGAAGGCGGCCATGTCGTGGCCGCTGCGGCTCCGGCTGCCGGCGGTGGACGGCGGGGCGGACGCGCGGCGCGGGCTGGCGCTGGCGCAGTGCGAGAGTAACATTTTGCTTCGACGCTGCACTGCCTATCAAGGGGAATTGCCATGAAGAGCCATCTTCGGCTTTTTGCGGTTCTCGTCCCCTTGACCCTCCTCGCGAGATACACGCTGTTTGAGGATGCGGGCGAGTTTCAAAGATTTTACGGTGCGCTTCGGATCTATCTTCTCCCAGTCGTGTTTGTAATGCTCGCGGTGCTTACAGTCCTATTAGGTGCGGCTTTGACGAATAAGATCGATCCCGAATCCCGAGAGCGGGTGATAAACCTATGCTTTTGGGGTAGTTCGACGGTGTTGGCAGCGGCAGTCGCCTACGCATTCGCAGTCGTGAAGCTGACAGCGGCACCATAGCGAAGCGTCCGGAACTCGCATCCGGCCGAAGAGTGGAGATAACCAATGACACCGCGCCGCCTCCGCCTGGACACCGCCACGCTTTGGTTCGAAGCTCCATTCGTGATTGCGCTTCGGCTGCATCAGATGCAGCTTGCGGCAATGACCGGCAAGACGCAGGACGTAGCCGAGCTCCAACGCATGGTTTCCGAAAAGGTCGCGGCGGCGGCCGAGAGCGGGATGGCCGTGAACCTGGCCCTCTGGAAGGCGACTCTCGACAGCACGATGCGGCTGGTGACCGGCAGCGGTTCCAAGCACGGGACGGCTATTGCCGCAGCGGCCCTCAAGCCCTATGGCAAGCGGGTGCGCAGCAACGCCCGGCGGCTATCGCGCAGCAAACCGTGACCATCCTGTACGTCAGCACACGACAACCCTTCTGAAATGTGCTGGCAGATCTTTTCATGTCGGGATCTGACAACTATCAAGCGTCATTCCGGTTCAGTCTGAAGCGGTCTACCCGCGCTTCGCTCCCCGGTTGAAGCGGACCTGACGAAAGACCGACCAGCATGCGCATCGAAAGCACTTCCGAAATCGAGACCAATATGACCGAAGCCGCGCAGAAGGATCCTCTGGTGCTTTTCATGCCCTCGGGCAAGCGCGGCCGCTTCCCGGTTGGCACGCCCGTGCTCGATGCTGCACGCAAGCTCGGGGTCTATGTCGAAAGCGTCTGCGGCGGCCGCGCCACCTGCGGACGCTGTCAGGTTTCCGTGCAGGAAGGTAATTTCGCCAAGCACAAGATCGTCTCCTCGAACGACCACGTCTCGCCTATCGGCCCGAAGGAGCAGCGCTACGCCACCGTGCGCGAACTACCCGATGGCCGACGCCTGTCCTGTTCGGCCCAGATCGTCGGCGATCTCGTCATCGACGTGCCGCAGGATACCGTCATCAATGCTCAGGTGGTGCGCAAGGCTGCGTCGGACCGTGTCATCGAGCGAAATGCCGCCGTCCAGATGTGCTATGTCGAAGTGGACGAACCGGACATGCACAAGCCGCTCGGCGATCTCGACCGGATGAAGGTGATACTCGAGAAGGACTGGGGCTGGAAGGATCTCCTGATCGCGCCTCATCTGATCCCACAGGTTCAGGGCGTCCTGCGCAAGGGCAACTGGGCGGTGACCGCCGCGATCCACCGGGACATGGATTCCTCCCGCCCCTTCATCGTCGGCCTCTGGCCGGGGCTGAAGAACGAGGCCTATGGCGTTGCCTGCGACATCGGTTCCACGACGATCGCCATGCATCTGGTCTCGCTCTTGTCCGGACGCATCGTTGCCTCCTCCGGCACATCTAACCCGCAGATCCGCTTCGGCGAGGATCTGATGAGCCGCGTCTCCTATGTGATGATGAACCCGGATGGCCGCGAGGCGATGACCAAGGCGGTGCGCGAGGCGGTGAACGGGCTCATCGGCAAGGTCTGCGCCGAGGGCGGGATTGATCGCCACGATATCCTCGACATGGTGGTCGTTGGCAATCCGATCATGCACCACCTCTTCCTCGGCATCGACCCGACGGAACTCGGCCAGGCGCCCTTCGCGCTCGCCGTTTCCGGCGCGCTGCAATATTGGGCGCATGAGATCGACATCGAGGTCAATCGCGGCGCGAGGCTCTACATGCTGCCCTGCATCGCCGGCCATGTCGGAGCGGACGCCGCCGGTGCGGCGCTTTCGGAGGGCCCGCACCGTCAGGACAAGATGATGCTGCTCGTCGATGTCGGCACCAATGCCGAGATCGTGCTCGGCAACAAGGAACGCGTCGTCGCCGCCTCCTCGCCGACCGGCCCGGCCTTCGAGGGCGCGGAGATTTCATCCGGCCAGCGCGCCGCTCCCGGCGCGATCGAGCGCATCCGCATCGACCCGGAAACGCTGGAGCCGCGTTTCCGCGTGATCGGCGTCGACAAGTGGTCGGATGAAGAGGGTTTTGCGGAAGCCGCCGCAGCGACCGGCGTCACCGGCATCTGCGGCTCGGCGATCATCGAGGTGGTCGCGGAGATGTATCTGACAGGCATCATTTCGCAGGACGGCGTCGTCGATGGCGGCATGGCCGCAAAGAGCCCGCGCATCATCCCAAACGGCCGCACCTTCTCCTACCTGCTGCATGACGGGGATCAGCGCATTACCGTGACGCAGAATGACATCCGGGCAATCCAGCTCGCCAAGGCCGCACTCTATGCCGGCATCAAGCTGCTCATGGAAAAGCAGGGCGTCGAGCACGTCGACACAATCCGCTTTGCCGGAGCCTTCGGCTCCTTCATCGACCCGAAATACGCCATGGTGCTTGGCCTCATCCCGGATTGCGACCTCGCCGAAGTGAAGGCGGTCGGCAATGCTGCCGGCACCGGCGCACTGATGGCGCTCCTCAACCGCGGCCACCGCCGCGAGATCGAGGAAACCGTGAGGAAAATCGAGAAGATAGAGACAGCTCTTGAATCGAAATTTCAGGAGCACTTCGTCAACGCCATGGCGATGCCGAACAAAGTCGATGCCTTCCCGAAACTCGCCGAGGTCGTCACGCTCCCCGAACGCAAGGTGCCCGCCGACGACGGCGGCGAAGGCGGCGGGCGCAGGAGGCGCCGGAGCCGGGAATAACCCCTCACAAACTGGCCCCATGTGGCGCGGCCCGAGGCGCAGTCAACGGGCCGAAACGGACGCCTCGAGCGGCACCGTCAGCCCCACCTTCACCCGATCCATGGCGACGAATGTGCGGAATTTCTTGACATTGTTGTTGCCGAAGAAGAGGCGCCGGGTCAGCGCCTCGTAGTCGGCCATGGTGGCGACGACGATCACCAGGATGAAATCCGCCTCGCCGGTGACGTAGTAGCATTGCTGCACCTCCGGCGTTGCTGAAAACTCGGCCTTGGCCGCGTCGATCAGCTCGGCCGTCTCGCTGACCACCTCGACCTCGACGAAGATGGTGATCGGCTGGCCAACCTTGGCCGGGTCGACGATCGCGCAATTCGCCTGGATGACTCCCGCCTCCTCCATGCGCTTGATGCGCCGCTGCACCGCCGGCGCGGAAAGATTGACCGCCTCGCCGATCGTGCGCTGCGGCGTCGCATTGTCCCTCTGCAGGATCTTCAGGATCGCCAGGTCGAAGGAGTCGAGAGCAATTTCGGGAACGGTCTTCGCCAAAGGAGCTCCTCACGAAACAAACTTGCAACTTGCGCCCGCGAATACATCGCAATTTTCGTCGTGCATGCAATATATCTTCGCCAGCATTTTTGAACGAGGTTGGCCATGTTTCTACTCAACACACTTCCCAGCCACAACGGACCGCTCACCTCCGTCGACGTGGAAACCCTCGGCGAACGCACGGCGGACACGGTCGAACGGTTCCTAGCGCACCGCGCCAATCATGCCGAAACGCCGCTGCACGCGCTCCCGGCCCTGGCCACCGAACTCGGCGTCGGCGCCATCCACATCAAGGACGAGGGCCATCGCCTTGGGCTGGGAAGTTTCAAGGCGCTCGGCGGAGCCTACGCGGTGATCCGGCTTGTTCTTGAGGAAGCAGGCAAAGAACTTGGCCGTCCGGTCGATGTTTCCGAACTTCAATCGCCAGACATCCAGGCAGTCGTACGCACCATGACATTTGCCTGCGCTACGGACGGCAACCACGGCAGGTCGGTTGCACAAGGTGCGCAGCTCGTGGGCGCGCGGGCGGCAATCTTCGTGCATTCCGGCGTGAGCGACGAGCGTGTCGCAGCCATTGCCCGTTTCGGCGCCGAGATGATCCGCGTCGACGGCACCTATGACGAATCCGTTCGGGAGGCTGCGCGCATCGCGGAGGCAAACGGCTGGACCATCGTCTCGGACACGTCCTGGCCCGGCTACGAACGCATTCCCGGCCTCGTAATGCAGGGCTACACGGCACTTGTCCGCGAAGCCTTGAAGAAACTGCAGAAGCCCCCCACACATGTTTTCATCCAGTCTGGCGTTGGCGGGATTGCCGCCACCGTCGCGGCCCATCTGGCGATCGTGCTTGGCGACAAACGCCCTGTCTTCACGGTCGTCGATCCTGCCCGCGCGGCCTGCATCTTCGAGACAGCACGCGCGGGGCATCCGGTGACGATTGCGCACGGGGAGCCCACAGTCATGGCCATGCTCGAATGCTACGAGCCCTCACTTGTGGCATGGCGTGTCCTCTCCCGCGTCGCCGACGCCTTCATGACCGTCGATGAAGAGGATGCGATCTCCGTCATGAAGCAACTCGCCAATCCCGTCGCCGGTGACCCGGCCATCGTCGCAGGTGAGAGCGGCGGCGTCGGACTGGCTGGTCTGATCAAGGCAGTCTCCGATCCAGCGATCAGGGCCGCTCTTCGCATCGATGAACACGCGCGCATCTTCCTCGTAAACACTGAAGGCGCGACGGATCCGGCTAAATTCGAAGAGATCGTCGGACTCACGCCTGCCGCCGTTGCGGCGAAGAACCGGATGGGAGCCGAAGGATGAGCAATCTCCTCATCGATGCAGCGCGGCTCCTTGGACGCATCGACGCGCTCGGTGCGATCGGCCGCGATGAAGAAGGCAGGCTTGTCCGCCTCGCTGCCTCGGATACGGAAAAGCTTGGACGCGACCAATTTGTTGCCTGGGTTCAGGATGCGGGGCTGGAAGTCGCCGTCGATCGGATCGGCAACATTTTCGGAATCTGGCGCCACAGCGGCGATGCCGAGCAAGCCCCGCTCCTCATCGGCTCGCATATCGATACCGTCATCAATGCCGGCATCTATGACGGCTGCTATGGTGTGCTTTCGGGTCTCGAGGTGGTCGAGACGTTGAAGGCGTCCGGCTTCGCTCCGACACGGCCGATCGCTATTGCCGCCTTCACCAACGAGGAAGGCGTGCGATATGCACCCGACATGATGGGATCGCTCGTCTATGCCGGCGGGCTTCCGACTGAAGAAGCTCTCGCGACCGTCGGCACGGATGGCAGTGTGCTTGGCGAGGAATTGACTCGCATCGGCTATTCGGGCGCAGAAGAGCCGGGCTTTCTGAAACCCCACGCCTATGTCGAGCTCCATGTCGAACAGGGCCCGGTGCTGGAACGCGAGGGCGTACCGATCGGCGCCGTCGAGAACCTGCAGGGGATTTCCTGGCAGCGGGTGACGATTGACGGGGTCGCCAACCATGCCGGAACGACGCCGATGTCGATGCGGCGCGATGCCGGCCATGCGGCCGCCCGCGTCATCAGGTTCCTGCGCGATCGCGCCATGGCCTCCAGCACGTCGACCGTCGCCACGGTCGGCTGCATCGCTTTCGAACCGAATGCGATCAACGTCATTCCGTCGCGCGCCACCTTCACCGTCGATCTGCGCGATCCGGACGCGGAACGGCTGAGAGCGGAAGAAGCGGCGCTCGCCGGCTTCCTGCAAGAATTGGCGGCGGCCGAGGGCGTGACGATTTCGACCGAGCGCCTGGCGCGATTTGAGCCGGTGACTTTCGACGCAAGGATTGTCGAGATCATCGAGCAAGCGGCCATCAGGCGCGGCCTCGCCTCGAAACGCATGACCTCCGGCGCCGGCCATGACGCCCAGATGATCGCGCGAATTGCGCCATCCGCGATGATCTTCGTCCCGAGTGTTGGCGGCATCAGTCACAATCCGCTCGAATACACGCCGGATGACGACCTCATCGCCGGGGCGAATGTTCTGCTCGACGTCGTCAAGAGTCTCGCAAGCGCAGGGTAGAGGAAATGAAATGTCCGATTTGAAACTGCTTGAACGTGAGATGATCGGTCGGCGGCGCGACCTTCATGCTCATCCGGAGTTCGGCTTCGAGGAGAAGCGCACCTCCGCCTTCGTCGCAGAAAAGCTCAGGGAGTTCGGACTTGAGGTCGCCGAAGGTGTCGGCGGCACCGGCGTCGTCGGCGCGCTGAGACGCGGCACCGGCAATCGCGCCATAGCGCTCCGGGCTGACATGGATGCGCTGCGCATCCCCGAACAGGGAAGCTTGGAATATCGCTCACAGAACCCGGGCGTGATGCACGCCTGCGGCCATGACGGTCACACGACCATGCTGCTCGGCGCGGCAAAGCTGCTTGCCCAGGATGGCGGTTTCGACGGTACGGTGCGCTTCATCTTCCAGCCGGCGGAGGAATGGGGCAAGGGCGCGCTCGCCATGCTCGACGATAGGCTGATGGAGCGGTTTCCCTTCGAGGAAATTTACGGCCTGCACAATATGCCCGGGCTTCCGATCGGCCATTTCGAGACGCGCCCCGGCCCAATCATGTCGGCCGAAGACAATTTCGAGATCGTGCTCAAGGGTGTTGGCGGACATGCGGCACGACCGCATGCCGGCAACGAAGTGCTGGTCGCCGCCTGCGCGCTTGTCACCAATCTTCAGACGATCGTCTCTCGTCGTTTGAGCCCGGCCGATATCGGCGTCGTGTCGGTGACAGAGCTCGTCACGGATGGCACACGTAACGCCCTCCCCGGGCTCGCCCGCATTCTGGGCGACGCCCGAAGCTTCCGCCCCGAAGTCAGCGCCGAGATCGAAAAGCAGATGCGCTTGATCGCCGAGGGCACCGCCCTCGCTCACAATGTTTCAGCAGCGGTGAGCTACACGCGCGAGTTCGTGCCGCTCGTCAACGATGAGAGACTGGTCGAGCATGCTTTCTCCGCAGCGCGCAGCGTGTTCGATGCGGGCCACATTCGGGTCGCTCGCGAGCCTATGACCGGTTCGGAAGACTTCGCCCGCTTCCTCGCCCATGTTCCGGGCTGCTTCGTGTTCCTCGGCAACGGCAACTCGGCGCCGCTGCACAATCCGAACTATGATTTCAACGATGCCGGGCTGATCCACGGCGTGGAGTTTCACGCTGCAGTCGTGCGGCAGCGTCTGCCCCTGATCTAGAGCGCCGCGCGTTCAGATGAACGCGCTTGGGGCTCCACAGCTAGACGGGCTCGGCCACCCTGCCCGCATGCATTTGGAGGTCGGCGAAGGCCTCGCGGACGTGATCAGCGACCGCGAGCACCGGTGCCGGTGCACCCTCGACCACCTTCAGGCCGATTTCGTAATGCCCGAGATCCGGCAACCCGTCGCGCTCGCCAAGTTGCACCATCTCGCCCCGGACGAGATACCGCGGCAGTGGCGCGATCGCGAGGCCGGCGAGAACCGCAGCGCGCTGTCCCGTTGTATAGGCGCTCAGGAACGCCACGCGGAACTTGCGCCCGGCCCGCGACAGCTTCTCGACCGCATCGGCGCGCCATACGCAGCCGTCCTCCCACATCGAAACCGGCAGCGGATCGCGCAGATGAGCATTGCCGCACTTGGCACCGGCCCAGACCAGCTTTTCCTGCATGAGGATTTCGCCGTCCTGGGCCGCTTCGTCGGACAAGCTGTTATAGATGGCGATGTCGAGCCTGTGCTCGTCGACCCGCTTGCGCATCGCGGTGCTCATGCCGATCGACACATCGACCGTGACATTCGGGTAAGTTTCGGCAAAGCGCTTCAGTACCTCCGGCAGGATGCGTTCGCCGACGTCCTCCGGTGCGCCAACGCGCACGACACCGTTCATGTCTGGCAGCAGGAATCGAGACACCGTTTCGTTGTTGAGCGACAAAAGCCGGCGGGCGAAGCCGAGCAGCAGCTCGCCCTTCGGCGTCAGCGAGACCGACCGCGCATCGCGCAGGAAAAGCGTGCAGCCGAGCGTCTCCTCGAGCTTCTTGATCTGCATCGAGACGGCGGATGGCGTCCGGTACACAGCTTCGGCCGCAGTCGTGAAATTGCCGGTTTCGGCAATGGCGACAAAGGTCTTCAACACGTCCATCTCGAGCAGCGGAAGCGCGTGGCGCAGTATCATGTTCATGGCGGCCTCCTCATTCAGAAAATCTGAAAGATACCTTAACTGCATTTCGTTTGATTGAACATCACATTGGAGCGATAGTCAAGCTCGTAAGGAGGCGGGAAGCACCCCGCACAACGCAAAGGAGCAAGGTCATGACCGCCCTGACATTGGCCATCGACAACGCCGCCGCAACCGCACGACGGATCAGCGGCACTCCTACGATCGATAAAGGCGTGCCGATGATGGACGCAGAAGGTTTGCATTCCAACACGCGGCAGGCGGACGACGGCAGCGATTTCGTTCTCTCGATGCTGTCGCGAGCCCGGACCTTGATCGAGCGGATTGCAGACAGACGGCGCGCGACCAAGATCGCCAGAAACCGGGTGGAAACCCGGCGGCAATTGGCGAAACTGCCGGCATGGGTCCGAAAGGACGTGTTGCAAGCAGAATATAAGGCGATCAGCGCACCTGAGGGAAGCTGTTACGCCAGGCCCTAACCGATCACAATGTTTGATGAAAAACATCAAACATATTCGTTTGATTGATCAATGAGGTTGCGTCATAACCGACACATGGTCGCGACCTTTTGAAAAGCTCAGAAGGAACCAGCAATGTCTATGAACCAAAACGCATCGTCGAGCCAGAGCCTTGCGGCTTTGCCCGGTCTTTTCAGCCTGCGCGCACGCGCCTGGGCCGCTTGGAAGCGGCACCGCAACGAACGAGTTCTGGAGAACCTCTCCTACGACACGCTGAAGGATATCGGCTTCCCATCCGTCGACGACGCGGTGCATAAGACGGAACAATGAACAGCGACACGACCTGTCATACGCCCCGCGCCTGCTGGGTGGTGATGAGACGATGAAGGGCATTCCCGCAAACGGAATGCCCTTCATTTTTGGGCGCGTCGCCACGGCGCGACTTTCGCCAGACCGGAGCCGAGCGTCGCGGCCAGCCCATGCAATATGGCCTTCACGCCGCTTGTCCGGGCTCCTGCCGCTTGTCAGATACCGACATCAGTCGCCCCCTCATCGGAAAAGTCGCAATCTGCAATATTGCAACCACCCCCTGTAAGGCGACACCTTCCGGCGCCCGCAGCATATTTTGTCGGATTGCGCCACTTCAGACGGGCATTCCGTCGCTTTCACACAATCGCCGATTCCGACGCCCGAGGAACTCCATTGCCCCAATGTCGCAATGCGAAATTTCTTCCCGGTCGCGGCTTTCCATGTCAATGTCGCAAATCGACAAGCCGTTTGACATATTCCAAGCGACGAATAGACACCCTCGTCCAGCATGGGAAGCCTCATGAACAAGCCTCTGACCAAAAAGCGCTCGCTCGTCTTCTTTCTGGTGCCGAACTTTTCAATGCTGCCCTTCTCCGCGGCGATCGAAACTCTCCGCATCGCCAACCGCATGCTCGGCTACGAGGCGTATACGTGGCGCCTCGCCTCGACCGATGGTCAGAAAGTCTTCTCCTCGGCCGGCATCGCTCTCGAGGTCAACACCTCGCTTGCGGATGAGCGCAAATTCCTGGCCGGCGAGAACCGCCCCTCCATGGTGCTGGTCTGTTCGGGCGTCTATGTCGAAGAGTTCCAGAACAAATCGGTCAACGCCTGGCTGCGCGAGGTCTACAATCGCGGCATTGCCGTCGGCAGCCTCTGTACGGGCGCCCATGTGTTGGCCTCCGCGGGCCTGCTCACGGGTAAGCGCTGTGCCATCCACTGGGAAAACCTGCCCGGCTTTTCCGAAAGCTTCCCGCAGGCGGAGGTCTATGCGGACCTCTATGAAATCGACAGCAACATTTACACTTGCGCCGGTGGCACCGCATCCCTCGACATGATGCTGAACCTGATCGACCAGGACTTCGGCGAGAGCCTGGTCAACCGGGTCTGCGAGCAGGCCCTGACCGATCGCGTTCGCGGTCCGCATGACCGCCAGCGGCTTCCGCTCCGCGCCCGCCTCGGCGTGCAGAATGCCAAGGTCCTGTCGATCATCGAACTCATGGAGGCCAACCTCTCCGAGCCGCTTTCGCTGCTCGAGATCGCCGAAAGCGCCGACCTGTCACGCCGCCAGATCGAGCGACTGTTCCGCCAGGAGATGGGCCGCTCGCCGGCGCGATACTATCTGGAGATTCGCCTCGATCGCGCCCGGCACCTGTTGATCCAGTCGTCGATGCCGGTGGTCGAAGTGGCCGTCGCCTGCGGTTTCGTCTCGGCTTCCCATTTCTCCAAGTGTTATCGCGAGCTCTACAACCGCTCGCCGCAGCAGGAGCGAGCCGAGCGCAAGCTGACGCTGCAGATGGCGCGCTGAACTGATTCACACTCGGGATTGGAAGTGGCCGGCCCTCGGCCGGCTAGCGCTTAAGATGCGAGTGCATCGAGCAGCGCAAGCTCGGAAATGACGCGGTTTCGTCCTGCATGCTTCGCCATGTAGAGGAACTGGTCAGCAGCGTGCAGGTAGTTCTCGAAGGCTTCCGGCGCTTCAATCGTCGCAAGACCTATCGAGACGGTAATCGCCAGTTCCTCGTCGTCGGCGACGATCTTCGATTTCGCAAGCTCCACCCGCAGCCTCTCACAAAAGGCAAAAGCCTCGCGCACGTCGAGGCCATCGAAAAGAATGCCGAATTCCTCGCCACCCAGACGCGCCAGCAGATGCTGGTCGCCGACCAGCGCTTTCAATCGCCCGGCGACATGCTTCAGCACGAGATCGCCGATCTCGTGGCCATAAGTATCGTTAAGGCGTTTGAAATGGTCGATGTCGAGAACCGCGATCGATGTCCCTTCGCCGCGTCTTAGATATTGATCGATCAGGCGTGGCCCGGTCATGAAGAAGTGCCGGCGGTTGAAGATTCCCGTCAGGTAGTCGCTCGCGGCCGCGAGTTTCAGTGCCTGAATGCGCTTCTGGAGCATGGCGGCGTGCCGGATGCGTCCGCTGAACTCGGCCTCAAGGAACGGCTTGCGGATGAAATCCGCTCCGCCCGCCTCGATGAAGCGCGCCGCCACGCGCGCGTCACCCTGTTCCGATAGACCGATGATCGGTACGGCATCCTCTCCCTGACGCTTCTGCACCTCCCCGAGCAGCGCGAGCCCCGCAAGGTCGGCAAGACCCGTGTCTGTGACGATGACGTCGACGGTTTCGCCCTGGTCCAGAACCTGCAACGCTTCCCAAGCCTCCGACGCCTCGATCACCGCAAACAAGCCACGCCGCAGAATACTCGCGAGGTCCTGTCGCGAGGCGGCGCAGGAGTCGACGAGCAGCACCGTGGTTCGTCCTTTGGTGAGGACCCGGTCGACCGCCGCGATCAGTCGCTCGATCGATTCCGGCTCGTTCTTGACGATGCAGTCGGCAACACCTCGATTGAGGATCTGATCGCGGGTGCTGTCGTTGAAGGCGGCCGTGAAGACGATAGCCGGCACATTGTTCGCAAGGATGAAGTCCAATGCCTCGCAATTCGGCGCGTCGGGCAGGTTGAGATCGAGGACCGCGAGCGAAAACGCCCACTCCCCCGCAGCAGCGACCTCGGCCTTTACCGCCGCGAGCGAGGCGCAATGGGCGACGTTTATCCCGTGCGTCAGCTCCAGACCGTGCTTGAGAGCGGCCGCGAACATCCGCGAATCCTCGACGAGCAGCAGACGCTTGTCGCGGTGCTTCTGAATATGGTTCGCCCGTCCCGACGCGCGGCGCAATCTCACGACCCCTGCAACCCCATCCCCTTCGGCAACCCATGCTCCCGGTGCAGCGACGTCGAGGTCTTCTCGCCTCTGCGCGAACCGCTCCCTTGGCGGGGTCTCCGGTGCCCCAGTATGCATTTGCGCCCGTTCGCGCCGCAGACCGAGGCCCCTTCGGTCAGATGTGCGTATCCGGGAATTTCCCCATTTCTATTTGCCGCGATTGAACGGGCTGGCGGTTGCAATTTCGTTAACAAAGCAACCACCAGCATGGAATTTCAACCGCTTGCCTGAAAATTCGCGCGAGCGTCAGGCGGGAATTTTCACCCTTTCGCTCAATGTCTTTATCTTTGTCAAAGTATCGAGGTTCTGATTGACGCGGCAATAGAACTCCTCGTTGACGAAGGGGCGCACCACGAAATCATTGCCCCCGGCCTTGAGGAAGCGCGCCGAAAGCAACCGGTTGGTCGATGAGGAAACGCCGATGATGCGCAACTGATGCGGGCCGTGGGCCGAGCGGATGCGGCGCGTCAGTTCGAAGCCGTCGATATCCGGCATGTTGTAATCGGTGATGACCAGCGCGATATCGGGATTGTTCTTGAGGATTTCCAGTGCGGCCGCGCCGCTGTCGGCTGAGCTCGTGCGGAAATTGTAGCGCTTCAGCTGCGTGGTCAGCAGCGCCCGGGCCGTCGGACTGTCGTCGACGATCAGCACGTGATGCTTCTTGTTCGTGAGGAACCGGCAGACCGATTCCGCCAGCATGTCGACCGCAAAGACACTGTCCTTGATGACGTAGTCGACGATATCCTTGGCAAGGATCGCCTCGCGCGTCTTCTCCTGGAAGGAGCCGGTGAAAACCACCGTCGGTATGCTCATCTCGATCAGATAGTTCAACGCCTCACCGTTCTCCGCCCCCGGCAGGTTGATGTTGGAAATGGCGAGCGAGGCCGGAAAGGACGCATTCTCCACGGCGAACTGCAAATCCTCGTAGTCGCGGCAGACGATCACGTCGATATCGAACAATTCCTTCAGTCGCTTCGAGACCATCGATGAGAACAGGTTGGAGTCCTCGGCAAGCACAATGCGGTGCTCGCCAAGGGATTCGCCGGAATAATACATTCCGGAAACGCCGAAGAAGGACATTGATCGCCTATGTGAAAGAGTTTCCCCGCAAGCATCGTAGGGGAAGAGACTTTATTGGGTGTTAATGGAACGATCGCCGGCCATCGATCTTACGCGCTCTATTATTTGACGCAGACAAATCACGCGCCTCGCCCGTCATCCCATCAAATCGCCTGACCGCACGGCATTTTCCGTATAGAATGTCTGCATGGGTGAAGCTCAGACTCTCTTCGAAATGCTCCGCCAGTCTGTGAAGCCGGGGGTTGTCGATGCCTTCGAGCGGCTCGTGAAGGATGCGCCGGACCGCAAGCTTTGCCGCATCAATGCGCTTGTCTTCGCCGCCTCCGAAGGGCTCGACGAGGAGGAGACGATCGCGGGCTTCCTGCACGCGTCGCGGCTCGGCATTTTCGAGCTCTCCTGGAACGTGCTCTGCCCCGGCTGTGGCGGGGTGCTCGATGCCAATACATCCTTAAAGACGGTGCAGAGCACGGAATATACCTGCGCGCTCTGCGCCGCCGGCTACGAGCCGACCCTCGACGAAATGGTCGAGGTGACGTTCACAGTGAGCCCGCGGGTACGCCACATCGAGGCGCATAACCCGCATGAAATGCCGGCGATCGAATATTTCCGCCAGATGTATTGGGGCTCCGGCATCGACCTGCCGGAGGACGATTACGAAGAAAAGTTCGACGAGTTCATTATTGAAACGCTGGAATTGCCGCCGGGCGAAAAGGCGGTCATCTCGCTGCAGCTTCCGGCCGAGTTCGTCATCGTCTTCGAGCCAGTGACGCATGCGGCGCAGTTCCTCGACGTCAGCGGCGAGCCGACCAGGGAGCGGCGGAACCTTGCCCTCGTCTTCGACCGTGCGCACCGACATGCCGAAACACTGAACATGCAGCCCGGGCCGCTTCGCATCCAGGTGGAGAACCATGCGGAGGTCCGCACCCTCCCCTCGGTCTGCATCGCCAACGAGGCGCTGCATGGCATGCTCGGCCGCCGGCGGCCGTTGCTCACCGCCAAGCGGCTGCTCTCCAATCAGACCTTCCGCGACATCTATCGCACCGACATGCTCGACGTCGACCAGCGGCTGAAGATCACCAGCCTCACCTTCCTCTTTACCGACCTGCGCGGCTCGACCGAGCTCTACGAGCGGGTCGGTGATCTGGCGGCCTTCGATCTCGTCCGGGCGCATTTCCGGGTCCTGCACGAGATCGTCGCGGCCGAGGCCGGCGCCGTTGTCAAGACGATCGGCGATGCTGTGATGGCGACCTTCCCGACACCGGACCGGGCAGTCGCCGCGGCCATGCGGATGCGTGACGCCATGCGAAATCTGAACGACGAGCGCGGCCGCGAAGACCTGCTCTTGAAGATCGGCATCCACGAAGGGCCGTGTATCGCCGTCAACTTGAACGAACGGCAGGACTATTTCGGCCAGACCGTCAATATCGCTTCGCGCGTCCAGCACCTTGCCACCTCGCGCGAGATCTTCGCGACCGGCTCGGTGCTCGAAGACCCGCGCGCCTCCGGCTTGCTTTCGGACCGAGGCTTAAGTCCGATGTCGCACAACGTCACGCTGCGCGGCATCGCCAACGAGATCAGCATTTTCGCGATTCCGTGAGGTCGGCCAAACCAGACCTCCATCGTTCAGTAGAGGTTCAGGCTTGACGGCTCAATGTGGTGGCAGGTGAAGGAGTAAGCCATGCGTATCCTACCAATTCTATTTGCCGCCGCGGCGATGATGACCGGCACGGCCGAAGCCGGCAGCCAATCATCGAACACAAGCTCGAACAGTTCGTCCAACAACGGGGTCGTGAACGAGCGGATCGTCGACACCTATTGCGAAGACGGCTACTGCGAACGCCGCGTTTTTCGCCGGACATACCGCGACGGACGCAATCGCGGCGAAGGCGAATGGCGCCGCTATTTTGATCACGACGACTGAGCAGACCTTCTGAAGAAGGCGCCGGCTTATCCCCCGGAACATCGACAGCATCCTGCGAGGTGATGCCCAATGCGTTCTCGAACAGCCACATGTTCCTGCGGCCAGCTGCGGATCGAGGTTCAGGGCGAGCCGCTCGGCGTCGGTCTTTGCCATTGCTTCGCCTGTCAACGTCGAACCGGCAGCGTCTTTGCGGCCCTCGCCGGCTTCGCGGCACCCTACAAGGTCTTCGGCACTGCAACCGAATACGTTCGCGTTGGCGACAAGGGCGCGAAGTTCAGATTTCGCTTCTGTCCCGTTTGCGGGACGAACCTGTTCCACACCGAGGAAGGCCGTGAAGATTCGTCCGTTGGCGTCGCCGTCGGCGCCTTTGCCGACCCAAGTTTTCCGCCGCCGCAGGATTCGGTCTACGACTGCCGCCGGCACTCCTGGGTTCAACTGCCGCCCGAGACGACAATTTACGAAACGGACCCCGCCTGATCGCCGCTTTCGCTGGGGCATCGCCGAAGAAAACCGCCGACCCCTTTTGCACTAGCAGCGCCGCTATGATGACTTGCGGCGAGGATCCACGCACAAGAATCGAAAATCGCCTTGCGACTGTCGGAACCGGCCGCCGCCATACGTCCTAGATCAAGCAACATGCGACCAGGGAGAGCTGAGATGAGAAAGATCATCGTTGGTGCATTCGTAAGCCTTGATGGAATCATGCAGGCGCCCGGCGGGCCGCATGAAGATCCCGTCGGCGGCTTCAAGTATGGTGGCTGGACAGGCGGTCGACGAGATGTTTGCCAAGCCGTTTGACTTGCTGCTTGGCCGAAAAACCTATGACATCTTCGCGGCGCACTGGCCCTACGCGGGTGCCGGCGACTCGATCGGCACCTTGTTCGACCGCATCACCAAATATGTCGCGACACGCAATCCGGCCCCGAAGCTCGAATGGCAAAACAGCCAGACGCTGGGGAGCGACGTGCTCGCTGCGCTCGGAGAGTTGAAAGGCGAGGAAGGACCGGATCTGTTGACGCAAGGTTCTACCGATTTCCTCCAGACCCTTTTTCGCAATGACCTGGTCGACGAGATGTACATCTCGTACTTTCCCGTCATTCTCGGGAAGGGCAAGAAGCTATTCGGCGAAGATGCGACGCCGATGGCGCTCAAGCTGGTCAGTTCGAGGGTTTCCGGAACCGGCGTCACGGTCAACAAATATACCCGCGGCGGGCCGGTCGCCACAGGTTCGTTCGAATTCGACCAGCCCAGCGAAGCAGAGCTGGAGCGGCGGCGGAAACTAACGTGAGCGCCCCGTTCGCACTTTGGGGCGCATCACCTCTCTGGGCGCTTGCACACCCGTGCGGAATTCCTGTCGGGTGCCCAGATTCCAACGATTAGCCACGATTTCCGGCGTATAATGTGGCTTGGAGAAAGATGGGAGGATATGATGAGAACCGAAGAAGCCATGCATTCCGGTGTTCGTTGGATCGGCCCGGAAACGGATTTGCGGACGATCGCGCGCATCATGAAAGAAGAGGATATCGGCGCGCTGCCGGTCGGTGAGAATGATCGCCTGATCGGGATGGTGACGGATCGCGACATCACGCTGCGCGCACTGGCGAATGGCAGGGATGTTTCTTCGTTGACGGCCCGCGACGTCATGACCAGGGAAATCGTCTATTGCCGCACCAGTGAATCCGTCGAAGACGCCATTCACCTGATGGAGTCGAAGAAGATCCGGCGACTGCCGGTCATCAACGACGACAAGCGCATGGTCGGCATGCTGTCACTGGGCGACATTTCCCACTGCACCAGCCAGCAAATGGCAGGCGAACTGGTCAAGGCGGTCAGTGCTCACCACGCCTGAGCCGCACCCGGAAAATTGTCTGGGTGCATAGCACGAGACGACGGCGGGCAATGGTCCCGCCGTTCGCTATTTGACGACAACGGACCCGTTGACGATCTCTATTGTTTCGTCGCCCTGGAGACCAATGTGATCGCCGCTTGGCGCGGTCACGAAGCAGCCGCTTGGGCAGATCATTTCCGTAGCGCCGGAATTGACGACCACTTCCATCCGGCTTTCCCCCTCTACGATTACGAGTATGGCGGATTCGCCATCCTTGTTGGTCACCATCGCAGCATTCGCACTGCCGGCGACGAGCACGCCGCAAAGCAAGGCAGCAACAACTGTCTTCATGGCCTTCGGCGCGCTACCCGCGCGCCGCCCCCTACGGCCGGTCACCCTTTCGCCCGTGGCAAAACTACCGGCCACCCCCTTCAGCCCCGACGCCAGATTGGGCGTTGGCGGGGTGAATTGCCTTCTTTTTATGGGAGAAGTGCTGAATAAGCGCTGAATGGCGCGTTGAGATAGTGTTCAGAAGCACTCGTTCGACGCTACGAACGGGCGTCCGATGCGGCGACAAATTGATCACCTCTGGAATATCTTTTGGTCGAGATCTCCCCTTCCCCTTGATCCGGCGATTGTTGACGGTCTATGCGTTTCCGACGCCGGCCCGGCGTTTCGGGGATATAGGGTATACAAGGATTACCGCTTATGGAGATTTTCACGTCCGCCGGACTATTGGCGCTTATGCAAGTTATCGTCATCGACCTCGTGCTTGCCGGGGACAATGCCGTCGTTATCGGCCTTGCGGCAGCCGGCCTGCCGCTCGAGCAACGCAAGAAGGCTATTCTCGTCGGCATTATCGCGGCCACCGTACTTCGCATCGTGCTTGCGGCCTTCACGGTCCAGCTTCTGGCCATCATCGGACTCCTCCTCGCCGGCGGCATCCTCCTGCTCTGGGTCTGCTGGAAGATGTGGCGTGAGATCCGTTCGGGCGGACATGAAGAGGTTGGATTGGACGACGCTAACGCGCCGAAGAAGACCTTCTCACAGGCCGCGACCCAGATCGTCGTGGCCGACGTGTCGATGTCGCTCGACAACGTCCTCGCCGTGGCGGGAGCCGCGCGCGAGCATCCGACGATCCTCGTCTTCGGGCTCATGCTCTCGATCGCGATGATGGGCGTTGCGGCAACCTTCATCGCCAAACTGCTCGCCCGCCACCACTGGATCGCCTATGTCGGTCTGGCGATTATCCTCTATGTCGCTATCGATATGATCTATCGCGGCGCATTGGAGGTATGGCCACACGTCGTGCCGGTCGCCCAGGCATTGGCCGGGGTGTAAGCGCGGCTTCTGACGGGGCGGCCTTGCGCCGCCTCGTTCGTATTTTGTCACCACGTCCCGGACCCGGTGCGCTAAACGCGCCGGCCCACTTCCGGCAGGCTGCACTTCAAAGTGCTACAGCGACATTTGTCCGTCTGACAAGACGTACGGCGCTGTAAAGGCGCAGCAAATTGCCTTGGTGATGCAGGTCGGCGTATGCTGGAGCATTCCGCGAGCCCTTCACCGCCGACCCCGCCCATGGCGGCGATAGCGAAGTCCGGATTCTTCAGCGACTGCTACTGCGCTTTCCAACGGACCGGCCGCGCGTCTCACTCTCCTCTGCCTGCATCTCGGCTTTATCTTCCTCTACCGCCGGGAAGTCGATGTCGGACGGCGTCGCTTCTTCCGGCGTGGTGTCCTCTACCTTCACCGGGAATGGGGAGCCGATCTCCTCGTCGCGGAAACGCTCGTAGATCGAGACACGAATGTCGTTGCGGACATTACCGGCTGTCAGCACGTCGGCGACATAGATGCGCAATTCGAAGGTCATGCGCTCGTCGCCGAAGGCGGTGAAGCCGACATTGGGCGCCGGGTTCTTGAGGACCATCGGATGGGCGGCGGCAATTTCCTGCAGCAACTCGATCACCCGGCGCGGCTCGCTGGCATAGCCGAGCGTGACGGTGATCTCGGAGCGTCCCAGCTTGTTGCGATGGGTCCAGTTGCCGACCGACGCGTTGATGAGGAGCGAGTTCGGCATCATGATCGACTGATGCTGGAAGGTCTCGATCTCGGTCGCGCGAACCGAGATGCGCCGCACGAAACCCTCGGTCGTGCCGCTGACGATCCAGTCGCCAACCTTGAAGGGGCGCTCGACAAGCAGGATAAGGCCGGAGACGAAGTTCGAGACGATGTTCTGCAGGCCGAAACCGACGCCGAGCGAGAGAGCACCGGCAACAAGAGCGAGGCTCGAGAGGTCGATGCCCGCCGCCGACAGGCCGATGAGGCAGGCGAGGCCGACGCCGATATAGCCGATGCCGGTGCGGATGGAATTGCGCACGCCGGCATCGACGCGGCTGCGCGCCATGACGTTGCCGTCGATCCAGCGCTGCACCCAACGGGTGACGACAAAGCCCAGCGCGAAGAAAAGGACCCCGGCAAGCAGGCCGACGATCGAGATGGTGATCGTGCCGATCCGGATCTCGGTCAGGGCGCGGTAGGTCCAGGATTCGATATCGGCGATCTGGAAGCCCCACTGCAACAGGATCAGCGGAATGAAGAACAAGAGGACGAGGGCATAGATGCCGAGGCCAGCCGCAAGCCCGATCTGGTCGAGCCCCACCTGCTCTATGTTGAAGCGGCGTTCGAGATAGCGTCCTCCGATCGTTTCTGCGAAGGCGCCCTGCTTCGAGACCGATTTGCCGGTAAGAATGCCGATATACATAGTCACCAGAATTGCGCCGGTGACGATGATCTGCGAGCCGATGAAGCGGGCAAGCCCGACATAGCCGGCAAGCGCGACGGCGACGAGCGCCGCGCCCATCAGGAGAAGCGAAACCCAGATGGGCCGCGGCCAGGGGCGGCCCGGCGCGTCGAAGGGCTCGTCTGGTCTCAGCATCGGCCGGATCCAAGCCATCGACATCAGGATGAGGCCGATGATGATCGAGGCCACAAAACTCTTGGCGACGGTCAGGATGACCGGCGAGCCGAGAGACTCGCTGATGCTTCCGGCCAGGTAGTCGAGGACGTTGACCAGTGCCATCGCGAAGATCGAGATGAACAGCATGCGTGCGCCGCGATCCGAAACCCGCACGAGGCGCCAGTTCGAATGCCGGGGCGACAGCACCGCTTGGGCGAGGCTGGTCACAAACAGCAGCACCACGCCGACAGCCAGGGTGACCGCTATGATCGGAGCGATATCCGGCCTTAATACATTGAAACTATTTAGGAAAAAGTAGCTCGACGCGGCGAAGGCGGTCGCCGACACCATCGGGATCACAGTGGACCAGAAGGCGACCGAAAGCTGTCTGAAATAATTCGGCTCCTCCTCGTCGCCGTCGTGCCGGAGGAAGGGCGAGAAAAGCCGGCGGCTGCCGGCCAGGAAGATCAGCGCTGCGCAGAGCGAGAGGAAAATGGCGGTGAGAAAGGGCACACGCTTGTAGTTCCAGGCAAATGTCAGCCAGCTGCCGACGCTGCGCGACAGCGCCTGGGTCTCGCCGATCGTCGTCGTGACCGCCTCGCCCAGCGTTGCCGCCGAGATTTCAGTGTGCTTCAGAAGCGTGTTCGAGAAGAGCGCACGCCTGGTCGCCGTAACGGCATTGGCAAGCTTCCTCGCCTCGACCGAGAGGTTCTCCGCACGACCAGTCAGCGCGTTTATCGCCCCGCGCTCGGCAAGCAGACGCTTCCTTTCCTCGGTCAGGATGGCCGCTTCCGGCGGTTGCCCCTCGCCGGGCGGATCGCCGAGTTCGGTAAGCCTCGCCTTGATTTCCTCCAGTCGGGGCCGCGTTGCGACGGTAGCGGCGAGGATCTGCCCGGAAAGCGCATCGATCTGCACCTTCAGCTCGGCGAGCAGGGTATCGTCATCCTTGACACTCTGGACGCGGTCGGTAAGCCGCTTGAGGTCGCGTTCGGCCTGGGCGAGCTGCTCTTCCGCCTGCTGCAGCAATGGAGAACCAGCTGCTGCCCCGGCATCGTCTGCCTCCCCTTGATCTGGTTGAGCGGGCTGCGCAGGCCTGGTTTGCGCAGCCGGCTGGGGTTGCTGCGAGGGCGTCTGCGGCGCAGGCGCGGCCTGTTGCGGTTGCGCCGCTTGCTGGGCCATCGCCGCCCCTCCGCCGGCTAGAGTCAGCACGACAAACGAAACGGCAACCAAGAGAACGGTCAACTTACCAGCGGAATGCAATTCGATATCCTTCGAAATCCGGGAGCCACAGAGGAAGTCGCAGAAGCGATCATCTCGTCCGATGTGCATACGCAACACGGCAAAAAGATGCAAAGCCGAGCCGGAGCGATGATTTCTACGTGAATCCACGCCAGTTCACAAATATTTCGCCTCGACGCAACGCGACAGGCCTTCAGCAGCTCCCCGCAAGAAACCCTCCATGCATAGCCCAAATGGGAGACTGGGAAACGAGAAAGAGGTATGATGAACTGCGCACGAGCGCGGTCTGCGTGGGGGATTGGAAATTGGCAGAGTCATTGCATCCAGCCGCAGTCGATCATCTACCCGTGTTCATCACCGCACCGGGCGACACGGACATTCTCTTCAACGTCATGGCGGTGTTCGTGGTGCTGCTGATCTTGCTCGTCGGCGTCCTGTACCTGCGGCTGCACGCCCTGCCGGAACATATGGCACACGGCGCCAGCAAGGTGCAGTTGCAGCTCGTAGCCGTCCTGTCGCTGGTTGCGCTTTTCACGCACAACCATCTCTTCTGGATCGCCGCGCTGCTGCTGGCCCTGATCGAGTTTCCAGACTTTTCGACGCCCATGGGTTCCATGGCAGACTCGCTTCGCAAGATCGCGGATCGGGACGACAAGCCACTCGAGGCCGCGCCGTCGGAAGCCCCGCTCATGCCGACAAGACCGCATCCGGTGCAACCTGAACCTCAGTGGACGCCGTTCGAACCGGAAGCTTCGGCGAGCGACCCGCTATCTGAGCGGAGGAGATGAGCCATGCTGGAGTTCATGATCTGCTCGATGCTGACGATCCTTCCGGACTTCCTCTTCCGCCGCTATGTTCAGGGGAAGCGGATCGGGCGGGACATCAATCTCTATTCGATGTGGTTCGAACTGCGTTGGGGTATCACCGCCTGCGTGATCCTCACGCTGTCGCTGATCACCCTCATTTTTTACTTTCACCCCTCCACCAAGAACGTCACGGCCGCGTTCCGCACCGTGACGCTTATGCCCGAATCGACGGGTCGGGTGGCGGAAGTCTTCGTCGGCACCAACGAGAAAGTCGCAGCAGGCGCTCCCATTTTCCGCCTCGACGATAAGGAGCAGCAGGCAGCCATTGAAACCGCCCGGCGGCGCATCGCGGAAATCGATGCCGAGACGACGGTCGCGACGACCGAACTGGCGGCAGCGGATGGCCTGATCGCCCAGGCAGAGGGCGCCTTCCTGCAGGCCCAGGACGAACTCGAGACACAGGTCGAACTCAATCAGCGCAATCCTAATATTGTGGCAAGGCGGGAAATCGAGAGGCGCCAGGTCGCCGCAGACGCGCGCAAGGGCGCGCTCGCTGCCGCAGTTTCGAACAAGCAGACCCTGGAGACGAAGATCGCTTCGCTTCTGCCGGCGCAGAAGGCCAGCGCCGAGGCCGCGCTTGCCCAGGCCCAGGTCGAGCTCGACAAGACTGTCGTGCGCGCTGGTACGGGCGGCATGGTCCAGCAGTTCACCTTGCGGCCCGGCGACATCGTCAACCCAATGATCCGCTCGGCCGGTGTCCTGGTGCCCGATGATCGCCGTATAGGGCTGATTGCCGGGTTCGGCCAGATCGAGGCCCAGGTGATGAAGCCCGGCATGATTGCCGAGGCGACCTGCATCGGCAAGCCCTTCACGATCATCCCGCTGGTCGTGACCGAGGTTCAGGACGTCATCGCCGCCGGCCAGGTTCGCGCGACGGAACAGCTCATCGATGTGCAGCAAATGGCGCGCGGCGGAACGCTCACCACCTTCCTCGAGCCGCTCTTCGAAGGCCAGCTCGCCGGCATTCCGCCGGGAAGCAGTTGCATCGCAAATGCCTACACCAGCAATCACGACGAATTGCACGCGCCGGACATCAGCACTCTGCGCTGGGTATACCTGCACGTGATCGATGCCGTCGGCCTGGTGCACGCCATGATCCTTAGGCTGCAGGCGCTGCTTTTGCCCGTGCAGACGCTCGTTTTGACCGGACATTGACCCAGAGGGCGCCCGGATGCCCTTGAACATCCCCCGACTGCCCCTTCTCGCCGGTCTCGACGGTTACCAAACGAGCGCCTTGCGCAGCGACGTCTCTGCCGGCCTGGCGATTGCTGCAGTCGGCCTGCCAAGCGCCATCGCTTACCCCGCGATCGCTGGCCTTCCTCCCGAAACGGGACTCTACGCCAGCATCACGCCGCTGGTGGCCTATGCGCTTTTCGGCCCCTCCCGGAAGCTCATCGTCGGGCCGGATGCGGCAACGATGACGGTGCTCGCCGCGGTCCTGGCGGCGATCCTTGCGACGCCGGAGATAACGACCGACCGGGTCACCGTGGCGGCGCTCATGGCGCTAACCGTCGGGGCTATCTGTCTTGCGGCGCGGGCGGTCCATCTCGGCGTGCTCGCAAACTTTCTGTCCCGCCCGATTTTGATCGGGTTCTTCGCGGGCATTTCGCTCTCCATTCTGATCGGTCAGATCAAACGGTTTACCGGGGTCGATATCGAGGCGGATGGCCTGATCGCACCCGTCCTTGAACTTCTACGCGAGGCGGGGTCGATCCATTGGCCGTCGCTGGTGCTGGCCCTCGGATGCTTCGCCCTGCTGCAGGTGGCTCGGGCCATCAATTCCCCCGTGCCCGGTCCCGTGATCGTCGTCGCTCTCTCGGTGCTGCTTTCGTTCCTCTTCGATTTCGAGGCGCGCGGCATTGCGATCGTTGGCAACATTCCCGAGGGGCTGCCCACTTTGACGCTGCCGCGGATGGGAGATCTTCCCTTCGCGACAATGCTCGTCGGCGCAGCCGCCTCTTTCTGGTAAGCTTCGGCTCGGGCGTCATCACGGCCCGCAGCTTTGGGACGCTCGGCGGCTACCAGGTCGACCCGAACCGTGAACTCACGGGTTTCGGCGCCGCGAACATCGCCGCAGGACTCTTCGGCACATTTCCGGTGACGGCTTCCGATTCACGAACGGCCGTGAACTTCGTCGTCGGAGGCCACTCCCAAATTGCCGGCCTCGTCGCGGCGGCGACATTGATGGCGGTGCTGCTTTTCTTAGGTGGCATCCTGCGCATCCTACCGATCCCCGCGCTTGGCGCGATCCTGGCGGCAACGGCTTTAAGTCTGATCGACTTGGCGGCCTTGAAGCACATCTGGCGGGTCAGCCGCATGGAATTCATCTTCGCACTGATCGCGATGTGGGGGCCGATCGGGCTCGGCGTCCTGAATGGCGTGGTCATCGCAATCGCGGCAACATTGGTCTATATTCTGCGCAAAAGCATGTACCCGCACGATGCACTGCTCGGTCGCATTCCTAACCGGGATGGGTTTTACAAGCTGCATCGCGAACCTGCGGCCCGTCCGGTGCCGGGTTTTGGGGCTTGCATGATCCAGGGCAGCCTACTTTTCTTCAACACCGACTACGTCCGAACCCGCCTGCTTTCCATTGCTGAAGCGCTGCCGGCGGGCACCGTCTGGTTGGTTATAGATGCCAGCGCAATCCCGCAGATCGACAGCACGGCAACCGCTATGATCGACGAGGTTCAAGAGGAATTGAAGAAACGCGGCATCGCGCTTGGCCTCGCAGAACTGCATACGCATGCGCGGGCAATGCTCAATCGGGCCGGCGTCATCGATAAAATCGGCTCCGCCATGGTGTTCGAGAGCATCGAGGATGCGCTCGCCGCCTTCGCGGCTCGAGCGGACCGCGCGGCCGAGTGAAGCGCATCGGCCTTAGCAATAATTCGGCAAGTGGGAGGAAGACATGGCCAAGAACGGGAAAAAAGGCAGGGAAAAGGACAAGGTCAAAAACAAAGGCAAGGACAGCGGGCGCAGACTTGCAGCGCAACCGCCTGAGGAGGAATCGTCGAGCCACTATGCAAAAGACCTCGATCACCTACAGATCGAGATTGCCCACCTCCAGGCCTGGGTGAAGAAGACCGGGGCCCGCATTGTGATCGTTTTCGAGGGGCGCGACGCGGCTGGAAAAGGCGGCGTGATCAAGCGTCTCACAGAACGCGTCAGCCCACGTGTCTTTCGCGTCGTCGCACTACCGGCGCCGACCGATCGTGAGAAGACCCAGATTTATATGCAGCGATATATTCAGCAGCTGCCGGCCGCCGGCGAGGTCGTCATCTTCGACCGCTCCTGGTACAACCGGCCGGGCGTCGAGCGTGTGATGGGCTTCTGCACCGACGAAAAGGCAAAGCGGTTTCTGGAGCTTGCACCGCGTTTCGAGGCGGCCATGGTCGAGAGCGGCATCGTGTTGCTGAAGTATTTCCTCGATGTCAGCGAGGAGGAGCAGGAACGTCGGTTCCGCCAGCGCATCGGCGACCCGCTGCGTCAGTGGAAGCTCAGCCCGATGGACGTCGAATCCTATCGCCGCTGGTGGGACTACACTCGCGCCTATGACGAAATGATCCGCATGACCGACACCGAATATGCCCCCTGGTGGATCGTACCCTCGGACGACAAGAAGCAGGCTCGCATCAACTGCATTTCGCACATTCTGGCGTCGATCCCCTATGAGCACGTCAAATTTGACGAGCCCGAGCTCGGCAAGCGGCAAAAGCGCCCCGACGACTATGTCGAAACCATGCGCGCCCGCCGATTGGTGCCGAATGTGTACTGACGAGAAGGTTGCGCGGTCCGGCGGAGCGCGCAACCCGTCAGGGCCGTTCAGACCTTATCGGGCGCCCAGTTCAGGAAGAAACCGACATCGCCGGGTACGCCGCCGGGGAAATTGATGATCATCGCCTTCAGCTTGTAGCCCTGCGGCTTGCCGTAGGTCTGGTAGCGCTCGAAGAACTCTTTGGCTTTGCCCTGGAGGGTCTCCGGCCAGTCCCGGTCGGCGCTGTTGATCGCCCGACCACTGTCGCTGCAGAGTTCGGACGGGAAGCTATAGACCATCGCCTCGAACTTGCCGTCCCGGACCGCATTCGCCACGAGACGACGCACCATGGCGATCTCTTCCTCCGTCACATGCTTCTTGAGGAAATCCGCGGCAAAATCCGCGTGCTTCTGTTCCTGGATCGCCTTGAGCTTGCGCTCCTTGTCCATTTCCTCCATTTCCCGCTGGAGGACCTGCTTGCGAAGCGCCTCCGCGCTCAGAGGTGTTGCACCTGCATCAATATCATGCTTCTCCGGCATCACGTTGATCCACTTCAAGAAAACGGGAAAGGCTGTCGTCCGCAGGTCCTACGCCGGAACAACGGACATCCGACTATTTCCCTCCAAGTGTACGACCGACTCCGGTGGAATCGGCGTTCTCTCAACTCTTCATTTTCCGGACAGAATAACCTGCGCCTCTGGCACCCCAGAGCAGCGCGCTTGTCAGCCATCTGGTCGACGATACCTGAATCTTTCGACGGTAAGAATGCAACGGATTAAGGCGTCGCACGGCATTCACCCTCACCCGAGAGTTTACGGCAAATTCTACAACTGTGCCTGCGTGATGACAACTCGGCGGGTGGCCGTATTCCGCGTGCGCGGGCTCCTCCGATCGAACGCTTCACGCCTCCTGCTTCGCGACCGATTCCGCATATCCTTGCAGCAGTCCTTCGTAATCTTCCATCGCCGGCACCGTCTCGTAGCTGTGGACGGCAGGCGTGGTCGCCCATTGCAACTTCTCGCTTGTCCAGGTCTCTATGAAAGGCGTGAACCAACCGGCATCGTCCAGCATGGTCGCCCTAAGGTTCACGAACCAGTCCATTCCTTCGGGCCGCGTGAACATCCAGCTCATGCAGTGCGGGCAGAAGTAGTGGCGCGTCGCGCCGTGCAGTCCGCCGATTGCCGGGTCACCCCTGGTGACCGCAAAACCTTCGCTGGGGATCGCGACACTCAGTGAGTAGGCGCTCGCCGTCATCCGCTGACACCCCGTGCAATGGCACGCCATGGTGAGAAGCGGCGCGGCGCTGACTTTGAACCTGTCCGCAGCGGCACCCGCCTTCCCACGGCAGCGTTTTCATCTTCATGATCTTTCCTCCCGACCTGATCCCTAAAACGTCGTGCGTTGCTTCAGAGGCAACAAAGCCGCTGCAACACTTCGAATTTCCTTGCATTGGCTCCGATTGGTAGACCCGGCGGCAGCGGATCTAGAACCCGGCGCCCGGTTGCGCGAGATATTCCTCCTCGGCCGGTGTCGAGGTCCGCCCCAGGATCGCGTTGCGATGCGGAAAGCGTCCGAACCGTTCGATCACCTCCCGGTGGCGAATGGCATAATCGAGATAGCCGGGGTCGCCGAGCGCAGTAAAAAGCTTCACCGACATCGTCTGGTCGGTCAAATTCTCGCAGTGTTCGAAGGGCATGTAGAAGAAAGCGCGCCATTCCGTCGGAACCGCAATATCGGCACCGGCGCCGATGGCGAGCTTCGCTTCACGCAGCGCAAGGCAGTCGGTTGCATAGGCGAGCGGCGAGCCGCGATACATGTTGCGCGGCAATTGATCGAACAGGATGATCACCGCGAGCCAGTTGCTCGGCGTCTGGCGCCAGATATCGTCGCGATTTCTCGACAGCGCCAGATGTGACGCCTGAAACCGTTGCGCGCACTGCTGATCGAGGTCGGCACTTGGCGTAAACCAGTGGTCGTAGGAAAGCTCTGTGAACCAGAACTTTAA
Source organism: Sinorhizobium fredii USDA 205 (assembly GCF_001461695.1). GTDB lineage: Bacteria > Pseudomonadota > Alphaproteobacteria > Rhizobiales > Rhizobiaceae > Sinorhizobium > Sinorhizobium fredii. The sequence continues at coordinate 94,472 of NZ_AUTC01000035.1, read as the reverse complement.
CACCTCTTCCGGCGTGCAGATTTCCGCTTCATCGCGCATTTGGCTGCCTCTCGTGACTCGCTCTTCAGATAGGCGCCTAATTTGCGGTTTCCACTGCCGATCTTCAATGTCACCCATTCAGCATCAGTTGCGGCTGGGCGATCTGCTCCGCAGCGCGGCCGAGCGTGTGCATCGGCATTGACGCACGCAGGCTTTGCAACCTTGTCCTACCGCAGCGGCCAGACCCACATCAACATCGGTACCGCGACGATCACGATGACGATGGACAGCGGCAGGCCGAGCCGCGGATAGTCGCTGAAGCGATAGCCGCCCGGCCCCATGACCAGCGTATTGCACTGATGTCCGATCGGCGTCAGGAAGTCGGAGCCGGCGCCGATCGCGACCGCCATCAGAAAGGCGTCCGGCCTGTAGTCGAGCGCGGCGGCGAAGCTCACGGCGATCGGCGCCATGACGAGCACGGTGGCGGCATTGTTGAGGAAGGGTGTGACCGCCATGGCCGCGACCAGGATGAGCGCGAGTGCGCCGGCGGGCGGCAGGTTGACTGCCATGCCACTCAACCAGCCCGCTATCAGGTCTGAACCGCCGGTTGTGCGCAATGTGTCGCTGACCGGGATCAGCGCTGCCAGCATGACGAGGATCGGCCCGTCGACGGCCCGATAGACCTCCCGCAGCGGGATGACGCGAAAGATCACCATGGCAAGCGCGGCTGCGAAGAAGGCGACCTGCACCGGCAGGATGCCGACCGCCGTCGCCCCCATCGCGGCTGCCAGCACGAGCAGCGGCACGGGGGCGCGTCGGATGGTCCCGAGCAGGATGTCCCGCTGCGCAAGCGGCAGACAGCTGAAATCCTGAAGGAAGGCCGGCAGGTCCACCCGCGCCCCTTGCAAAACGACGATGTCGCCTGCCCGCAACCTTATGCTGCCGAGGCGCTGCTTGAGCCGCTCACCCTGGCGGCTTACGGCAAGCAGGTTGATATTGTGATTGTGAAAGAGCGCGAGCCGCTCCGCCGACATGCCGACCAGTGGCGAACCGCTGGCAATCACCGCCTCGATCGCTTCGATCTCGGTGCGCGCCGTCTCGGCGGACGTTGGCGATCGGTCGCCGGAGATTTTCAGCTTCGCTTGGGAGATGATGCGGTCGAGCGCGGCAGGCCCGCCTTCGAGCAGCAAGATATCATCGGCCTCGATCACCACGTCGGGCAGCGGTGCCAGGTGGGTGCCGCGGCGGAAGATCGCAATGACGACCGCGCCGCCGTCGCCGAGCTTCACGAGACTGCTTAGCGACTTGCCGATCGCCGGAGAACCGGGCGCAGCCATGGCTTCGGACGTATAGTCGGTGATCTCGATCGCCTGCTGCACCGAGACTTGCTGGCTTTTCCGCTCCGGCACCAGCCGATAGGCGAAGAGCAGAAAGATCGCCCCCACCAGCGCCAGCGAAGCGCCGACGGGAGTAAAATCGAACATGCTGAAACTCTCGCCGGTCAGCTCCTGTCGCATCCGCGATACGACAACGTTAGGCGAGGTGCCCACCTGCGTCATAAGCCCGCCGATCAACGCGCCGAAGGCCATGGGCATCAAAAACACCGATGGCTGGACATTCGAGCGCCGGGCGAATTGGAAGGCGACCGGGATCATGATCGCGAGCGCGCCGATGTTCTTGATGAAAGACGAAAGCACCGTAACGGTTACTACGAGCAGTGCGAGTTGCGCCCTCACCGAGTTGACATCCGGGAGGAACCGCTGGATCGCCGCATCGACGACGCCGGACCGCGCCACGCCGGCGCTCACGATCAGCGCGCTGCCGACGATGATCACGATGTCGTCGCTGAAGCCGTCAAAGGCACGGTCGAACGGTACGATGCCGACTGCGACCGCAAGCATCAGCGCCGAACAGGCTACGACGTCATACCGAAAGCGGTCCCATATGAAGAAGACCATCATGGTGCCGATGACGAGAAACGAAAGCGACTGTTCGGCGGTCATGGGCAATACCTGGAGCAACACGGGTCGAACGAGGGCCCTGCTGCCTGTTTCCTTAAATCGGAACCGATCTAAGGATAAGAGCATGCAGCAGATCAAAGTGCGACAGCGACCTTTCGCCTGAAAAGGCGCACGGCGCTGCAGAAAGGACCCGCGCCAGCGTCACGAGACGCGCAATCCCGCAAGGGCGTGCGCGGGGTCGCATGCCCGCCGGGCGAGTCCGGCTCATTACATCCTTCAAAGCGTCCATCGGATGCAACTGAAATATCGGAAAATTCGTGTCGAAGCGCTGCGCATCACCAGGAAACTGCGCCGAAACTTGTTGGTTCCTTTGATCGTAGTTGAAGAAGGAATAAGATGATGCAGCCCGTTTAACGTGTGCCAAACGGACCTTCGCGCAGCGGAGAGGACGCAATCGCCGGAGCTAAGGAAAAAACAGCCATGAAGACCGCCCTACCCGCCATCTGCGCAGGTCTCCTGCTCGCCGCCTGCACCTCCACCGCCCCACCGTCGGTCGGCTATTCGCGCAACCTCGAGCCTATTCCGGGCAGCATCACCTACGGCGGCCAGCCGCGCACCAAGCTGACCAAGGCGCCGGTCGGCAGCATCGTCCCGCATCGCTTCCGCGATAAATTCGGCCGTCAGGTCTCCGAAACCTACGTCATTGAACCTGACCGCTCGCTGCGGCTGATAAGCCGCCGCATCGACTATGATCTCATGACCGACCGGTAAGGGATCAGGAAACTGCGCGCGGCTTTTCCGCGCCGCGTCTCGAAGTATTGGAATCGCGAGGATCGCCATGAAACATGTCTTGCCCGCGTTACTTGCCGCCCTGCTGCTCGGCGCCTGCACGGCCACGCCGCCGCCGTCGGTCGGCTATGGGCGCTACCTCGAGCCCATTCCCGGCAGCATCACCTATGGCGGCCAGCCGCGCACGAAACTCACCAAGGCGCCGGTCGGCAGCATCGTCCCGCACCAGTTTTTCGACAATTTCGGCCACCGGGTCTACGAGACCTATGTGATCGAACCGGACCGCTCGTTGCGCCTCGTAGGCCGCCGCATCGACTACGATATCTTCGGCGACATGGACGATTGACGGTCGGTTCGGTTTCGGACGACAGCGCCGCACGTCCTGCCGGACGCGCAAAGATCGCTGTAGCACGTTGAGTCGCTGCATGTTTTTCTCCTTGAATCAGCTCCGATTTAGGGAAACATGCAATGGCCAACCAAGGTTCGCCACGATGAAACTCGCTTCTATCGCCTGCGCAGCCGCACTCCTCCTCACGGCCTGCACCACCACGCCGCCCGAACTGGAGCCGATCCCCGGCAGCATCACCTATGGCGGCCAGCCGCGCACCAAGCTCACCAAGGCGCCGGTCGGCAGCATCGTCCCGCACCAGTTCTTCACGCAGCAAGGCGGGCTGGCCCGCGAAACCTATGTGATCCAGCCCGACCGCTCATTGAAGCTGGTTCGCCGCTACATAGATTACGACTTCATCACGAGGCGCGATTGACGAGATTGCGCCATCCTGCCCGCTTCGAGCTTGGGCGGCAGCTTCGACTGAGGCGCTAGGAACTCTACAATTCGGAGATTGCCATGAAACACCTATTTCCCACTCTCTGCACTGCCTTGTTGCTCACCAGCTGTGAGGTGACGACGTCTTCGGTGGGCTATTCGCCCTACCTTGAGCCCATTCCCGGCAGCATCACCTATCGCGGCCAGCCGCGTACGAAGCTCACCAAGGCGCCGGTCGGCAGCATCGTGCCACATCAGTTCATCGACCGGTTCGGTCGACGCGTTTACGAGACCTACGTGATCGAGCCGGATCGCTCGTTGCTGCTGGTCAGCCGACGTTACCGGGATTTCCTCCTCTTCGACGACGATTGATCTACTGCAGGTTTCCTTAAATCGTCGCCGATTCAAGGATAAAAACATGCAGCAATTCAAAGTGCTACAGCGACCCTTGCGCGTCTGATAGACACGCGGCGCTGTAGTAGCGGGCGTTCAGCCGACGCGACGAAGATAGATGTCTGACCGCGCTGCGCCTGCACTGGCAAACGCGACGTCATACTGCCCTGAGCAGCATGACCGCCCGTCTGGCCACATCGGCGAAGGTGACGCCGATTGCCGCGCCGCCGAGGCCGATGACGCCAAGCGCCCCCATCCCTATCAGCTTCCATTTGCGGACGTCCTCGGTCACCGGCTTCATCTCGGCAATTTCGTCTTTGACGAGCGTCAACGATCCCTCAAGCGTTCCGACCCGTTCGACGAGTTCGTCGATGCGCCGGTTCATCGACGTCCGCCCGGCATCGGACCGGTCCTCCGACCGGCGGAAATCCTCGCGCAGATTCTTCACCTCGGCGATCAGGGTCCCGAGCTGTTGGTGAACCGTGGCGTCAACCATCCCGCCGCTCCCCGTGCTTCGCGCATTCACCCTTTGTCCAGACGGACGCGGCACAAAGCCCGACGACCGTCCGGTCTATCCTGCGCTGGTCTGCGGCCGTGGCACCGCGAGCCCCGGCGAGGTCAATACCGACCACCGCGCGCAGGCCGCTCACATTTGCCGGCGCCGAAGTTCCACAACCCGCCAGAAACAGAGCAGGCATCATAGTCAAGGCGCTTCGCATCAGCCCTATCCGCCGCTTCATTGTTTTGCCTTTCGATTGCGTTGCGGACCGCCTGCGCACCGTTTTCACGAATTTCCAGCACGGCCCAGGAAAGGGCGGCGCACACAAGCAGACCGCCCAGGAATTTGCTCCATGGAATCTTCACCGCCCAAGCCCCAGGGCTTCCCGAACCGCCGGCATCGACGAGATTGCGTAGATCGCAAAGCCGACGATCGTCGCCAGAATGGCAAGCTGCACCCGCCAGTCGAGCGCCACGAGGTTCAATTCCTTGAGCGCTGTGATGATCGTTCCACCGGCGGTCAACAGCCATGTCCAGAACCGCCCGGAACGGGCAACGGGCCTGTGCCGCACTTCGGACCGCACCTTTGGGGGCGACACGTCCTCCGCCGGTTCCGATGTCTCATCCGAGGAGCGAGAGGCAGCAAGTACCTGGCGGAGCACCGCCTCGACCCTATCCGGCTTCACCAGCGCCTTATTGCGCCCGTCCCCGGCATAATAGGACTGCCCGCGCCTCACCCGCCGCCGGTCGCCGTCGGTGTCGGCAAGCACAGGAAGCGATGCCCATTCCATCGCCAGCCGCCGGCCGAACTCGGTCGCGCTGATCTCGCCGGAAACGAAGCTTGCGAAACCGCGGCGGTTCAGGAGATGAAGCCCCAACCTGTCCTGAAGTGCGGGCTCGAAGATCTGCTCCTCCTTGAGCCACGGAATTTCCCGCAGCAGCCCGATCAGCGTTGCGCGCATGAATTGGTAGGCGCCGGCAGCGCTCGACCCATGCGCCTTCGACCAGGTCTTCTGGGCCGCAATCACCTCGCCGAGCGTCATCGCGGTCAGCGGCTTCGTCAGGCCGCCTTGCCTGTGGGCATAAATCACATCATAGGAGGCGCGGTCGTTCCGCCCGACTTCCGCTTCGCGGATGAAGGCGAGCAGAAGCGCCGCGCCGTGAGGCATGGTGTGGGTCATGGTGGTACCTTTGGTGTTTGGAAAGGAAAACCCCGCTTATCGCGGGGGTTCAGGGTTTGGTCATCAGGCGCCGTCGCGACGGCTAGTCGATTCGCGGGCAGCCAGGGTCGGCTCCGAAGACGACGCGGTTGCGTTCCCCTCGACGACCGATGCCCCTTACTTCGATGGCGCTATTCGATGTCCGCCCGATTCTGGGATTTCGAAGATACCGGCGAGCCAGATGGAGGGCTTGACGTGTCGTGCACTGATATTCTTCCGGGTAGTTCTCTCGATAATATCGCCTCGGCGGATACTCATCGTGGTAACGTGGACCTGTGCGGCCGATATAGATGTCGAAGTCTTGAGAAAAGCCGCCTGTTGGCGCGGCAATCGAGGTAGCTACTGTTGCGGCCGCCAACAAGAGTTTAAACGATAACGCTGCCATTTGCATTCTCCTCGCTACGCTAGACGATTCTAGAAGGCAAATGATGAACGACGACAGAACGTTCCTTTACTGCTTCACCAATAGTCCTTGACCGGTCGGTATGGTCAATATTGATTGCCCATGGGCAGCAGCAAACTCATTCCACATCGCATTCTGCTGCTCGCACCCTCTAAAGGCGTAGTCGTCAAGCACGATAGTCGCCCCGGTGACGACCCTATCCCAGACCCTCTCTATGCATTCTTGCTCGTATTTCGCGACATTGAGGTCGATTGAGAGATAGGCAATCTTTTCGATCGGTACGCCATCCAGGGTTGCCGGCAGAAGTCCCTTTACCAAAATTGCATTCTCGAACTTGGAGAAGTTTCGCTTTGCGATCTCATGAACATCGAAATAGATGCCCGAGTTACGCTGCTTTGCCAGCATTGCCTCGTTAACAGTCATCTCGCCTTCGGGAATGCCTGCGAAGGTGTCGAAGAGCCAGAATTTCCGGTCGAGCACGCAAAAATTAAGATACTCACAAACGGTCATCGAAAGCAGGCCGGCGTTCACGCCGAATTCGACGAAATCGCCTTGAAGTTTGAGCGCTCGAAGTGCGGCAAAGCAGCACGTGTGAGCCCGCCAACGAATGTCAGGGACACGCTTGCGCTTCTGCCACGCCGCTCTGTTACCCGCCTCAGCGAAGCGCCAAGCAGCGGCAAATCGCGGCTCGTTCAGAAAATCCGTGTTCTTGTTTATGACCCTGAAGCCGTCGGCCTTGTAACCGGGTAGAGAGTCCTCGCCTTCTGCAAGGAACCGAAGGCGCTTCTTGACTTCGCGGATACCCATTTCACACTCCGCCACTATATCCACGCCTGCGCAAGGGCCATAGGTCGCGGACGGCCTAAGATGAGGCGGCCAGCGTTCCAACTCCGAGTGGGGCCGGTTTGCGCCGTTAGTTTAGCCGCAATCGTGAGCCGTTTGCCAATGAACTCGAAATCCGTCCTCGCTAGGGGTAGGAGGAAGATACCAAGTCAACGTCAATCAGTGGCAAACAGCAATCGCGCCTCCGCGTCTAACCACTCAGCGAGAACCATTACGAAGCCGAGATATGCTGGGCGACTCGCAACATGCACTGCCAACGTCGCTGTCCTGTTGCCCTTGGATGTGCCCGGTTGCGGGCCGTGGCAACATTCGATATGAGCAGCAAGAATCCAATTCCGAGACAAATTAATGGCCAAATCGAAGGTCGTGGTCGTCTTTCCTGTTTACAACGGTGAAAGGACTCTCTTCAGCAGTCTACAGTGCATCGCCGATCAGACGTTTCGAGATTTCGAAGCGATTGTTGTCGACAATAAATCGACAGACGACACACTAGCCGTCGCTGAGCAGTTTTGTAGATCGGATCGTCGCTTCTCCATTGTGAGAAACGAACAGCATGTCAGTGCACCGGAGAACTTCGCTCGCGCTTTCCAACTCGGCGCAACGCGTGGCGAATATTTCTGCCTGCGCGCATGCGATGACCATTCTTCTCCAGATTTTTTGGCGTGCTTGGTCGAGGCCCTTGACCGGGACCCCACCAAATTACTTGCGGCATGCTCTACAAAGGTGGTCGGGCCGAACGGAAGCAGAATAAAATCTCCCAATAAAGCCACCCTTGACTTCACCCAATCGTACGTTTCAGGGCGTGTGCCAAGAAACCTAACGTTCCCGGCAGAATGGATTTACGGCCTGTTTAGGGCCAGCGCCAAAGACATATTGATGACACGCTGGTTCGAACTCGGCAATCCCTGGTGTCTCGCATCCTATGTCGTGGCAGAGTTTGTCGTTCGTGACTCGGTCGCGTACGTGCAAGGACCAACATACGACTTTACTGAGGGCTCTGGTTCGGAGCAACGTTATGGAGCAAAGAGTTTCCGTAACAAGCTTGATCAACGGCTAAGGTATACATTTGGATGCTATAAGCTAGCAAGAAAACTTCCTCCGGTGAGATTTCTAACAAGGTTAAAGTTCTTCAAAATGTGCTGGAATGATGCACGGAGGAAGACGCGTTACAAGCTTTTCTGGCTTTTTTGAACTATGCATGGACTGATGGCGAGTTCGTCTTCCACGGCTGAGCACTATTGCCCACAGCCAGGGAGCGACAACAAAGACAAGTCGCGGCTAGACCTACGCAGTATTTGCTAGTAGCGAGCTGCGAAAGCGTTAAAGATCGAGCGCGGCGGTCCACACTGCGTCAATTTGCATCTCGGTTAAGCCGAGCGCCCCTCCGATGACTGCAATCAATGACTGCAACCGGTTGAACGAGGTGGCGTATTCCCATTCGATCTGGACGCGGTCCCTTTCGGGGCCGACCGGCATGGTATCAATCGCAGCCATTACCTGGACCGGAGAAATCCCCGCATTGACAAGCCCCAGACGCAATTGTCGTGCTGAAAGCGAGGGCGTTCTCCTGTCGGCTGCGTGTACGGCTGGATTAGGAATTTCGGATTGTCGGCGAGCCACTTGCGAATGGTAGGATTAAGGCCGAACGTATCATCGGGTCTCGATAGATAGTCGCAATCGTAGGTTTGACCGCTTATATCAGTCAGGTTGATCGAGAGCTCGTAAACTTCCGGCTCTCCGGTCGCACTGATCGCACGGACTTCATTGAGCGCCATTCTGCCTTGGGTGGAGCTAATCATACTTATGCGGTCCTTTGGATGATAAGCCAATCTGACGAAGTGACGATCCCTCGCACACGCCAAGTTCCTGAAAGCGCTGAACCGGCCCCGGAATAGCCGCTCTGAACGTAAGCGTTGGTGCTGTACAAACAGGGGATCACTGCAGCTTGTCGCGCGGGGTTGGAGCCATTCTGCGCCATCGCCAGGACTGTCCCTATTGGGAAGCTGGTGTTAGTGGATGATGTTCCAGTGTAAACCTCCGCCGCCACGAACCCCAACGCATGCGTATGGGTCGTCCCGCTAACTGAATTCGTGGTCGCGTTCGTAATGTCCGAGGGTGTTCCCAATGTCAGGGTGCGGTTTGCGGAAATAGCACCGCCACCGGCCAGGCCATTCCCGGCTATCACCTGGACCGCATTGCTTGCAGGCGTATAGCCGTAGAGCGTGTTGATGTCGGGAGCTGCGAGGTTGCCCGAGTGCCAGATCGTATTGTGCGCTGCCACTGAGTTGTCATAGAATTTCAACGCGTCAACACTGTTCACGTTCGACAGATACAGGTAGTCACCCGTATCGTCGTTCGAGACGCGGATGCCATCGCCGTTCGCCGTGCCGTCCCGGTGCTGGATATAGCCCTTGCGGTCGTTGGCTTTCCAGAATCCGACATAAGGATCGCCCGTCGCCGAGCCGATGAGTTTGACGGCCTCACCATCCGTGGTTACGGCGATCTGAGTGAAATCGACGTAGGCGCCGCCAAGCCGGCCTGAGGGTATCGTGCCGGTCGTAAGGTTCGCGGCGTTGTTGGCACCAAGCGTCGCACGCGCCGTCGCGGCATCCGCATCGTCGAGCATGGTCTGCGCAAAAGCGGAAACGCCGAGCGTCGTAAGCGCGGCGCCGGCCGTTGCGTCATCCAGCAGCGTCCGCGCAAACGGCGTCAACGTCGTCGTCGCATAGGCGTCCGCCGCGGTCGTGTAGATCATCCTGTCCGCACCCGTCGCAAGGCCGGCAATCGAAGTCAGCGCCGCGCTTGCTCCCTGGGCGCCGAGTGCTGTGCGGGCCGCGCTGGCGCTTGTGGCGCCCGTTCCGCCCGCAGTGATCGGTCGTGCCGCATTGGCGTCGGCCGTCAGGTCGTCAATGAGCGCGTTATAGGGCACGCTCTGGATCGTCGTGTTCGGCACCCCCTTGGTGCCCGCCGGTGGGGAATAGACTCCGCCTGTTCTTGGCAAGACAGCCTCCATGAAAAAAGCCTCCCGATGGGAGGCCGCGAAACAATTGGAATGTAGCTTGGGGCGGACTGGCGCCTGCCACCTCCACACGTGCATCTTTGGATTGCAGCGAGATGAAATGTTACGTCAGGACCGCCCCTTCCCGGCCGCAAAAAGCCGGCCGTAGTCCACTCGGCGCAAGCCGTCCGGCCCGCGGCTCACCGCGTCGGGGCGGGTCTTCTCCACCTCCTGCGCCATCACGCCGATATGCTTCGGCCCGCGGCCCTGCTCGCCCCTGTAGTTGAACTCGTAGAGATTGTGCCCCTTGAGCCTGCCGACCTTCTCGATGTTCTTCTTGGCGCGGCGATCGGATAGCGGGATCTTCTCGAACATCCCAAGGACATTCCCGAGCAGATTGCCGCCTCCCTGCTGCCGGGCGTTATAGGCGGACATTTGGTTTTGATAGTTCTGCTGCACCAGCCCGGCATAGTCGACCGGCTGGATCGACTGCCCCTGCGTCGGCACGAAGTTGGGGTTCGTCACCTGCGCGCCGGAAAGCAGCGCCGAGATCTCGTTGATCGGCTGGTTGCGCAACGCATATTGCTCGTTGAGATGGTTCGCGCGCGCGGTATTCTCGGCATTGATCTGCGCCTGTCGTGCGTTGAAGCTCTGGTCTTGCAGCGCATTGTTGGCGGCCGTCGCCGACTGGCCGTTCTGGTGCATCTGCTGCTTGGCGCTGTTGCCGAAGTCGGCGTTCTGCAGAGCCTGGGCGTAGCCCTGCGCCTGCGCCGCATTCTCGAAGCTCGCCTTCTGGTTGGCGAGATTGGCGAGACGCGTCTGCTCCTGCCCGGCGTTCAGCACGGCAGCGATGCGGGCGTCGTTGGACGTCCGGTTCGCCTCGTCGATCGCCCGGTTATAGGCCTCCGATCCCGGCTGCAGGCCCTGGTTGGCAAGCCGCGTTTCCAGCGCCGCCCGGTCGCGCTCGAACTGCGGGTTGAGCCGCGCCATCAGCGCATTCTCGTATTTCGACGTGTCGAAGTCCGTCTCGTAGCTGCGCGCAATGTTGCCGGCATTGCCGACGGACGTTGCGAGCTCGGGTCCGCTGGAAAATTGTTGGTATTGCGGCAGTGTCAGCTTCAAAGGGTCGCCGGCGGCCGGGGCCTTCGAAATGTCCATCGGCTTGCCGAGCAGATCGTTCAGCCGGCTCGATTGCGTGTTCGCTAGCGTAGCAAGGTTTTTTTCGGCAGCGTCGGCCTGAAGCTTGATGGCCTTCTGCGCATCGGAAAGCTCCTGTTTCGCCGTCGCGACGGGAAGGTCGTAGACATTCCCGCTCAAGGGGTCCGTCCATTTCTGCGTCGTATAGCTGTAGGTGAGGCTGCCGTCCGGCGTCACCTGGTTCACATTGCCCATGTATCCGTTGGCAACCGCCGTGCCAATGTTGGTCGCGGTCTGTGCCGCTGCCGTCGCCTTCGGATCCGGAGGAGCGGGCGCTTTTGATTTTCCCATAGAACACCTTTTGAGCGGGATGAGGAAAAGTGTGCGCGGTTTTCCGCTCGCATGCCGCGCTACGATTGGAATCGATTGACGGGATGCGCCCGCCAGTCGTTGTCTGTCAGAGTGAAGATGATCTCCGCCTCATCCCGCCCGCGAAGGCGGGGGATGCGGTAGCTCGTGAAACCGAAGCGCCGGGCGATCGAGACCATGCCAGCATTCTCCTCCGAGACGCGCAGCACCGCCATCTGGCAGCCGATCTCGTCGAAGGGATAGCCGAACATGGCCTTCAGCACCGGCCGCGTCAGCCAGCCTTTGCTGGTGGCGGCGGCCGAAAGCTCGACGACGCCCGCTTCAGGCGAATAATTGTGGTAGACGACGCCGGCGACGAGCCTTCCCTCCTCCGTCACGCCCAGCGTGGTGAAGTCGGCAAAGCCCCTTTCGCAGCCGTCGATATGGGCGGCGACGAATCCGGCGATCGCATGGTTGGTCGCGGGGTCGCCCGCCCCGCCCCAGATGATGTTCAAGCACTCGCCTCCCCGGCTGCGACCTGCAGCGTCGCAAGATCGACCTCGATGTCGAGCTTCACCGCGCCGCCGGAGGTGATCACACAGCCGACCGCCAGCATGTCGCCGCTGGCGCGCACGTTCTGGCGAAAGTCGTAGCGCAGCGCTTGCGACACGCCGTCCCAGCGCGCCACCTCCCAAAGGCCCACGTCCCATTCCGGCGACGCCGTGTCGCCTTCCGTCACCCGGTCGAAGGGTGGCGTGGTCCGGTCGAAATCGGCGCGGGCGAAGAGCTGCACCTTGGGCCGGGTCTTGGCGCGGAAATACATATGCGCCATCGTCGCCGCCGTGCGCTGGCCGAATTGACCGGCCGGCGTGAACTGCGAGAGATAGCTGGCGACAAAAGTCAGCCCGTCGTCGGTGCCGCCGGTGTCGCCCTGCCAGCAATAGCCATTGCGGGAGCCGAAGAAGAGCCCGCCTTGCAGCGTCTCGAAGCAGTTGGCCCGCCAGTTGCTGATTGTCGCCCAACGCCCGCTCAAGACATTCAACACGAAAGTCGTGTCGCTGACGACGCTGTTGTCCGGAAAGGCGACGAAAACCAGGTTCTGCTCGGCCCAGGGTTTGATTGTCCAGCCGGCGCCGGTGGCGTTCGCCGCCTGCCTCCAGTCGTCCTCGATCGGCCGCGAGACCGAAACCTGGCTCAGCGCCTGCCGGTCACGCTGAAACACCTGCGACATCGGCGTCAGCCCGTCCGAGGTCGCGATCAGCACGTCGCCGCCGACGCGGATCCAGGCATTCTTTCCAAGCGGCTTGCCGATCTGGTAGACGCCCTTCAGCGCGAAATCGTTGGCGCTCGAAGGGTCGGAACCGGCATAGACCGCAATTTCGCCCTCCGTCGAGACGAAGACGCAGAGATCAGAAAGGCCGTCGCCGCTTTCCAGCGACCAGGAAAAGCCGGTGATGAGCGAGCCGCCCTTCTTCATCACGCCGCCGAGCGGGAACACGGCAGCCGCGCCGCCGATCGCGTTCACCGGCAGGTAGTAAGCGTCGAGCGTCGCGTTCTTCAGGAAGAACTCGCGGTTCTTGAACAGCCAGCCGTAGTTGAGCTCCGCCATCGTCGTACTGTCGGAAAAGGTGATCGTCGGCGTCGTTGTCCAGACGGTGCCGTCATAGATGCGGCGCGTGTCGGCGCCATTGAGACAGACGAGAAAGGAGCCGCCGGCGGTGGTGTGCTGGAAGGCGCACCAGTCGCCGCCGGCAAGCCCGCTCACTGCCGCGGCCGTCGTCGCCGGCGGGACTGTGGGGGCTGTCATGTTGTAGATCGCGGTAGCCGTCGCCATGAACAGCTTTTCGTTGCTGCCGAACTTGTACCTGAAGGCGCTGCGGATGGCGCCCCCATCGGCTGCGAGCCCGACCTTGCGTGAGCCGCCGCGTATCTTGCATCCGGCAAGCGTCGGCAGGAAGTTCGTAAGCACGGTGGCGGAGCCCGGTGCCTGCGAGGCCATGTCGGTGCTGGTCACCAGTCCCCCTTTCGGCGCCGGGAAGGTCACAGATTGCGAGGCCTGCGATCGGCCGATGCTCACCGATCCGCGGTTGGTTTGCGGCAGGCGGCCAGGGCGAACTCTCATCATGAGATCCCCCTGTCCGCATTGATCTCCTGCAGGAGATCCGCCTCGAACTCGGCGAGGTTGTCCTCGAAGGAAAGGCCCTTCTGGCGCTTCCAGCGCCAGATCAGCCCCTTCTTCAGCAACCGCTCGGGAAAGAGCGTCGTATCGTCGTCGGCGCGAAACGCGTCGCGTTCCTCGTAAGGATCGCCGAGCACCCAATTTTTCGAGACGTAGTCGATCGTCGCGTCTGCGGAGGAACCAGCCGGCGAGAAGAGCATCTCCCTGCCGCTGAGGTGGCAATAGGGCTCCGCCGAGCCGACGCCGACGATCACCGCCCATTGCGCCCCGTTGCTGACCGGCCGGAAGAAGCCGCCGGCGGCGGCCCGCACCCCCCCGCCGGGTGCCAGCCGCTGGTAGTCGGCGGGCAGGATTTCCGGCGAAGCGGAGACAGCATGCGTCTTCAGCATCCGCTTCCAGTCGGCGCGTCGGGCGATCTCCGCGCCCGCTTCCTCGGCGAGTGCCACCATTGTTTGCGCATTCGGATCATTCGTCCCGTAGACGCTGTCGAAGCGGTCGAGCGAGACGATGTCCGAGACTTTGTTGATCACGGTCAGCAGCGTCATGGCGTGAGCCCTCCGATGACGATTTCGGCGTTGCCCCAGCGCAGGCGCTCGTCGGCAAGCCCGAGCCCGGCCATCGCCTGGCGCTTCAGTGCCTCGGCAGCGCCGGCCTTGTCGGCATCGCGTTCCCAGATGGCGATCTCCTCGACGAGCGCGTAGAGATAGACGTCCGGCGCCTTTTCGATCAGCCAGTTGCTTGGCGCCGCGGGTGTCAGCGCCGGAATTTTCGCGTAGTAGGTCAGGCGGATGTCCCCGCCGCCCTTCGGCCGCACCTGAATGGCGCTGCCGACGATTGCATAACCAATCGGCGGACAGTCGGAGATCACGTGGCTGCTCAGTTCCTGCAGCGGCAGCGCCCGGAGCGCCCGGCTGTCAGGGGATAGTACCTGCCGCGCCTCGACGAAATCCGCCGGCAGGCTGCCCTCGCCCTCCGCCAGCGGCACCGTCGCCGTCTTCTCCATGTCGGCAGTCCGCATCACACGATTGAGCTTGAGCTCCGCGAGCGCAAGAAAACGCGGGAAGAGATGGGCGACGTCGTCGCGGCCGGAATAGTCGCCGGCGTCGACCAGGAGCGACGCATAGTCGGATATGATCATAGATGTCCCTCGAAGCTGCGCCATGCGCGGTTGTCGCCGTCGTTGAGCCACCGCTTCACATAGCGGTCGTCACCTTCGGAATGCGCCCGAACCAGGTTTTCGGAATGGGCGAGGTTGAGCGGAATCGAGGCGACCTTGGTCCATTCGCCGAAGGCATTGCCGGCGGTGGTGTTGCGGCTGAATTCGTTCTGGCGGACGAGGTTCTCGACCGGATAGTCCGTCCGCCAATGGGTCCTGTTGCCGTCCTCCATCACCCAGACGGAGCGGCCGGTCAGAAAATCATGATCGAAGAGCTTCCAGTTGCCGTCGCGCACGATCATCCTTCGTCACCTGGAAGAGGATCGTTGCGTTCGGCCTTGCCCTGTGCGATCAGGATCTTTGCCGCCTTGACCGGCAAATCGAGTACGGTGCCGGCTGGAATCCGTTCCTCGTCGATCGCCCAGGTATCATAGAGAAGCCTGACGGGTACCGTGGTCGTCTTTGTGTCTGCCATTCATTTCTCCCGAAGACAGGGACCGACGCGCAGTCGGTGCGCTTGAGCCGAACTTGGAACTCGGGGCTAGCTGGCGGAGCTCAGCCCGAAGAGATCGGCGGCAACGCCAAGGCCCCTCTCGTTGTGTACCTTCAGCGTGCCCTCGCCGATGATGACGCCCTTGTCAGCATCGCCGGTCTTGGCGACGTCGCGGTCCTCCTGGATCTGGCGCAGCCACAGGAAGGAGAGCATGTCGGTGTCGATGAAGAAGGCGTTGCGGGCGACTCCGCCATTCACGGCCTGCACCCGGTTCGGGTGGATCATCACCGTGCCGAAAGGGCCTTCGTAATAGTCCGCCGTCGCGACGATGGTGTTGCGCTCGCCGCCCTGCGACACCGCATAGCGGAACGGCGCGACGTTGCTGTCGGACATGAAGGTGACGAAGACGGATTTGACATAGGGAGAGACAGAGACGTGACGGAAGTTGGCGCCGTTCTGGTAGCCCTGCTGCATCACGGAATCGAGGATCGCCTTGGTGAAGGGACGCTGCGTGCCGTCGGTCGGCGCCACGGTCAGACCCGTACCGATGTTGAAGCCGCCATTGGCGCCGCCGGCGCCCCTGGAAGCGTTGCTGGCGATCCAGGTGCTGAGCGATCCGAATTCACGCGTACTGCCGGCGACCGTTGCGTTCGTGTCGACGATCGCGAACTCCACGTCCTTCCGAATTTCGACGCCCTTCTTCAGTTTCTGGTACTTGCGCTTCTGCACGTTGCCGGCCTCCGCCGTCACCTCCTGGGTGGCGGAAATGATCCAGTCCTTACGCATGATCTGGGTATAGTTGCCGAGCCGCTTCGGCGGGGTGATGGCGCCGAAGGCATATTCCTCGCCCTCCTCGCGGATGTTGGCGCCGGGCGCGGCGAGCTCGTCCGTCTCCCATTCGGGGTGATAGGTGGTGCACTTGCCCTTTTCGATCAGCGAATAGATCGGTGTGTCTTCCGGCGTGATGCGCGACACCACGTCGGAAAGCTCCTCGCGATTGCCGACGGCCTGCGTCGTCTGGAATGTATTGGTTAGAACTGCCACTTCCTGATCCTTCTATGATGATGAGACGCACCGGCCGCTCGGCCGAGGAGGCGCGGATGCCGATGATTCTGATGGGTTGCCTTTGCCTTGGGTAGCCGTTCTCGCAGCCGTCTACCCTCCGCCACGCAAGGGGGGCGCTGTCCGCCCAGGTCTTCCGGTCGCTATTCGAAATCGACCGCCATCGCGTCGCGGATCGACCCGCTTCTCACGAGCCGCCGCATTGCCTCGCGACTTTCACGTTGCTGACGTTGTGCTTGGTTCTTCGCCTTCATCCGCGGCGCCGCAGCCGGTGCCACGGCCACCTTCTGCAAGGCCTTTGCCCTCGTTCGCTCCGCAAGAAGCCCGAGCCTGGCATAATGGGCAAGCTTGAAGAGCCGGTGGTCGACGACCTCGCGAATCTCCTCGTCGGAAAAGCCGAGTTCTCTCGCCGCCTCGAAAGCGTCTGCGAAGAAGGCTTGCCGCCCTTCATCCTGCCCGGTCTGCGGAAAGGCCTCGAGGAGCTTGGCGTTCTCTGCCTCCAGCCTCTTTTCACTCGCCGCGGTCTGAAGCTCGGCCGCAACGGCAGCCGGTCCTTCGCCCAGCGCCATTACCCGCGCAAGCTGCGCTAGCCCCGCCTGGTGTAGCGCCCACTGTCGCTGATAGGTCTCCGGATCGTGAAGCCTCAGCTCCTCCGACGGATTCGGGGGAATCTGGGCAGAGATCAGTTCCGCAACGGCATTGGCCGCAACCGCGACCCGGCTGCTCATGCTTTCGAGCATCCGCTCGCGGTTGGCGAGATCCTGTGTCTTATGCCGGTAGTCCCGGTCCCGCATGTAGCCGAGCTTCAGTTCCTCGAACGAAACCTCTTCCCCGCCCTCCAGCGTGACGATCGTGTTCTCGACTTCATCGTTTGCCTCCTCCTCGTCAGCAAGGATTGGTTCATCGCCTTCGCCGGCAGGATCATCCGGCTCGTGAACGTCCTCTATGGTCTCGCGGTCCAGGCCGTCCTGCTCCTCATCTGGCAGTTTGGCCTCGTGCGGCTCCCGGAAGTCGAGCTTGTCGAAGCTTGCAGGCTCATGCGAGCCGACAATGGTTTTGCTCCCGCCGGAAGGCGGGTTGGCACTATCGTGCGTCATGGAAAGACCTCTTGAGAGAATTCAGCGCGGAGGTGCCGCTTTCGCGCTTTCCCGCAGCGAGAAATTCGCGACTTTTCAAAATGCTGCACCTATTTATGAATCAATTTGGCATAAGGCGCTTGAGGGCGGCGGGCCTGCCGCGCTCGATCTACGCGCGCTTCACACAGGCACGTTCGTGCCTTCGGCCTTGGCCTGCTCCGCCAGGAACTTCAGCTTTGCGCAGAAGTTGCGGACCGCCCGCGCTTCGGCCGCGAAGGCGGCCCGCGCTTCGTGGTCCGTGAATTTCGCATTGATACAGCCGTTGATGGCCGCCGCCTCCAACTCCTGCATCAATCGCTCGAACAGCGGATTGTCGAGAAGCGCCCGCGCCGCCGCCTGTTTTTCCTCTGGCTTCATCTCAGCGCTCTTTCTTGCGAGCAGCCCGACCGACCAACCGAGCGGGGCACACGGCAGGATTGTTTATTGCCTTGAGTTTTTGCCGGCTGTCGGGAGGGGGGTCGTGCAGCCACCCCCGCTGCGCGGGGATGCGAGCCGGATAGAAGCGTCGTCGATTGCCGAAGATGAGTGGGTACGCACCGAAGATGACCAGCCGCCTCCGGGCCGCTTCTAGTCCCGCTCGAGGGAAAGCTTCGTTCCTATCTTCGTGATGCCTACATCCGGCGTGCCGTCGGTTGCCCAACAGGAGCATGGCTCGCCGGCGGGACCGGTGCCATAGGAGCAGACCTGGGCCGGTGTCGAGCATTGTCGTGGGCCTGGCTTGGCGGCCGTCTTGGTTGCCGGTGCTTGGACCTTGACCGATGCGCGTGCGGGCACCGCTGGCGCGGCCGATTCGCTGCAAGACGAAAGGACGAGCGGAAGCATAGCAAGGAACAAGCAGAGGTAGCGAACGGTTTTCATGCGCTAGCCATATTCTGAGGCGTGGCAGGTTTCAACCCCCCAAGTTCTCATCCTGATAGCCCTCCTATATGGACCGCCGTTACCGACTCGCCGCTTACCGCCTCCGCCATGCTCTGTTGTCGTTTCAGATCCAATTCGGCGTCGATCTGGTAGCGCCTCAACGCGCCCTTCTGCTGTATCTCTGCAAGCTTCAGCTCGCGCTCGATCTCCAGCCTGCGCCGGTCGTTTTCCGCGACAAGCCGCGCCTTCTCGGCGTCAGCCTGCGCCCGCATCTCAAGCTTCTGCATCTCGGCGTTCGGTTGGCTGGCACTCGCCTGCATGCGGCGCTGGATCTCCTCCGGCGTCGGCTTGGTGAAGTAGAGGTCGGGCGATTTCAGCCCCGCCGCCTCGACCGATTTGGCGATGCCGTTATAGAGGTTGTCGGGCGAGACATAGGGATTATCCGGCCCCAGCGTCATCAGCAGCTTTTCCTGCAGCTGCTGAATCATCTGCATCATCATCATGTCGCGCTCGCGGGTGCCGGCGCCGAGGCCGGTATTCACCGTCGCGTCCATCTCGGCGTTCCAATGGCGCGGATCGAAGGTTACCCATAGGCCACGCAGCCGCACGGCGCGCGGCCGGTCCTGGTGCTTGATGACGAGGCGCAACAGCCCCTTGAACACGCGCCTTAAGCCTTGCGCAAAGGTGCGCACCATCAGTTCCGTCTGGCCGATCCCCGCCTGCTCGATCAGCGCCGTCGCCCGTGCCGTCATGTTGGTCAGCGCATCCGGCGCCAGTCCGCTCGAAGCGTCGGAAATGCCGGTGCGGTCGGTCGCCTCCTGGTCGAGATAAGAGAGCATCGCGAAGGATTCTTTCGCCACGAAGGGCACCATCGTGTAGCCGAGCGCCGCCCGCGCATCGATGCCCTGGCTGACGCGGATCGGCTGGCCGAATTTCGGGTTGAGGACGGCTTCCGGGTTGGCGATCGCCCCTTCCTGGACGATCGGCTGCTGGTTGTTCTGCCAGTAGAGATTGTCGAGCGTCTGGCGCATCAGCACGGTCTTGACCCGCTGGATCTCCGCCATGTCGTCGGTAACCGAGCCGCCCTCGCGCTGGTGCGGCCGCCGCTCGATGATCAGGTCGGCAAACGGCACCTCGTCCCATTCCTCGTTGGAAAGCAGGTGCTCCTCGCCCGTGCCGCCGGCGAGGACGAGCCGCCGCAACTCGGCGATACCGTCATCATCGGCGTCCACCTTTACATAGAGCTCATAGTAATCCACCTCCTCCAGCGCCTTCGGCACGGCGTCCTTCGCCTCGAAGGCGTCGCGTCTCCGGGCAAATTCCTCGTCGTCGCGCCTGCTGTCGCCGGTCGAGGCCGGCAAGCCTTCGATCAGATCACGGTCGTAGCCCATGGCAACGAGGTCCGAGCGGCGCATCCGCGTGGCAATGCCGGTAATCGGGCTGTCCGCGATGGAGATAGCTTCCGGGTGGATCAGAAATTCCTCGAGCGGCACGGCCGCCAGCCGCGGCGTGCCCCGCTCCAGACGGCGGCGGATCTTCACGCTGTAGCTCGGCTGTTCCACCACCCCTTGCGGCGTCTCGATCCTTTCAGTCGTTCGGGATTGCTCCAGCACCTCCACCGCGTCGTCGCCAACGAGTTGAATGAGCGCCGCTTCGTCGAGGCCGGTGTGGGTCGAGACCGCGACCGAAGTCTGCTTCTCGTACCACCAGCGGATCACGCCGTTGCGGAGCTTCAGCGCATCATGCGCCGCATCCTGCACGGCGTCGTAGCCGTCGCTTTCGGGAAAGACGACATAGTTGATGTAGTCGCTCGCCTGTTCGGCCGCTGCCTCGTCGCCCTCGTTGACCGGCGCGTATTCCACCACCTTGTCGTTGCCGAGGATGGTGCGGATCAACGATGGCAGCACCTTCTTGATCGCCGCGCGCACGTCGCGGGAGACGACCTTGGAACGGTTGGCATCCGCCGGCACGTCCTTCATCGTGCCGTCGTAATATTCCATCGCCTTGATGCGATCGATGGCGAGTTCGTCACGATAGTTTTCGCAGTCCTTGACCAGTTGGCTGACAAGGGCGCAGAGGCGTTCATCGGTCATTGCGGCCATCAGAGAACCTTTCGGGCGGTGAAATTCCAGTTTGCATTGCCGTTGTTGGCTCTCGCGTATCGCTTCATCATCAGCGCGTAGCGCGAGGCGGAGATCAGGTCGTCGCGCTCCTTGACGATCCTGCCGTCCTTGCGGTGATAGAGGCGGAATTCCTCGAACCATTCCGCGCAGGGGGAAAACACCTTCCAGCGCCCGGTCTGCATTCGCTGCAGCATGTCGGAAAGCCCCGCCTCGACGCCATTGGTGCCGTCGTCGAAGGTCGCCCGCTCCGCAAGAAGTGGCAGCCCCTGGGCGCGGTACTGGGCGGCAAGCTGCTCTCCGCTTCCCTTGTCGTGCTGCAGGCCGTCATGCGGCCAGGCAAAGGGAAGCCAGGCGCCCCAGGGTTTCAGCGCCGCCGCATGGATGATCGGCGTCGCTTCGCGCTCGCGATAGATCCTGGTCACGTAGAAGACGTCGGCGTCACGATCCCAGGCGCAGCCGGCGGCGGCGAAAGGATGGTCCCAGCCGAAGTCGAGTCCGCCGATCTGCACCCAGTGCTTCGGTATGTCGAACGGATCGACGCGGATTGTCTCCTCCGTCACCGGAAATATCCGGCCGGAGCCAAGCCTGGGCACGCCCTTGGTGCGAGCCTCACGCTCATGCGCGGGGTAGCTGTCGATGATCCTCCGACGCTCCTCCGGCGAATAGTGCTCCGCATCCTCGATCGTCATGGTGATGACCTCGCGATCCGGCGATTTCTCCATGAGATACCTCGCCACCACCGAGCTCAGGCCTTTGAGCGGCGTGAAGGTCAGTGCAATCGAGCCGCGTGTCGCATTGGTGCGGGTGATCCCCTCGAAATAGACGTCTTCCGGCGGCTCCTCGTCGAACCAGACATAGTCGACCGTGTTCGCCTGCCATTTGCCGCGACCTTGCTCATAGGCCTTGAAAAGCAGCGTCGACGTTCCGCCGGAGGCATGCCGCACCGTCACGCTGTCGAGCGCGCCGGAGGCGCCGGAGCGCCGTGTCGTGGCCTGGATCGCCGCCTTCGGAATGAAGCCGGTGCCCCAATCCTCCTCGTTGAGCGGCGGCCCGACGAGCAATCGCTGCACGCCGTCGCGCGTCAGCTCGTAGGACTCCGAGCCGGCGAGCATGACGATCGGCTTGTCGAAGCGTCTCCCCTGCCACCAGTCCGGGTAACGTCCTGTCAGGTGCATCGCCGCTTCGGCCGCTCCGGCCAGGGTCTTGCCGAGTTGATTGCCGGCCATGAACAGCCGCTCTCGATAGCTGGTTCCGGCCGC
This sequence comes from Sinorhizobium fredii USDA 205, assembly GCF_001461695.1. Lineage (GTDB taxonomy): Bacteria > Pseudomonadota > Alphaproteobacteria > Rhizobiales > Rhizobiaceae > Sinorhizobium > Sinorhizobium fredii. The sequence continues at coordinate 72,871 of NZ_AUTC01000035.1, read as the reverse complement.
ATGAAATTCCCGTTGCTTGGCATAGGGTCGGTAGCGCGTCAGAATGTCTGTCCGCCGCCGCCGGTCGAGCTCGGCCATCAGCACGACCTGCTCTTTCAGCATCGCCGATATCTCGGGCGCAGTCGCACCGGATGTGCTCGGTGGTGTCATCCGTGGCGATTTCCCGTTTTCTGGTTAGAGTCCGCGCTTGGAGCATTTCTGATGCACGATCAGAAGAAGGGTCGGCGGGAGTGTCGCCGCTGGACTGCGATCGAATAAGTTCAATAATGGTTTCCGGCGCGCTTACGGCGCGGATCGCTCGGACGCAGACCAGGAGACGTGCTCATGATCGAAGGCCATTGCCATTGCAGGGCGGTCCGCATCGCGGTACCGGTCCGTCCCGAAACCTTGGGCGATTGCAATTGCTCGCTCTGTAGCCGGCTCGGCGCGCTCTGGGGCTACTACGCCCCGAGCGACGTCACGGTAAGTGACGAAAACAAGCACCTCGTCGGCTACGTGCAGGGCGACAAGACGCTTACGGCTTTCCATTGCGGCATCTGCGGCTGCACCACGCACTGGTCGCCGATCGGCCGCGGTTCGGCGAAGATGGGCGTGAACCTGCGGATGTTCGACCGCTCAGTCTGGGAGGATATCCCGCACCGCCTCATCGATGGCGCAGCTTGGTGAAAGCCGGCGGGCGCCTCGATGGTACCCGCTAACTGCATGTCTTTGTCCTTAAATCGACTTCGATTTTAGGACAACGACATGCAGCAATTCAAAGTGCTTCAGCGACCTTTTGCGCGCCTGATAAGGCGCGCGGCGCTGTAGGCGTCATATCCTGCCCATCAGCAAGAGGATCAAGAGTATGACGACCACCACTCCGAGAAGCCCGGAAGGGCCATAGCCCCAGCTGGCCGAATAGGGCCAGGCCGGAACCGCTCCGATCAGGAGCAGGATCAGAATAACGAGAAGAACAGTTCCAAGCATATCGCGATCCTCCGCTGCACGATTCGCTGCTACGGCGACAAGATCATGCAGCTATTCAAGTTACCGCAGCGATTTTCTCGCGTCTTGAAGGACGAAGAACGCTGCAAACTGCGTTCACATCCTATCGAATGCTGAAAGGTCTCTGTTGGTTCCGATCTTAAAGCAGGCCGGAACGCGCGCAGGGCGGGCTCGGTCCTCAGGCGGCATTGATCTGCGTGTACCGAGGGGAACAGCTTGCAAGTTCCAAAGGCATTTCTATGGGTTCGTTCTCGGCACCTGGAGAACATGCTAAACTTTCACTGGCAAAAGGGGGGAAGTCAAAATGCCACGTATTGCGAACCTCTATTTCAAGACAGCCATTATCTTTTTGATCTTGGGCATCTCGATCGGCCTGCACATGTCGATCTCGGGCAATCACGCCGCCACCGGCGCGCATGCGCATGCCAACCTGCTCGGCTGGGTAACGATGGCAATCTTCGGCGGCTACCATGCGCTCAATCCGCAAAAGGCGGCTAGGCGCCTGGCATCGATCCAATACGCCGTCTACACCTTCGGTGTGGCCGTCTTGATCCCGTCGCTCTACCTGTTGCTCTCCGGCAACGCCGCCATGGAGCCGATTGTCGCCGTTTCGTCGCTCATCGCCTTTGCCGGTGTTCTGCTGTTCGCCGTTATCATCTTCTCGAACAGCGAAGCGGCTGTGACGACCGCAACATCGCCGGCGCGCTGATCAGGGCGCCTTTTCCAAGCGCAAGGCACCGTCGCGCGCCGGTCGCCTCGGCCGGCGCGCCCGGGTTTTTCCCGCATCGAGCAGCGGCCGGATCGCCGCGTCCAGCGCGCGGATCCGCTCGATCAACTGCTCGTCCGAAAGCTCGTCCATGCCGCCCGCAGCCGCGTTCAAATCCTTGGGCAGAAGCGAGGCGACGAGCTTCAGGTAGGTCTCGGGCTTTTCCGCCCGAATGCGGGCGATCACGCCAACGCCGTGCGCCGCGAAATCCGCCCGCACCGCGTCGAGGAACGCGCTCCCCAACTGGCCACGCCACCTGGCTGCTCCCATCGGCGTGACGGATCCAGCCGCTGCATCGTCCGGCAACTCCGTCTGCGGTGCGGCGTTTTCGTTATCAAGCATCGCGCTCTCCGCTTGGTTGTCCATCGCTCCGCCTCATTAGAGCAATTCCAGGAAAAGTGTGTCACGGCTTTCCGTCCGGAATTGCGTAGTTTCAAGACGTTAGATCCTTTCATTGTGTCAGCGAAACGATGAAAGGATCTGAGTATGCGGAGTTTTCGACGCGTGCATCCGATGCACGCGTCGCCACCCATAATTGCGCCAGAATCGCGACTCAGATTGAATACCGAAGACCAGCATTGCCTGTCTTCGTCGAACCATTTCGCCATCAGCAGGGAAACATGCGCCGCATACTTGCCGTCCTCTTGATTGCCGCCACGACCGCTTCCGCCGCCGCCGCAGGTCAATCCGGCAAGCCGCGATATTTCGTCAAGGCCTGGCTTCAAAAGGCCGACAAGACCTTCGAGCACACGACCATTTGGTGCGGTCCCGACCAGCATTGCTTGCTTCCAATCGGGGAGGACATGATCGAACTACGCGAGTTGTCCGGCTCCAGTTACCATCTGAGGTTCATTTCCGCTTCGTCGGAGGACACTCCCTGCTGCGTCTTCCGCAACGGCTCCCGCGAGGCGCGTCTTGAGAGCGAGTACCCTCGTGTTGCAACACTTTATTACAGACCGGAGATATTGGGTGGCCGAGGAGTCACGAAGTTCGGTAGGCTCATCATCGTCGTCGAGGACCTGTACTAGGGTCGAAACGGCCGTGCAGTTGATCAACCGGCAGCACTTCGATAGCGACCATGTCGATGCTCCCTCAAATTCAATCGAGAAGCAGCGGTCTGCGATGCTTCCACCCGACATAGGTAGATCGAAAACATGCGTCCGCTCTTGGCTGCCTTCCTTATGGCCGCTTCACTCGCGCCCGCCTTCGCGGCGAACCAGAGCGGCGAACCGCGCTACTTCGTCAAGGCCTGGCTCCAAAAGGCCGACAAGAGTTTCGAGCACGCAACCGGTTGGTGCGATGGCAACGACCTCTGTTTGCTTCCGATTGCGGAGCATATGATAGAACTGCGTGAGGTGTCGGGCGACAGCTATCTGCTTTCCTTCAAATCCGCTCCCCCCGAGCCTAAACCCTGCTGCATATTCCGCGACGGCTCCTTCCAGATATGGCTCAGAAGCGGTAGCCCTCGTGTCGCCGTGCTCTTCTACCCACCCTATAAGCGGGGCGAAGTTCGCGTCACCCAGTTCGGCAGGCTTATCATTGCGGTCGAGGTCCTGAACAAGCCGAATCCGGTAACGCCGGCTTTACGCCTGTAAGCACGAGCGCCGAGAGGTTTCCTACTGCATGTCTCCTTAAATCGACTTCGATTTAAGGACAAAGACATGCAGCAATTCAAAGTGCTACAGCACGTTTGCGCGCCTGATAAGGCGCGCGGCGCTGCAGTGCCCTCCGGCAAGTAAGAGTTCGGTCCGAACAGCACTCTCAAGCAAGCTTTCAGCGTAAGCCCTTGCTTCCGCCGGGCTCATATAGCCAGGTCCCGGGGCAAGCAGAGTATGCCTCTCAATCCTGGCTACCCCTACTCAACAACCATTGCTTTGCTTCTCCGCCCGCAATCCGCACTCTGGCAATCGTCGCGGCCGGCGATGCTGCCGTTAGCTCACCTGCCCTCTTGGAAGGCATGCATGAACTCGCGTCGTAACGCTTCCGAACCGCCCTGCGGATTCGGGTCGACGCGAAAGGCGCATCGCCGGCCGCATACGACGCCGCTACGTCTCAAGACGCGCAGGTCGCCGTAAGCTTGATCTGATAACACTTGAGAGGAAGTCTGGTGCGCCCCTCGCTAGAGGCGGGGTGCCTGCATCAATCACTGGGAAGGCACCAGCGAGATGAGGACAAAATTCCTATCCTTGATTTATGGAATACTCCAGCAGACCTTCTCATGCAAGCCCCGTTCAGCGGCGGGACGCTCAATTTGGGATTTAGCCACAGAATTCTGTGCTCCGGTGTAAACCCCGCAATCGCGAATGCCGCCCCAATGGGATCCACGTTCCTCACCGGGCCGAAACAGCAAAATCGTCCAAGCATCTTATTATACAAACGTATATTATAAACTACTTGCATAATACTTTAGGCTCTGTTTCAATCGCCAAACGGCTGATGCACAAGGGCTGGGCCTAGGTCTTTTGAAGAATGCTTCAAACCGCATGACGCTATCTAATACCCCCGGCATCGCACGATTTGCGGACGCTGGCCTGATGCTCGCTCCGGCGAGCCGTACTATCATTTGAATGCTGTTGGCAGCCAACGCTTGAAAGCTGACAGTCATATTTGAACTGACTGCCAAGACGCGGTGCGAACCGCAATTATTTTAGAACCAAAACATATTACCCGCGTCCCGGCCGCGCCGGGAACAGAAAGGCCCTCAACGCATTGCCTTCGCGGGAGAAGGAGTTGTTCACATGCGCAACCATTGGATCTATGTCGCCATCGGATTTGTCGCTGGCGCTGCACTGTTTCTCTCCACCGCCTGGCAGCGGACGCCGCCGGTCCAGGAAGTCACCCTAAAGCTCGAAAAGACCAGTCGTCTGCAAGCCCCCACCATCCAGACGTCTTTCGTGATGGAGCGCTTCGGTCCTGCCAGGGCGGTAGAGTAGCAACTCAACGGCTGCCTCGCCCTCCTGCATGTTTCCTTAAATCGTCGCCGATTCAAGGATAAGAAGATGCAGCAATTCAAAGTGCTGCAGCGACCTCTACGTCTGAAAAGACGCGCGGCGCTGCAGTGCCCTTGCGTTTCGTCGGCGGATGGGCAAGGTACTGGCGCCGACCCATCCGGCCGGCGCGAGAAGCGAGGGAGCCTGCCTTGAATTCTGACGAGAAGCCCGCTGCGACGATCAGGGTCGAAAAGCGCATGAACGGCCGCTGGGCCTTCGCGCTCACCTATCGCGGCGTGACCTACCCTGCCCAAGGCCAATTTGGCAGCCAGCTGCAGGCGCAAGCTGCGGCCCAGGCCGCGATGAAATTGCTTGAGAGGCGGGGCTGAAACGGCCCCCACCGGTTCGCCATGCGTGTCAGTCGTAAGGCGAATTGCACTGACGGCGGCGGCCGTTGAACGGCTGGTAGGAGTTGTCGTCCGGACGGTACGAGCCGTAGCGCTCGAGGCACCAGCGCAGATGGGCATTCAAATCGAGGCGAATCTCGCGGCGGGGGCGAATGCGCGGCCCGACTGTTCCCGGCAAGGGCCCGCCAACCGTCGCTCCTGGCCCTACGCCGATGTCGGGCCTTTGCCCCTGATAGCGCGACGCGCCATAGCTTGGATAGCGCGGCAGGATAAAGTCCCTGTATTGTCGCTCGACGAAGAGCTCATGCTTGGAGGGCCCGCCGCAAATGCCGATGCACGTTTGAGCCCCTCCCGGGGCGGCACCGGCCACCGCACTCCCAAGCGCCAAGGCAATGATAAATGCTCTTCTCACTGGCTTCTGTCTCGCGCAACAGTCCCGCTACGCGCGCCTCTTCAGGGATCGCGCCGGAGGGCGCCTTGGTCGATAGTAGCAGAATGTCGACCGTCCCGCCCCTCAATTTGTTAAGCTGGCCCATGGCGGCGACACCGAAACGCAAATCGACACGGACGACGCTGACCGCCTCGTTCCCGAGGCGGGCAGTCACTATAACGAAGACTCGCCTATAGCTTGCTTATAGGTAAGGCGAAACGCACAGTCGACGCGGCCCATAATAGGGCTGATAAGTGTTGTCGTAGGCCCGATAGGACCGATAGCGCCCATAGCACCAGCGGACATGGGGGTTACTTCCGGCATAATATCGCGGTGCCGAATTGTACCTTGGCTGCGCCAGCAGCCCGCCGATGATCGCGCCGGCCGCAAGACCGCCGAACAGTGCGCCTATATCATCGTCGTCGTCATCGTAGTGTCGGTAGTGATGGCGGCGGTATCCGTTTCGATAGTACCGGTTGCTATAATGCCCACGCCGATAGTCGCGCCCGCGAAAACAGGGATATCGGCACCCGCTCCCTTTGAATTGTTCACCCCGTTCATAGGAGAACTGAACCCGCTGAACATCGGCGGTTTCCGATTTTACCGTCGGCATGGTGGGAAACGCCCCTGCGGGCGGCGGAACGCTGCTCATCGCCGTCGCCAGCGACAGGGCAATGATTGCTAGCCTCTTCATTGCCATCACCTTTCTTAGGATCTGTCATCCCTTCGAAAGAGAGAATGGCTGAATTCCGCATTTGTGCCAGCGCTTGGAGAGCGATCACGAAGTGTTGATCTCCCTCATTACCGTTGGCTCGACCGGACTGGTTCGGTTCAGCCTTCAGTCCGGCACACGCACCAGCATTGAAATAGGATAATAATCCTATTCTTGCGCAAGCAAATGATCCCTCTCCCCGTAATCGCACAGGCCCTTTTCGAAGACGAGGGCGTTCAAACCCCGCTTGAGCCACAGCAATTGTGCCTCCGGCATCATTCGCAGGCCTTCGTAGTCCATCACGCAGACGTTGAAGACCGTGGTTTTGACCTGCCGCCCCTCGTCGCACCCGAGCAACACGCCATCGAGCCGCATCATTCTTTCTGTCGCCCGCTTTATCTGACGATGGTGCTCCTCGGTCGTCTCGGCGGGATGCCCCTGTACCCGGTCGATCGCTTGAGCGCGTATGCTCGGGAAAGGGATGCCGGTCAGGTGATAGTATCTTGCCATCACTCTCCCATAGTCATCGCCCGCTGCCCGCTGCGCTTCCGTGATCCGCCCATCGAGGAAGAGGCGTCCCAGCGTGTAGCCGGCAAAGCAGCTGCTCGTTTCGAGCCCATGCATGCGCTTCCTCGCCGCCAGCGCGACCGCCATGGCCTCCTTCTCGCTTTCGCGCTTTGACCAGTCCGGCTTGATCTTGCCGCAGGCGAAGCGCTCGGCATTCGATTTGCGCGGACGTCCGAGCTGCGCCTTGCGCTTCGCACGGAGTTTCTGAGCCTTGCTCATCATTGATTTGTCCTTTCGATATTATCGGGGCGAGGAAGAAAGCGCGACCGGGTCCCCGGCGCGCTCTAAATCGGGAGCCGGCGGGCATCAGGATGCGCTGCAGGTGATGAATTGCTTTAAAGCGGCGATGGGCGGCCGATCACGGCACAGGGCGATTCACGGCTGCGAGCACCGTCGTGTGGTCGCGATGAAAGATGGAGATCGGATATGGGTAGTTCATAGGCGATTGTCTCCCCTTGACCGTTCCACCCATGAATGACACCATGCATGTTGTAATGTCAACATGATTTATGTTACACGTGTTGCTATGCTTCATGTCATGAACGAAAAAGCTGAACATTGCGCCAGGCACGCATTACTGCGGGGTACCGCTTTGCCTCCGATGCGGCGAACGCCCTTGGCATCGTCGCCTCGACTTATCGCGCCCACGAGAACGGCCAGAACGAATTTGAGTTTGCCGAGGCCAAGATCTACGCGCGCAAGTTTAACGTCGATCCCGTTTGGCTCATGGGTGACGCAGCGGGCGCAGAGATCGGCATCCCGATCCCGACCCCTAAACCGCGAGCGGTCGATCCACCGAACGCCACCGTTATCGAAAAGGTGGTCGGACAGGCCAGGAAAATCCCTGTCTTCGGCCAGGCCGTAGGCGGTGTAGATGGTGAATTTCTGATGAATGGCAATGTGTTGTACGATGTCCTTGCGCCACCGATCCTTTCGGACATCTCCGGAGCCTATGCGGTCTCGATATCCGGCGATTCGATGTCTCCCCGTTACGAAGACGGCGAAGTTTGTTTCGTCGACCCCAGTCGTCGCGTGAAGAGGGGCGACTATGTGATCGCCCAGATTCGCCTGGAAGAAGGCGGCGCCCCGCTCGCTTACGTCAAGAAGTTCATTCGACACAACAGTTCCGAACTGGTGCTTGAGCAGTTCAATCCTCAGAAAGAACTGCGTTTCGAAGCCCACACGGTGCACTCCGTCCACTACATCGCGCTCGCCGGCAACGCCTGAAGATCATTGCGTCTCTCGCGCCATGCAACTTTCACGCTTTGCAATCCTCACTCATGGTGATACAACACAAAACGTGTTGACATTATTCGTGTTGTAATCGATGTTGCCTCTTGATGAACAAACATCACAGCCGCGGAGCGGACGCTGCCGGCTGAGACAAGGAGGAACGGCAGATGTCCATCCCACGCATAAAATCCAATCTCCACGATCACGTGGAGGAACTCTTCTCGGCCGATTTGCTGCGATCGAGCGACGCCGAAAACCAGTCGGCGCTAAGGACGTTTCTCTCCTCCACCTATTCGAGCCTCGCCTCCCTGGCATGGCATTTGGGCGCCGACGGTGACGTTTTTCAGCGCGAAGCCGTACCCGCGTCGGAAATCACCGACGACGCTTTCTTTGAAATAGTCCGCGAGCGCGAGTTTGCAGGCGCGCGGGCCGACAACGCCGAAAGCTCACATGGAACACATAATCATCGTCAGCAGTTCGGGAGGTCCTTCTGATGCGCGCCGAGACCTATGCCGTCGTCAATCTCGCCGCCTTGAACCTCATCGAGGCGATTAGCGCCGCCTATTATGTCACCGAGGAGGAAGCTGCCGCCCGCCACGAGTTTCGCGCGCGCCAGATGCTGAAGAAGGTCGCCGCCGCATTGGGATACGAAGTGGCCACGGCCGTATGCACCGATAAAGCCGTAGACGACCCTAAGGAAGGTTGCTTTTCTGCCCATCCCGGCCTGAGGCTCGTGCCCATGCCTCATGAAAGGAAGATTGAGATATAGTTGCGCCATGTCCAAGGTCGCGGCTGGAGCGGACATGATCGGCGACGTCTCGGAAAGATCCTACGAACCATTGGCATTAGCGGATCTGAGGATGATTGCCTCGGCCGCCATGCAAAGTCTCAATGCTGTGTTTGATCGCGCGAGAGTGGCCGGCCTCTATCGCAATCGTCTGCTCCTGCTGGCCCTCGCGCAGGGAAGCGCGCTCCACTACCTCAACGGCACGAACGGCATAAAAGATTTCGACGTTTGGGCCTACTTCGAGGCCGGTCCCGCAAAACCGTTTCCGCACAGGAAACGATGGTGCAGCGATCTCGGCCCAACGCGCTTCGGCAGACATCCCGACGATCTCGGCTATTCCGGCCGCCGCCTTGATGTCATGGGCCGATCGATCGAAGTGGTCAGCGGCGAAAGCGCCGAGGACGCCGTGCGTCGATGGCTGGCCTCCAGCGCGAAATCAGCCGTCGCCCTACGGCAGAAGCCGGTGTTCTGCCTGTTCCCCGAGAGTTCCTTTAGCAAGCGCATCAACTAGCCTAAAGTTCCGGTCGGTCAGTCATCGTCCGGAGGGCACGGCCACTTGTCAGGCGCAGTAAGGCCAGCGGGAAGCTTCGTTGCAGCATCGCCACAAGCGAGATCGACTTGATCCTGCGTAAGACCCTTTGCAGCCGAAAGGTCTAGCCCCTCAATCCTCGTCAGAAACAGAAAGGCGCGGTCGAAATCGATCGGGCCCTCGAAAACTGCGCCGCTCAAATCGGCACGCGACAAATTGGCCACGGAGAAGCGCGTTCCGGTCACAACGGCCTTGCCGAAATTGGCGCGGCCGAGTTCGGCCTTCTCGAAATCGGCTCCCGTCAGCCGCGCCCCGGTGAAATCGGCGCGCTGCAACTCGGAACTGACGAACAACGCACCCTCGGCGGAAATGCCGGAGAAGTCGCCACGATAGCCCTCGACTCTGGAAAAGTTCGCTTTATCGGCCTTGGCGCCGGCAAGCGAGGCCCGCACCAATGTGGCCTTCTCCAGATTTGCCGCGGTGAGGTCAGCGCCGTTCAGGTCCGTGGAGGCAAAATCCGTATCGACCAGATTGCCGCCTTTCAGATCGCTGCCGCCGAGCATCAGTTGCCGTTTGTTGCAATCCTGCCAATCCGCCCCAGGTCCCGGTAGGCTCTTGCAATCCGCTGCCTCCGCGCTGCGGGCAAGGCCCGATGCGGCGAGCGCGACCAGGCATAAAATGATGCCGCGCCGTTTCACGGCCCCGCTTGCCCCCCCTGCATGCTTGGTCGATGCCGCTGCCCACAAGACCATGTCAATCCGCCCCCAAGGGATGTCATTTTATTATCCAACGCGCTGCGACGAAAGCCGGTTGCCTTCCTGTGCCGAGAAAAGGATGACCAAGGCGTCCAGCATCCGCCGGATTGGGAGTACCCATCGCGGCTCTTGCCGCTTCCCTATGCCTCGACCGCCTGGATCGCGGAAACCTGCCAGTCGCCGCGCAGCTTGCGCACGAAAGTCCACAACTCCACTGCTTCGGTCGGATGCTCGGCATCTCCGCTGACGACCCGGCCGGTTGCCCGATCCCGCATCACGTCGATGCTCTCATAGCGCATGGCGACAGTTGCATAGTCGGCGCCGCTCTCGTTCCAGGCCTCGGCGACATCGCCCTGAACCAGATGAACGTCGCGGACATCATTCTTAAGCCCATTGGTCGCGTTTTCGCCGAGCTCTTCAGCAAGGTAGGACATGGCCTCCGGGGTCGTCAGCCGGCGCAATGCGGCATAGTCTTCCGCCGCGTAGGCCGCCTGCAATTCCTTCAGCATCGTTTCGAACCGGTCGAGATCGCGCTGCTCGATGCCGATCTCGTCCGTCTGCGCTCCCACGGCGGACGCGGACGCTGTCGTAGAGGCCGCGGCGGCGCTCGCACCGAGGCCACCCGACCCCTCGCCGATTCCTGGAATGCGGAAGGACGACGGCGCTGTTGCGGCTGCTGAAGACTGTACCGAAGACCCCGCATAGGCCGGGCTCCGCCCGCGGCCAAACAGCCGCATCGCGAAGGTAACGACGAGGAAGATCAGGCCAAGCTGCAGCAGCAGGCCCAGGAAGCCGATGCCGCCGCCAAACCCGTGACCGAGCAGCATGCCGAACAGCCCGCCCATCAGCAGTCCGCCCAGCATCGAGCCGCCGAAACTGTTGAAGAAGCCGGGACGGTTTGCCGTCCGGTTCTGCGTGGTCGGGCTGGCGGCGCTCGGCGCGTTCTGCCGCGGCGTCATGGTCCGCTCGATCGGCGCGGCCGAAGTGGGCGCCGTGCGCGTTACCGGTGCGGTGGAAAAGGTCCGGCTGCCACGCGAGCCGAATCCACCGCCGGCGCGCCGGGCTTCGGCGACGTCAACCACCGCCAACATGACCACGAGGGCAACCGCCATTAACGACAGAATACGCTGCATCTTTGTGCTTCCCATTTCAACTCCCGACCGCGATGCGGCCATGCAAGGCGCATATAGCGCTTGCGGGGCGAGAGTTTAAGGGTTTTGGTACCAATTATAAAAGGACGCGGAGCGCAACAATCGCGACGTCACACCTGCTTGCTTGCTTCCCGCGGCGCGGTCGGCTCCGATGCAAAGGGAATAGGCGCGATGAAACCGAGCTCAAGCAATTGCCTTGACCCGGAAAACCGAACGGAATGCTCATCGGCAAAATCGAATTCGCCGGTTTTCTGCAGGTCATTCAACATTTTGCGGTAGATGGCCGCCCCGTCGAAATATTGTCCGTCGCTTACCGCCTGCTCTATCTTCTCACGGTAATCGGAAAAGAATTTGAAGTGTAGCAGCACCCCGGAAATGTCCAGGAAGTTTCTCTCGCACGGCAGCGGCTGATGAATGCTGACACTAAGACTGCAATTCCTGTCCCAAAAGATCAGCGGATATTTGATGAGCTCCAGCACATGCGCGAACTTGCGCTTCCGCGGGCCGCCCGTGATGCTTATGGCTCGTTTGGTGTAACTGATTTCATACCCGACGCCGTCGAAATGGTCGGCGATTTCCCACGGCATGCGATGATCGTCGGTGTCGAGCGTGGCCGAACCGAGCGGCCCGGTCGGATACATGTCGAGCATGGGAGCAGCGAGACGCTTGTCGCCCCGCCGTTCGAGTACCTGGATCAGCTTGTCGAGGCGCTGATGCTCGGAGTCCTGATAGATCAGAAATTCATCTGAATCGACATTGAGATACCACCTATCCCCCCCGTAGCGGTCGAATAGGGCTTCGCGCCACTCACGGCCGCGGCGAGCATCGCGATAACGCAGAGGCGAACTCCACACGTCGACGTCCACTTGAGAAAGCAGGTATTCGCGTGTGCCATCGGATGAGACGTCATCGACACAGATGAAACGGGAAACGCCGAGCTTCCTGTAATGCGCCAGGAAGGGCGGCATCAGCTTTAGGTCGTTGTGCGTATTGAAAACGAGCGGAATATCATCCTTGGCGAGGGGTCGTTGACCACCTTCCCGCAGGCAGACCATCGCGATCTCGCGTTTCCTTTTACGCACTCGAGCGGCGAGTTTGTAAGTCTCATACCGGGTCATCAACCGATCTAGAAGACTCCTGTGGTTTCGCCGGGTGTCAGAAAGACGAAAAGGATAGTGAAGATCGCCCAATATGCGCTCCAGTCGGCCGCCACGATACCAGCGTGTATCGATATCGCCTCGAGAATTCAACTCCACACGCTGCCCGCCAGCCAAACGATCCGAACCCGTCCGTCAGAACGCGAACGGATATCGCGGCTCAAGGCTCCGCGTCGCCAGTTTGAAGAAGTTCTTGACCTTCCCGGGTATGTGTTCCCGGCGATCATAGGCGTCCAGCAAGTGTGCGGATCTGCGATCCTCGTCGAAGCGGGCAACCCATTCATCGGTCACCCCGTCGCGCTGAACCGCCATCGTCGTTTGGAGCGCGCCCGGCGCGGGCACCCCCAGGTGTTCCGCAACGCAAGAGACGAAAGGCGAAGGGTCCGGGACCAGGTTCTCGTAAACAAACTCGGTAGACTTCGCGCCCGTAAGTTCCAGATAGCTCCTCCAGAAACTATAGCTGTCGCGAATATAGAAAAAGCATTTCGCGATCTCTTCGAAATCGTATTGTGGATCAGAATTTCCCCCAATATGGGCAGCGAAACTGCGGGTTTGTCTTGCCCTGGCATAGGAAATGGCTTGTCGTAGGGTGTCGTCGCGTCGCAGGAAGACAAGCGCCACATCGTGTACGGAAAGGCAATATTGAATGAAGTCCATCCCGTAGACTTCACGGGTGATGAAAAGATGGTTGGGGAATATCTTCAGCCCGAAATTACCATTTTCGGTAGAACTCTTTCTGATGATTTCCTCGAAGAATTCCTCCCACGACAAGGAACTGGTGTCGAGACGATGGATTTTTGGCGACAGCCATTCGCTCGACCGCCCCATGTTTCCCGAATTATTGATGAGGGAGCCAAGCCAATTCGAGCCGCTTCTCGCCTCGGTCAAAAGTAGATACCCGCGCATAATTCTCCGTCAGATCCGTCTTGCAACGCTCCAGCCGGCCGGGTGCTAAAGAGAAATGTCGGCGATTTTTGGGGCGCATCGTGTTCGCCAAAGGTATTGAACTGCCGATCTGGAGCGTTGGGGCCAGTCACGAAAATCGGAGCGCGCACTCGCCCGTCGGTTCGCCCAATGAGGACGATAATTTTTCCCAAGAATTTTGCAGAGGGTGCTGGACAAGCCAGGCGAAGGCCATTATACGCCCCACCAGACCGCTGCGACGCGGTCTTGGACGGGTGATTAGCTCAGTTGGTAGAGCAGCTGACTCTTAATCAGCGGGTCCACGGTTCGAGCCCGTGATCACCCACCAAATTTTTCAAAGGCTTGCTGCCAACACCTCATGTAAAGCTTGATGCAATTTCGCGTCGGGGTAACACCTCGGGTAACCAGAGATCAACGTCGCTAAGCCCCTACTGGCAAGAATCCGCTGATCAATTGCGCCTGGGTGAATTCGGGTTCCCCGCTTTCACCACCTACGAAGACGTCACAGCTCATCATGTATTCCGCCTTACGGTGGACGCCCTCGATCGTGGCAGGGCGATAGGTGCATAGAGCTTCAGCAGCCTTCGTCATTTCAGCGTCGACCTCATCGGGCACGTCGCCGTCCGGGAGGTCGTCGTAGCGCTGCATAGCTGCCTTGTGGGCGTCTATCAGCGCCTGGACGGTCGGAAGATCGGTCATAGCTGGCCCTCCCTTGCCATCCGGAGGAAGCGATGGTCCTTCACTTTGATGTCCGCGACCACATAACCGGCGACGACTTCCTCGAACTCTTGAACGCTCAAGACGTGTTTAGTCTCGTATCGCTTGTTGTCCCGAAAGAGCATCACGCTACCTTTGCCGTCGAAAACGCACTGGACGCGAAAGAGGTCGATAACACCGAAGTGGGAGACAATCGCGTAGACGCCGTCGCCGACAAACTGCGAGATCGGCGCCAACAACACATAGTCGCGCTTGTTCATCAGCGTAGGCTCCATACCGTCGCCGTCGACCAAATGGACGCGGAGCTTGTCGGAGCGGACGTTCTCAGCCGGGATCGGCGCGAATATCAGCTCGTTCATTTCAGCAACTCCCTCAGATCTTCGATGCGGTCGCGCAACGAAGCGATGTCCTTGTTGATCTGCATCGACAGTGCCTGCAGGGCATTGCAATGGCGGGGCTCCTCGATCGAGCCGGCGGCCAGGAACATGGCGTCATTCAAGCAGGCGATGGCGCCGAGGAGGTCGTCGACGACAAGCAGATCGGTGGATGAGATGCGGTTTTTCGGCAAGCCTTCGGCGGCTGCCTGAATCGGTCGATCAAGCATTTCAGATACTCCGGATTGTATGGTTGCGTAGTGTGCGGCCTATCAGGCCAGGTAGATGTCCTGCATGAACCAAGCGACCGCGAAGGCGATCACTGTGATGGCGAGAGCTTCGAACATGACCGGGTCTCCCGTTTGTGTTCCTAATGGTGATATTTACACCACTAACGATAATATCATTACCGATTTGCTGTCAACCAGATTTGGTGATAAAAGCACCATATGAAGCCAAATCAATGCCGCATGGGCCGTGCAGCCCTCAATTGGAGCACTCAGGAACTCGCTCGCAGGGCGGGCTTGGGGCCCAACACCGTCAACCGCTTTGAGGCTGGTCAAGACGCTCGCGTGAGCAGCGTTGAGAAGATGCAGAAAGCCATGGAAGACGCCGGCCTCGTCTTTATCGCGGATGGTGAGACGTCAGCCGGCGGTGGGCTTGGCGTGAGGCTCCGATGATCGACGAAGACGGCAATACACACTTCGCCGACCTCTGGGCAGACGAGAAAGCCCGCGAGCGATATCTCCTCTGGTCGAAGGAAACCTATGACCACTTCCGTCGCTACCAAGAGCATTCACACCGCGGTCATATCGAGTACGGCAAGTGGCTGATGGCGTCGCTTTTGGCCGTTCATGGTGGGGCAATTTACGCGATCAGCAGCCTGAAGGCTTCGGTCAGGCAAGACCAAATTGCCGGCCTCGTCGATGCAGCGGCGTGGAATTTGGCAGGCATCTGCTTTACCTTGCTGGCGGGCTTCGCTGCTTGGGTGAACTTCCAATGCGCCGAGAACATCTATAACGCCTGGGCGAAACCGGAAATGCTGTTCCGCTCGGATGCCTCCTTCATCAAAGCTCCGAAGAGAGACCCCATTACGGCCACTTTGATTCTAGCTGCTGCCTTTGGATTTCTGGCGGGTTTTAGTTTCCTGGCGAGTGCAGTAGGCATCGTGCAGACGCTGAAGTCCTAGTCTCGACGGTATCACCTTCCTCAAAATCCCTGCGTAGGAGGCCGATTTCCGCCGTCCCGCATGTCGCCGGTATCAAGACATAGGCAAGGCGTTGCCCGAGCGTTTTCCCGCTGTAGGGAGATGTGTCACGCAATCGACATGATCGGCGGTTACACAGATCTCACTTCGCCATTGACCACGGATGTACTGGCAATGGCTGCAGGAAGGTCGGGTTTACCCGGCCTTTTTTGTTTGAGGGACTTATTCGAAAATCAGATTGCGACTTCAGCCTGCCGCCTGCGGACCGTCTTCAGCGGTTTTTCGATGAACTCATAGGACAGAGCCGCGACAACGATCGCAAAGCCGGCAACGACAAGAAAAGTGAGACCGGAAGGAAGCTCGTATCTGAGGAGCCGCGATAGCGGGTAATGCCAGAGATAGACGCTGTACGAGATCACGCCGAGATAGACGAGCGGACGCAGCGTCAGAATGCGGTGCAGCCTTGTCCCTTCTGTCGAAACCACCGACAGGATCAGGCCACCGGCCGCGAGATCGACAATGATGCCGCCCCAGGCGATGAATGCAGGCGATCTGAACGGGGCTATCAGAAAACCGACGGCGAGAACGTAGGTGGCAAGCCTGCCGATGATCGCAGCCGTTTCCGGTTTCGGCCGCCAGTGCATCACCGCGATCAGCCCGCCGAGCATCAGACCGCTCATTCGCGTATCGAAGCGATAGTAGGTCCGATACCAGTCCTGCCAGATTAGCGCGTCGGCAACGCGCCACGCCGTAGCCGCCACGAATGCGACGATCAAGAACCGGGCGAGCGCCCGTTGCGAAAGTGTGCGCGTCGCCAGGATGACAAGTGGCCAGATCAGATAGAAATGTTCTTCTACCGAAAGCGACCAGGTGTGTCCGAGCATCAACGGCTCGTGCCAGAAGGCCATGGCGTAATCGGTTAGGTACGTGGCAGCGATTGCCGTATCGACAATTGCGTCGCGAGCCGGGAACAGTGTGGGAGCGACGGCGGCATAGGCGGCGAGCATCAGCAACAATGGCGGCCAGAGGCGGAGCGCTCGACGCCAGTAGAAGCGGCTCAGCGAAACGGTTCCGGTTTCCATCACCTCGGAGCGCAAAATCGAAGTAATCAGATAGCCGCTCAAGACGAAGAAGAGATCAACGCCAATGGAGCCGCCCCCCGTGAACGGTAAGCGGCAATGAAATGCCACCACGGCCAGAACGGCGATGGCGCGCAAACCGTCGAGCGCGGGATTATACTGCATCAGTCGATGCAGGTCGCTTTAACGACCGTGCCGCCAAATATTCTGAGGCGAACGCTATCATTTCTCGATCACCGTGGCTTGTTTTCCCAATCCACAGTTGAATTGAATTCCGTTACCCCCGTCAATTCACCCGAATTTGTTAGCCATAAGTATTTTTCCCCGCCGATCGCTCCCGCTGGTCTGCCTCTTTGGCGAGGCGCATGGCATTGTTGGCGCGGAAATAGGAAAGCCCTGCCTCCTGGAGATACCGTTTCCACTGACCATGCTGAAGCCGAGCCCGGGCCTCGATCAGGCGACGGCCGAGCTCGAGGCGACGACCGCGACTGTTCGTGACGCCGGCACGCCGCCGCAGCCCGTGTCCGGAATCAGTGTTCGACAGGCCATAGCCGACTAGAGCCGACAGTCGGGAATAAATAAGAGCCGTCAGGGTATACCGTAGCGGAGTCGTGCCCCTCAAATGGTCCGCGGCAAGCATGATCGCGCCGAGCTCGAGACGATCCCATAGTTCAAGCCACGTCGACGCGTTTTCATCGATCCACTCAGAACAGACCAAAATCAGGTCGGATACAGCCCAAAGGCTCCATTCCTCGATCAGCCAGCCATTTCCCTTCGTTTCAGCCAGCGTGCTCAGAACCAGCCGGAGATGGCCTTCCCCACGCTTATTGAGAATTCGGCGCATCGTCGCGGCTGCTCGAGTCTGTCCCGGCTTCGGCATCTCATTCGCCGGGATGATCTCGATATCGAACTCTGAGCAAATGGAGCGGACTAGCGCTTCGGACATTGTGGCTCCTTATCGGCTCTGCAAGACCTGGAGAACGGTGCGGCGAATGTCGTCTGCCATCGATTGGCGAGAACGAGCGTCACCGGTGTCACCGTGGAAGTTGAAAGTCATCGGCGCATGGACCGTGGTCTTTTCCTTGGCCGTTCCGCCACTGCCCCGGCTGTCGGAAACCTTGCTGTCGTCGACGACAATCACGCGCTCGTTGCGACGCTTGAAGAACTCGACGCGTTGATCTTCCCCCGGCATGATTTGCCCGCCGGTTGCGAAGCCGACTTGCCGCTTCAGCCGATCGAGCAGGGACGGCATGTTGTGGCCGCTCAACAGTCTGGCGATGCCCTGGGTCGGGCCGCCGCTCACCCCATTCAGCGCCGCCGTGTTGCCGTTCAGCATGGCGTCCGCAACAGGATCATACCGGCCGCCGCCCGTGCCGGCGAAGTTGCGGGCCGCGTTGAAGTAATAGGCCGAATACGGATCGAGATGGCTGGAGCCGCCGCCGGACGAACCACCCGAGTAGCTGCCCCGCGAAGACGACCCGCCGCCGGAATAGGACGAGCCGCCCGAATAGGAGGCCGAGGACGAGGCGGACTTCAGCGCCTTCAGGCAGGCAATCATCTCCTGATCGTTGCTCTCCGCCGTCTCCCAATAGTTCGTATGGATGCGGAGCTCCTGCACGACGTTGAAGAGATGGTCTTCGATCAGTGACAGAGCGTCACGGCCACCGGAGAGAATCGATGCGGTCGCGTTGGTGTTGGCGACACTGCCTGCGCCGGACATCTTCAAGAGTTCCGGGCCGTTCTCGCCGACCAGATAGGTGCCGCCGGCCGAGACAGGGCCACCCGCCGCACGAGCCCCGCTGATCTGGTAGCCCATATCCTGCAGGATGCCGAGGTCATAGGGGCTGTCGTAATAGCTGGCCGTCTTGCCGCCGTAGGAGCCGTTACCGGCCGACACGCCGACCGTCTTTCCACCGCCGACCTGATACTGCGAGTAGGAGAAATCGGCATTGCCACCCGGGTACATGACCTGCTGGGAGCCGTACCCGCCGCCGCTGGTATACACGCCCACCTTCTGGCCACCGCCTACGCTGTACTCGTAGTATCCGATCCCAACCATTCGGTTCGGGATGCCCATGATCTCGGCGGACAGCGACTTGACGCGAGATTCCAGATTGTCGACGTGGAAGTACGCGTTGATGACCGAGTCCACCCATGCATTGACGGACTTGGAATCGCCGCCAAGCTGGAGAAGGGATGCCCGGATCAGTTCCAGCGCCTCATGTGCGCCCTGCGCCGTCAGCCGACCGTCATTGAGCGCCGCGAACACCTTGCCGATGGAGGATGCGGCGGCATCGATCGCGCCGGCAGCTTGTCCGGACATGCCAGTGCCGAACACGTCCGCAACCGGCGTCTGAGCCGCGGCCGCAAGCGTTGCCTGGATTTCCTTCAGTTCGGTCTTCATCGTGCGGAGCTGCTTGCTCGACTGTTCGAAGCCGGCAAGCGTGTTCCGGCGCGCGTCGGCCATCTGCTGGTTGACGTCGACGACGGCGCTTTTCGCCTGCTGCCATGCCGCACCAACGCCGCCAACTGCTTGGCTGAGGCCGTTTGCGCCCTGGATGGACTGGGAGAAATCCATGTCGGCGAATTCGGAGAGGCGCGACTGAGCGCGGTTGGTGCCTATGCGGTCGATCGAGCCCTGGAAGAACTCGCGGATGGGATGGCTGTTGTTGATCGCAAGGCTTTTGGCCTTCTGCGCCTCGTTCTCCCGTGCCAGTGCGGCCGCATAGGGGTTCTCACGCAGTGCAATCAGCTGGCCAGAGGCATCGACATTCGGCAGTTCAACGCCTGGTATCGTATTGAAAGCATTGATGATTTCGTTGACGGCCTGCTTGGAAGCATTCGCTAGCTTGTTCAAATGGTCTATCGCGATGTTGACAGCGCCGACGAACGCCGCGCCAACGATGTTCGGCAGTTGATCCCACATGAACTTGATATCGCTGCCGACCGCCCGGAAGGCGTTAATGATGATTTCCGCGATGTCGACGGCAGCCGAGCCGAGTTGGCTGAAGGCGTAGAAAACCGGGTCCAGGACTGCACTGAAGGCCGGCCCGAAGGTGGATTTCAGCCCCTCCCACGCGACCTGGAATACGGCCGTGAGCGTTTCGCCCCAGGTTACAGTTTCGCCGAGTGCCTTGCTCGCTTCCGACCTGATGTGTGAGAGGCCCGCCGCCCCAGCAGCGCCGGCCGCTATAGCGATCGGTCCAAGCGCGCCCAATGCGGCGCCAGCGGAACCGGCCATGACCATCGTTTCCCTGAGGGCTGCTTTGATCCCACCCTGCATTTGCGCGATCTGGGCGCCCTGCTGGGCAAGGACCATGCCCGGATTCATTCCGGAGACCAGCGACACACCGATATCGTTGAGCTGGTAGAGCAATTGCGTGCGGTACAGCACCGCATTCCGCATGGCTGCGTTGGTAGCATTGACCGCCACTGTGTTTGCCGCGAAGGCCGCGGAATGTCCCTTGATGGCAGCTACGGCAGCCAAGGACGCCTGACGCTCTCGGCTCAGAGCTGCGGTCATCTCATTGACCGAAATGGCGCCCAAACGGTGCGCCTGCCTGATCTCCTCCTGGGTCTGCTTGTAGCGCTGCAGCACCGCGAAGGTCGGATTGAATTTGGCCCTCAGCGCGTCCTGTTGCTGGCCGATAGCCAGAGCGGACCCGTGTGCTGACTTCGCCATCTGCTCATTGGCGCGCGTCAGTTGATCGGTCATCTTCTGCGCATTGATCGCAGCGTCGCCGATCTCCTTCAACTCGCGTTTGACCACGCGGCCGCCCGTTTGTGCGCCCGAGGGATCGATGAAAATCGAGACGCCTCTATCCATTTGTCATCAATCCTTGTGCAGGGTGTCGAGCGCTCCCCGCATGTCGCGGTAGATCGCATCGAGGGTGGATAGGGCGTGGTCAGCTACTTGGCGCATCGCCAGATGGTCCGGAGTCGACCATGGCCGGCGACTGAAGGCGTCTGCCATCTTCTCTATTTCGGATTTGCGCTGCCGGTACAGCCTGGCCATGTTCGCCCGAGCAGCCTTGTAGCCGGCGCCCGAGCGAGCGAGCTCGTCGTGAGCTGCATCGCCGAAGGCTTCGACGCTGTCCTTGAATGTGGCCATAGCTGCTGTGGCGTCCATGTCAGCCGACCTTCGCCTGATCTGCGATCAGATGATCCCGGCGCGCGGCCCAAGCATCTCGCAGACTGTCGCCGCTCTCGGGGTAGAAACTGGGGTGGCGAAACTCCCACGGAATGCGGTCCGCATCGCCGCGGAACGTGGCCACGGGATGCACGGGAACGCCGCCGTTGTTGATTGCGGCTTCAATGCCGGCGAGATCGACATAGGCAGCGCGCAATTCAGCGACCGCGGCTGCATATCGCTGGCCGGCTTCTGCTCGCATCTGAGAAAGGTCTGTGCTCGACATGGGCGTTTCTCCTTAAGCCGCTTGCTGCTGGACGGGGTCCAGTTCGCCGCTTACCCAGCGGGCGATGAAATCGTTCTGATCTTGCTTGTTCATGGCCTTGTAGAGCTCGACCATGTCCTCGACGTTCCGCGCCGCCGGCATGCCCTTCTTCGCGAATTCCGCTTCGATGGGCGCCGATGCCTTGCTCATGAACTCGTCAAAGGCCTTGCCGTTGCTGTGCTCATAACCGGTAGCCTTGCGGATGTTGTCGACAGCGTGATTGATCGCTATGTCGGCGAGATTGATGCATTCGCGCTCGACCTCAATCTCCTTTAGTTTTTCCGGATGCGATGCGGCGACGATGTCCGCTTCAAGCTTGGTTCGGAGCTGGTCATCGATGCCGCTCAAGTGATTGGGCGCCTCGAATACGGCTGCGATCGTTGCCGGATCTGGATTGCGCATCAGGAGGGCGGCACGATCGCCAGGGGCCATGCTGCGCAGATGAGCGCGAAGCTCCTGGCGAAGCAGCGCGCCCGCGACGTCGCCCTTGTCGGGCTTGGGAATCGTCAGGGCTTGCCGCTTGGCCGTCACAGCCTCCGCCGAAGCCTCCAGCTTGCAGCGAGAGCGGGCGAGATCCGGAATGCATTCCTTGGTCACGAACTCGCGCATGGCCTCGTCGAGACCCTTGTCGCTGAGAGTGCCTTTGGCCTTCAGTTCGTTCCGCTTCTTCGTGATCTTCCCGGCGATCTCAAAAGCCCCACTGAGGGTGAGGTGATAGGGCAGCAAGCGGCCATTGTTGAGCCACTCTGTCTTGAACCGGGCCTGGATGTTTTGCTCAAAATTCATAGGGCTCTCCTTCAGTAAAAGCCGATGATGTCTTGTTCGTAGCCGCGGCGGTCGACAAGCGGGGCGTTCAGCACACCGGCGACCGCGTTAGCCAAGTCGTCATGACCGCCTGGTGCGTGATCGATGGATTCCTTGCCGCCGCGGTTCACTCGGCGCTCCAGTCCGACGATCTGATTGACGAGCCGATCGGAATCGAGCAGGTCGGCCGACCTGCTGTTCAATCTAGGCAACAGATCGCGATAGAGATCCGAGCGCGGCTTTTCGCAGAGCTTGTAGTTGACGCCCTTCTTCCGGAACTGCTCCCTGGGCCATTCGCCGGCGTAACGGTCGCCTTCGACCTCGGTGATGCGATACCGGGCCAAGGTCTCGACAAACTCTGCGACAACGGCCTCGGGGCTGAAGGGTGGCTTTTTCTCCCTCATGCAGTCGAGAACGACGCGCTCGCCTTCATTGTGGCCGATCGCCAAAGTCATGGAGTCATTCGAGCCGCCGCTCGGATCGACGAAGGCGCGATAGCGATTGCTCGAAACATAGGGCCGCTCATAGACGCCGGGCGAAACGCAAGCTTCCACCACTTCGATATTCACGAACTGCTCGATATCGGCGCGGAACTCCGCCATGAATTCAGCGCCGGCCGATGCCTGGTCACGCTCGAGCGCCCGGTCGACGACATCTTGCGAAATCGTAGGGTTCATTTCCCTGGTCGTGGCTTTCCAGACCAGCGGAGCGTCATCCTTGCCCCAATACCGCTTGAAGGCATCCCAGAGCGCTCCGCGGCGTGCATGAGGCGACGAGGCGCACAGCAACATTGAAGTGGGGATGGAGGCCATTCCTGGCCGGATGGCATCTAGGATCGCATAATCCGGCTCTGCCGCGTCATCCGTCCTCCAGAAGGCGAGCTCGTCGCATAGAACGGCCGCGTAGGTGTAGCCGCGCGTCGATCGGAAGGAAGCGGTGCCGACTTCAATGGTCGTGCTGTTGTCGAGGTCGTAGGAATCGGCCGTGTCGCGCTGAACCATCGCCTTCAGCACGTCGATGTTGTCGAGCATGGCCCGGACATAGCGAAGGATAACACGCGCCTGCCGGCGATCTGTGGCGATCACAAGGACGGTCGCACGCTCGCCCGGTGCCAGGTATTGGCGATAGTCGAAAAAGCAGGCCAGGTAGACCGCAATCAACGCCATGTGGAAGGACTTGCCCCCGCGGCGCCCGATCACCATCCAGGCCTCTCTCTGAGCCTCCGTGGGGGCCTCTTTGCGGCCGGTATGGTGTTGGTAGAGGTCTAGCTGCTCATCTGTCATCGGCAGCCCAAACATGGCTGCAAGGAAGGCATGCCACGCCCGATAGGTCTCCGGCTTCCGGAACCACGGAGCAAAGATCTTCGGATGCTGGCAGGCCTCGAGGATGTTCATGCAGCCTGCCCCGCCAGAAGGTCAGCGAGGGACTCGCGGGGCTTGGCCGGCGCTTCACCCATGCCGAGCGAACGCAGGCAGCGGGTCAGGCTGTTCGACCAGGCCAGATACTCTCGGCTATCGCGTTCGGAGAGAGGGCCTTCACCCTCCAGGAGCTTGGCATCCATCAGGGCGCAATGCAGGCTCAGCCATGCCGCGCGTTCGATCAATGCCCGCTGGGGTGCTGTTGGCTTGCCGCCGACATGCTGGGTGAGCTCATCCCGGACACTTTGCATAAGGCGTGCTTCCCGCCTGCGTCCGTCCAGCTTCGCCAGCACGTTCGGCCTCGAATGGGGGCCTAATTGGCGCATAGTAGATCCTTCTAAGGGCCATGGGCGTCATCTCGACGGCCACCACCGCATGTTGTGCGATGTCACCTATATCTACCCCATATCTTGGGTATATTCAAACGCCTCCGGGATATCCTAGACGGTCCTGCGAGCCACTCGGCTAACCTGCATCGCCGTCCACTTGCCCCCGCGGGATGTGGCTATCCCCATCTCGTCGAGGGTCCGGGCGATCTGCGATAGGGAGGCGCCGGCTTCCCGCATCGGGGCTATCAGCTTCATGACCTTGGCTGCCTCTGCGTCTGCCTTGGCCTGGATGGCGACGTTCCGCTTCATGGTGGCATCCCTCATGCCCCCGAGCTTCACACCGCGCTCCTTCGCCACTCTGAGGGCTGCCTTGGTGCGCTCTGAGATGAAGGTACGCTCCTGCTCTGCCAGGGCTGCATAGATGTGCAGTTGGAACTTATCGGCCTGGGGCATCTGGGCGACGCGCAGCTTGACCTTCGGATCGTCCATGAGGGTGGCGATGAAAGAGACCTTGCGGCTTAACCGATCCAGCTTTGCAATCAGTAACTCGGCGCCTGTCTTGCGAACCAGGGCAAGGGCCTTATTCAGTTCAGGCCGGCCGTTGTTGGCCCCGCTGTCGACGTCCTGAAACCGTCCGATGATCTCATAGGGGACGGCGCTAAACCGATCGAGGAAGATCCCGATATCCCGCTCCTGAGCTTCAAGCCCCAGTCCGGACTTGCCCTGGTCCTCTGTCGAGACGCGCGTGTAGATCACATATCGCAGCATGGCTTTTCCCCACCGCCTTGCTGGATATTCTCATGGCCGTATCAAATGTCAATGGACGTTGAGGCTGTTAAGTCCTTGATATTACGGAGATGCTGGAGAAACGAAGGCCGGAGTTGAGCCTTTGCGTTTGCCGCCGTTTCCCCGCTCTTTAGTGCTATCTTAGGACGACCTAACTAACGAACTGCTATCTTAGAGAGGACCAATCCATGTGGCTCGAATTACACGACAGCAATGGACCGATCTTCATCAACATGGACACTGTTGCCCACTTCCAGCGGGTTGAAGGGAAGCGGCGTACCACTCTCGTCACCATCGCGCCCAATAACGGGACCTGCGTGATGGTCCAGGTTAACGAGTCACCTGAAGAGATCATGGAGATGATCAGCGAATATTGACGGAGGTTGGCCAGGTCTCCAAGGATCGAACGGCCTAGACAGAACAGCTTACTGGACAACTCGAACCAGTGTGCCACCCTCAAGGACAGCCAAAAAGACATGGTCCCGTAACTCGAGCCCGACTTGGTTATCCCTCCTTGCGGGCTCTCTTTGTGGGTGGGGCTTTCCCCGTTTTCCCCAGGTTCTCCACACGTTTCCCACTCTCACAGCATCGTTTATCCCCAGAGCTTGCGACTCAGGGTCGTCTATCGTTTTCTGCTTATGCAACCAGTGAAAGGAACGATCTGAATGGTCGACATGGGTATGATTGCGGGTGCGGTCGGCACCTTAAAGACTGCGCTTGATATCGCTGGCACCGTGAAGGAAATGAACGACCTTGCCGTGATCCGGAACAAGGTTATTGAGATGCAGAACCTCATAATGAGTGCACAGGGTACGGCCGTTACCGCACAGTCCCAGATGCTGGAGATGGTGCACGAAATAGCCGAGCTGAAGGCAAAGCTGGCCGAGGCCGAGGAATGGAAGGCGATCGCCGATCGCTACCAACTGCGCGACTATGGCAACAACACCTTGGCTTACGAGCTAAAGGAAGGCGTCGATGGTGAGCCGCATCACCGGATTTGCCCCGTATGCTTCGAGCAGCGCCGAAAATCCATCCTGCAGTTCCGCTACAAGACTCACAGCAGTCAGGACAAGTTCAGATGCATCCCCTGCGGGGCCGACTTCGAATTCGGGGTGTATCATGCTCCCCAGTATCGTAAGCCTGAGCGCAACTGGATCCGTTGACAACGAAATCTTCCGGCTCTCCAGGCGATATGCTAATAGCTGATGACCTTGTCGCTCTGGGCGATCAGTTGCACCAACTTGTTGGGATTCCCCGGCGCAGCACCCCGCAAAACGATAGCATCGGGGGAAATGCTGCGGGCCTTGGCAGACATTCCCGAGAAGTAAATCTCGGCCTTCTCGGCTGTCGCGGCATTGATTGCCTCGAAGTGGTCGGAGAGCTTTCCGCTGCCAAGCCCTTCCACGCTTGCTGCGCTTTCTGGCGTGAGGAGATGCACACCATCTCCGGCGACAAACAAAACCAAATGATGGCCCTCTTCGAGGACGGCTCTCGCGACAAAGAATGCAAGAGCAGCCCTGGTCGGATCGTTCGGGCCTACGGTCACATGCACGAGTATCTTGGCCATGATCGCCTCCGTGGA
Organism: Sinorhizobium fredii USDA 205; assembly: GCF_001461695.1. Taxonomy (GTDB): domain Bacteria; phylum Pseudomonadota; class Alphaproteobacteria; order Rhizobiales; family Rhizobiaceae; genus Sinorhizobium; species Sinorhizobium fredii. Next base: position 46,789 of record NZ_AUTC01000035.1, on the reverse strand, counting down.
ATGTCAGAATATCACCTTTAGGCCGCGGCGATAGACGCTGCTCGTGAGGGTCAAGCGGCGGCCTCCGCGTCCTCTGGGATATTGCCAGGCTTGCCGACAAGGTTCTCTTCCACCCATTCCCGATACCGCTCGAGGGCTGGCGCTATGTTCTCCCCCGTCGACCGCCGGAAGGCTTCCCTGGTGGGCTTGTGAAGGAAGGCCCAGCCGAGAGTTGCGCAATGCTGTTCGGTCATGCGGCGCCCTTCGGGTTTTCATCCATCCACTTTGCCCAAGCTGCGCGCTGCATCTCGGCGTGAACAGCGTAGGCAAATCTGTCGACCTCACGCTTGATGTCGGCCTCCGCCATGCCCTGCACCTGCAGGCGAGCGTATAGGCGCCGGCAGGTCATTTGCCAAAAGCGATCGGCGGCCGGCCCGTGGCGATTTTCGAGCGTCCTGGCGGTCTCACGGACGAAGATCAGTTCACGGTCGACGGGAAAGGGGATGATCTCGGCATTGTACTTGCTGGCAGCGGTAGTCATGTCGAAAAGATCCATCTGTTCACCTTTCATGCTGCTTCCTCGTCCCTAGAGTCTCCACTCCCATGGGGCGCCGCCCCTTGGAACCCCGCCGGGGCATGATGCCCCAGACCCCCAGACAAACCCGCTACGCGGCTTTGCCCGATCTGAACTTGCGGTGGCGCCGGCGGAAAATCAGGCTGTGAAGCCGGTTGCACTGAAGTGTCGCCATTCCTGTTTATCTCTACTCGCGACATTGCGGTGCAATCGCGCTTCTGTCGGTAGAACCACGTGCGACGGGACATGCCTTCGGCCTCCCATGGCTTTGTGGCCGCCAATGTTTGCGCCTGCTGGGACTTGCGATCGACCATGCCCAGCTCACGCCTCTTGCGTTCCTGCCGGCCCTTATCGCGTTCACGTTTGTTCGCCTTCGCGAGGTCCTTGCGCTCCGCTGTGGCCATGTCACATGCACCGATGGTGTGCAGACCTAAGGCGGTTCGGAGTGACATCGTCACGTCGAGCAATTTGGCGACCGCATCCGCCTTAAGCATCCACTTTCGGCCGCTACCGAGTTTCGCTATCGACTGCACCGTGACCGGATCAGCCCAAGGTGCCCATTTCGAGCTCCAGGAAACGACGTCTTGTGACCGAGGGGTCATTGCCACCGCTCGCAGGTACGCAAGGCAGGTATCAACATCATCCGTGCCTGATGGATCTGGAATTCGTGATCCGTGCCGAAAGCGGATGATTTTCTCAATCTCGCGGACTCGCAGCAGCTCGCGTGAGAAATCCCATTCCTGCCTACGCGCACGTTTGCGCGCCGGCTTCTCTTTCATGATGACCTTGCCGAGCATTACCTGCTCGGACCCGTCCCGCTTCTTCTTGGTGGTTGCCTTCAACCGAACGCTCTCCTCAGCATCCGGAATTTCTCAGCCATCGCCGCGGCTTCGCAGGCCTCGACGGCCGACAGGCCAAAACGGTTCTTGAGCGCCGGGACGATCGGCCGCGGCGGCTGCGCTTGATCGGCCGGGCGGCCAAGTTCACGGCTTCATTGTCGGGGTGACAGCAGGTCATGCGGCCTCGCTTTCCGGAAAATCAGTTTCCTGCGCGCCGTTTTTCATCCGTGCGGACGTGTAAGGGTGTACCGATGCCCGGTAGGGCCACAACGCGCAGGAAACAGCCTCACAAAGCCTGATCTCGGAGATCTGCCCGGCGCAACAGTCGGTACATTTCCGCCTGATCGCCTGGAGCGGACTCATTTGTTCGTGCCCCGCAGCTTTGGCGACGGCGGCAGTGGGCGGCCATATGGAGGCCAGCGCGGTTCGGTTGGGCTTAGCGAGGCTCATGCAGAAGCCCTCGCGCGTTCACGTTCCCAAGCGACAAGATCTTCCTCTTTGAAGAACTTGCGCTTGTTCACTATCATCGGCCGAGGGAAGCCAAGAGATTCATTCTTCTGCCAGCGCCACAAGCTCATTTCGGAGATAGAGTAGCGCTGAAGAACTTGGGATGTCGTCAGGTATACTTGATTGCTCATTACCGGCTTGCGCCTCCTTGGTGAGAATCCGAAATGACATCTTTACTTTCTCTCTTTTTTTACCAAATCCCATCATGTCAAAACAACCGGTTTCGCGGGCTTTTCCCAAATGCAGGCGCCTGCCGGGGCCGGAGCCCTTGCCCTGCGCTTGCCGCTCACTCATAAAGGGCGCGAACCGGCCAGGCGCACAATGTTCGTTCCGGATGAGCTCTTGCCGACTATCTCCTCGACCATGGATGCCCAGGCGCTTAGAGCCCGACGTTTCTCTTCCAGGAAGTCATGACGAACGTAGACGGCGGTCACACCTTGGATGGTTCCACTGCGGTGGTTCAATGCGGCTTCGACAACGTGGATCGGCTGGCCGAGAGATGCCATTCCTGACGCGCAGGTTCGCCGCAGGTCGTGAAACCGCCACGGAGCAAGCTGGACGTTCTCCGGATCCTCACCCCGCTCTGCGGCTTCTTGTTGGGCAATCTTGAGCATTTCCGCGTCAAGTGCGGCCTTGGCTCTGGAGAAGCCAGAGATTGCCGTCTCGCCTGTGGTAGTGAACATCAGATTTGCGTCACCCTCGACAACGGGAAGGCTGTTCAGGATGTCCGACGCGGCCGGCGCCAGCGGGACGGCATGCGCGATGCCATTCTTCGACCGATCCTTCGGAATGGTCCAGACCGGCTCCTTGACATCGAGATTGAACTCACGCCGACCTGCGGCAGCCACTTCGTCTCGCCTCTGGCCTGTGAGCAACAGCAATTTAGCCATAGGCCCGAACGGCCATCCGATCTTGTCAGAGGCCATCCATAGGAGCCGGATCTCGTCATTCGACAGGACACGATCGCGCGACACCTCCGCGGCCGGCGCCTTTACGTTGGCAACGGGCGATGCCGTCACGATGTCGCGTTCGATGCACCAGTTGAAGAACTTGCGCAGCAGGGCGTGAACCCGGTTGGCCGTGGTTCCCACTCCACGATCGACGATATTGTCCAGCAGTGAGATCACATCCCGCCGAGTGATCGATTGGATGTGTCGCTTCTTCCACTCTGGCCTTACCTCGGCATCAATGAGGCGCTTGCTTTCACGGGCAGAGCTCTCGCGCGTCTTGGCCTCTACATGCCGTCTGATGAATTCGTTCAGGACAACGTCGACCTGATTCTCGTCATTCGAGCGGGCGAGTTTGCCAAGCCGTTTTTCTTCCGCAGGATCGATGCCCTCTGAAACAGCCCGCAGGGCCTTGCCGGCGGCCGTTCGAGCATCCGCAAGCCCATACCGAGGATATGGCCCGATTGTCAGCTTCCGAGCTCGGTTGGCGATCCTGTAGCGAACCGCCCAACTGAGGGAGGCGGGCAACTCCTTGCCGTCTTGTTCCCGCTTGGGCTGAACGACCAGATAGAGCCCAGGCATACCGCCATCGGGGATCTCTTTACGGGCTGAACTTGGCTTGACGGAGTCGATGAACTTCGCGGTGAGAGCTTTTGCCATTTATGCCTCAGGGGTAACAGCCGGGTATCAAAAGTGAGCGATAAGCGGCGTTAGGGTGTGATGATATCAACCACCAACCTATCGAAAAAACATATTCAATTGCAACGGCTTATAGATGTTGGATCGTTATCCAACGTTATGCAGCGAGAGACACCGGCAGAAAACTCTTAATCAGCGGGTCCACGGTTCGAGCCCGTGATCACCCACCAAAAACTCCTCATTGTTCCAATTCCTTGATGTTGTTGCGCCCAACGCGATTCAGGACCGGATTTTTTCAACGGCACCCGGTCGATTGACCAAACGGGTGTACTGTATCTCTCCTCAGGCGGGCCAATCTGCGAGTACCGATCGCAGCTGCGTAAGCATATCGACGCCACCCCGGCCCCGGTAACCGTCGATGGCCCCGGATCGCCTACACCGCCAATTCCCCCTCGGCAATCTTCACCGCGTGGCCGCCGATACGGGCGGTCGCGATCTTACCGCCGGCAATGTCGAGGTGCAGGTGGATGAAGGAGGGTCTCCCCATCTCCACCCCCTGCTCCACCAGGATCGGGTGGTGTCCGTCGACAAGCTCATCGAAGAGGTGAATCGCGCCGGAGAGCGCCGCCACCGCCGCGCCGGTTGCCGGATCTTCGGAGATCCCCATCTCCGGAGCAAACATGCGGGCATGAAAACGGGCCATGTGGTTGATGCCGCCGCGACAGTAGAGATAGGCGGCGGCGAGCCGGCCTTCGGCCAGTGGCGCGAGTCGCTCCCATCGCTGCGGGTCGAACTCGACAGCCGCGACGGCACCGACATCGTGCAAGGGCACCATGACAAAGGGAACGCCAGCACTCCAGAAGGAAATGACATGATTCTCGAAACCGATCTGCGTCGCCTTGAGGCTAAGCGCATCGGCGATCGCCTGTTTGTCGAAGCGGGCATCCAGTCGGCTTGGCTTGCGAGGCAGGTCGAACTCGGCAAATGTCGCGCTGTCAGGACGCAGCCGCACCGCCGCGCGCACCGGCCCCACCTTCTGTTCCAGTATCTGCATGAGGTCGAGCGGCTTCTCAGCGTCGCCGTAGAGCCCCTCCGCAAGTGCCACCGCCGCGCCGACCGTCGGATGGCCGGCAAAGGGCAGCTCGTGCCAAGGCGTGAAGATCCTGAGGCGCACTGAATGGGAGGCACTCCCCGGTCGTTGAATGAAGACTGTCTCCGAAAGGCTGAATTCCTGGGCAATCGCCTGCATGGCCACGTCGCTCAGGTCTCCGGCATCGAACACCACGGCAAGCGGATTGCCCTCGAGACGCTTCTCGGTGAAGACGTCGTAGATCGCGTAGCGTCGTCCCATGCATCCCCCCTTCGTGAAGGCGCGTGTTTCCCGATGCACCCTTGTCCGAAACGGACCGGCATGAAGCTTGCTATGCTCTCGCCCGGGCGGCAAGGCGAAAACATCCGCAGCTTGCCCTAGCCACCTCGCCGCGCAAAGAGCCACTTGAGGATCGGCGGAATGAACTCCGGATAGTTGTGCGCTGTGGGCTCGGGTCCGCGGATCGCCACCGCCTCGTCGATCTCCGGATGCGGATCGGCGGCGACGTGCGCCGCCACCCGCGCAAGCATTTCGTCTGCCGTGGCGGAGAGCCTGAAAACGCGGAAAACAGTGACGGTGCTGTCCATGTGGATCGCGTGCCAGCCGGATTCGGCCACCGCCTCGGAAAGCGAAATGCCTGTTTCCTCCCTCACCTCACGGGCAATGTTGCCGGCGACGTCACAACGCCCGTCGACGATATCTTCCGGCTCCAGCGAGCCGCCGGGACTGTAGACGCGGCCAGGATTGGCCGTGTGGGCACCCATGCGGATGGCGATCATGGCCCCGTCCGAGGAAAGCAGCATCGGCATGCCGAAAAGATGATACGCGCCCGGTTCACGCGTTCTTCGCCACCACAGAAAAGTCGAATAAGGAACGATATGCGCCCTTGCGGCGATGCGTCCCTCGGCAATGCGGATCGACCGCTGCAGCACCATCCTTCCGTCGAAGAGATGCGGGTTGGCGGCGATCTCGCGCTGCCAGCTTTGCCGCGCGCGCTCTGCCTCGGCGAGGTGGAACGGATGCGGGTCGGACGAAACCTCGATGTCGATCTTCGAGACCGGGAAGACCGTGCCTTCCGCGGGCCAGGCCGTCCGGTCGCCTTCGAAAAAGGTCATGTCAGATGTCCAGCGTCATGACGAGCGGGCAATGGTCGGAGGCCTTCGGTCTGTCCCAGCCGGTGCGCGGATAGCGCTCCACCTCCTGCCCAGCGGGAAAGATCGTCCGGTAGGGTTGGCCGGCGCGGATAATTTCCGGAACTCGGCTGGCGTTGCGCCGCGCAAGGGCCGGTGACAGCCAGATGTAGTCGAGTTGGCACAAGTGCCTTTCCTCCGGACCACGGCTGTGGAACAGCGTCCAGCGATCAAGCACCGGCCGCCTCGACATGGGGTTCTCGACAAAGCCGTCATGGCTGAGAATATCGAGCGCGCTCACCTCTTCCTCGTGCGGCACGAATTCGTAGCCGTTGCGCCGGTCGCCGAGGATGACCACCTTCTCCTGATAGTCGTTCATGTCCCCACAAATGGCGAATATCTTGTCCGCCGTATGGCCGCGGCCGAATCGGTTTTCGATGACATGGCGCACCGCCTTCGCCTCGGCGGCGCGCAGCGCCATTGTCGCCTGTCGGCCGTCGAGGCCGTCGCGTGCCGGCCCCATCGATTTGAAATGCACCACAAAGAGCGTCAGCGGCCGGCCACCGATCCTCAGATCCACTTCCAGGCAGTCGCGTTTGAAGATGCGATCGCGCGGTCGGTTGGTCAGTGCCAGTTCGTCGTTGAAAAGATCGAGGTCTTCATAGGTCAGCGCCGCATGGCTCTTGACCTCCAGGCATTCGATCCTTTGCCCGTCGCGCGTCTCCTCGCGCATCAGCACCGCCACGTCGATGCCGCGAGAGTCATTGCCTTCGATCAGGTATTTCTGCCGGTATCCGTTGCCGACCATGCGGAAAAGATAGCCGTACTCGAAGGCCTGCAACGCCGCCATGTTGTCGGCCTCCTGCAGGCAGAGAATGTCGGCATCGCAGTCGGCAATGGCGAGCGCCGACATCTGCCGCGTGTCGTCCGTATGGGCGATCGTGCGCGCCTCTTCCAGCCTCTGATACTCCGCCTCACTGCGCACATCGAAAAGCCTCAACACCCGGTCCTGCTTGAGCTGATTGCGGAAGCCGGAAAAATCGAAGCGGCTGAGCAGGTTCTCGATATTGAAGGTGGCGAGGCGAAGCGACATCGGGCAATCCGCAAAATTGGAGATGCCGCGGAGATTACTGCATGATTCCTTAAATCGGAATCGATTTAAGGGCAAAATCATGCAGCATTTCAAAGTGCTACAGCGACGTAGCGCGTCCGATCGGACGCGCGGCGCTGTAGGGCGGGACGATTCAAAGTGCAAAGCGCTACGCTCTCTCTGGCGCCCGATGTCGACTGAGACGCAGCCTTGTCCGTTCTATCGCCTGACAGCGACCACTTGGCCGCGGCTGAAATAGGACAGTTGCACCCTGCCGGACTGATTGCCGCCGATCAGCCGCGCGGTCGATTTCGACAGCGTGGAGAGGATCCCGACATGGTAGCTCCGGCCGGTTCTGACCACGATGACGTCGCCCGGGCGTGCGTAGGAAAGCTTGATCGGCGCTCCGAACCTGGTCCAGGACCGCGCAAAGCTATAGCTCTGCGGTGGTTGCCGACCGGCTTTTCGGGCGATCATGCCCATGAAGTGTCCGCACCAGGGCGTGCGTGCCGGGTTGATGCCGAGGGCGGCGCGCAGCCGCTTGTTGTTCTTGACCTCGTGCAGACCCGCATATTGCTGGGCCTGGGCCAGCATGCCTGCCGACGCGGTCTCCGGTGATGTAAGCGCGACAAATGCCGCAGTCAGAAACGCCACAACCTTCATGAGTCGGGTCTCCTTTGTGCGCGGGCCGGCCTCATGCCGGGTTGCGCCGCTCTGCGTCTCCGTCCATCGCACCAGGTATGCCCTCCGCAGGCGCGCAAATTCCTTGCACGCAAAGAGCCGCCCGCGTTCGGGAGAGCGTCCCGAACGCGCGAAAGAAATGCTCCGGAATCAAAGGGCTAGAGCGTCCTTGATCGAGGCGCGCGACAAACCTCAGGCGAACCTGAGAGGCCGAAGCTTTGCATGGCTCCGCCCGAGAGCGGTGCCGCTCTTGGCAACCACGCAAACTACATCACGCCTTCGCTACGACGTACGAAAGACTCTCTAGCGCTTTGAGGCTGCACATCTCCTATCGCTGAAACCCGATGTGGGGTTCCAGGCTTGAAGTTGCAGCCGGCCCGCAAACTGCAATGGCCGTGCCCCAACCTGATGGCGGTCGCTCAGCGAGATATGGAATTCCCCTGCCAGCCGTTGGTCAGCGTCAGGACTTTGCCGGTGAGGTGCAGCGAAATTGTGGCAGAGATCGCGCCTAACGTGCGCGAGGCGCGCATTTCTACGCCGATCCGGCTGGATTGACCCCAAAATGGCGCGCCGTCACCGCGAGGCACCGGGATTTTTCGCGCATGCAATTCGAGGTCGTCACCCGCGCGGCGCGCGCCGGGCGGCGCTCGAAGCGTTTCCTCTATTGCTTCAGAACGCCACTCTTCTTTGCTGTCCAGCCAGCAATGAAGTCCATCAGATCGGGCGACAGGCAGTCGTAGGGTTCGAGGCCGAGCTGCCTTAGATGATTGCGGACCGAATTCATCCTCGAGGGGTCGACGCCCGCCTCGATGATCGACGAAACGAAGGCCGCGAAAGTGGGCTCCGGCCATCCGCGCTCCTGGAAGCGTTCCGGATGAATGAAGTCGAGCCCCTGGAACGCGTGCTCGCGCTCGACCGGCCCGTACATGTGCACGCCGCATTCCCGGCACCGATGGCGTCGGATCAGCGCCGTCGGATCGACGATCTCCAGCTTGTCGCCGTTTTCGATCACGCTGACATTCTCATGAGGCGTGACCGCCACGATGGAAAAGGTAGCGTCGGCCGGTTTCCAGCATTTCGTGCAGCCGCAGGCGTGATTATGCGCGATCCCGCCGGATATTTTGACTTTGACCGGACGGTCAGCGCAGGCGCAGACCAGCGTGCCGCCGCTGAAGCTTGGATCGCCCTTGGCGAGGCCGCTGTCGAGCCATGGATGCAGTGAAATAGGGGTTTCCATTTGTTCCTCCCTCGGCTGCACTCCCGTGCCGCACCTCTCCGGAATCGTGCAACCCTCTCAAGCGTTTCCGCCGGACTTGACCCCGGCCTGCGCACCGGCGAAGAGACCGCGACGTTCAGCCCCGAGCATAGCACTGAACGCCTCTGTTGCCGAACGCCATCTGGATGCGGCCCAGGCGCCGCTTGCGTCGTCACCGACCACTCGTGCCTTCCCTCATTTCCTGCTTGCGCGATAGGTCACGGGCCACTCGCTGGCTACGATCCCTCGGCACGTGTCGAGCCTGCTGTAACGTAGCAGTTGGAAACGCTCGCCATCCCACGCCCATTCCCCCTTCTCGCCACAGTCTCCGGCCCCACGCCCGGCATTTGTTGCCGAAAGCGTCAGGCCGTCTCTGGAGATCGAAGGATTGACGAGTTCGGTCAGCACCGAAACGCCATGTTGGAAGCGACTGTTGCTGCTGCCGTGGACTTCGAACGCCACCGGGGTCACCTGCCCCTCCGCGACGAGAAAGAACGAGTAGCCGATATTGTAGGCGGCTGCCCAATTGCAGATGCCCCATAGTGTCCGCCTTGCCGAAAGGCGGGCGACGATCGGCTCCATGCCATCCGGGCAGGCAAGAATATCGGCGTCCTTCGCCGCATTTGCGATGGAAGCCGGCGGCGGACCGTCCTCGACGATTTGGATTGGTTTCGCCGCCACAAGCGGCGCCTCGGGAACTGCGGGAACCCTGGAAGCGGACTGCCGGCCCTTGTTGACGAGGGCCGTAACAGTCCCGCTGCGCGTTTGCCTGTCGTCGACGAAACGAAGCGACGGGACCGATCCCGCCGCCGCGATCACAGCCGGTGACGAAGCCCTTCCGGTCCCGTCGCTCCTTGAGATGCGCAGTTGCCTGGCCTTGCCAAGCGCCACGACAAAGGCATCGGCGGCCTCGCCGGTCAACAGCGCCTTCATGTGGACATCGTCGTGCTCGCTGACGTGGCCGCCCACGTGCCGATCATCGAGAAAGGCTTCAAGCTTCGAGCCTCTCCCTGAACCGACTTCGTAGAGACCGAGGGTCACGAGCGGCGCCGCATTCGCCTCGCCGCCACGCTCTATCTTTACAAATCCGATTTTCGCACCCTCGTCGGACAGGCCGATGGCCGAGCAAGATCGGAGGTTATCGCAACCAACGGCCCAGTTGCCGAAATAGGCCATCTCCTGGGCGACGGCATTGGAAGGCCATAGGGCGAGCGCCAGGGCTGCTTTCGCAAGACTACGCATTTCCTCACCTCTTTTGGATGACGGCGGGTTGGGTCCATCCCGCCCCGTTTGGCGATCAGAAAAGCGAGAAATCGCCGGTCGACAGCGTCGTGACGTTCTGCAGGATGGCGACGAGTTGCGGGTCTTCACCGGTGCCCGATCCATCGGCATCGAACCAGAGGCGGCCATTGTCCGTCTCAAACAGGAATGTGCCCTTCCGGCTCGTTGCCTCTGGCTCCGTCCCGGTGACAAGCGTCACCGCCGTGTCGCCCGCGGCGATCCCGAAGCCGGCGCGTTCGATGACGAGCTTGTCCTGACCGCGCACGAAGTCGGTGATGACATCGCCCTCTCCATCGAGCCCGTCTTCATCGAAGACGAACCGGTCGCTGCCCGCTCCGCCGGTCAACCAGTCGTCGCCAGAACCGCCGACCAGCGTATCGTTGCCGCCGCGGCCGTCGAGAATATCGTCAGCGTCCCGGCCATAAAGAATGTTGCCGTTCGCGTCGCCGCGGATTTCGTCATCGTAGCCGCTGCCCTCGATGGTCTCGACGTTTCTGATCGTAAGGCCGAGCGCCAGGCCCTTGTTGCTGGCCTGGTCCTGAAGATCGAGGACGACCGAGGTCGAACCATCCTCGAAGGAAAGCGTGTCGACGCCGGCGCCGCCGTCGAACACGTCCTTGCCCGCGGTATCATCGCGCGTGAGCAGATCGTTGCCGGCGTCGCCGAAGAGCTGGTCGTCGCCAGTGCCGTCCTCAAGGGTATCGTCCCCGCTGCCACCTTTCAGAACGTCGTCACCGGCGTTGCCGGCGAGCTCGTCACCGAGATCGCCGCCGGTGACCCTGTCCCGGCCTTGGCTGCCCTGATATCCGAGCACTTCAAAGCCGCTGAACCACGTCGCCGTATCGACGATGACCGCAGCGTCGGAAAACGCGACGTTGAAGTCCTGCGTCTGCTGGGCAAGATTGAGGTTCAGCGTGTCGGTTCCGGCACCGCCATCGGCCTTGTCGCCGATACCGATATGAACCGTGTCATTGCCGTCCTCGGCATAGATCACGTCCCTGCCCTCGGTAGCGGAGTAATTTGCGCCGCGGATGACGTCGTTGCCCGCGCCGCCCCTTAAGGTATCGTTGCCGACGCCGCCCGATATCTCGTCGTCGCCCGCACCGCCGTTCAGGTGATCGTTGCCGGCGCCACCGCTCAATTCATCATTGAGGCTGCCGCCTGCAAAGAGGTCATTGCCCGCACCGCCGACGAGGCTGACGCGTTCGACGTTCCGGACGGTGACCGGCGCGTTGGCCGCAGTCACGTCCGACGAGAGCTTGAAGGTGATGCCCGCGGCGTACTTGCTGAAGTCGATGGCGGCGTAATCGATTCCGCTGCCGCCGTCGACCACGAGCGAACCGGTCGAGGCGCCGCGCCGGAAGGTGTCGTCTCCTGCGCCGAGATCGACGGTGTTGTTGCTGGCGCCGCTCGAACCGTCGCCGACGTTGACACCATCATTGCCGTCACCGGCATCGATCGTGTTCCAGCCGTCGAAGTCGTTGATGATGTCGTTGCCGGCGCCAGCCGTCAGCATGTCGTTGCCGGCACCGCCGTCCAGTACATCCACACCACTGCCGCCGATGAGCGTGTCATTGCCGCCATTGCCGTAGAACTGGACGCCCTCCGCCGAACCGACGGATATGACCACATCGTCGCCGGATCCGAACAGAACGCGATAATGTTCGAAATCTGTGAGCCTCGTACCGTCGGAGAGCATGGCAGTGCTGCCGCTCACGGAAAAGGCCTGGGCGGTCGTCAGGGAACTGCGGTCGACAATCACCTGATCGTTTCCCGTCCCGCCATCGGCCTGGTCCGCCCCGCCACCGCCGAGGCTTATTTTGTCGTCGCCGTCGCCGCCGGACACATTGTCCTGGCCGAGACTTTGGTAGAAAGTATCGTTGCCGGCGCCGAGATCGACCGTGTCGTCACCAGCCCCAGCATCGACGGTATCGTTGCCGGCACCGGTAACGATATGGTTGGCGTCGGAGCCGAAAGCGTAGATTTCGTAATGCTCGATGCCGATGATCGTCGTTCCGCCGTCGAGCGTATTGACCTCGGTCGCCGCCTTGGCCGTGAAATCGCCGGTGAACCCCTGGATACTGAGACGATCGCTGCCGCTCGAATCGCTGATCCGGTCCTTTCCCTGGCCGTAGGTATAGGAGAACCTATCATCGCCGGCCCCGCCCTCCAATATGTCATCGCCCGTGCTGCCATTGAGGTAGTCGTTGCCCGCCCCCCCATGGAGAATATCCGCGCCATGGCTGCCGCTGAGCTCGTCGTTGCCGCCACCGCCCGTAAGGAGGTCGTTGCCGGCGTCGCCGTTGAGGTAATCGTTGCCAGTGCCGCCGGAGAGCTCGTCGTCACCATCGCCGCCGTGGAGATTGTCAACTCCGGCATCACCGAGAAGGACATCGTCGCCGGCCTCGCCATAGAGGCTGTCGTGACCATCGCCCCCGACGACCATGTCGGCGCCAGCGTCGCCATGCAGGCTGTCACTGCCGAGGCCACCCGAAAGTTCGTCATTGCCGAGCCCCCCATGCAGCACGTCGGCATAGTTCCCGCCGGTGATCACATCGTCGAAATTCGACCCGGTGATGCGGAAGGACTCGACGTTCGTGACCTGGATACCACCGGTCAGCACCTGCGGCGAAATCCAGTCCCGGATGATGATGTCGAGCCCCGCGCCGTGCGCCGAATAGTCGAGCCACAGACTGTCGATACCCGAGCCGCCGTCGACGATATCGCCGGAAATGTCGCCGACAGAGTCTGCGACGATGTCGTCTCCCCCGCTGCCGCCGTTGAGCGTGTCCTTGCCGGCACCGCCCTTCAGCCGATCGTCGCCGCTGCCGCCGCTCAGCGTGTCGTCGCCGTCGCCCCCGGTGAGTTCGTCATCCTGGAACGAACCGCTGACGGTATCGTTGCCGTCGCCGCCGGATATCTCGTCGCTGTCCATGCCGCCATCGATGATGTCGCCGCCCGCAAGGCCCTCGATGAAATCGGCCTCGATATCGCTGCCGGTCAACACGTCCCTGCCGGCCGTACCCGTGATGGTTCCCATTGCTGTCCCCTGAATTCTTGCTGCATGGAGATTTCGTTCGCCGGCACGTCGATGCGGCGTTGAAGCGGATTACGTTCTGGAAAAATGCTGCCGTGGCCCGGAGCTGCCGACAGCCCAAAGAGGATGACTGCTCTGACGGTTCCTGATCATGGCTTTGCCCTTCTCGAATTTCGAACGACTTGCGTCCATGTCCGGCATATTGTTCAGAAAAATCCCGATCGATGTTCCCGCTGGAACAGTTGGATGACGGCGGAAACACCGTGGGGGCTGAGCCAGCGGCTTGCGACAAGATCGCCGGAACCGGCGATCCCCTTCAGAGGAGAACGAAATCGCCCGTCGACAGCGTCCCGACATTCTTCAGGATGGCGACGAGCTGCAGGTCGGCGTCGGTGCCCGATCCGTCGGCGTCGAACCAGAGGCGGCCATTATCGGTTTCGAACAGGAATGTGGCCTTCCCGCTCGTGGCGGCGGGGTCCGTGCCGGTAACGAGCGTCACGGCCGTATCTCCCGCCGCGATTGAGAAGGCGTCGCGCTCGATGACGAGGTTGTCCTGGCCGCGCACGAAGTCGGTAATCACGTCCCCCTCGCCGTCGAACCCGTCCTTGTCGAAGACGAACCGGTCGTTGCCGGCGCCGCCGGTCAGCCAGTCGTCGCCCTTGCCGCCAATCAGCGTGTCGTTGCCGGCGCGGCCGTCGAGGAGGTCGTCGGCATCCAGGCCACGGAGGATGTTGCCGTTCGCGTCGCCGTGGATTTCGTCATCGGCGCCGCTGCCTTCGATGACCTCGAAGTTGCGCACTGCGAGGCCGAGCGCCAGGCCCTTGTTCGTGGCCTGATCCTGGAGATCGAGAACGACCGACGTCGAACCGTCGCTGAAGGAAAGTGTGTCGATGCCGGCGCCGCCATCGAACAGATCCTTGCCTGCGGGATCATCACGCGTGAGACGGTCATTGCCGGCGTCGCCGAAGAGCTGATCATCGCGGCGCCGTCCACGAGCGTATCGTCCCCGTTGCCGCCCTTCAAGACGTCGTCGCCGGCATTGCCGACGAGCGTGTCGCCGAGAGCGCCGCCGGTGATCCTGTCCCTGCCTTTGCCGCCCTCATATTCGAGCGCCTCGAAGCCGCTGAACCACATCGCCGTACCGACCGTGAATACGGCCTGGGAGAAATCGAAGCTGATGCCCTCCGTCTGCTGCGAAAGATTGAGGCTCAGCAGATCGGTTCCGGCACCGCCGTCGGATTTGTCGCCGATGCCGACGTAGACCGTGTCATTGCCTTCCTCGGCATAGATCACGTCCTTGCCCTCGGTGTCAAAGTACCAGGCACAGCGAATGACGTCATTGCCCGCACCGCCCCTCAAGGTGTCGTTGCCGGCACCGCCCGATAGCGTATCGTCGCCGGCGCCTCCGTTGAGGTAGTCGTTGCCGGCGGCACCGTGTAACTCGTCATTGCGGCTGCCGCCGGCAAAGGCGTCGTTGCCTGTGCCGCCGGTGAGGTTGACGCGCTCGACGTTCCGGACGGTGATTGGTGCGTTGGTGGCTGTTACGTCCGAGGACAGCTTGAAGGTGATACCAGCCGAGTAGTTGCTGAAACTGAGCTGCGCGAAATCGGTTCCAGTGCCACCATCGAGCACGAGCGTACCGGTCGAGGCGTTGCGTGTGAAACTATCGTTTCCGGCGCCGAGATCGACGGTGTTATTGGTGGTGCCGTTCCACCAGTTGCCGACACGGACCTCATCGTCGCCGCCGCCGGCGCTGATCGTGTTCGTGCCGTCGATATCCCGGATCACGTCGTTACCGGCGCCGGAGGTCAGCGTGTCGTCGCCAGCGCCGCCGTCCAGCACATCCGCCCCGCCGCCGCCGATGAGCGTGTCGTTGCCGCCATAACCGGCGAACGAGACGGTCTCGGCGGAGCCGACGGATGTGACCACATCGTCGCCTGAGCCGAACGTGACGCTATAATGCTCGAAATTCGTCAGCACCGTGCCGTCGGAAAGGGTGGCGGTGCTGCCGACCGCCGAGAAGGTCCGGGCGGTCGTCAGGGAGCCGAGATCGACAACCACCCGATCCGTTCCATTGCCGCCGTCGGCCTGGTCCGAACCGCCGTCGAGGAATTGTATCACGTCGTCGCCGTCGCCGCCGGACACATTGTCCTGGCCGCGGTTTGCATAGCAGATATCGTTGCCCGCGCCGAGATCGACCGTGTCGTCGCCGCCTCCCGTTCCAACGACGTCGTTGCCAGCGGCGGTGACGATGTGGCGGGCATCGGACCCGACGGTGAAGATCGAATAGTGCTCGATGCCGGTGAAGGTTGTTCCGTCGTCGAGCGTATTGACCTCGCTCGCCGCCTTGGCAGTGAAGTTACCGATGAATTGGTCGATTACGAGACGATCGCTGCCGCTCGAATCAGTGATCCGGTTCTTTCCCTGGCCATAGCTATAGCGGAAGACATCGTCACCGGCCCCGCCCTCCAATATGTCGTCGCCGCTACCGCCGGAGAGGGTGTCGTTGCCCGCGCCTCCCTGGAGAATATCCGCGCCGAAGCTGCCGGACAGCAAGTCGTTGCCCTCACCGCCCGAGAGAAGGTCGTTGCCGGAATCGCCTTCGAGCTCGTCGTCGCCGGTACCGCCATAGAGCTTGTCGTCATCGATGCCGCCGTCAAGAGAGTCCCCTCCGGCCCCACCGAAGAGGACGTCATCGCCGGCCCCGCCGCTGACGGAGTCACCACCATGACCGCCGTCGAGCATATCTGCGCCTGCGCCGCCGTACAGGATATCGCTGCCACGGCCGCCCGAAAGCTCGTCATTGCCGAGCCCCCCGGACAGGGCATCAGTGTAGTTGCCGCCGACGATCACATCGTCGAAGTTCGTACCGGTGATGGAGAAGGATTCGACATTCCTCACCTGGAGGCCGCCGGCCAGCATCTGCGGCGAGATCCAGTCGCCGATGGTGATGTCCAGCCCTGCGCCATGGGCCGAATAGTCGAGCACCGCCCTGTCGATGCCGGAGCCACCGTCGACGACATCGCCGGCAATCTCATCGACCGAGGTTGCTGTGATGGTGTCTCCACCGCTGCCGCCATTGAGCTTGTCCTTGCCGGCACCGCCCCTCAGCGAATCGTAGCCGCTGTTGCCGTTCAGTGTGTCGTCGCCGTCTCCGCCGAGGAGGCTGTCGTTCTGGAACGAACCGCTGACGATATCGTTTCCCTGATCCCCCGACAGCGTGTCGCCGCCCATGCCGCCATTGATGATGTCGGCACCGTCGAGGCCCGTTATGACGTCGGCCTCGAGATCGCTGCCGATCAACACATCGCCGCCGGGCGTGCCCGTGATAGTTCCCATTCCTGTCTCCTAAGTGATTTGTATCGGGACGTGCAGGTTCCGGATCTCGTGTCTCGCGACGTCAAAGCCTGCGGAGGTCCCGCCCCGCCAATGCGGGACGGGTTCAGCGCGGATCGTTCGCGATATCTCGTCAGGCGAGGAGGAAATCGCTGGTCGACAGCGTCGTGACTCCCTTCAGGATAGCCACCAGTTCGAGGTCCGCCTCGCTGCCCTTGCCGTCGGCGTCGAACCACAGGCGGCCGTTGTCGCTTTCGAACAGGAAGGTGCCCTTGGTGCTGGTCGCCACCGGATCGGCGCCGACGACGAGCGTCACGCTGGCGTCGGCGGCGGCAATGCCGTAGTCGCTCTTGTCGATCAAGAGCTTGTCCTGGCCGCGGGTGAAGTCTGTGATGACGTCGCCCTCGCCGTCGCGGCCGGAACGGTCGAAGACGAACAGGTCGTTGCCGGTCCCGCCGGTCAGCCAGTCGTCGCCGGCTCCGCCGTTCAGCCGGTCGACGCCGGCCCGCCCGTCGAGAACGTCGTCGGCACCGCCGCCGTTGAGGGTGTTGGCAAGCGCATCGCCGCGGATGACGTCGTCATTGGCGCTGCCGTTGATGACCTCGAAGTTCTTCACCGTCAGGCCCTGCGCCATGCCCCTGTTCGAGGCCTGGCTCTGCAGATCGAGGACGACCGAGATGTCGCTGGCGTTGGCGAAGGACAGCGTGTCTGTCCCGGCGCCGCCGTCGAACACGTCCGTCCCGCTGAACACGGTGCGGGTCAGCGTGTCGTTGCCAGCATCGCCGAAGAGGCTGTCGCTGCCGGCACCGTCATGCAGCACGTCGTTGCCATCGCCGCCGTGCAATGTGTCGTTGCCGGCATTGCCCTCCAGCCGGTCGTTGAGCTTGCCGCCGGTCACCGTGTCCTGGCCTGCGCTGCCGAAATAGTTCAGCACCTCGAAGGCCTTGAACGAGGTCGTCGTGTCGACGGTGGCGCTGCCGGTGGCGAAGCTGAAGGAGATGTCCTTCGTCTGGTTGCGCGCATCGAGGTCGAGCGTATCGGTGCCGGTACCGCCATCGGCCGTGTCGCCGATCCCGGCATAGACGCGGTCGTTGCCATCGCCGCCGGAGATCGTGTCGCGGCCGCCATAGATTCCGACGCCATCACCTAAGAGCGTGTCATTACCGAGACCGCCGGTCAGCGTATCGTTGCCGAGATTGCCGCGCAGCTCGTCATTCAACGCGCCGCCGACGAAGATATCGTTGCCGCTGCCGCCGACGAGCTTCACCCGCTCGATGTTCTTGACCGTGACTGGCGCATTGCTGACGGTGACGGAGGGAGCCAGCTTGAAGGTGATCCCGGCCGTATATTTGGAGAAATCGATCCCCGCGAAATCGGTACCGGTTCCGCCATCGAGCGTCAGCTTTCCGGTCGAGGCTGTCCGCTCGAACGAGTCGTTGCCGGTGCCGAGATCGACCGTGTTGTTACCAATCAGGGCGCCGCTGTCGCCGACGGTGACCGTGTCGTTGCCGTCGCCGGCGTTGAGGACATTGGTGCCGCCGAAGTCGATGAGGCGGTCGTTGCCGGCCCCGGAGGAGAGGCTGTCATTGCCGGTGCCGCCATCGAGCATGTCGGATCCGGCGGTGCCGATCAGCGTGTCGTTGCCGGCAAAGCCGGAGAAGCTGACGCTCTGGGCGCTGCCGACCGACTTGACGACGTCATTGCCGGCGCCGAACGACACCCGGTAGTGCTCGAAGTTCTTGAGGCTGGTGCCGTCGGACAGCGTCGCTGTCGCATTCGTCGCCGAGAAGCTCAGGCTTGCCGTCGCCGCACGCCGATCGACGACAACCGTATCCGTGCCGGCTCCGCCGTCACCGCTGTCGGCGCCGCCGTCGCCGAGGGTGACGACATCATTTCCGTCACCGCCCGACACCGTATCCTTGCCGAGACCGCCGTTGAGATTGTCGTTGCCGGCGCCGCCGCTGACGGTATCGTTGCCGGCACCGCTATCGACGACGTCGTTGCCCGCTCCGGTGACGATCCTGTTGATCCCGGTGCCGGTCGCAACGATGGTGTAGTGGTCCATCCCGACGAAGGTCGTGCCGCCGGCCAGCGTGTTGACCTGGGTCGGCAGCTTCGCGGTGAAATCGCCGCTGAAGTTGCGGATGACCAGCCGGTCGCTGCCGCCGGCGTCGGCGATCGTATCCTTGCCCTCGCCATAGACGTAGGTGATCGTGTCGTTGCCCAGTCCGCCCTCGACCTTGTCGTCGCCGGCGCCGCCGTCGAGCATGTCGTCACCATCATCGCCGAACAGGCTGTCCGTGCCCAGGCCACCGGAAACGGAGTCGGATCCGGTGCCGCCGCGAACGTCGTCGTTGCCCCCGTCGCCGGCAAGAAAATCGTTGCCATTATCCCCGGTGAGGACATCATTGCCGTCACCGCCGTTGAGGAAATCCAGTCCATAGCCGCCTTTCAGGGTGTCGTTGCCGAGGTCACCCATCAGCAAGTCGGCACCGCGGCCGCCGGTCAGCTTGTCGTCGCCCTCGCCCCCCGAGAGCATGTCGCTGTAGTTACCGCCAGTGACCGTGTCGGCGAAATCGGTGCCGGTAATGTAAAACGCTTCGACATTGGTGGCCTGGATGTTGCCTGTCAGCGTCTGCGGCGTAATCCAGTCGCGGATCGTGATGCTCACGCCTTCCGAGAGTTCGGAATAGTTGACCATCAGGCGGTCGGTGCCCGATCCGCCGTCGACGACATCGCCGGTTCCGGAAAGCGGAACCTCCGACATGATCGTATCGCGTCCGGAGCCGCCGTTGATGTCGTCGCTCGCGTCACCGCCATCGAGAAAATCATCGCCGCTGTTGCCGTTCACGGTGTCTTCGCCTGTGTCGCCGAAGATCATGTCGCCTTGGAACGAGCCGCTGAGCGTATCGTTTCCGCCCATGCCTAAGATCTGGTCTGTGCCGAAATCGCCATTCAGCGTATCGGCGCCGTCGGTGCCCGGTATGAATTTCATTTGTTTCTCCTGAGTACTTGTTGGCATAGAGGCTTCGTTCGCCGGCTAGAAAGCAGCGTCGAAGCGGATTTAAGTTTTTCGGAAAATACTGCCGCGGCTGGATGCCGGCGGCTTTGCTTGAGGGGACGCCTTCGCTAACGGTTCTTGATCATGGCCTAATCTCCTCGAATCCGGACGACTACGTCCATGTCCGCCATATTGTTCAGAAAAATCCGGCGCGGTGTTCCCATGGAAACAGCCTGAATGTGGCGAAGAACACTACTTCGATCGGCATGGAGAACGCTGATGGCGCAGATGGATCATGCTGAAAATCTTGAGTTTACTCTCTGAATATGGTCGAGGTTGTTTTTCACCCAAGACCCCACCCGAAAGGCAGGCCGCGCTGCCGCATCATATTCCTTCCGTTGGCACCGAAAACCGTCGAGCGTTTCGATGCCGCTTGTCGCATTGGGTCGCACCCGATTTGAAAACGGAACATAAGCAATCCGTGAAAAGAGCGTGAAATGAATGAGGAACCGCGGTTTTTAGAGAGCGTCCACGCGTCACGGGTCGACTTCACCCTGCTTGGAGGATTCGCCGTACGCTCCGGCAACGGCGAAGCGCTGATCCTGCCGACGGCGAAGGTCCGGCTTCTTGCCGCCTATCTCGCTTTGGCGGCCGGCCAGTATCAGGCCCGCTCCAAGCTTTGTGCGCTTTTTTGGGAGGACCGGGGCGCCGACCAGGCGCGGGCGAGCCTGCGCAATGCGCTGGCGTCGATCCGCGCCGTACTCGGCGACCACATGCTGATCGCAAACCGCGACGCGGTCATGCTCGACCCGAACTTCGTTTTCACCGACGTCAGCGAACTCGAGGCACTGGTGACCCGGAGCGCGGCAACGGCGGGAGCCGAAACGGCGCGGCGCTTGTCCGCTGAGTTTCTGGAAGGCTTGGCGGTCTCGGGGGAAGAACTGTCGGAATGGATCGAGTTCGAGCGGACGCGATGCCGCAACCTCTCCGAAACGCTGCTTGCAAAAACTGCGGAACAGCTTGCCGAGAACGGCGAGGAAGCCGCCGCCATAGCGCTTGCCCAGCAGCTGGTCGCGCTCGACCCCTATCGGGAAAAAAGCCATCGATTGCTGATGCGCCTCTATGCGCGCCAGGGAGAGCGCTCGCTCGCCGTGGCCCAATTCCAGAAGTGTCGCCAACTGCTTGCCGACGAGCTTGGAACCGAACCCTCGCCGCAAACCGTCGCTCTGGCCGGTGAACTATCATTGCAACGGACGCCCGGGCGGGAAGTCAGGAGCCCGGACACCGCATCCGTGCTGATGCAGCAGGAAGCGACACGGGCTGCGGAGGCTGATTTCCGCATATCCATCGCCGTTCTCCCCTTTCTCCATCCGACCGAGGACGCCGACCAGTCGTTCCTCGCGGAGGGCTTTGCCGAGGATCTGATCACCGAGCTGTCGCGTCACAAGGATTTCCTCGTCATTGCCCGCCAATCCAGCTTCGCACTTGGTGCCGGGCCGCGGCTCGCGGAACACGCCGCCCAGGCTCTTGATGTCCGTTATGTGCTTACCGGCAATCTCAGGCGCCGAGGAGATGATCTGAGCCTCGGTGTCCAACTCATCGACACCGCCACCCACCGCACCGTCTGGGCCGAACGTTACGCGCGCAAGCTTGACGAGATATTCGCAGTCCAGGATGAAATCGTCGGCCTCATCATCACCGCCGTCGACGCGGAAATGCGCTCGTCCGAGCGCGAGCGGGCACTGCGCAAACTGCCAGAGGCTTTGGATGCCTGGGAACTCTTCCACCGCGGTCTCTGGCACATCTACAATTTCTCGATGGACGAGATCGATGCGGCGGAGGAGTGCTTCAGGCGCGCGACAGAGCTCCAACCGCGCTTCGCTCTCGGCCATGCAGGCCTGGCGCAGGCAGCGGTCGTGCGCATCGTCTGGCAGATGTCGGACAATATTCCCGTTACCCTTGAGTCCGGCCTCGCTCATGCCCGCTACGCCGTCGCCCTCGATGGCGCCCATCCCTACCCGCACGTCATGCTGGGGAGGCTTCTGACCTGCCAGGGCGAACTCGGCCTTGCCCATGACCATCTTCGCATCGCCACAGAGCTCAACCCCAGCTACGCCCATGCCCATTACGCGCTGGCGCAGGTGCATATCTGGTCGGGACAACCGGCTGAGGCCCTACCCTATATCGATCGCGCCATTCGTTTCAGTCCGCGCGATCCCCTCATCAGCATGTTCATGACCGTGCGTTCCGTTTGTCTCTTCCTGATTGGCGATATATCCGGGGCGGAAGCCGCGGCCCGAGCCGCGATCGGCCGGCAGGCGCGCGAATGCTGGTCGCGACTGGGGCTTGCCGCAGCACTCGTCGAGAGCGGCCGGACGGACGAGGCGATGGCAGCGGTGGCCGAGGCGAAAGCGCTCATGCCGAACCTCTCGATCGCCAACCTGGATAACCTGATCGGGCGAATGGCATCAGCGCCGCGCCAACGAATTATCGACGTGCTGAAGCGGGCAGGCCTCGAGTAGCCGGGTTTTGTGAAAGCGAAACTCCGTCGGCCGCGCTCGATCACATTGCAGCGCAGCATGAGCTAAATCATTGAATAGGTTGACGCACGGCCGGGCGGCCGTCAGCACTCTTACACCTTGTTGGTGCGGTGCAATGCAATTACTCCGCTTGTATCCCAACATTATTCTGGAGGAATTGCTAAAATACATGTATCTTTCGAGCTAGATCGTCCTTGGGAGGGGGAAGAACTCCGAGGATTTATCGAAGCGATAAAACAAAGATTTGTTGTACTGCCCAGATTAGCGTCTGCTGGCCGTCATATTCATGATCTTCAATAGTGACGTAGTGAGTCTTCTTTAACGCCCTGCTGCAACAGACATTTTATCTCTCAAGGTCCGTTTTTTGCATCATCGATTCATCTCGAACATATTGTGAACCAAATTTCTATTGCGTGTGTCGTCATTGAAAGGGGCGTTGTGTAACCGGAGTACTGGACGATGTCAGATGCGTACCAAGACAAGTTATTGCTTAGCCTCATTCAAGCGATTTACGAAACGGTGTTATTACCTTCCGCTTGGGATCGAATTGTCGCGGATCTGACGAAACTGGCGCGGGCGGAATCGGGTGCCATTCTCGGTTTCGAGGGGCTGGACAACAAAAAAATCAGCCTTGCCGTCAAGGGTGTGCAGCGGTCGGCTCTGCTGGATGTCGATACGCTTTCGGCACTGGATGACGCCACGCTGGCAATGGGCCTGGGAGCTATCGCGACCTTGCCTGTAACGCTGGCGAACAGCGCGCCATGGTCGTCCGCCTTGCGCCGCTGCTTTGGCGAGGACGGCAAGCTTCTCATTCTGCTCGTATCGAAGGAAGGAAGCCGGCGAATTGTCGTCGCCTGTTTCTTCCCGCACGCGGCCGATAACCATCTGGCCATAGCCGCAGAAACGCTGATGAAGGTTCTTCCCCATTTCCAGACGGCGTTCGCCTTGCAGAAAGCGATGGTCAACGAACGGGAAAAATCGACCCGCACGGAACGGGCTCTGAAAAGCTGCGCCACGTCGTCGGCCATTGTGACCGCTGATCTGCGGGTGAAATTCGCCAATCACCGTTTTGGTCGATTTGTCGATGCCTCGGGCTCTTTCACGGAGTTCAGGGACGAAGTGCTCGAGTTCCAGG
This sequence comes from Sinorhizobium fredii USDA 205, assembly GCF_001461695.1. Taxonomy (GTDB): domain Bacteria; phylum Pseudomonadota; class Alphaproteobacteria; order Rhizobiales; family Rhizobiaceae; genus Sinorhizobium; species Sinorhizobium fredii. Next base: position 23,728 of record NZ_AUTC01000035.1, on the reverse strand, counting down.
ACGAGGAGCTTCAGTCTGAGGTCGAGGACCTGATCGAACAAGCGCGCGTCAACAAGCACGATCATCACCTGCGCTGGGCGAAGAGCAAGCGAACCGGCGTAAGCTGGATTGTCAGCGTCGATTTCCTGTCGTTTGGCAGCGACACCTATCGCTTCGGCAACGTCTTCTCCAGCAACGAGCCGAGCTTTCTCCTGACAATCCGGGAGTTGAGCCGGAACACCTTGTTGACTCCCGGCGATATCAAGACAGTGTTCGGGCTGACGCCAACCGAAGCTGCGTTGGTGCACTCGCTTGCCAACGGCGACGCGCCTTCCGACATCGCGAAACGGCGGGGCGTTTCCAAGAACACCGTCCACAACCAGCTCGCCTCGGCGATGGGGCGCCTCGGTGTGCGCCGGCAGGCGCAGCTCCTGAGTTCGCTCGCCGTGCTTTCGTTTTTCACGAAATGACAGGGCCGGTCCGCACATCCTTCGCCCTTGTGGAGTGCTTGCTGCGTCACGGAACCGAACTTTCGCACAGCAGCACCCCATCGGCGCCATAAACCGACAGGCGAGCCGTCCACACATCGGGTGCAGCGCTGACCATGATCGTTGAAAGCTCTTGCCGTCCGGCTTGCTCGCTCGCAAACTCGCCAGCTTGCACATTCGTCGACGACCCCGTCATCACCTTGAAGTGGTAGGTCCCCCTTTCGGTCCAGTCGCTGTGCAGCGTCGCAACCAAGGAGGTCAGATCGTTGATTCTGGTATGCTCGATGACACATTCTATCGGGGCATAGGCAATTGCATCCAGGCTGATCATGGCCTCATCTCCCGCAGGTTGTTACTCCGAATAGAGGACCGGCCGCCCTGGCGGCCGGTCGATCAAGATCGATCAGTCCTGCACCGTGATGGAGAGATTTCCTTCGCCGTCCTGATGGGTCAGCGATTTGTTGCCGTAGCCGAACTGGAACGTGCCGGAAGCGTTGTACTTACCCTTTTGCAGGGTGATCGACTTGTGGTGCTTTCCGAACTGCGCCGTTCCGGAGATGTTGCCCTTGCCATCCTGAACCGACACGGATTGGTTACCCTTGCCGACTTGCCCGGTGCCGGAGAAGTTGCCCCAGCCCGACTGGCCGGTTGCAGACATGTTGCCGAAGCCCTTCTGGCTCGTAACGGATACGTTGTTGCCGGCATAAGCGCCGGAAACGGTGGAAAATGCGAGAAGTGCGGAAATTGCAAGCGTCTTGATCATGACCATATCTCCCACTTGGACGCCATCATGGCGCCAGGAGAAGGTCGCAGAATTATCCTATTTAGTACTCATGAACAGATAACTAGAAGGCGGGTACGTTTCTCGCCAAGATATCACGTTTTATAACAAAAAATTCACCAATATATTCGCACAAGTGGTGCAATTATACTACGCGTATTACGGAAATTTACCCAACTTGAAGTTTGGAAAACCCAACAACTACAATCTTGATTGTGTTTTCCGATGTGCTGCTCGCCTCCGTCGACTTCGCAGGATGAAGTGCGTTCAGTAGTGCATTCTTTTTTTACCAGTTCCTGAAATACTGCAGGCGAACGCCTTGTTCGCCTCGATGTGAACCGCCAAGCCACGGGACACCTACTGCATGTCTCCTTAAATCGACTTCGATTTAAGGACAAAGACATGCAGCAATTCAAAGTGCTACAGCGACCTTTGCGCGCCGGATAAGGCACGCGGCGCTGTAGGAGGCACGACTGAGCAGTACCGAGTATCAGTTGATAAGGGGAAAACGTTCTGGGCGCCGACGATGTGAGGCGGTATCCCTCCGAGGAGCCGCACAGCAGCATCACCACGTTGATTGCTCGCTTGCCGGGCCACTTCGCCGGTGTCTTGGCGATCGTCATCTGTTGGCAGCAGTCAACCGATGTAAGGGCCGACGAGCCAATGCAGATGACGAGTTCGGCGGACGCCCCGACTTTCTCCTGGCGCTTTGGCGCCCGCTGGGAAGACATCGACACGCCGGACCTGTCCTCGAACGTCGCGGCACCGATCGGGACTGGTCTCGAGCCACCCGATACCGTCGGAGTGAGGACGGCTTTCTCTTTCCGGCTGCCGCTCGAAGAAGCCGGGATCGGACCGTTCTTCCTCGAATGGGACGGAACGATTTCGCATGCAAGTGGCTCCTCTCGAACGGTCGTGCAGCCGGTCGGCAGCGGCTTTGACCTCACGGCCGGCGAACCGGCCGGCGGAAGCATCTCTCTGACGACAACCACCGACCTTACGGGAGCGACCGCTGCCGGCACGATATATTTCACGGACAGTTCGGACGATGACGCAGGCATCATGGCCTTCGCCCATTCGCCAGCAGGAAACGGCAATGCCGTCACGCAATATGCCACCAGCGGCACGCGGACCGGGGCCGCGTTCCTGGCGCTCGTCACCCGCGGCACACCGTCGGCCGCCGCTTATGCGGCCTTTGCGGACGATCGAGGTCTCTTCTTCCAAGCCCTCGGCGACTTGCAAGGAAGCGTCGTGAGATCGACGGTCGAACAACGGGCGAACCATTTCGATCAAACGCTCTGGCTCGGGGCCCCGCTCGACCTTGGGAACGGCTGGACGATCACTCCGAGGTTCGGCCCAACCTACCGATCGACAAGGCAGGACACCGTGTTCCGCACGGAGGTCGACATCGACGAGAGCATTGTCTCCGGTGTCGCAATGCCAGCTATCGGCTACCAGGAGACGGTGAAGCTCTCCGCCGACTACTACGGTGTCGTTTCCGGTTTGAGCGCCGAAACACCCGTGGCCGAGAATGTCCGGTTTCAAATCAATTTCAGTGCGGGCGTCGCGCATTATCGGGCGCGCCTCGACAATCGCGCCACCGCGATATTCCCGGAAGCCGACATCAGCCTTTCCTCCAGCAAGCAAAGGCGAAGCGGCGGCACCTTCCTTGCCGACGTCAGCGCTGCGCTGATCTTGTCGTCACATGAAAGCCTCTCGGTGAAGTTTGAAGCCGGCACGAGTTTCCTCGCGGACGTGCCGGTCTATCGGTCCGGCACGCTCGAAACGGACGACACGCAGAGCTACTATCTGGCCGTCGGTCTGGTACATAGATTCTGACGGACGGTGTCACGGTTTAGGGACCGCCGGTCGGCTCCTGTTTGACACGCTCGCCCACCAAGACCGTATCCGGGCCAAATTCGGTAGTATGACCGCCCTGGAAGAAAACGCCAGGTTGCGCAAGAATCGATCGTGCATCGTTACAATTCGCCCTGAAAAGTTACTGGACCGAAGCCCCCGATCTGGCCAAGATGAGCCTGCAAATCATCGAACTGATTTCAGTATCAATTTAGATCAGAGCTCGCTGCGAAGTGAGCTCTGATTCAGAATCGAACCGGTTGAGCTCGCGGCGGCTCTCGGGGAAACGTGCTGATCGGTATAGCCCAATACATTCCAGGGCGCGACATTACCGCCAAAATGACTGCGCCATAGGTGGGACATTTCACCGCTTCCTCAAAGGGTCCGCTTGCTGACAGCGGGCCCTTTCTTTCACTTGAGACAGGGACGGTTCGGCGCCTACTCAGCCATAGAGATAGTTCGGCAGCCACAGCGTCATGCCAGGCCAGATATACATGATGATCATGCAGAGGATGACGATCAGCATGTAGGGCATCATGCCCGCGAAAATCTGCATGAGCGTGACGTGTGGCGGCGAGACGCCCTTGAGATAGTAGGCGGACATGGCGACCGGCGGCGACAGGAAGGCCGCCTGCAGATTGACGAAGACGAGAACGCCCCAGACGATCGGATCGATATCGAAGTGCCGGAGCATGGGCAGGAAGATCGGCACGAAGATGATGATGATCTCCGTCCATTCGAGTGGCCAGCCCAGAATGAAGATGATCGCCTGCGACAGGATCATGAACTGCAGCGGCGTGAGATCGAGGGCCAGCACCCATTGCTCGACCAGCGCCTGTCCACCGAGGATCGCGAAGACCGCGGAAAACAGCGCCGATCCGACGAATAGCCAGCAGACCATCGCCGTCGTTTTCGCCGTCAGGAACACCGCTTCCTTGGTTCGTTTCCAGTTGAGTGTTCCGGCCTGCAATGCGAGCAGAAACGCCCCCGCCGCCCCGACCGCGGCGGACTCCGTCGCGGTCGTGATGCCGAAGAGGATGACGGCGAGCACGACGATGGTAAGGATCGCGAGCGGCATGACCGAGGACACCAGAAGCTTCACGATCTGGAGCCGCTCCGCCGTCATGTTGCGGTAGTACCGGACGAGCAGGATCAGCGCGACCGCCGTCGCCAGCCCGAACCACAGGTAGAAGGCCGTGGCGGATCCGTCGGCGGCAGTTGGCCCGGCGTCTGCCGAAGGCGCTCCGAGTTCCTCCAGCCCTTCGGGCGCTTCGGCTTCACCCGCCTGCGGATGGATGACCACATACCACCACACCAGCGCCAGCGTGCACGCCGTCAACAGAAAGGGGACGAGCGCCGCGATCGCATTCTTGACGAGCTTCCAATAGGTGAACCGCCCTTCCTCCGTCTCGATCGCCAATGCCTGCCGCGGCGAGAACAGAGCGGCAAAAAGCCCGACCAGCATGTTGCGCGAATAGAGCGCCTCGAAACGCCTCATCCAGCCCGGCACGGGAACGCGCGTCTGCTCCTCGGGCAGGGCCGGTGCGATCTTCGGGTTGAGCGCCGCCCAGCCAAGGACATAGGCAAGATAAAGTAGAGCCAGGAAGAAGCCTGGGAACATTGTCGCGGCATAGAGTTTGACCACCGATTGCCCGGCGACCGCCGCATAGACGATGATCATCACCGAGGGTGGAATCAGGATGCCGAGCGTGCCGCCCGCGGTGATGACCCCGGAGGCGAGCCTCACATCGTAGCCGGCGCGCAACATGGGATTCATGGCGATCACCCCCATCAGCACCACCACCGCGCCGACCAGGCCGCTGGCGATGCCCCAGAAGGTGCAGATGATGAGCGTCGCCACCGCAAGCGACGCTGGCACGCGCCGGAAGGAAAGCTGGACACTGTAGAACATCTTGTCGACGAGGGCGCCGCGTTCCATCACGTAGCCCATCAGCACGAAGAGGGGGATGCAGATCAGCACGTCGTTGGTCATCGCGCCATAGGTGCGTTGGACCATGAGATCGAAGACGCGATTGTCGATCCAGTGTTCGGCGGGGTTGTAGAAGGCGTAGAAGCCGAAGACCATGCCGAGCCCCATCAGCGTGAAGGCCGTCGGAAATCCCATCAGGATCACGACGACGATAAGCATCAGCATGGTCAATCCGAGAAACGGGTCGCTCACGGCTCCTCCTCACCCCCGAGGCCGCGCTGCCGAGCCGCTTTCTCGATGTCCTGCGCCCGCTCGATCGCGGCCGCGCGAGCCTCGACGTCGACATGTTCGCTGTGGGCAAGCTGCTCGGCGACCACGTCCATCTCCTCGACGTCCTTCATCCGGCGCGGCCATTCCCCGGTCCTTAGACAGGCGATGCAGCGCACGATCTCGGCGAGCCCCTGCAGCATCACGAGGGCGCCGGCCACGGGAATGACTGTCTTGAAATAGTAGATCGGCGGCCCTTCCGCCGTCACGGTGGAGTGTTCGCCGATGCGCCATGAAAGGGCGGCATAGTCGTATCCGGCATAGACGAGTGCTGCGACGCCCGGCAGGAAGAATAAGATATAAAGCGCAAGATCGAGCGCGGCCTGTGTGCGGGGTTTCAGCGAGCTGTAGATGAAATCACCGCGCACATGGGCGTTCTGCGCCAGCGCATAGGCACCGGCCAGCATGAACAGCGTGCCGTAGAGCATGTTGCTCGCGTCGAAGATCCAGGCGGTCGGCGCATTGAGGATGTAGCGCTTGAATACCTCGACGCAGACCAGCACCATCAGACCGATGATCAGCCATGCGGCGGCCTTGCCGAACCACACGCTGACCTTGTCGATGCTGATGAGAAAATGCTGAACGTCCACGCGCGCCCCCCAGAATGCCCCATGCTCCGATCACGCGTCACCGGCATCGCCCGGTGACGCGTGAAAGGTGAGAAAGTCAGAGCGACTTCGCCACCCCCTCTTTCCCGAAATAGTGGTCGAACGCCAGCCGCCGGCCGACGAGGGTATCCTGTTCCCACCGCGTCGCGCGCTCTGCAAAGGCGATCTGGGATTGAATGACCTCCTTGAACAGCGGGTTCTCTGCAGCTTTCTTTTTCACCACCTCGTCGTAGACCTCGAGCTGTCTCTTGAGGATCGCCTCCGGCGTCTTGTAGAACTTGACCTGATCGGAGGTCTGCATCGCCACATAGTCCCGCGAATAGCGGTCGATCGCTTTCCAGTGCATGTCCTGGGAGGCGGCCTCCGCCGCGTTGGAGATGATCGCCTTCATCTGCTCCGGCAACTGGTCGTATCGTGCCTTGTTGAACAGGATTTCGAACTGCTCGGCATTCTGGTGGTAGCTCTGCAGCATGCAGATTTTCGATACGTCCGGGAAACCGAGCACCCGGTCGGAGGAGGCATTGTTGAATTCCGCCGCGTCGAGCAGGCCGCGATCGAGAGCGGCGACGATCTCGCCGCCCGGCAAGGCGTTGACTGCGGCGCCGAGCCCGGTGAAGACATCGATCGAAATGCCGACCGTGCGGAACTTGAGGCCCTGGATATCCTCGACCTTGGCGACCGGCTTCTTGAACCAGCCGAGCGGTTGCGTCGGCATCGGCCCGTAGAGGAACGAAACGACATTGGCGCCGATCGATTCGTAAAGCTTGGCAAGAAGGTCCTTGCCACCGCCATACTTGTGCCAGGCGAGCAGCATGTTGGCGTCCATGGCGAAGCCCGGCCCGGAGCCCCAAAGGGCCAGCGCCGACTGCTTGCCGTAGTGGTAGGCGACGACGCCGTGGCCGCCGTCGAGCGTCCCCTGGGATACCGCATCGAGCAGGCCGAATGCCGGCACGACGGCGCCCGCCGGCAGCACCTCGATCTTCAGATCGCCGCCGGTCATGTCGTTGACCTTCTTGGCGAAATCGATTGCGAACTCGTGAAAGATGTCCTTCGACGGCCAGGTGCTTTGCCAGCGCATGTTGGTCGGCCCTTGCGCCTTGACGACGCTAGGCGCCGCGACTGCCGCTGCGCCGGCCATGGCCGCGCCGCTCAGAAATTGGCGGCGCGATGTCTTCCCCCGGTTCCGGGTTCCTTGCTTCATCTTTTCCTCCCAGAGCCTGCGCATCTTAGGAACAAGTTTCCGCAGGCGATTCAAAGTTCTAAGAGGCAGAACGCCCAATTCGAGGCGTCGCGCCCCAGTCGTTTCGAGCTGCTTCAAGAATACTCCCGAATGCTGCCCCACGCAAAGATTGCAGGAACAAGAAGGGAACGCGGCTGTTTGGTGACCGACAAGGAATATTGCGAAGCGGCCGCGCGTCTAACGCCGAAGCGGCACAATACGTTCCGAGGACCTCCGATGAAGACCGGCTTCCGGCGCAACTCACTTATGGTCGTCGTCATAGGCGCGCTCCTCGCCGGCTGCACGAGCGTCTCCGCGCAACGCACCGGCGCAATCGCCGGGAGCGGCGGCTACGGTCCGAACCCCACGCTGCCGAAGCCGAGACCGACGCTGATCCCGACTATAAGAATTGCCGAGGCGAAAGGCTGGCCGGGAGGTGCGTTACCGCAGCCGGCGAAAGGATTGACGGTGAATGCCTTTGCATCCGGCCTGGACCACCCGCGCTGGCTGCATGTGCTGCCGAACGGCGATGTGCTGGTCGCCGAAAGCAATGCTCCGGAGAAGGAGAACAGCGGCTTCAGCCTTCGCAAGTTGGTCATGGGAGCCGCAATGAAACGCGCTGGCGCGGCGACGAAGAGTGCTAATCGCATCACGCTGCTGCGCGACACGGATGGCGACGGTGTCGCCGATCTGCGCCGGACATTTATCGAGGGGCTCAATTCGCCCTTCGGCATGACCTTGTCGAACGGCCGGCTATACGTCGCCAACACCGATGCGCTGGTCGCCTTCCCCTATAGGAGCGGCCGGACCCGGATAACCACGAGACCGGAAAAGATCGTCGATCTGCCCGCGGGTGATCTGAACCACCATTGGACCAAGGACGTCATTGCGAGCCGCGACGGCCGCAAGCTTTACGTTACGGTGGGCTCCAACAGCAACGTCGGGGAAAACGGCATGGCGGCGGAGATAAACCGTGCAGGCGTGCTCGAGGTCGACCGGGCAAGCCGCCGCACCCGGGTCTTCGCCTCGGGGCTGCGCAATCCGAATGGCCTCTCCTGGAACCCCGAGAGCGGCGAGCTCTGGGTCGCCGTCAACGAGCGGGACGAGATCGGTGACGACCTCGTCCCGGACTACATGACCTCTGTCCGCGCCGGCGGTTTCTACGGCTGGCCTTACAGCTATTTCGGCCAGAACGCCGACGCACGGGTCAAGCCGCAGCGGCCGGACCTCGTCGCCAGGGCGATCAAACCGGACTACGCGCTCGGCTCGCACACGGCCTCGCTTGGGCTGACATTCTCCAAGGAAGCGAAACTGGGGCCGAGCTACCGCAACGGCGCTTTCGTCGGCCAGCACGGCTCCTGGAATAGAAGCGTCTATAGCGGATACAAGGTCGTCTTCGTCCCCTTCCGCAATGGCGAACCGAACGGCCCGCCGAGCGACGTCCTCACCGGCTTCATCGGCCGCGACAACAAGGCCATGGGTCGGCCGGTCGGCGTCGCAATCGACAAAACGGGCGCCCTGCTCGTCGCCGACGACGTCGGCAACATCATCTGGCGGGTTAGCCGCCGGGGGAAATGACACCGAGCGGTCGGAGACTCCATCAAGTCCGAGCTCGGCGGCTGCCCGCTATGCTTTTGAGGGTACCGATACCACTTCACAGGCACTCGTGCGGTTGCTAGGCTCTGCCAGCGGATAAAGAACTAAAGCGGCAAATTCGCCGATATCCCGCGGCTCGGAATCGATCGCACCCATGATTTGGATTCGTCAAAGCCCATCACCGCACCAGGTCCGGGAGATTGCCGCATGAGGCGGCTGGCAGCCATCCTGGATGCGGATGTCGTCGGCTACAGCCGTTTGATGGGGCTCGACGAGGCGGGAACCTTCAGCGCGCTGAAGGCCTGCCGCAGCACCTTGATCCTCCCGACAATCGCCGCGCATAGCGGCCGGATCGTAAAGCAGACGGGCGACGGATTGCTGGCGGAGTTCGCGAGCGTTGTCGATGCCGTCGGCTGCGCCATGACAATCCAGCAGATGATGCCGCAGCACAACGAAAAGGGCGGCACCCAGCGCCTGGAACTGCGTATCGGCATTCACCTCGGCGACGTCATTGTCGAAGACGACGACATCCATGGCGATGGCGTTACCGTCGCCGCGCGCCTCCAGGAAATCGCTCCGCCCGGCGGAATCTGCGTTTCGCAGCAGGTTCATGATCACGTCGCGTCCAAGCTTGATTTCCCGGCCACCGATATCGGCAAGCGGACGCTCAGCGACGTACACCGCCCCATTCGCATCTGGCGGTGGCAACCGGGTGAGGCGTCCGAGCCCGCCCCCGCTGCGCCGCCGCCGGACCAACGGCCGCTACAGGAGCGTCAGCGCCCTTCGATTGCCGTCCTGCCCTTCGTCAACCTCTCCAGCGTCGGCGAGCAGGAGCATTTTTCCGACGGCTTCACGGAAGAACTGATCGCGACGCTCGCCCGCTGCCGCTGGCTCAGGGTGGTCGCCCGCAACTCGTCCTTCTCCTACAAGGGCAAGTCGGTCGACGTCAGGAAGGTAGCCGAGGACCTCGGCGTCAAATACGTCATCGAGGGCAGCATTCGCCGCTCCGGAAGTCGCATCCGCATCACCGCCCAATTGCTGAGCGGCGAAAGCGGCATGCTGCTCTGGGCGGAGCGCTATGACCGGACGCTCGATGATATCTTCGTCCTCCAGGACGAAATCGCCGGCCAGATCACCGGCACCGTCGAGCCAGAACTCGGGATGATCGAATTCGCTGCGCTGCGTGGCCATCCCACCGCCGACATGGATGCCTGGAACATCTATCTGAAGGGCCTCTGGCACCTCTATAAGTTCAACCTCGACGATCTGAAGACCGCCAAGCAACTCTTCGAGCGAGCCATCGCCCTCGAGCCCGCCTTCGCCCAGGCCCATGCGCGGCTCGCGTATGTCCATATCCAGCTCGGCTGGTACGGACCGCTGGAGGAACGGGCCGAGCGGATCGGCGATGCCATCAGGCTCGCCGAGCGGGCGATCGCCCTCGACAGCCGCGAGCCCGCAGCGCATCTGGCGCTCGGTCGGGCACTGGCGCTCGGCGGCCAGCCGGAGCGCGGCATCGATCATCTGCGCAATGCACTCCGGCTCGACGCGAGCTTCGCCCAGGGCCATTTCGCCCTCGGCCAGGCGCTTTGCTATGTCGAACGCCCGGAGGAAGGCATCGCCGCGATCAACGAAGCTTTCCGGTTGAGCCCGCGCGATCCACACCTCTGGACCTTCCACAACATGCTGGCGATCGCCCACTACCAGTCGGGACGGCTTGCGGAATCGGCGGCCGCTGCCCGCGCCTCGCTGCGCCAGGAAAACGTCACCTTCTGGCCGGCCATGGTGCTGGCAGCCGCTCTCGGCGCCGGCGGGCCAAGCGCCGAAGCGCGCGACGCAATCGCCGCCCTTCTTTGCCGACGACCGGACATGACCGCCGACAAGGCGCGGGCCGAATTCTATTTTGGCCGCCTGCCGGCCATGCCGGAGCATTTCATCGATCGCTTCGTCAACGATCTGCGCCGCGCCGGCCTGCCGGAATGAGAGTCTTGCTAAGGCCGAGCGTCCCGGACGAAACCGCTTGCCTAGACCCATAGTCGCTCAGCGAAGGTCGACAAGGATCTCGGACATAATGGCTGTGACCTGACCATGAAGGTAGGGATTCGCGAGTTTATGAATCGCAGTCGCAATCGTCTCCTCGTGTTCCAACTCGAACCCGATATCCTCGCGAACCTAGACGAGATTTGCCCAGGCCTCCACGGAGTGTTCGTCGATTTCGCCGTTTTCGAATCGTCTCAAAATTGAGGCAACATCGTCACGCTTTAACGTGATGACTGCATCAGAATCCCAACACAGCTCAGCGAGTGCCGCTCTCAATTCAGTCAAGGATCTATCGAACTGGATGAGTGAAGCGAGGACGGCTCGTCTATCCATCATATTGGCAGCGCCTAAACTCGCGAGCCTCCCTATTGCAGCGTGCGAGCCGGCGCGGCCGCCGCCTGGCCGTTCATCGCCTCGGGCGCCGCTGCCTCGGTGCCGCGGCCGCTGTCGAGGCCGGTCGCCACGACCGAAACGCGGAAAGTGCCGTCCAGGCTGCGGTCGAAGATCGCGCCGACGACGATGTCGGCCTCGTCGTAGACCTCCTCGCGGATCCGGGTCGCCGCTTCGTCCACCTCGAAAAGTGTCATGTCCATGCCGCCGGAGATCGACACCAGCACGCCCTTGGCGCCGCGCATCGACACTTCGTCGAGCAGCGGGTTGGCGATCGCCGCTTCCGCCGCCATCATCGCCCTACTTTCGCCGGCTGCCTCGCCAGTACCCATCATGGCGCGGCCCATGCCCTTCATCACCGTCTTCACGTCCGCGAAGTCGAGGTTCATCAGGCCTTCCTTGACGATGAGATCGGTAATGCAGCTGACGCCGGAATAGAGCACCCGGTCGGCGATCATGAAGGCGTCGGCAAAGGTGGTCTTGGCATCGGCAATGCGGAAAAGGTTCTGGTTGGGGATGACGATCACAGTGTCGGCGCTCTCGCGCAGCCGCTCGATGCCCAGCTCCGCGGTCTGCATGCGCCGCTTGCCTTCGAAGCTGAAGGGCTTGGTGACGACGGCGACCGTCAGGATTCCGGCCCGCCGCGCCGCCTCGGCAATCACCGGCGCCGCACCGGTGCCGGTGCCGCCGCCCATGCCGGCGGTGACGAAGCACATATGCGTGCCGCCCAGATGATCCATGATTTCGTCGATCGATTCCTGCGCCGCCGCATTGCCGATATCCGGCAGCGAGCCGGCGCCGAGGCCCTCGGTGATCGCCGCGCCGAGTTGGATCCGCCGCGCCGCCTTCGACATGGCGAGCGCCTGCGCATCCGTATTGGCGGCGATGAAGTCGACGCCCTGCAGGTCTTCGGTGATCATGTTGTTGATCGCGTTGCCGCCGCCACCACCGACACCGATGACAGTGATTTTCGGGCGCATCTCGGTGATGATCGGCTTCTTGTACTCTGTCATGGCTCTTCTCCTTGGGCAGTTCCCCGGCCGTCGAAAGCTGCCCGTGCCCCGGGAAACGCGATCGAATGCGGTGCGGCGCGAATCACGCGCCTCCATTCTAGGAATTCAAAAAGGCCAGGGAGAAGGCAAGAGGGGCAAAATCAAGGCAAGTCCACAGCTACGTGAACGGCAGGCGAACCGCCGCCGGAATCGAGCGCACAAGTTGCACGCTCCGTCGCTCCCAATTCCGGCGTGGAAAAGGCGAAAAGCATTCCGGAAGGAACAAGGAAACGCCCCGGCACGTTCCATTCCGTCTTCCTTGAGGAGTGGCTGCAATGGGTGTCGAACAAGCCCCGACGGCAAAGGGCAAGCAATCCGCTCGCGGCTTGCGCAAGAGCGCCGCGAAAGAAGAGAAGAAGGTGGAAGCGCAAAAGGGATCCGATCTCGCCAAAGGCGCCGACCGGTTCGAGGAGCGTTCCAAGAGCTCTGATGGAAGGAGCGCCGGCACGAAGCAGAAGCCGAAACGCTAAGCTCTCGTTCCAACCGCCCTCGCCGCCACCTCAGTCCTTCCCGGACGCAGGTAGGGTGTAGCGACGGCGCACGGCCTCGGCGAGCCTCTTCCGGCTCGCGGCGGGCGAAAGGGAACGATCCTCTTCGATTCCGGCGACTTCCTGCGCGAAGTCCTGATCGCCAATGCGGTCGCCGAACCATTTCGAGTAGTCGCCGGCCCTGAGATGGTGCTCCCAGGTCTCCTCGTCGATCCCCTCGGCAATCTGCAGGAAGATCGTCAGATTGTGGGCGCGCAGGTTCATCCTGTTCTCCGGGCCGCGGAAATAGAAGCTCGCCTCCTCGCCCAGATGCCCCTCGGCATGTTTGCGGGTCTGGCGCCTGAGAACCTGCTTCGGCTTTTCCGCCCGGATGCGCTGCACGAATGTACCCGTCGCGCGGCGCCAGAAAAGCAGCTCGTCGTCTTCGCGGACTTGATCGAGGCCTGCCGGCGGCGCCTCGCCGACCGCCCCGCAGAAGCTCTCGATCGCCTGGCGCGCCTCGGAGCCGAGGGCCACCACCGCCGTTACCGCCGCGAGCGCCTTGGGCGAAAACGCATCGGGATGGTCGGTGATCATGATCATTCCCGAGATGCCTTCCGAGAGCGGCTCCGGCTCACCGTCGCGCACCGCCGGCACGAGGTGATGGGCCTCGTCGATGATCAGCCAGTGCGGTCTGCCCGTCCGGGCGCGAAGCGCCGAAAGGCCCGGCAGCAGCTTGGCGAAGAAGGAAGGCCGTTCCTTGGGCTCGAAGCCGAGCGCGCTCACAACCACATTGTCGTCCGGATTGGCGAGGATTTCGAGCACCTGGCTGTCCGTCGGCGTGGTCGAACCGTTGCCGACGGTCACCACACCTTCGAGATCCTCGTAATCACCCGCCGGATCGAAGACGCAGAACTGGAAGCGCCGCTCTCGCAAACGCTCCGAAAGCGCCGTTGCGAGCGCCGACTTGCCGACGCTCGAACTTCCGGCGATCAACAGCACGTCAGGCGGCCCAATTTCCACCGACCCGTTCTCACCCTCGCCGACAGGCACCTGGTGGCGCTGATTGGTGCAGAACGCATAGTCGCGCTCGACCATCGCCGCGATCAATTCTTCGACGCCCTCGCCGCGCGCACCTTCAAGCGCAAAATCGGCCGTATCTTTCAGCGCCGGCAAGGCGTTCGCCACCGCCGCGCCACAGCCGCACATCCGGAGCAAGGCGTGGTCGTTCTCCGCATCGCCGACGGCCACGACATTCAGGAACGAAAGCTGCATCTCCTTCAGCGCCGCCTTCAATCCGGTCGCCTTATTGACGCCGGTCGGAAGCACCATCACTGCGCCCTTGTTGAAGATGATCTCGAGTTCGAGCCCGAGTTCATTGATCGCTTCCAGCGCGGCCGCCTGATGCGGCTCCCAGGTGGCGACGATCGAGCGCCCGACCGATATGTCGTCGACGCCCTTCTGCCGAAGGCGCTCGACAAATTCCGGCGGCGGCGCCGGCGCGATCGGCGTCTCCTCACCGCTATCGGGCGAATAGAGCAAGGCGCCGTTCTCGACGACGACCTTGTCGAACAGGTCGATCTCGGGGAAAACCCGCTTGAGGTCCGGCAATTCGCGCCCGGTGACGAGCAGCAGCTTGCGGCCGGTCTCTTTCAGCCTTCTCAGCGCTTCGAGAGTTTCCGGCCGAACCGTACCCTCCTCGGCCAAAGTGCCATCATAGTCCGTCGCAAGAGCCATGAAATACATGAGATCGCCCGCCTCTCTTGCCGGGTCGGCCTCCCCGACCTCGCCTTTGTAGTGCTGACGGGGAACGTGCGAGCCCCATGCTGGTTCCCGCACGATAACGGATCTAAGCGACCTGTCGGAGCCGGAACGGCGGCCCCCTTTCAGATGACGCCTTCCCGACGAGGCCCGATGCCGAGCCCTTCCGGCCTCACGCGTTCCAGCTCGGCCGGCTCCTCACCCGCTCGTTCCAGCGCTGCACGTTCTTCAGCGAAGCTGGGATTTCCATGCCGAAGACTTCGCCCAGCCAGTCGCAGACGCCAGCCGTGATATCGGCGACCGAGAAATTGTCTCCGGCGAGGAACGGTCGGCCATCGGCAAGCTCACGGTCGAGCCAGGCCCATTTCTTCGGCACCGCCTGCCGCTCGGTCTCGGCGAAGGCCGGAAACTGTGTGAGGCGATCCTTGAAGAACGCATCCGAGTGCAGCGCGACATTGCCGATCGTGGCGAAGATCACCAGTTCCGCCCGCCGGTTCCACATCTCCACCTTGGCACGGCTGACTGCGTCCGATCCGAAAAGCGGCGGTTCCGGCTGGGCCTCCTCGAAATAGCGGCAGATCGCGACGCTTTCGGTGATGATCGTTCCGTCGTCGAGCTCCAATACCGGAATCTGGCCGAGCGAATTGAGCTTCAGGAAGTCCGGCGCCCTGTGCTCGCCCTTGGCGAAATCGACCTCGACCATCGGCACCTCGATCGCCTTTTCCTTGAGGAAGATGCGCACCCTATAGGAATTCGGTCCCATGCCCTGGTGAAGCTTCATTGTCTCCTCCTTTACTTCTGGCCGTTTTTCCCATGGATTATGACGTAAGTGATTGCATATTGCAACTGGTTTGAAATTTCATCCAGCCTCGCGGAATATCACCTGCTTTGTTCCTCCTCTAGCTTTGCTCTCTAGTGTCGCCCCCATAAACACACCCTCCTCATTCCTGTGCTCGTCACAGGAATCCTGTGTGTTGCAACTGTGGTTAGATGCAGCGGGCGGAAGGCTGTCGGAATCCTGCCCTTTGGCGCCTTGCCTATTCACGGCGCAGACACGCCGTGGCTGGATCCCTGTGACGAGCACAGGGATGACGGTCTGCGAAACGACCCCGCCCGCCTCCTCAAGGCGGGCCCAAGCAGAGATGCCAGCTCAGAGCCGCCAGCCGCCGCTCACGACGAACGGCGCGAGCGCGCCCTCGGCGATCGCCGCATTGCTATAGGCCTTCAGCCGCTGCCCATCGGGAAGCGCAAGCTCCAGGGCGAAGCGCTCTCCCTCGAACACCGATGAGACGACCCGCATCGGAATGCCGTCGGTGCCGCGGTGCACCTGCTCCGGCCGCACCAGCACGTCGGCCAGCGGGCCCTTGTCGGTGGGAGCCGATTTTCCGCTTACGACACCAAACGCCTCCCGCAACAGCGGCCAATCGAGCCGCCGTTCGCCATTCTCGGGCATATTCAGCCGTAGAATACTGCCGCGCCCGATCAGCCCGCCGACCACCCGGCCCTCCGGCCGGGCATAGATCTCCCCGGCGGCGCCACCTGCAGGAGCCGGCCTTCCGACATGACAGCGACGTCGGTCGCGAGTGCCATCGCCTCGGCCTGGTCGTGGGTGACATAAACCATCGTGGCCCCGGATCGCTCGTGAAAGGCGCGGAACGTCTCCTCCATTGCCTTCCTCAGATGCTGGTCGAGATTGGCGAGCGGCTCGTCGAGCAGCACCACGTCCGGCTGGGTGACGAGGCAGCGGGCCAGCGCCACCCGCTGGCGCTGGCCGCCGGAAAGCTCGGCCGGCCGCCGCTCGGCATACTCGGTGAGCTTGACCAGCGACAGCGCCTCGCCGACGAGCTTGCGCCAGGTCGCGCCGGAAACGCCCCGCACCTTCAAGGGATAGCCGACATTTTCCGCGACGGTCATATGCGGCCAGAGCGCATAGGACTGAAACACCATCGCCATGTTGCGCTTTTCCGGCGGCAACGCGCGCTCCGCGTCCGAAAGCCGCCGCTCGCCATAGGAAATCGAGCCGTCGCTCGGCTGCTCGAAGCCGGCAATCATCCTGAGCACCGTCGTCTTGCCGCAGCCGGACGGCCCGAGAAGCGCCAGAAACGCCTGCCTGCGCAGCGTCAGCGAGACGTCGGCCACCGCCGGCCTTCCGCTGCCGTAATCCTTGGTCAGATGGTTCAGGATCAGTTGCGCCACGGCAGCACGCCCTCCGGCAGGTGTTTCGCCAAGAATTCGAGCGCCGTCATCAGCGCGATCACCAAGAGGACGACGAGCACCGACAGTGCCGATGCGAGATCGGAGGAGCCGCTGTCGTCGAGATTGAAGATCGCCACGCCGAGCGTCTGGGTGCCCGCCGACCAGAGCAGCGCCGAGACGGTCAGTTCGTTCGCCGCGATCAGGAAGACGAGGATGACGGAGGCGCCGGCGGCGGGCGCAACGAGCGGCAGCAGCACGTCGCGCATGCGGCGGAAGAAGCCCGCACCGGCAAGCCTTGCCGCCTCCTCGAGCGCAGGGTCCATCTGCAGGAAGGCGCTCAGCACCGGCTTCAGGCTGACGGCGAGGAAGGAGGAAAAATAGGCGGCAAGGATGATCCAGATCGTCCCGTAGAGCGAGACGCCGACGCCCGGCAGGGGTGCCGCAAAGGTGAGGATGAAGGCGACGGCGAGCACGATGCCGGGCAGCGCATAGGGAATCTCGATCAGGATGGCGATGAGATTGGCGAGCGCACCCTTCCGCCGGGTCAAGAGATAGGCGGCCGGCACGGTGACGGTGAGCAGCCCGAGTGCCGCGGCGGAAGCCAGGAACAGCGAATTCTTGAGCGCCGTCAGCGTGATCGACTGGCGGAACAGGATTTCTGCATAGGCGCTGAGCGACATGGTGTTGAGATTGAGCGGCACGCCATAGGCCGGCACCAGCGAGCTTGCGACGAGCGCCAGCAGGGGCGCTGCCAGCACCAGCGCCAGCAGCGCCCAGAGCAGCACTTCGAGAGCGATGCGAAAGCGCCCGAGCGCGAAGGCGGCGCGTGCCCCGGAATGGCCGATGAGGCGATAGTCGCGGCCGGCAAGTGCCCGCTGCTGCACGATGAGCCCAGCGGCGGAGATCGCCGCGATCAGCGTCGAGATCAGCGCGATCTCCCCGAAGGTGGCGGCGCCGAAGCTCGCCAGCCGGCTGAAGATCAGCGTCGGCAGCGTCTCGATCCCGGCGGGAATGCCGAGGATTGCCGGAATGCCGAAATTGCCGATGCCGGAGACGAAGGCGATCGCCCCGCCGGCGATCAGCCCCGGAGCGCCGAGCGGCAGCACGATATCGCGAAACACCCGGAACGGTCCGGCGCCGGCAAGCCGCGCCGCTTCGATGCCGTCGCGCGGGCTCGCCGCAAGCCCGGCTTTCAACGCCAGGAAGACGAGCGGCGCGTGCTGCACGCCGAGCAGAAGCGCGATGCCGGAAAGCGAATAGAGCGGCTGCGGGCTGCCGAGCGGCGGCGCCAGCCCGAGCGTCTTGAGCAAGGGGCTCGCCGGCCCCGACATCTCCACCCAGGCGAGCGCCGTCACCTGCGGAGGGATCATCATCGGCAGCATGAAGGCGAAGCTCAAAGCCAGCTTGCCCCTGATGTCGGTGAGCGCCACCGCGAAGGCGAAGAGCGAACCGAGGGCGAGCGAAACGGCCATTCCGCCGGTGGCGGTGACAAGCGTGTTGCGAAGTGCTGAGAAGGTCGCCGGCTCGAAGATCAGTTGCGCCGCCTGCCCGTCGACAAGGCCGCTCACCCCCGCCCCGGCAAGGCGGGCAAGCGGCAGCACGGAAAGCAGCAGCACGGCGCCGAGCACGAAGGGCAGCAGCCAGGCCGGCTCGCCGCCGGACGGCGCCCGCCGCTTGCGCAAGCGGAAGGCGAACCACCGCCCTGCCCGATCGGCATGCTGCGCTGACTTCGCCTTAGGGGAGCCTTCTTCCGTAGCGTGAGGCACCGCCGGCAATTCGACGCCGCTTAAAGTCCGCGTCAGTTCGTCCGGCAGCCTAGCGGCAGTCGTCTGAGGTGACCGGCTTTCCGCCGCCTCGCCGCCCCCAAAGAGAAAGAGAAACCGCAACCGGCCGAACCGCCGCGCCGTCGACCGCAGGCGCAGGGGCGGCTCCAGGTTCTTGACCCCGGAGCCTCTTTCCGCGTCCGGCGCTGCCGCCGGAGCGCGCAAGCGCCGGCTGCGGGCGATCTCGTCCGCTCCTGTCATAAGGCGGTCAGTTCGTCCCGAAAATGCCGGAGAAGGTTTTGAGAGCCGCTTCGGAATTCTTGACCGCCGCGGCGGCATCGACCGGCAGCACCTTGATCGTCTCGCGGGCCGGATAACCTTCCGGCAGCGCCACGCCGTTGCGGGCCGGGATATAGCCCATCTTCACCGCCACCTTCTGGCCTTCCTCGGAGATGAGGAAGTCGACGAATTTCTTCGCGGCATCGACGTTCTTGGCAGTCTTCAGGATGCCGACCGGCTCGGTGACGGCGGAAACGCCCTCGGCCGGGAAGACGAATTCCACCGGCGCGCCCTTGGTCTTCTCGCGGATCGCCATGAAGTCGACGAGCATGCCATAGGCCTTCTCGCCGGTCGCCACCGCCTTCAACACGCCACCGTTGCCGCCGGCCGCCGTCGCGCCGTTTTCGGCGAGCGCCTTGTAATAATCCCAGCCGAGGCCGGGGATGCCGGCCAGCGTCTCGGCATGGATCAGCGCCGCGCCGGAGGTCAGCGGGCTCGGCATGGTGACGAGGCCCTTCGCCTCCGGCTTGGCAAGATCCTGCCAGCCTTCCGGCTTCATCGCCACCGACGTGTTGTAGACGATGCCGGTGGTGATCATCTTGGTCGAATAATAGGCGCCGTCCGCATCATAGAGCGCCGCATCGTAGCCCGCCGCCTCCGGCGACTTGTGCGGCAGCAGATGCCCGCCCTCCTTCAGCCGCTGCATCGTCACCGTGTCGGCGATCAGAAGCACGTCCGCCACCGGATTGCCCGCCTCGATCTCGGCCATCAGCTTGGCCATGATCTTCGTCGTCCCCTCGCGCACCCACTCGACCTCGACGCCGGGGTTCGCCGCCGTGAACGCATCCACCGTCGCCTGCGCATCCTCGTTCGGCTGGCTCGTATAAAGCACCAGGTTTTCGGCAAAGGCCGTGGTGGAAAGAAGGCCTGCGACGAGCGTGGCGGCAACGGCGGAGAGAAGCGTTTTCATGGAATTGCCCTCGGTGCGAGAAAGATGGCGCCGAGGGATAGAGCGGGTGTTTTACAGGGGTGTGACAGGGGGGAGTGAGTCAGCTTTGCGCCAGTAGGAGACATTGGCGTCGGCTTGGATGAATTACCGCTCCGGGGCCGGAAGCGGTCGGTCCGGTTCTGGCGCTCGTCTCCAGCAAAACTGCCTGTTGCGGAAGGCGACATCCCCTCCTTTCATTCATGTGTCGCCTCAAGCCCTTTCCCAGCCTCGAAGCCTTGGCCCATGTCGATGAGTTGTGCTACGGAACGGACGTGTGCCAAGCAGGTTGAGCGGTGACGAGCCGAAACGCCGTAGTTACAAGGGATGTTCAAGTCTCGTCTGATCCAGTAGCCATAAGGCGAGCCTTCCAGCGCCATCGATCAGCATCAGGCGTCGCGGGCGTACCGAGACGCTCTCGGTTTGTTTCGCTTTTCTACGCCGCTGAGTGCGGTTTGAAGTATTTGGTGATGATGTCCGGTTCGCTTCCAAGTACCGGCGACCTCAGGAATGCTTTGGTGGCAAGCTTGGGACTGCCAAGAGGCCAGATTGATCTGCACAACATAGAGCAACTTTGCCTCGCTGCTGGCCTCCTCCCCGTGGATGTTGGAAGCACCCCTCATTCCTTCGCCGTTAACGGTGATACATTTCCACCGTATAAATTACACGAAGCTGCCCGCTATGGTGTCAAGATCGCCGACGGGTACTTGATCAATGTGGAACAATGGCTGGAAACCATACTGCAGGCGATTGACACGCGAATGGCGACTCAGGGAATTTAAGATGACAGAGTTCTACACCTATCTCGATGTGCTCAACCGCCTGCGGGACGGTGAAACGGTTCGCTCAGCTCCGCGGGAGGTGCTCAGAGCACAGCCGCTGCCATCGCGCCTAGCTCTCTCTCTACTCCCTCAAGCGGCGATGGAGCCGGTTAAGGCGTGGCTTCGGCAGACCTTTGGTCCGCGCTTTCTGGAGGACGAACTTGCGATCGCACTTGAGGCGACAAGCTCCGCCTCGCCTCGCCTTCTTCCGGTAGAGTTTGAAAGGGTCGAGGAGGATTGGAAAACAGGCCAGCGCCTGCGGCTTCGGCCAACCCTTATGTCGGGATCCGTAGTGGTCTATAACATGCCGTATGAAGTAGCCGAGACTGATGACTTAGGCGACTGCCCACCGGTGCTTACTTTTCATTCTTTCAAAGGTGGAATGGGGCGAACCACGCTCGCGCTCGCCTTAGCGGCGGCGGTGCATAAGGTTCACCGCCGCGTTCTTTTCATCGACGCAGACTTCGAAGCTCCTGGAATATCCAGCCTACTCAAACATTCGATGCCCAAACCGCGAATTGCATTCGCGGATTTGCTTGCAATTGCAGCTACATCTTCGGAGATTGAAGCTAACGACGCGATTGAGACTGTAGCTGGTCGACTTGCGGATCAAGAGATAGATGGCTTGATAGTTCTACCTTGCACACGCGATCTCGGTCTTCCCAGCGTTTCGCCTGAAACTCTCACTCTTTCCGGAAAGAGATCTCCTTTCTTTGTAGGCTCGCTAGTTGCCCGTCTCGGGAAAAGAATTGGGGCTGATCTCGTCATTGTTGATCTTCGCGCCGGTCTTTCCGAGCTGGTTGCGTCCCTGTTCCTTGACCCTCGGCTTCAGCACGTTCTCGTCACCACGTTGAACGGCCAAGCCATTGATGGAACGATTATGCTGCTGGACCGCATGCGCGAAATGGCTTCCAAATGGCGAGCCGCATCGAGCACACAATTCGACGCGAGCCTTCCTACAGTCATTATAAATCAAAGTCCTCCGGGGCTTACAGAAGCTGGGTTTGGACAAGAGAGTGCACTGGCTGCCATGGCGGTGTTTGAGGAGGAGATTCGCCTGTTCTTGGAGCAGTTAAGGTCGTCTGATCAACTTACGGACGCACCCGAGAACCCGTTTCAGGAGGCATCGATCACGACCTCCATCGTCGATGCAGACCCGACAGTAACAATCCTACCCCGCGACTTGAGGGAAACGCAGCGGAGTTTGATCCGAACCAACCTCCCGGATCAAATGTATTCGATTTTCGGATCACTCGTCCCGCTGTCCGCACCGTCTGTCCTAGGACAGGACAGGGTTCTCACAGATGCGAATCAGCGACGTGAAAGACTTGCAGAATACGCGCGAAAGAGCATCTTTGCGGAAAGCCAGCCGCAAGCCGACATCTATCCCACAGATTCGCTGGTCAACCTTGCCGAGCGCCACCAAAGTGCTCCGCCAACGGTTACCGTTATCGGTGAAAAGGGTTCGGGCAAGTCATATACTTTCATGTCACTAGCTTTGTCTAAGACGTGGGGAACCTTCACTCAAAAGCTGGGCGTAGGAAGTCTAAAGCAGCCTCGATCTTCCGAAGCTTTGGTGCTACCCGTAACGCCACCGCAGGATCTAGATCGCGATGCCCGCGAGGCAGAGCGCAAGGTAACGGCTGAAACAGCACGGGCGTTGACGGGCGGAATGCCACTCAATGATCAGCTAATCGCGGACGCGGTCCAGCGGCAGTTACAACGGCCAGATGCCGGCAGTGCGGTAGTTTGGCGACAATTTTGGTTGGATATGATTGCGTGGCGTGCAGGATTTACACCCGGGACACCTGAAGCATTTGGACGGTTCACTGAAGCACTGCTTCCCGGCCATGCGGTCGTCGGCATCTTCGACGGGATCGAAACCCTGTTCTCGAGATTGCGATCAAGTGAGCAGGAGCAAGCGGCGGTGGAGGCGCTACTGCGACTTGTCCCTGATTGGCTTTCTCAACTTCCAACAAAGAACGTGGGATGCGTCATCTTTATCAGAGAGGACCTCGCTCGTTACGCGATGGTCAATAACTTTAAGCAATTTGCCGATCGGTATTCCGCCTTTGCTCTTCGATGGAACTGGGCCGAAGCGTCAGCGTTGGCTCTGTGGATTGCGCAACAATCTGGCAGCTTGCCTTCGACGATCGCTCCCGAGAGCTTAGCATCGCTGGACGAGGAACAGCGTAGTCAAGAGCTTGTCGAGCTATGGGGCTGGAAAATGGGGCCCAACACCTCTCGGGAAGCGAGGTCTCTCGAATGGACCATGTCATCGCTTTCGGATTTCAATCGAAGCATCAAAGCCAGAGACCTCGTACGGTTTCTCGCTGAGTCAGCGTCGCGGTCTACTCCTAGCGACATCTACCACGACCAAAGGCTTCTAAGTCCACGCGCGATGCGCGACGCTATTGGACCATGCAGCAGAGATCGCGTTTTCGAAACCGGTGAGGAAAACGTGGACCTAAAGCGAATCTTTCGAAAGATTGAAGGCTTAGTGGGTAGTCAGCGTGAGCTACCGTGGTCGTATGAACGCGCACACGAACTGATAGGCAGTGAGGATGTCAGAGTTCTTGAGGACAATGGCGTCCTCTTTAGGTATGAAGACGAGTTCTTTGTTCCTGAACTGTACCGGAGTGGGCTCAATCTGTTTTACTCCGGCGGTGCTCGCCGGAAGGTTGTCACGCTAATGCGGCAGGCTGCCGGGCGGGGGCGCTGAATGTACGGAAGCTTGTGGTTCACCAGGATCGATATTGAGCGTCTGTGAAGTAAGCGCATAGCCGCTCGATCGCAATCTTTGGAATTGAGAAAGTTACGTTTTCACGTGCAGCCCCACTGTGCGCGGGGCTGCACGGAACCCGCCGTACTGACACTTCCCGCCACCCCGCCCCCGCTGTACACTTCCCCTCGCCGCCTGATCTTCGTCTCGAGCTTGACCTTGGCAATCACCCGGCCATGCCGGCCGTTGGCGGGGGCGAACGGCGGCGGACTTGCGCGCCCCGGGGAGGCCGCCATGGACGATGCGCAATCTCCAGTCAAAGCCGAGCCTGCCGGCGCGCCGGCGTCGATCGAGCCGCGGGTCACCGAGTTCCTGCGGCTCGGCGTGCTGGCGCTCTTCGCCTACTGGTCGCTGACGCTTGTCGTAACCATCCGGTCAGGACCGCAGTAGCCGAGGCTTTTTGCGATTTC
>NZ_AUTC01000034.1 GCF_001461695.1 Sinorhizobium fredii USDA 205 | reverse complement strand
CGACGTGTGTAATGATATAACATATCGCATAAGCTTAATTATGGAACACCGGCGTTCCACGCACCGGCGACCGGCACGGAGTGATCGGCCTTTACGAACCAAGGCCCGCGCGGTGCTGGCTCGAACCCGGTTACGGGCAGCAGTGGAGACCAGATGGGCGAACGCCCGGTTTCCGGAAGATCGAAGAGTTTACACATCAAGCGCTCAGCTCGACGGAGCCGGTCGCGCGCTCCGGTGATCCGCGCGGTGATGGGCCAGATTGAGCCAGAAAAGCGACGCGGCCGCGAAGGCGGGTCAGCACCTCTTCCGAAATGTTTACGTCCACCATCATGCGTCCTTTCGCGGCCGATGGCGGAGGGGCGGCGGCTGGTCGCATGCAAGAAGGATGGCACGGAAGTGACCGTCCATATCGCCATGAACCCCGTGGTGCTCGAAACATCGGAGGTCGCGGTCATTCTAACCGTAATCGACATATCGGCCCGCGAACTGGCGGAGCGAACAGAGTTTTTCGTCAAGGAACTGACACATCGCGCTCGCAATGTATTCGCTATCATTTGCGCCATTTCTCGGCAGCTTGGTAAGCACAGCGATTCTGTTTCGAATTTCCAGGACGCATTGGAAGATCGTCTCGCGGCACTTTCCGCGTCCTATCGAGTTTTTGAGAAAGAACGCTGGCAAGCAGCACCTGTCCGCGATCTTGTCCAGTCCCAGATCGCATTCCTCACGACGGAGGGCATGTCCCAGATTGACATTCAAGGACCGGAGGTTTGCCTGGAACCGGCTCCAGCGGAATACCTTGGCATGGCGGTTCACGAGCTTGCGACCAACGCCGTCAAGCACGGCGCACTTTCCGTGCCCACCGGCATCGTCGATGTTCGATGGTCATTTGATCCGAGGGCGCAGCTTTTCGAGTTTCAATGGACGGAGCGCAAGGGACCACCCGCTCAGCCTCCAGAACGTCAAGGCTTCGGGTCAGTCATTCTTAAGTCGATTGTTCCGGCCGCTTTCGGTGGCACGGCGGATCTGACAGTCGCTCCAAAGGACGTGTCGTGGACCCTGAAAGCTCCCTTGGCCACGGGAGTGATCCAGAAGTGACAGGCGGCGGCCGGGCGGCACAATGCGGCCCGGCGTGTCAACAGGGCGCCGGCGCTTTCAGTATCAGCTGCCGTCCGGAACACGAGACCGCCGGCGAGGAAGGGCTCGCGACTTCGGCGACGTTCCGCCTTGGCAGCGCCTGGACCGACCTCACTTATCGCGGGCGAGATTTCGGTCGAGCCGGAGAGAACGGTCGCGCGGGAATCCCGCCGACAGAAGACTGCGGAGGGCGTGGGGACGGGGTTATCGCAGTCCTCCGTCTGGTCGTCGTTGCATCTCGAACAACTGATGCACATAGGATGGATCATCAAGATCTTGATAGCGCCTTCCAGAAGAGCGGCTTCATCCTTGTTCCGAACCGGAATTCATCAGTGATGAACTTTGCTAGTCGGTCGGCGTCTCGATTGCGACGGGGAGTGCGAGTTTTGGAGCAGGCCGCTTCGAAGTCCCTCCGTATTAAAGCGAGATCACGCGGACCAAGATGTTGGACTGCATTTGGGCGGTTGGCGTGCGATTGCGCCGCCTTCATTCTCCCATCGATTGATGTTTTGCATTTTTGTTTGTGCTGAAGTCTGATTTTGTCCGCCTGGCGCGTCGCCTCGTTTACGAAGAGCGGCGGTTAGCTGCGCCCTGGTCAAGACGCTCCGCTGAATAGCATCGTTCAGGAAGCGCGCCGCAGCCAGCTTCGGCCCGCCCCCTTTCCCCGAGACAATCATCCGGTACGGCACCTGCGGCCGCGTTAATAACCAACCTCCTCAGATGCTTGCGACCGCCTCTTCAAGAAGAGACCGAACCTGCCCGGCGACCTTCTTGAGTTCCTGGTTGTCGATCGCCTGCATGGAGGCAACGGGATCGATGGCGCTGACCATGATTGTGCCACTTCCCAGCGATCGTACAATCACATTGCAGGGCAGCATGGCGCCGACCTTTGGTTCGATCTTCATAGCCTCGAGAGCCATCTTCGGGTTGCACGCTCCCAGAATGAGATAGTCCGCAACATCGATGTCGAGCTTCTTCTTCATCGTCGCTCGGACGTCGATTTCAGTCAGCACACCGAACCCCTTGGCCAAGAGAGCCGTCTTTGTTGCCGCCACCACCTCGTCGAAGGGCATGTCGTTGGTCGTTTTGTCGAGCGTGTAGGTCATTGTCTGTCTCCAATGCGACCGGCACCTGCCGATCCTTGTTGCCGGTGTGGGCCCACACCGAAGCACTTAATCTGTCCGCAGCGCGTCTAGACGGCGGTTCCGACCAAGGCGCCTATGCCTGCCGTCAGCGCCATGGCAAAGGCACCCCAGAAGGTGACACGGATCGTGGCTTTCAGCACGTTCGCTCCACCAGCCTTGGCACCGATTGCACCGAGCAGGGAGAGGAACAGCAGCGACGCTGCAGAGACGAGCAGCACGAGCTGGTTCGCCGGCGCCAGCCACACCATGGCGAGTGGCATCATCGCACCGACAGCAAAAGTCAGAGCCGACGTCAGGGCGGCAACGATCGGTCTTGCGGTGGAAATTTCGGAAATGCCGAGCTCGTCGCGTGCATGCGCTTCGAGCGCGTCCTTCTGCATCAATTTCTCGGCGACGCGTCGGGCCAAGGCGATATCGACCCCGCGCTTGGCATAAAGCTGCGCCAGTTCCTCACGCTCCGCATCGGGCTGGCTCTCGAGCTCCCGCCGTTCGCGTGCGAGGTCGGCCTGCTCGGTATCCGCCTGCGAGCTGACCGAAACATATTCCCCCGCCGCCATCGACATCGCACCGGCCACCAGCCCGGCAACACCGGCGATCAGGATCTCGGAACTTCCCGCCGCCGACGCGGCAACGCCGACGATCAGGCTCGCCGTCGAGACGATGCCGTCATTCGCTCCGAGGACTGCGGCCCGCAGCCATCCGATCCGGGACACGAGATGAGTTTCGCGCTGAAGACTCCTCATGACTTTCTCCGGATGACGCCATCGAGGCGGGCGGTGAGAGCGACGTTCTTCGAGATCGTGCCGCATTTACGTACATTCTTGTGCAGCAGTTCAAGACGCTGGTCCGTTTCATCGGTATCGACCGCGAGTTCGTAATCGACGGAGACGATACCCGGCGGTTCGTCTTGTCGAACGGCATGCAGGATCACGTCGACACCATCGAGAGAGGAAGCGAGGATGGGCATGACACGTTCGATCCCCTTGATCATCCAGGTCGCGGTTGGCGCGAGCAGCAGCTCGGCCCGATTTAAGGCGCCGGTAGGGCGGGAAAGGCCGGTTCCCTGCCTGATCGCCGCGCGCCACACTTTTCCTGGGATCGATCCGTTGTGCCGAAACCCTGTATTCGGGCATCGCGAGTCCTCCCAACCGGATTAATCTGCCGGACATCCATGAAACATCCTATCACCTCACCAATCATCCCGTTTGACCAGCATCAAGGGAGAGCAGTGATCGCGTTGGGAGCCGTTCCGATCTGGGAGATCGCGAGCGAGAAATCGTTATGTAAAGCTATCCTGAGGCAATTTTGCTGAATACCCGCCTACGCGCGACGATTATCGGATTTGTTATCGCTCTTGGATCGAAACGCAACTCGCCCCGAAATAAAAGCGAACGAGCCGAGGAACTGGTCAAAGCGCAGGGCGCGTGGCATTTGTTCCTGCCGCCCTATTCACCCGATCTCAACCCGATCGAAATGCCCTTCTCCAAACTCAAGACGTTACTGCGAAAGCGGGCCGCCCGAAGTTTCGACGCCAACGTCGCGGAGATGAAGCCGGTGACCGATGACGTGAAACGGTGGAAGCTGATGGGAATCGGTGCGCTTGGTGTTACTGGCATTGCAGCTATGGCGCTCTGGGTAAGCTTCGCCGAGGTCATCAGGCGGATCGTGTTCGTGATCATTGGGAAGGGCTGAACAGGAGACTCAGCCGCCAACCAGCAGGAATGAGGAGCTAGTTCATGGATGAACGATACAACTCCATGCCGTGAAAAATGCAGCCTATGGCGCTAAGGCGAGGGCAATCAGCCAAGCTGTCAAGGCAATTAAAAGCCAGAGCCGTGCACTCTTATACCGCTGCCGTCGGCCTCCTTCCCAATCGTAAGACATGAGTGCCTCCTCTCGGTGCGAACAATGCACGATTGCAGCCGCGAGGGAAAGACACTGTTCTAACGTATGCACAGGAGCGCGCCCGGATCTCCAGAGCAGGTAGCTTAGGCCTCATCAGCGGTCCCGGTTTGCGAAATTGCAATAAGGGCTGCAGCCAATTTGTCTTCTTCCCGTGTCAACAATTCCTTGAGTAAAGCTTTCTTCTCAGGATCGTTCTCCTTCGAAATCAGCTCATTGAACTTCTCGATGTTCGCCCTCGCTATAAAGACTTTGAACATTCTCTTCACCTGCGTGGTAAAGCTCGATCGCAGCGTCCTAAGCGGCGGTATCGCCAATCCGGCCGCTAGCTGGGTGGGGCGGTGGCGCATGTTCGAGCGCGTATCTAGCCTTGGCTTTTGGGCACGCCGGTTTTCCGCAGGCCTGCCCGATCTCTGCCATGTCGTGTCGCTGCAACTTGGGTGTCGGCGATCGAAGCTTCCCCTAGTGCTGATGGAATGCGGGCGGTACCGAACCACAGAGCGCATTCGAGAAGGGAGGCTTCATCCGTGTTCCCAAACCGATACTCATCGGCGATGAAGCTTGCTAGTCGGTCGGCGTGTCTACTGAGACGTGGAATGCGAGCCTTGGCGCGGGCCGTTTCGAAGACCCTTCGTATCAAAGCAAGATCGTGGGGACCAAGATGTTGGATTGGGAGTTTGGGCGGTACGTGCACTGACACCTCCTATGAAGAAAGCGGGGTGCGCGCCATATCGGGCTTCGAGGAATGCTCAAAAGGTGACCGTGCGATTGCGCCACCTTCATTCTCCCACCGATTGATGGCTTCCGTTTTGGTTTGGGCAGGAGTCTGATTTTGTCCGCCTGGCGCGTCGCCTCGCTTACGAAGAGCGGCGGTCAGTTGCGCCTTGGTCAGGACGCCCCGCTGAATAGCATCCGTCAGGAAACGCGCCGCAGCAAGCTTTTCGCCGCGTTCATCTTTCTCTTTTGCTTCGGAATAACCAGCGGCTTTTAGTATTTCCACCAAAAGGCTGATGTCTTCGGAGTCTAGATATTGATCTGGATTTCTGGAAGACATGCGGTCCTCCTTCGCATGGGGAGGCAGGCGCTAAAGCGCGGGCCAGCCTCCATGCAATCGCTGGCAATAATGCGCGCTATGTTTCCCATGTTCCATAGGCTCCCGGTAGTAGGTTGCCAGAGCTCGCAACTTTTCCGCAATGCCGACGCCGTGGCAACCAAGGGACTGAGCGCATGGGAGCGGGAAAAAGGTGGGGGTAAGAAATTTCGGGTAAGCAGGTGCCTTTTCTGAAGGACATCCGTTGGCGTCGCACTTATCTCGGTCGACCTTGTTGGCATTGACGGCGTGTCGCAGCGTTGCGAAACTGCCAACGTCGGCCGGTCTCTCGATGGGGCCCGTCTCAACGATTTTGGCCTCTCCCTGGAAGGGGCCAAGGAGATCCAATTTCGAGAAGCAGCCCGTGTACTTGATATCCTTGTGCCGGCAACGCGGCCTCATAATCATCGGTTGCCGATCAGATCGAAAAGTGGGACGTCGCAGGCCCCTATCGTATCAGTCGCGCCGGCAAGTCTCCCATTTCCGTTTTCATTGATAACGCCTATATTCGCGCGGTTCCCGGCTATCAAAGCCGGCATTCGAGATCGCGATGGGACGCGTTGTTGCGCAAGGCTGAGCACCGCGTCAGTTTGCCGGTGCGCCGAATATCGCTACCGGCAAACACGATATCGTTCGCGCAGCGATGCGCGCGCAATCAGACGAATATACGAGCTGATCAACAATCTTGGCACCTACCTGGGGCAGAACGCAGCTTCGATCGTCAACTACTGTCGGCGATACTGGTCCGGTCAGCCGATATCCAGTTCACCGGCCGAAAGTGCCGCCAACAGCCTCGTCAATGCCTGTATGAATAAGAAGCGGCAAATGCGTTGGACCAGAAGCGGCAAATGCGTTGGACCCGATCGGCGCTCATCGGGTTCTTCAAGTCCGAGCCGCCGTCGCGGACGGCCGTCTCAAACAGCTCGACCTCGCATACTAACCCCCAGCTTTTTCCCGCTTCCGCGCAGAGAGCCAGACTTGGCCACGCTTGTGAGAATCGCCGATGCTTTGGGGACTTCGCCTAACTGGCTCTTAGGATTGACCGTCGGCACTTCGCATGATCCGCATCTGGCCCGCCTTGGTCGAACGCTTCGCCAATGCAGCCAATGGCATGACGAAATAAGAAATCGAGCTCTGTGTGATACAGGCAGAGGCGATTGTCGCCGCCAAAAACCGCGCCTAGCCTTTACCGTTCAGGGCATTCCACTCGATACATTATGCAATCTTCTGTAACGGGCTTTGCGTCAATC
Source organism: Sinorhizobium fredii USDA 205 (assembly GCF_001461695.1). Taxonomy (GTDB): domain Bacteria; phylum Pseudomonadota; class Alphaproteobacteria; order Rhizobiales; family Rhizobiaceae; genus Sinorhizobium; species Sinorhizobium fredii. Next base: position 10 of record NZ_AUTC01000034.1, on the reverse strand, counting down.
CCTTGTGAGC
>NZ_AUTC01000033.1 GCF_001461695.1 Sinorhizobium fredii USDA 205 | reverse complement strand
AGGGAATCCCATACGGACTCTTATGTTAGGCGGATACCACTAGCTTCAGCGCCGACGGCTGCGGAGAAATCCGGTATAGTCGATCGTCACCATGGTAGGTGCGCCTCGCAGTACTTTTGCAAGAGTGGAGGTCAGCGGCGCGACACTTTTGATTAAACGCGTTGCCGCGCCTGTCTTTTCGCCGTCAGCCATTATGGTCTCCTGCTCAAGCCACTCAGCAGGCCCCGCTGCCGTTCGACGAGGATCTCAAAATCCATACCAGTTGGGTCGAGAACATTGCCGGTCAGATTAGCCGGTACTTTTCAATTCATTAGTCGAGACCGAAACATCAAGGGACATAAAAAATAATCTCTGTCGCGGATTCGACAAACGGGACAGAGTTGTACGCAATCGATTTACATTTCAATTGCCAAAGGCCGACGGCATATTCCCGCAGAGGTTGAGGTACCTGCGTGAGCTTGCTGCCGGGGACATGCCTTGGCGAAGGTGGAGAATGGTCTGTTCAGAAGTAGCTCAGTTGAATATCCAACAAACGCCAGTGGCCTTGCTGTTTCGCGGAGAAGGAGGCTAGGCGGAGCCGTTAGTCCCGGCGCCCGCCGGGTTGCACCCCGCCGTTGCATTTCTGCCACTGAGGAGCAGACAGTCGGGTTGAGGTCCTTCCGTGGTCAAGTTGTGGACCAGACAGCAGAACGCTGAGACGGTGAGCAGATGAATGCGGCGTCGGCAGCCCACAAGAGGAGACGCATCCGAGCGTTGAGAGGGGATGGATGGTTGCCGGCCAAGCGGTAACACGCAATAGCAAGCGACGGTGGGGAAGAATTCCGACATGGTCCATTTATTGCAATTGATAGCATTGTGAAAGCAGCCTTGGCCATTCTGTAACTTGAACTAATCGTCGGATCCCCGCTTTCCGCGACTACAAAATTGCCGCACCTTCACGCGCTGGCATGCTCGGATTCTCATAGAGGCTAAAACAGCAATGGACACGGAAGCAGTCGGGCTCGCAATAGCTTTTTTCTTCATTGCACTGGCGTATGCAGCAGTCGGACAAGCTGGCGCATCAGGCTACATTGCCGCCATGGCGCTTTCTGGCTATTCGCCGTTGGCCATTAAGCCGACAGCTCTTGCTTTGAACCTGATGGTCTCAGCGATCGGCACGGCCCAATTCCTGAAGGTGGGGCAGGTGTCCTGGCGTAACGTGTATCCTTTCGCAATTCTGGGCTTTCCGGCTTCGGCTCTCGGTGGCTCAGTGCACCTTCCCGAGAGAATCTATCACCCGGTTCTCGGGCTGATCCTGGTAGTTTCCGCCATTCAAATGGCGCGATCCGCGCTTCGCAAGAGCGCCTTGGTCATAACCATTCCGAAAACGCCGCCACTTCACGCTGCATTGATCACGGGAGCTGTTATCGGTTTCGTCTCGGGCACGACCGGGAGCGGAGGCGGCGTATTCCTCGCACCAGTGATCCTTTCCAAGAATTGGGGAACAGCACATCAGACTGCTGCAACCACGGCCGTTTATAATTTAATGAACTCAACCGCTGCCTTGATTGGAGCGTGCGCTTCCTGGAATGCACTTCCAAACTTTCTCTCGTGGTGGTTGATTGCGGTAGCGGCAGGTGGATCGATAGGCGCTTTAATCGGGAGCCGATATCTTTCCGCTTCCTCGCTTCGCGTCATTCTTTCCGTGCTTCTGATGGTATCAGGCCTCAAGCTGCTTTGGTGATGGAGTGCCCATTTGCTTGCACGGAAAACCTTTGCCCAGCATCACGCAGGAGCACGCGCGAAGGCGCACCATTCTCATCCGCGGCTAAGACCGAGAGGGCCAATTGTCGCTGAATGTAATCTCCGATGACCGAACTCCTCACCAGCACGGTACCTGGAACGTGGCTGCAACGCTTGTGGCGCGCTTCCGCCGGAGGTCGAGAATTCAGCACATCATGACGCCGACAGCCACTCTGTCGTGTACGATGCCCGATATGACAAGCGTCCCGAAAACCACCTTGCCGCCGTCGTCAAGCTGGTCGGCACGAATCTGAATGGCGCGATCTCTAAAGAACATCGCAAATTCGAGAGCGGTCGCCGCTCATAAGATAAGGCTCGGCGTCACGGGTCATCGGACAGCTCTCTGCCATACGGCAGGCTGTCGGCGCCATATCCAAAGTGCGGATAATCGTGATGCAAAATATTTATTTTACTGGCCTTAGCAATGCTGCAAAAACGACCACGCTTGATTTGCATCGATATTAGAACAGTTCCAGAGTGCTGGCGTTGAAACCGCTTTGCGGCTCAAAGAAAGGATTACCCGTGGAAAGCATCATCGGTTCGGCATGTACAAGAATCCGATTGTCCATAAGGTGGTGGACAGGTTTGGGCAGATGTAGCCGTCCTGTACGTTACACTTGACCTAATCATTGCGTGAATGAGTTTTGCCGGCAGTTGGGGCAACCAGGGCCCCCGTTTATGCGGCGCCCATCTAGAAGGCTGCGGGGAGCAGTCGCGCTTTCTGCCCGGCAGGGCTCGGCATGTGACTATTTCGGAGTTTCTACATTGCCTTCAAATATGAGCTTAACGGCGGATCTCATTGCAGATTTGCTCAGCGCGGCAAACGAGGTCGACAAACTCAACCCCTATGAAGTAAGCGGCCTCCTAGACCGCTCGATTGACACCATCCGCGATGTGCGCGAACAGACTGGTGTCGCAAGTTCATATATGCAGGGCGTTGTGGTTTGTCTTCGAATATCCTCAGAGCGCGTTGGCCACCTCTCTGAGGAGGATGTCAGGCGGTCCCTCGTCACTGCCGCGGAAGTCCTGAGTGCATTGGTGTCAAACCGTGTCGATTGAGCTGTTCGCGCCGCCGGAGTCCGGATCACTCCAGCTATCATCGATCCCGCAAACCGATGCGGCGAATTCGGCTGCAATCTCGACAGGTTTTGCCGAAGATCGCTTCAGTCGACGCTGCTTATTGGAACCGGCGTATCCGATTCGCGACGATGTCGAATACACGACATAGGCGTGTCGAGAGGCAGCTTCTTGTTTGGAAACGATTTCTCGTTGGCATGATACATGCAGGCTAACCCGCAAATGCCCGAGTTGATGACTTGTGAGGAGGATGCAGGACTAACCCGCAAGAGTGCAGTTCGGGGTGCGTCAGCCTTCCCCGGGCAACGAGGATCCGAACAGCAAGGGGGCGGCAAATAGGAAAGCAACGGCCGCGAGGGCATTTAACAGTGGGTGCTGTGCGAGGATCAGTCCCTTGCAATGGCTAGCCGCCGATAACGTTGTAGAAAAATAGACAAGGAGTGCTCAATGGTCTTCACTGGAAAATGTGATCTGCGGAGTCCGCTGCTCGGACGACGCCTGCGCTTAGGATTCATCGGCGGCGGAAAGGGGGGGCTTGTTGGACGATGGCATTTCGCTGGGGCCCGGCTGTCGAACCACTGGGAAATTGTTGCGGGAGCTCTTTCTTCGGACCCGGAAAACGCGCACGCTTCGGCTGCAGAGTGGATGATAGCGCCGGACCGGTCGTACAGCGACTGGAACGCTATGGCAACAGCAGAAGCCGCAAGGGACGATGGTATAGAGGCAGTCTCGATCGTGACGCCAAACTGGACACACCATCGGATCGCGACGGCATTTCTGAAGGCCGGCATTGATGTAATACTAGACAAGCCCATGACCACAACAGTTTCCGACGCCCGAGAACTCGTGGAGTTACAAAGAGCGACGGATCGCCTGGTCATCATGACTTACCCGTATGCACATCACGCGATGGTTCGCCAAGCTAAGCACATGATCCGAAATGGGGCCGTCGGCACGGTCCGGCAGGCCCATGTGGAGTATGTTCAGGAGTGGGCGACAGCGCCCTTCCCGTCCGACGCGAAGGGGGCAATGTGGCGGCAAGATCCCGAGAAGGTGGGCCGCGCGTCGGCCACCGGAGATATCGGCACGCACGCTTATCATCTCCTGCACACAATGACCGGACAGGACATTGCCAGGCTCAGGGCTGAGTTTCACACCTGTGGCGCTGTGAAGGCGATGGAAGACACCGCCTACGTCACTTTCCGTCTCGAGAATGGTGCACCTGGGATCCTTTGGGTAACGCAAGCTGCTCCTGGCCAATATTGCGGTCTTCGAATTCGCGTGTGGGGCGACAGAGGCGGGCTTGAGTGGGATCAGGAAAAACCTGAAGTGCTGCGCTATGTGCCTTTAGGGGAGCAGGAGCAGATTTTTGTGCGAGGCCACGGTAGTGGAATAGTACCCGAAGCAGAACGCCTGATACATCTACCGCGGGGACATGGCGAAGCTTTAGTGGATGCATGGGCAAATCTCTATGCCGAGGCTGGCGTGGCGGTAGCCGCACGCCGCGCAGGGTATGCTCTCCCGAAAGATAGCGTTGAGCTTTCCGGGGCTGAGGACGGGCTCAAAGGTATGTTGTTCATCGATGCTTGTGCCGACAGCCACGAATCTGGCGGATCTTGGGTTTCGATAAGCGGTGAATCCATTCCCAACTTTTGCTGAGCTGAGCGGCCAAAGTTCGGGCGCCCGCTGTTTGGCTGAAGCGTCTTTGAGCGCTGCGAGGCTTTCGCCCGATCCACGATGTTTTCGGCTCCGATTGTCCGGAAGGCGCGCCAGATAAGGGCACTATGTCTCCATAGACCTCTTCGCTGTTTCGCCGGGGAAACGGGATCGGGCGAGCGGATCCTGCTCCTGCGCCGGTGATTGGCAACCTCGGCTGTGTTTAGAGTGGGATGATTTTAGATCCGTTCATATCCGCTCTTTGAATAGTTCTGGCATTCTTTAGGTGAAACGGTTTGGAGGATGGTTGCGAGCGCGTCATGGATGGCGTTGCGGCTTCTGGCCTGCGCCTCGCGTAGCCGGTGCTTGATCTTGGCGAAGAGCTTTTCGATCGGATTGAGATCGGGGGAGTATTGCGGCAGGAAGAACAGCCGCGCGCCGGCCTTGCGGATGGCGGTGCGGATCGCCCCGGCCTTGGGCGAGCCGAGAGTAAGCGCGATTTTCCCCGCACATTGACGCCGGCCATTTCGACGGATCGTCTTGGCGTTGGGAACGGCATCTGGTCAGGCGGTGGCAGTCTGTGCGAAGTTGAAGGGTAGCAGGTCGTCGATATCGGCGTCGACAGCGCGTTGGGGCAGTTCGGTTAGGGCGTGGCGCAACCACGTTAACGGTTCGACGCCGCAGGCGCGGCAGGTCAGCATGAGGCTGTAGATGACGGCGCTGGCCTTGGCTCCATCGGTGGTATCGCTAAACAGCCAACTCTTTCTGCCGGTCGCAAAAACTCTGATGTCGCGCTCCAGGAGGTTGTTGTCGATCGGCATCCTGCCATCGTCCGTGTAGCGCGTCAGATAATCCCACTGGTTCAGAGTGTAGGACACGGCATCGCCCAGCTTGGTGTCCGGCAAGACCTTCGGCGCGATTTCATCGAGCCATACCTTGAGAGCGGTGAGGACGGGTATGCTGTGTTGCTGTCGGAATCGGCGAACGCTGTCGGCCTTCGTCTCGCCGGTATCAGGCTTCTTGCTTCTTGTCTCGCGCTTGCCTTTCAATCCGATAGAGTTGTTCGAAGAACCGGAGAGCCTGCTCGGGTGGACCGCCACCTTTCTTTCTGGCCTTGAGGGCATCGACGAAGCGCCGCCTCGAATGGGCCATGCATCCGATATGGATCGCGCCATTCAGCGTGCGCCAGGCGGTGTAGCCATCGCTCATCAAGGTGCCGCGGTAATCGCCGAGGAAGGTCTGGGGGTGAACCTGGCCGCGGCCCGGCTGATAATCGAGAAGCACGATCGGCTCGTCACTGTCGTCGCCGCTCCGATAGGCCCACATATAGGGGTCAGAACAAGAACTGTTCCCCCAGACACGCGGCCTTTATCAACCAAAGACAGCGACTGCTGATTTGACGATGATGCCACCATCCGGACTTCTGCGCATTTGACGGCCGGTAGCAGCGCGAAAGACTTGCAGCAATTGCAGCGCCGGCGGCACCCGTGACCACAGGGTTTTCATGCGTTCCCTGCCATTTCGGCTTTTCCGCACTGCCTGGCCCGTAACAATGCGCTGTGACCAGCGGAAGCCGATCTCGTGGAAATACAAGTCGGCATGCTGCGGGCTGATATGATGAAAGACGCCGGCAATTGTGCGGCGGACGCGGGAATTGAAACCTTCGACCGAATTGACATGGACGGCGTCGCGAACGTATTCGCGGCTGGAATGCTTCACGGTGTCATGCCTGGCATAGTTCTCGCCAAGGGCTATGAACGCTGTCGCCTCATCGCTCATCAAGCAGGCATGGGGTTCGATCTGCGTTTCGACGGCGCGCGCCGCTGCACGTAGCGAAAGACCAGTCACCACCGCAGCCCGCGCGTCACCGGCCGGAGTGCCGGGTGTGACGTCATCTGGTCGCGATCGACACGCAGGGTGGCAATGAACGTCATGGGGTTCCACTGCGCGGCGCCCAGCCTCGCAGCGGTGCCATGTTCGTCTTCGTCCAGGTCTCGTCGATGAAGACGAGGCGGGCCGGATCGATGCGATGGCGATGCTTCAGCCAGCGGCTGCGTCGGGCGGCGACATCGGGGCGGTCGCGCTCGCTGGCGACCAACGTCTTTTTTTATAACTCAGCCCTTCCTCATGCACGAAGATCGTACGCATCCGAGGAGGGCCGCCTTGCTGAGAAGTGAGGCGAAC
>NZ_AUTC01000032.1 GCF_001461695.1 Sinorhizobium fredii USDA 205 | reverse complement strand
CACGGCGACCAATGCCGTCTGCTACACCACCTCACGGGACACGATCTAGCGCTCTGCCGCTGATGGTAGTTGATACCGACCGATGGAAATGTTCCGCCAATGTGTGAGCAGCACATCGCTTACTGATCACGTCGGTCGAGCGACGTCGGGGCTGGTCGCGTGAGGAGAAGGAGCGGCTGGTCGCGGCGACGCTTGAGCCAGGCGCAAGTGTTTCAGAGATCGCTCACTCGGCCGGCATCCATGTGAGCCAGCGCTTCCGCTGGCGCAAGGAGCTCTGCCAAATCTCCGCGCCGTCCGCCCCGCAACTCGTTCCGGTGGAGGTCGTCGAAGCGCTGCCCGCGCCGGCGATCCCGGCCGAGCGGCAGCCGGTCTGCCGGGCGCGCAGGAGGCAAGCATTGTCACGATCGAGCTTGGCGGTGGGCGACGTCTCCGTAAGCGGCAAGCTGAGGCCGTTCAGCGGGCGTAGTTCCACGGCATCAGCGCGTCGATTTCGCTGCTCCGCCAGCCGTTGGCGATGCGCTCACGGGTCTGGCTGAGCAGCGAATCGATGTGTTCGCACGTCATTTCGTGGTTATACCACTGTGGGGCGCGCCTTCCGTCGACCAGCAAGAGCATGGTACTCCGGCCGGACCAGTGCCATAAGAGCACTCCAATTTAGGCGTGGTGCACTGTCTGGGTGTTTCCTGCGTTACAGTCTCCTTGCCGTTCGGCTTGCTCACGGCAACAGGACCATTTGACGACGCAATGCCGCCGCCGATTTCACTGCATGACGAGATAATCGATAGGAGCGCTAGGAGAGTGAGTCGGCTGAGATACTTCATGCGCATGGCATATTCCGTAGTAGTCGAATTTTCAAGTCCATTGCAACGTAAGCGGCCAGATTGGTACCGCCTGCCGAATAGCGCCTTGATAACCTAAGAGACGTCATTAACGACGTCTCTAGCGTCGTGTCTTAGGCGAGGTATGGGATGCCTGTTGAAATTCTTGGTCAGGAACGGCGGCGGCGTTGGGGTGACGAGAAGAAGCTTGACATTGTCATGTCTGTCGGGGCTCGACGGTGCGACGATCACTGAGGTTGCACACCGGCACTATGTGACCCGGCAACAGATCTACGCTTGGCGGCATGAGCTGAAGAAGAAGGGTTTGTTGCCGACTACTGCCGATACGTCACCGCCCGATTGTTACCGCGGAGATTTTGCTTTGATGCGGGCGACGAGCTCGTCGTCGTCGAGGTCGAGGAAGTCGTTCCATTTGACGGTCGATCGGCGCGCATCGGCAAGCATTTGCCTCAGTTCGTCAATGCGGGGAGCATAATTGGAAAGTTCCAGTTCAGAACGATTCGATTTGCGGGAAGCACGTCACAGCATTTGAAAAACATTCTCCTTTCTTGCGCAGACAACGCGGTTGTGCTTATTCCCGACTAATGCATCGGAGAAAAAACGTGGCGACCGAACAAGAGAAGTTCTGGGAAGGCGATTTTGGATCAAACTACCTAAAAAGAAATCAAGGTGATGCCTTGGTTGCTTCCAAGCTCGCGTTGTGGGCCAAAATTCTCTCAAAGGCCCCTGGTGTATCATCCGTCCGCGAACTTGGCGCGAACATCGGGCTAAATCTTCAGGCAATTTCGTCACTCATCCCACAGGTGTCCCTGCAGGCTGTCGAAATAAACCCAGATGCCTTTGCAACTCTGTCTCAGTTACCGAATGTAAGCGCTGTTTGCGGTTCCCTCTATGAGCCGTTCCCAGCTGCACAGACCGACCTTTGCTTTACCTGCGGGGTCTTGATCCACCTCAATCCAGACTTGCTGCCCGTCGCCTACCAGCGCCTTTACGAAGGATCAAATCGCTACGTTCTGGTCGTCGAGTACTACAATCCGACCCCGGCAGAAGTCGTTTACCGAGGGCACGAAGGGAAGCTCTTTAAGAGAGATTTTGCAGGTGAAATAATGGCATCATTCCCGGATCTGCGACTCGTCGACTATGGTTTTATGTACCGGGGCGATCCGGTCTTCCGTGCCGACGATCTTACCTGGTTCTTAATGGAAAAACGTGCGCTTTGAATCGCTAAGAACCTTGTGCACTGAGCAATCTCATTGTGAGGGGTGTAAGTGCGGTCGGTGAATTCCAGTTATCGATGATCATATCGGGCTGTATATCGCCCCGTTGTAAAACGGGTGAGCAGTGCGCAACCGATCAAGGATCGCGACATCATCACCAGCCTCAATGCCGTTAAATGTCGAATGAAAAGCAGCCAGAGACTTTGCTTCGGAGGCGGCAAAACTGGCATTTGTATCACTCTTTGCCCCCTTGACCACAACATGGAAGGAGGGTCCATAGACAAATGAGAAAATCGCTAGCGTTCGCGCCTGGTGGTAGGAGCTTGTGACCGTCAGTATTCGTTTCCAGCCAAAAGGAATCGCAAAATTTCGTTTCGAGAAAACCGCATCCCCAACAGTATCGCGAGACGTGCGCTCAACCAGGACCTTATCTGAATCGACCTGGAGTTCTTCCGTAGCGAAGCTAGCCATGGCATCAGCGATTGCCAGGTCGCTATCATCGCGATAAGGCCACCCACAAGCCAAAATCAACGGTGCCATTCCAGCCTTGAGCGCTCTTACTGCGGTAGCCATTCGCTCCCGGCTTTCGTCGTTTAGAACGCCTTGTGCGTCCATCAGATTTGCGAGTACAACGACCGCATCGAACTTTTCCGCTTGGCGCACTTTATGAAAATCCTGTTCCTGACGAACAACAAAGACGTGAGTAAGCCGTTAATTGACTGGCTACAAGAGGGCGACGAAGTTCTGGTGAACGGAGAGCCACTTACGCCAGACGTTATGGCGCAGCTGTCGCCAGAAATAGTCATCAGCTATGGATACCGCCACATAATCAAGCGGGACGTACTTTCCCTGCTTGACGACGGTTTCTTCAACCTTCACGTCTCGATGCTACCCTTCAATCGAGGCGCGGATCCGAACGTCTGGTCGTTTTTGGATGACACGCCAAAGGGCGTTACCATTCATCGTATCGACGAGGGATTGGATACGGGGCCGATCGTGGTTCAAAGAGAAGTGTATTTTGACGAGGCGAAGGAAACACTAAGCGCCACCTATGCGAAGCTGCAGGCTGAGATACAGGATCTCTTTCGCGAGCACTGGCCGGCGATAAGAGACGGTTCTGCCCCGAGAGTCAAAGCTCAAGGCCCCGGTTCGTACCATCAGGCACGGGAATTTGCTGCCTTGCGGTCAGTGCTGATGGGCCCCGAGGGCTGGGCAGTACCGATCTCGCTGTTTCGCCATCGGTACGACAAGCTAAAGAATGCTGGGGGTGCAGCCTAGGCCAAATCTTCCCATTGTAACGGCTCCCCCCGTTCAAGATCTCGGGCAGCCTTCCTTCCAATCACACTCGGTAAATGCTTGGGGGGTATCCCGTATCCTGGACGTATCGAGCGGACGTTTGTCTCTGTGATAGGTTGGCCTGCCTTCACTGGTTGAACGACGAAGAGGGATCGTCGGAAGATCTCGTTTCCTCTCTCGCTGCCGGAAAGATCATAGCTGACTGAGCCCAGCGCCTCCCACGCGCTGCGGCAATCTGAAACAAGTCTTTTGAGTTCATCCGGCTCAAGGGAAAAAGCGGAATCCGGTCCGCCATCTGCTCTCAAAAGAGTGAAATGCTTCTCGATCACTCGGGCGCCGAGCACAACGCTAGCAACTGCGGTGGCGGTTCCTGGTGTGTGATCAGACAGGCCGCCCACAACTTGGAATGCTTCTGCCAAGTGGGGAATAGTCCTAAGCCTCGCCTCACTAAAAGGGGCCGGATACGCACTCGTGCAATGCAGGAGTGCGACGTCGCTAGCGCCGTTCTGGCGGGCTGTTGCGACTGCCGCTTGAATTTCGGCAAGATTGGCCATTCCAGTCGAGATGATCATCGGCTTTCCACGACGGGCAACCGATGCAATCAATGGCAGATCAACGATTTCGAATGATGCTATCTTGTAGGCGGGGGTCCCAAGGCTCTCTAGCAATTCGACTGCTGTTTCGTCGAATGGTGTCGAGAGGGGAATTATCGACCTCTTTCTGGCATGTGAGAACAATTCCTCGTGCCACTCATATGGAGTGAAAGCCTCACTGTAGAGGTCATATAGCGTGCGTCCGTCCCAAAGGCCGCCATTTATGCGAAAATATTCATTGTCCACGTTTATCGTAAGAGTATCTGGGGTGTAAGTTTGGAATTTAACAGCGTTCGCGCCGCAATCGGCCGCGACATCGATTGCCTCGAGAGCGCGCTTGATGTCGCCCAGGTGGTTGGCGGAGAGCTCTGCAATGATGAAGGGGGGCTCGTCGTCAGCTATTCGCCGGCCCGCGATTGACATTTCCTGCTGTGTCATTCGGTTTTCCTATGGATGCCGATGGTGTAATGCCTCATGCTACTGCCGGAGGCAACGGCTCTTACGCTGAAGCTCGCCGCTCTAGCGTTCAGAGGCGCCGCGACACACCGGGTGGCTGCTCAAGGCGAAGCAAGGCGGTACTAGCGATACTAGTATATGTTCTCGTTATGTCCTTTCGATGTCGCGGCCTTTATCAACCAAAGACAGCAATAGCCTTGCTATCCAAGGGTTGCCATGCGATTCGTAAGCGTGGCGTGATGGCCGCCTACCGGCGCTGCCCTGGAGTGGGATAGTGTCCACCAAGTGCTAAGTGGACACTATGGCGCTATCCGATGTCGGGAATGAGCGAAGCAGCGAAGCGCGGTCGACGAAACTGGTCGCTAGAAGAGAAATGACGGATTGTTGAAGGAGCGCAGCTTCCCGGCAATTCGGTAGCGGAGGTGGCGCGCCGGCGCGGGGTCAACAGCAACCTGCTTTTCCGCTGGATACGGGCAGCCGCGGCCGGACAGCTCGCTCACCGGCCGGCTTCCCTTGTGCTTCTGTCGCCACCCTGGACTTCATTCCGATCGGCGTGTTTGGACGAGGCGATGACGAAGGGTCTGCCATGGCAATACCGGTGGCGTCATCGTTTGATGAGCGATGAGGCGAAGGCGTTCATGGCCATTGGCGAAAACTATGCCAAGCGTGACACCGTGAAGCATTCCAGCCGCGAATACTTTCGCGACGCCGTCCATGTCAATTCGGTCGAAGGGTTCAATTCCCGCGTCCGCCGCACAATTGCCGGCGTCTTTCATCACATCAGCCCGCAGCATGCCGACCTGTATTTCCACGAGATCGGCGAGCGCAGTCGCCGCAAAGAGCGTTGCCCAGAAGCTGTCGGGCTCGATCACGCGGAAGAGACCGAGTTGGAAGCCGAAGATATGGATCTGCACCAGGCCAATTACGAGATTGGGCACCGACAGGAACAGGGACGGGAAACCCCGCAGCAAGCCCTGCCCGAACCGTTTCGGAAGGAACCGGGTCTCGTAGGCAATCGTCACCGCCAGCAGCAACGCGACGAGGAAACCCGTAGACGCGAGGAACCCCGTGACACCCGCCTAAGGGCCGCGACCAATTGAATCAGGGGCGTTCGAGCTGTCAATCGGCGTGCAAAATTCACCCCTTATCGGCATGCAAATTTGGCTCTGACTCACTTTTGATGAAATCAAGTGCTGGCTGATGTTGGTTTCACATAAGGAATCAGCACCATGGGTTATTCGCTGCGACCGTCGACGCTCGTTCCTCGCGGCTTTGTAGTCGACAATACAGCCGTTGATGACGAGGTTATGTTGATCGCGGTTCGGCCGGCGAGTAGAACAAGCCTTTGCCCGATCTGCGGAACAAGGTCGGAGCGAATCCACAGTCGATATCAACGACGCTTGGCTGACCTGCCCTTGGTGGGAAAGCCCGTTCGGCTTGTCATTGAAGCGCGACGGTTCCACTGCGACGCAGTGTTGTGCGGCCGGCGAATCTTCGCCGAGCGCTTCGACGGGGACGTTCTCGCGCCTTCAGCGCGGCGAACTGCGAGGCTCGACCACATCGTCCATCATCTCGGGCTTGCACTGGGTGGCAGGCCAGCGGCCGCCTTTGCCAAGCGGCTGATGTTGCCGGTAAGCAATGATACGCTGCTGCGCGTCGTGCGGCGGCGCGGCAGTCCGCGCTTTGTCCCGCCGATCGTGATCGGGATCGATGATTGGGCGTGGCGACGTAACCAACGCTATGGGACCATCATTTGCGATCTGGAACGGCGCAAAACCATTGCTCTCCTGCCAGATCGGGAGCCGTCGACGGCCCAGGCTTGGCTCTCGGACCAACCTCAGATCAGCATCGTCGCCCGCGACCGCGGCGGTGGTTACGCGACGGCTGCAGCCAAGGCATTGCCACAGGCGACCCAGGTCGCTGACCGCTGGCACTTGATGGAGAATGCCAGCCGGGCATTCGTCGATGCGGTGCGCAAATCCATGCGCCAGATCCGAACCGCGATCGGAGCCGCCACGATCAATCCCGAGCTGCTGACTGCCGCCGAGCGCATCCAGTACGAGGGATATCTTCGCCGCGAAGACACCAACGCCGCCATTCTCGACCTGGCCAAGTCGGGAGCCGCAATCAAGGAGATTATGCGCCGGACCGGATACAGTCGCGGCCTGGTCCGACGCGTGCTGCGTGGTCAACGTTCGGATGTCTTCCGCGTCCGCGAGAACTCGCTCGAACTCTATCTGCCATGGCTTGACGCTCAGTGGTCGGCCGGACACCGGAATGGAACGGAGCTATGGCGGCAACTCAAGAGCCAAGGGTTCCGTGGCTGCCTTCGAGTTGTCACCGAGTGGGCCACACGCCGTCGAAAAGCAGAAAAGGTCGATGACGG
>NZ_AUTC01000031.1 GCF_001461695.1 Sinorhizobium fredii USDA 205 | reverse complement strand
CGGCCCGGGTCCACACCCGAAATTACACCAGCTTGACGGACGCTATCGTTCTTTCCGGGAAGACGACATGTTAGGCGCTTAGGGAAAGCCGCCGGTCCGCTTGCGGCCCCAGAGCCGACTTTCATCCCTCGTCTTGAGCGGATTCGAACCTGCGACGACGCTGATAAAGTCCCCAATGCTTTGAATATTCGTGAGATTCCCCATTGTCGGGTGAGTGCGTTGGGACGTGTCGCGCTGCCCGCTCGCGACTTCCCCAATCGCTTCGCGCTATTTAGAGCCCCCCGCACTTCGGGCTTTGACAACGACCAGACAATTGTACCTAGTGTCCTCGGTCCTAGGACAAAGGACAGTCATTATGAAGAGCCAAGACATAGTGGTCTTGCTGAAGCTGCTTAGCCTCCAAGACCAGGAACTCACGAAGGGTACAGATCACTTGCGGTCTGAATCTCTCGGAGGCGACCCCTATTCGGTGCGGAATCTCGAAGCGCTACTCGGGATTAGCAAAACTGAAATCGCGCAATCGATCAAGAGAAGCGTCGCTTCTGGGATTGCGCGGAAAGATAATCGCTCAAATGGACCTCGGCCACACAGGCGAAACCTGTTCGAATTCATCAGCCATGGGCTGCGGTTCGTGTTTCCCGCACAGGTGGGGCCGATGCAGCGCGGTGTCCCAACGGCGTTTGCCGCGCCGATGCTCGAAGGCCTTCTCGTCAGCGGTGGAACCTATGACTACGTCTGGCCCTACGCCGCCGGACGAGAGATGGGTCAATCGGTCGAGCCCCTTTTCAAAAGCGTGCCGGAGGCTGCTTTAAAAGACGAGAGACTTTATGAATACCTGGCACTGGTCGATGCGATTAGGCTCGGAAATCAGCGGGAACTTGGCCTTGTCACTCATCACCTCAAGTCGAGAATTATGAGCAAATGACAGCGATCCGCGATCAATTGCTAGAAATGCTCAAGGCGGTCGCCGCCGCCCTTGGCGAGGACCTGCGTGAACGCTTGGACTTCGTCGGCGGGTGTACCACTGCGCTATTCATTACCGACCCTATAACGCTGGAGGATGTTCGCGCCACCGACGACATCGATCTCATCGTTGATCTGACAGGCCAACCGGCGTGGGCACACCTCCAAGAAGAACTTCGACAGCGCGGTTTCATGGAAGCGGCCGACGAGGAGATGATATGCCGCATGCGTCTGGGTGCTCTCAAAGTCGATTTTATGCCCGACGACGAAACCATTCTTGGCTTCGGCAATCGCTGGTACGCGAAAGGCATCGAGACGGCGATGCAACACAAGCTTTCAGAAGACCTGTCCATTCAGGTGCTGACGCCTGCACTGTTTCTTGCCACGAAGCTCGAAGCCTTTGTCGGGCGCGGAAACGATGATCTTTTCATGAGCCGGGATGCGGAAGACATCCTTCTTGTAGTCGACGGAAGAGAAAGCCTCCTCGACGAAATTAACGCCGCAGAGCCCGACGTCCGGAGTTTATAGCGGGCCAGATTCACGCTCTGTTGGAGCAACCGGACTTCAATGATTTCCTTGAGGGCAATATCCGCAGTCCTGCCGGCCGCGCCGATATTGTGCGGGACCGCTTCGTCGCTATAAGCCAGAGTGCGGATGGGATCGCATGTGAACATTGAAGCTCTCTGGCTAAGCCAAAGGCACGCGGACCTCCGACAATCGCAATCATGCTGGGATCGGAATACGCAAGGGTGAGTTCTTGGGGTCGTGGTGGACGGATCCACGAATGGTGCAGCCAATGATGAGTATGCCCGGGCGATCGCAGATGTTGGTGGACTGGCTTGTCGAAACTGGAGCGGCGATAACCGCTGATCTGATGGTGAAGGCTCTCGGCCAGGTGCATGAGAATCTGCGTAAGCATTACCCAAGAGGATCCGCCAGCGTCCTCCTCATCCATGCAACTGGGCACAATTCCATCACCGTCTTTCATTCCGATGATTGCGTGCTTGGGAAACTCGACACGAACGATGGCATCAACTGGCAAACCAGCCCCCACATACCTTGACCAACGCCTTGGCCAAACTGACTTTGAAGGACATCGCGCAATCCCCACCCGCCACCTCCTGACGAGGAGCTTCCGCGCGCGGCGCTTCGAGCCTCCCGATATCGTCACGCACGCGGAGTTTTCGGGCTCTCTCTTGCTTGCCACTGACGGCTTCTGGGCCGAGCAGTCCGAGAAAGATCAAGCTAGGTTCCTCGGGGGCGACAAATCGTCAACAGAGACGGAACGCGACGATCGAAGCGTCCTGCTGCTGCGCCTTTCGTTAAGCGACCAACCCGAGTTCTCCGTTCACGATAAGTCCTCGGACAATCTCTATTGGCGAAACTAGAATCGGGTGCATAATTCCGGCGTCTGGAAACGCACCTTTGCAAAAATCGGACATTCCACCGGCTCGCCCTGCAAGCAGCAATTCGGATGATGGCCGGCTACAATTTTGGTCGAGTTCACGCAGCCGGGATGAAAATTTGGTGGCAGGTCCGGGAAAACGGCACACCAGGTACGTCCCCAACTGGACCGCTTAAGGTCGCAACAATCACGCGCCCATGTGCGCAGAGCAAGGCTCCAGTGGATACATGCGATCTTTTGAGCGCAAACGGTACATTCTAATTCCAAGTGCGACATGCCAATAAAAACAAAGGCTTCGCCTTGGAGATTTTTTGGATGTCGCTCTGTTATTCGCAGCTCACCCTTTCCGATCGCCGACACCGTCGCCGCGGCTCCCGCAAGCCCCGCGACGGCTTGATCCCGTTTGACTGCAGGATCAGCCAACGCCCTGAGTTCATTGCCGATCGATCGGAATTCGGGCACTGGGAAGGCGATCTGCTGATCTTCGAGCGCACGCTCGGGAATGCCAATGTCACCTCACTGGTCGAGCGCAAGAGCCGCTACACGGTGATGATCAAGAATGGTAGCCGCCACTCGCAGTCGCTCATCGACAAGATCGTCAATGCCTTCTCTCCCTTGCCGGCCTTTGCCCGTCAGAGCTTCACCTTCGACCGCGGTACCGAATTGCGAAGCCGAAGGCACCCCATTTTTTGCAGTCGGGATGCTCGCAATAGTGCACGTAAAGCGTCGTATCGTGTTTGGCCGCGCCTTGCTCGTCGCTCACGTCGTTACCTCATCCTGGCGCTCTGGGCAGGGCGACCAGCCGCGAGTGAAGCCCAGACCCGTCGCAATCTGAGCCAATGCTAGTTGCTCGCCCAGATGCTTCCAGTCGGCGAGCAGTGTGCGGATTGTCGCTTCCGCGTCTCCGCCATGCCAGGCAAGTGCTGATGCGACTTCATCCATCCACGCACCGAATTCGTCGACGTCGGCAGTTTGCCTTTCAGTAGGCATGACAACTCCTTCTCCGCGCACGCACGGAGTCCTTTACGCCTCAGGTTTCAGATTGGCGGCCGCAACGCGAATGTTCCTGTTATGTTCCGGCGGCGCTGAGAGTCAATCCGGCCCGCAGCCGTTGATTACTCCAATTGTGCAGCTTTTGCTAACTTGTGCCCTCTTCTACCATCGTCAGGCGAAATGCGGGAGGGTGGCATGATTTATCGACACGGCGACCGAAAGCAGCGACAGCCTTCTGCGCTTTTTGAAGCGCCGGGATTATTGGCCGCGGCGCTCGCGGTCGGCGCAGCCGGCGGCATCACCGTCAGCGACCTCCATGGTTTGTGGAACGGCTCAGGTGGCGGCTCCTGCAACATCAAGGGTAATGTCAGCATCACGGGAGAGAGAATTTTCCACGTGCCCGGGCAGGAGTATTACTCGCAAACTCGGATAAGTCCGGCATATGGGGAACGTTGGTTCTGTTCCGAACTTGACGCGTGGGCCGCAGGTTGGCGGAAATCGTTTCGCTGACGCTTTTGCGGCGCCGCCCGCTTTAATCTGCGATGGCCAGACTTTCATCAAAAAAGCCGCCTGAACACCCCCGGCCAGACCCTATGCCGGCGCGCTTGGATCCCTGCGTCGCTATGCTCGTCGACAGGCCCCCGAAAGGACCGGAATGGACCTTCGAGGTGGAATGGGACGGTTATAGGCTCGCCGTTCACATCGAGCCTGGCCGGGCGCGGATAATCACGCGCGGCGGATATGACTGGACAGAGCGATTTCCGACGATCGCCGACGACGCGCGCCGGCTCGCCGTGAAAACGGCCATCCTCGACGGTGAGGCCGTCGTGCTCGACGAGAAGGGCCGATCGGATTTCGGCATGCTGCAGCGGCTGCCGTCACCCTATGAAGCTGGCGCTATCATCCTCTTTGCCTTTGATCTCCTCTATTTCGACGGCCGCGATCTGCGGCGCGTGCCGCTCATCGGCCGACGGCGGCAGCTCGAGCCTATCCTTGCCGGCCGAGAACGTGCAATTCGCCTCTGCGAAGAGGTGGAGGCAGATGGAGAGGAATCAGCGGCGCCTCGAGCGTGAGATCGCCAGGCTGTCGGCGGTGAACGGAGGGGCTGCTGATCGCTGAGCAGAGAAGTGAGCAGTGTCCGACGGAGATAGGATTGCGGACACTGCTCTGTCTCTCGATATGGTCATTTCCAGGTATCGCCCAAGGAGGCGACGACTTACTAACCCAGAAATTGTAGAAACGTTCCAATCCGTGGCGAAAACCTAATGAAAGTTAGACGGCACGTTTTATCTCACAAGTTTGCCGGCGATTATTTGGCCCGCTTACCTTTCGCCGGTGTGGCACCACCAGACAAACATCACGCGCTCCCCTTCGTCTCGCTACCTTCGTCCAACTCATGGAAGGGCAGAAAGCCGTATCCCTCCAGCCATTCGCGAATGATGAGGCGGATTAGCTCGTGGCCACGGCGAGCGCCGCCTCAACATCGTTGTCGAAGGTCCTCAGAGCTTGACTATCAGCGTGCTTATGCCGTTCCCGTGAGCACTGTTATTGTTTACGAGCCACGCTTCAATTGTGCCTGGACACCCCTCGCTGACCCACTGCCCGCGATAGGAGAAACCATAGGATGAGCGACTATTCGCGTATTGCCCTTCATCTTCGCTGCGCGCGTTCATCCCTCATTTGTGAAACTTCTCGGGATACTTCTTCTTCGCCTTTTGAAAGCTCACGTCTGCCTCCCACGCAATAAGACGGTAGGGGTCTCACAGCGCAGGTAGCAGTCAAGGATTAGGGGTGCCGCCCCAAACGGGTTGCCCGCTCACCCGCTGACTCACCTCGACTCTGGAGCGGACGCGCGGCATTTTTCGCGCGAGAGGGGAAAATAATGGGGAACGTGGTCGGCTTCGATCCAGGCAAGCATCGGAATGCGCCGCATCAGTCTAGGCCCCGCGCGCCGCGACGACCCCCCAAAGGAAAAGCTGTTGGATTCCCGGCATCGTCATAACAATGGCGATCGCGCTCTTTCCATTTGTCAGTACGTGTCGACTATCCCCGCTGCGACATCAAAGGAAACATCAGCATCTGCGGAGGGATCTGCTAGATGCCGAGGCCTCCGCTGAAGCCACTTCGAGCGCGAGAGGAACGCGCGCCGAAAGTGCACCTGGCGCGAGCTTCAGGAAGAGTTCCCCGAGGGCAAGGTCGTCACGATCGCCGCCTCGCATCGCCTCGTCGGAGGCATGCTGGCGACCGTCCTCGACATCACCAGCAGAAACACGGTGAAAACTCTTGTGGAGACGCTTTCAGGTCTTGTCCGTGTCGAAGTTCGTCTTAAACTAATTGACTACGTCGCTTAATCTCCCTGCAACCATTGGTGATTTTCAGGCTGTTCTGATCGCGAACCTCGATTAGAGCGAACTCTCGCCGGGCCTTAGGGAGGACGCCACCGCCTCCCGCCATAGCCGCATATTGCCGAAATTCTGATCTTCTCCTCAACGATCCTGCATTTGCGCGTCGGGCAGGTAGACCTTGGATCCGACGCGCTTTCCATCGAGTAAGGATCCCTCGACCAATAGATAGGCCGATATACCGAGGATGGAGAGCAGTAGAATGCTCACCGGCAGTCCTGCTGAAGAGCGATGATCAGGTTCTTGGAAGTTCTTTCGACCCAACATGGCCGGTACCATTTTGCACATACGAGAGCGAGGCCGTTTCGCGGGCTCTTCCCGCCAGACGGCCTGACTGGTCAACAAAGTTCGAAGCTCTGTAGCAAGTTGGGATTATACCACGCTCGCCGGAGCGCCGCGCGGGATCACAGGTGGTGAGGCAGATGGCTGCCGCAACTTGTTCTCCATATGTTCGTAGCTAATTCAGGCGCACAAAAGCCGCCCAACTGAGGTGAGTCCGGACACGTCGGCCTAGAGCAGCCCGGTTAGCTTGCCGGTCTCATAAGCTGGATCTAGGCAACCTCCCCACGACATCGAAGCGGGAGCAGGTGCTGGCAGCCGGCACGATATCCAGCTTATCACCGACCTGGTATCCGTCCTCGGGCACACCGAGCGTCACCGACGCCTCGCAAGAATAGGTCTGTCCTTTGTGCGACCTGGTAAACACGATTGTGCCCACCGTGATGGTCTCGCTGCGCCCCGTGTCAAAGCCTCCCCGCGTCCTAACAGCCACGTTTCTATCGGCAACGCTGGTAACGGTTCCGACAGAGTGAGAGAAGTTGTTCACGCGCCAAGTCTGAAAGGCATAATAGAGAGCGAAGGAGATCGCTGCACTGCCGAGAAGCATGCCAGAGAACGCAAAGCGGAGAACCTTTCGGTCTTTATCAACAACGTCAGTCATTTGCGCCCCTCGATTGAGGCGCAACCTAAACCAACACTCGGGCTCAGCCAAGCGGTGAGGCAACAAGTAATTGCGATCACCCGATGACCGCCGTATATGCGGTAGGGTGGTCGCCTCCAATTCATTTAAGGCTCGTAGTCGGAGAGAAATGGAGAAGCTTGGCCGTTGATCGGGTCTGACCTTGCCCCGTTGAAATAATCCATTTTGAAGTAAGCTCTGGCCCATTGTAAGGTGCTCCCCGTCTTTGGATCGCCCCGAGCCGGAACTTTCGGGG
>NZ_AUTC01000030.1 GCF_001461695.1 Sinorhizobium fredii USDA 205 | reverse complement strand
GCATGGATTGGAAGTCGCAGGCTCGGGGAACGGGATTACCTGTTTCCGAGCCGCGTGCACGCATTGCCGCATCTGTCGACGCGGCAATATGGCAGGATTGTCGAGCGGTGGGGTGTCGAATATCGGACTTGACCCCAAGCGCCATGGCACGCATTTGATGAGGAGGACGAAGGCGGCGCATATTTACGAGAAGACAGGCAACCCGAGAGTGCAGTAGAACTGCCAACCCGCATCCAGGTCGGCCATCGTCACGGTCACTTGGTTAAGGCGCATGATTTTGTATCCCTCGCCTGCGGAATGTGCCTGCCATGACTTCTGCTACGACCATAAATGTTTGAGGCGCGCGTGCTGTTGAATGTTCTGTGCCGAGGTGAAGGTGGCCGCATCCCATCCGGCACGGCTGGCCAGTTCGACAATTTCCGGCTGATCATCGAAGAACAGCGGTCGCTCTCCGGGGTCGATCTCGAGCGCCCGATTGATCGCTTCGAAGAAGCGTGGATCTTTCTTCGGCACGCCGATCTCGGCGCTATAAAAGATCCGATCGAAGTGGTTTACGAAGCCCAGCTCGTTCCACAAATAGCCCGCTCGATAATGCTCCTGTCCAGTCGCAACGAAGGTTTGTACACCACGCTCGCGCAGTTCCCGCACTAAGTCGGACACCTCCGGATTGATGTTCGAATCCTTCTCGAACCAATAGCGCACGAAGTCATCAACCCCGCCCTTGTAGCCGACCTGGGGAAGAACGGCCGCCAAAGCCTGCTTCAGGTCAAGGCGTCCGGTGATACATTCGAACATAGGCGAGGCAGCCCGGCTGCCGGGCGTGCCAAAGAACAGGAGCTGAAACGCATCGCGGTCGACACCCAGGTCGGCTTCGATCGTTGCATCCCAAGGTTTGCGACGGGTAACATCGGCATGCCAGCCGTCGATCAGCACGCCGTCCACATCAAAGAAGACCTTCACCTGTCCCCTCACTTTCCGCGACAACGAACAGTTGCTATCCGTTCAGTACTTCGCCATCACGCTGACTACAACTCGAAATTAAGCTTCCCGTCGGGGCGAAGCTGTCGCTTCAATCGCGAGTTAGAGGGGCACTGCCGGAAAAAACCTCATGAAAGACCTCTTTGTCGTGACGCACACCCAATCTATCCATCACGTCGAGAACAAAGTCGGCGGCTGGTACGACACTGGCCTAACTCCACGCGGTGAGATTGATGCCAGGGCAACGGCCGAGCGCCTAGCGGGCATGGTTGGTGGCAGCGATGCCGAAATATTCAGTTCCGACCTTCTGCGCGCATCTCAATCCGCGGCGATCATTGCAAAGCGCCTTCAGCAGCCCGTCGTCCACACTGCCGATTTGCGGGAGATCCGCTACGGCTCCGCCGGCGGAAAGCCCAACGATTGGTTAGCCGCGCGTCAGACACCTGCTCCCGACGACAATCGGATGGACCATCGTGGCGTATTGAGGATGCGGAAACCCGCAGAGATATTGCGAGCCGTGTTTACCGGCGCGTGGAGTCCATCGTCGAGCGCCCGTGCGAAAGGCAAATCATCGTAACGCACGGCTTTGCGCTGACGTTCGTCATCGCAGCTTGGATCAAGATGCCTCTCGATGCCGCCGGGTATGTGAGCTTTCCGGCGCGATCGGGAAGCATTACCCATTTGCGTCAGGATGATTTCTGGAAGAGCCGATCGGTCGTCATTCTGGCCGACGTATCCCACTTAAACCCCGAGGCGACAGATGGCTGACATCCCCGTACGTTGTTTCGCAGCGTCCGTCGTGCTCCTGCGCCTCATGGACGGTCAGCCGGAGGTCCTGCTTCTTCGCAGGGATCACACCCTGGTCGGCGAGTGGTGCCAAGTTGCCGGAACCATCGAGAATGGTGAAAAAGCATGGGAGGCCGCTCTCCGCGAAGTCAAGGAAGAGACCGGACTGGCATGCCATCGATTTTACTCTGCCGACATTTGCGAGCAGTTCTATGAAGCCGACCGCGACGCGATAAGTTTGCTGCCGGTCTTCGTCGGTTTCGTAGATCCCAGGCGACCGTTGTCATCAATCATGAGCACAGCGAATTTCGCTGGGTTTCGTTCGAAGAAGCATTGACCATGGTTCCGTTTGCGGGGCAGCGCCATGTGCTCCGGCATATAAAGTCGGAATTCGTCGACCGGGAGCCGATCCGCCACCTTCTCATAAAAGAGACGCCGTGATGGATTCAAATGTGTCGTTTCCTATTGTGCGAGGATGAGGAGTGGGGCGCGACGAGCTTGTCTGGAATATCGCCTACGATAGCTTCAGTGGCACAGGCTTGGCCCGCGCCTCCCCCCTCCAACCGGGGAAGTATCGCACATACGGGGTAACGAGATCATCGAACCATCTGTTCGAGCGTTCGCATAAGGAGGGATTTCGTTTCGAGCTCGGAATGGAGGTTCCATGATGCGGCTGTCTGCCCCCGTCTATCAACTGAAGCGCAGGCGATCGGTGGCGATGATGATACGGCGGCCATCCGGCAGATCGTAATTCTCGCGGACCTTGCCTCTGTAGTGGTTTGGGCCTTCAGGAATGAAGGCATCTGAAAGCACGCGTGGGGCTCCCATCTGGGCCTCCGAAGTTTGACGCGCCCTACTTCACCGAATCGCAGCTCCGGGGACGCCGCCACTGTCCGCTTACCACCAAACAAGAGGACCCAGGTGTGGGCTCTGACCGCGAGCGACATTCACCTTGAGATGAATCTTCCGGCCCGAATAGCAGTGCGCGTATGAGTATGTTACGTTCCCGACAACCGCCGGATGTGGCGACGACATCTTAAAGCCATTTACTCGGCTTCTAAATCCCAAAGGGCTTCTGACCGAGAGGCCCAAACCGAAGAGACAGGAATGAGCATTTTCGATGCGGCCTCGCCTACTTTACCATGGAGTGAAGCCGAGGATCTCATCTCGTTCTATGAGGATGCGAAGCTTATCGGCTGTTCTGCAGCGCTCGGGCGAAAGTATCAGATCGCCGCATCATCGCAGGCGACGATATGGAGTGTGTACCCTGAGCTCTTGAGTTCGCACCATAAGCTGGTCGTCGAGTCGGTGCATGCAACCGGCTTTCCCAGAAGTATCGACCTGCCCGATGGGACCGGTCGGGCCTCATCGGAATTTTCGAGATCGGAAAGACCGCAGCCTCGCTGTCGTTCTCGTCAGAGCCGGAAACCGATGATCGCATCCTGCTTCGACACCAGGCAATGCACGACGCGTTGACGGGACTGCCCAACCGCCGGCAATTCAGCAGCGATTTGGATAATCACCTGCCGGTGCAGGGCGGCGAAAGACTTTCGCTCATGCAAATCGATCTTGATGATTTCAAACCGGTCAATGACACGCTCGGTCATGCTGCGGGTGATGTCGTGCTCCGGGAGACGGCCAAACGCCTGCAGGCGGTGCTCAGCGAGGGAGCAATCGCATATCGGCTTGCGGGTGATGAGTTTGCAGCCATCCAACGGGGCGGGCGGCTTGGCCAGGCCGAGCGCCTGGCGGAAGCGATCATCACTGCGTTCAAGGAGCCTTTCACTGTTGACGGCATTGACGTGTTCGTGGGTGCGAGCATAGGCATCGCCATCGCGCCTGAAGATGGAAACGATGGCGAGCAGTTGATGAGGGCGGCGGACATTGCGCTCTATGCTGCGAAAAACGACGGGCGAGGACGCGCCAGATCCTTCAATCGCTCCATGCTCATCATGCTGGAGCAGCGCGAGATGCTACGGCGCAGCTTGCGCGTCGCCCTCCAGGAGCGGCAATTCTTCATCGAATACCAACCTCTCGCAGAGGCCGGTGTGATTGTCGGCTTCGAGGCTCTGCTCAGATGGCAGCACCCATTTGCGGGCATCGTTCCGCCGAACGTATTCATCCCCATGGCGGAAGCCGACGGGCTAATGGGAGAGATCGGCGAATGGGTGCTGGAGCAAGCCTGTCGGCAAGCCAGTGCCTGGCCAGCGCATTTTACGGTCGCGGTAAATGTTTCCCCGGCCGAATTCCTCCGCAAGGGTCTGACGGATCGCGTGGCCCATATTCTCGATTCCGCAGATCTTCGCCCCGAGCGACTGGAACTGGAAATCACCGAGTCAGTTTTGCTCGAGCGCACCACCAACAATCTCGACACCCTTCATACGCTGGAGGTGTTGGGCGTGCGCATTTCGCTCGATGACTTCGGCACGCGTTATTCGTCCTTGGCATACCTCAAGAACTTCCCCTTCGATACGATCAAAATCGACCGATATTTCATTAGGGACGTGGCGACCGATGAAAAAAGCCAGACAATCGTCCGTTCCATCATCGCGATGGCCCATGGTTTGGGAATGCGGGTCACCGCCGAGGGTGTCGAGACTGAAACTCAGGCGAACTGGCTTCAGAAACGAGGCTGTGACCGCCTGCAAGGGAATTTGTTGAGTGTACCGATGTCCCCGGATGCGATTGAGGGCTTTCTGCGGCAAGCATCCTTGGCGACCCAATAGAGGCGCTGTCTCGCGTGTGGCGTGGCGCCCTTAGCGGCGCTCGACGCCCTTTGCCGCCAAGGTGCCATCGACGTCAGTCGACATCAGAAACTCCGACAGTTGCTTGGCAGCTTCCGTGTCCCTTGGATGGGCGCTGATGCCAATCGCAAAGTCGATGTAGCTTTGGAGTTCCGCCGGAAACGGACCGACAAGCATGACATCGGGAGCGGCGAGAATCGAAGTCACGGGAACGACCGCCAACTCGGCTTCTCCACGGACGACAGACAGCGCGGTCTGCCCTCCTGATATGCCCACCAGCTTGGGCTTCACCTCGTCCGCTATTCCCAGGTGCTCCAGCAAACCGGAGAAGTAGCCGCCGCTGGTTCCGTCAGCGGCGTAGGCAATTGATCTGGCGCTCTTCAACGCGTGTTCGAACGCTGGCACGGACCCTATGTCGAGCGATCGACTGCCTGCCTTGGCTGCCATGCCCATTGCTATTCGGCCGAACGCTATCTGACTCCCCACCTTGACCTTTCCCAGGGCGGTCAGATCCTGAACCATATGCGGATTGATTATGACGAGGTCAAAAGGCTCTCCAGCCTCATCTGCTTTTTTACTGTCGGATTGAGCTCGAACTTGACCGCAACTGTGTATCCTGTCGCCGCTTCGAACTGAGATATGAGAGCACGGACGGCGGGTCGGACTGCAACAGCGCCCAAAAGTCGGATTTCCTGATTCATGGTCTAA
The DNA here is from genome assembly GCF_001461695.1 of Sinorhizobium fredii USDA 205. GTDB lineage: Bacteria > Pseudomonadota > Alphaproteobacteria > Rhizobiales > Rhizobiaceae > Sinorhizobium > Sinorhizobium fredii. The sequence goes on along the minus strand of NZ_AUTC01000030.1, from coordinate 1,775 downwards.
CCGGATCGGTCGAAACGAGTCCTACACTGCGTATATTGCCAATTCAGCGCCCGCTGGGAATGGGGAGCTGGTTCGCAGATCGGCGGAAGCATTGGAGAGTTCGACCCGAAGCGGCCGCTCGTGCCAAACCAGCCAATGTCTCCAACGGGGGAGAGCAGGACTTTCAAAAATTTGGCTGCCCATCCAAGCAGCGAAAGCTGTTAGGCAAGATGCGATCGTAAAACGCGCTGGTGGCGAATTTGGATAATCCAAAATTCAAGGTTGGCATTTTTCCCGTACTGACCCTCTTACTCAGCGTGTATCGGTGGGCTCCGATAATCCACATTCGGAAGGTCGGTGCCGGCAGTGGGTCCTATATCCTTGGGACGATGTGGAGCCCCGAAATTGCCGCAATACTCACCCGCTTGATCGGTCAGCGCAAGCTACGCGGTCAGGGCTGGATACTTCGGACCCAATGCTTGACGTGTTGTGCCTGGCATGACCGTAGGTCTCCCTGTAAAGCCCCACTCTTCCTTTCGCCCAGGATATCCAGATACTAGGCTCGCCCGTGGCGATCCAGCTTCGGCAACTTCGGTTCGGCGACTGGAACGCCGACAGGGCCCCTTCCCAGCGGCGCTGATGATCATTTAACTCGCCGCTCTCATTATCGGGCTGGTCTGCTCCAGTGCCTGGTTCGGCGCGCTGGCCTTCTGGAACTGGTCGCGAAGAATTGCCCCGTCGATGCCGCCAGCAGCGCCAATGACCACGATCTGCGTACGCGGTGCCCGCCCGCCCCATTCATCTTGCAAGGAGAGGTCAACGCGCTTGCCGACCACCTGCAGCACCGCCCGCCGCGTCGGAGCGTCCGACGAATAGATCACGCCCTTGGCGCGATAGATGCTCGCCGGCAACTTTCGAGCTGTCTCCCGCAGCGCTTCCAACGAAAGCGGCTGATCGGTCTCGTAACTCCAGGTACTGAAGGCCTGGGAGTGGTCGTGCCGATGGTCGTGAAGGTGATGCCCGCAAGCGGGATCATCGCAGGCGAAAGAATGAATGGGCTGGTTGTGCGGAAGCGGGCCCTCGAGCCGGGAGGGATCGAACCGGCCGACCGACAACAGGATTTCGAGAGGCACATTTCCGTCAGATGCCTCGACGAGCCGATAGCGGTAAAACCGGTCGTCGAGCCATGACTTGATCCGCTCGATCTTCTCCCGCGTGACAAGATCGACCTTATTGAGGATGAGCATGTCTGCGAAGGCCACCTGCCGGAGCTTCAGTTCCATCATCTCCGGTGCAGCGAATACCTGCTCGGCGTCCAAGACGCACATGATGCTGTCCAACCTGATGCGGTCCCGCATGCCTTCGTCCATGAAGGTGAGTGCGATGCCAGACGGGTCGGCCACTCCGCTGGCCTCAAGCAGGATGTATTCGGGCTGCTCGGGACGCGCCGTCACCTGCATCACCGCAGCGACCAGATCCTCGCGGATGTTGCAGCAGACACATCCATTGGCGAGGTTGATGATGTCGCCATCGTTTTCAACTCCGATAATGAGGTCGGCGTCAATGTTGATCGAGCCAAAGTCGTTGACCAATACAGCGACCCGAAGGCCGTGATCGCCCGTAAGAATGCGATTCAGCAGCGTCGTCTTGCCTGCTCCGAGAAAGCCGGTGAGGACGGTCAACGGCACCGCTTGCGCGGCAGATTGCTGCGTGGGGGCGAAAAACAACCCCGTTTCAGAATTGCCGGGCGGGCGGGCTATATCGTGAGCCACTACTTGCTCCCTTCAATAGCATCG
>NZ_AUTC01000029.1 GCF_001461695.1 Sinorhizobium fredii USDA 205 | reverse complement strand
GAGGCCAAGCGTACAATGTAATGAACTTCAGTTCCAGGTGACTAGGTGGGAGGTTCATTAGCTCGGCCGCTATGGTCGTCAACCTATGCGAGGACAGCCGGGATGATTGGGGAAGTACACGGTCATAAAGCGTCCCCTTCGTATCCCCTCAACAGCAATCTCGCAGCGCGTGACAGGTTGGATCTCGGGGTCATGGACATGTCCCTCAGGCGAACCCCCGGGGACCGGCCGTTCGCGGGGATCCGGGCTTCCGGGAGAGCCGTGGGCAAACTCGTCGCCGCGGCGATCGAGCGGCCTTTGTGATCGCGCGTATTGCTTCCATCGCTTGAAAGCGCGATGAACTTTCCGCCGCATCCAATTGCTGCAATCCCCAACTTCACCTACATTGACCAAGTGGTAAAAAAGACGCGTTCCAAAAGGCGCAATCAATCAGAGGGGAATTTCATGCATAGCGATTCCTTCAATTTTGCCATCTCCAGAAGAACCCTGATCAAAACTGCCACCGCCTCCGCCGTAGTGGCTGCGGCGGGCCTGCCAAGTCGTCTGCTCGCTGCGGACCCGATAGAGGTGGCGGCCATCTATACCGTCCCGGTCGAGCAGCAGTGGGTCAGCCGTATCCACAAGGCCGCTAATGCCGCCAAGGAGCGCGGCGACATCGAATATGTCTATTCGGAAAACACCGCGAACAACGATTACGAGCGCGTCATGCGCGAATATTGCGAGGCCGGCCACAAGCTGATCCTGGGCGAGGTCTTCGGAGTCGAGGATGCCGCCCGCGCCGTCGCCAAAGACTATCCGGACGTCGCCTTCCTGATGGGCTCGAGCTTCAAGCCGGATACCGCCGTACCGAACTTCTCGGTTTTCGACAACTATATCCAGGACGCATCCTATCTGTCCGGCCTTATCGCCGGCGCGATGACCAAGTCCAAGAACATCGGCATGGTGGGAGGCTATCCGATCCCGGAGGTCAACCGGCTGATGAACGCATTCATGGCCGGCGTGAAGGAAGTGGCCCCGGACACCAAGTTCCAAGTCGCCTTCATCGGCTCGTGGTTCGATCCGCCCAAGGCCAAGGAGACCGCATTCGCCCAGATCGATGGCGGTGCGGACCTCCTGTATGCCGAGCGTTTCGGCGTGTCCGACGCCGCCAAGGAGAAGAAGATCCTGGCCATCGGCAATGTCATCGATACTCAGGCAGACTATCCGGACACCGTTGTCGCCTCCGCGCTGTGGCATTTCGAACCGACGCTCGACAAGGCGATCGCCGAAGTGAGGAACGGCACTTTCAAGGCCGACGACTACGGCGTCTATTCCTTCATGAAGAACGGCGGCTGTTCGCTCGCGCCTCTCGGCACCTTCGACAGCAAGGTTCCGGACGACATCAAGGCCAAGGTCGCGGAGAAGGAAAAGATGATCAAGGACGGCTCGTTCACCGTCGAGATCAACGACGCCGAGCCGAAGTCGGGCTAGCCCTCCTTTCCTCCCGTTCATGGGAAAGGTGGGCCGCAGTGCCGGATGAGGAATTGCCCTTCGCCGGCAGCGCCCATTCTCTCCCCTGGACGGGAAAGGAAGCCTCCCCCGCAACGCCACTTCCGGTCACCGACGTGTCCAGCAACCCCGCCCTTCGTCTTTCCCGTATCAGTAAGCGTTTCGGCCCGCTCAAGGCCAACGAGGCCATTTCCTTCGACCTGAAGCGGGGCGAAGTCATCGCACTTCTCGGGGAGAACGGCGCCGGCAAGACGACTCTGATGAACATTCTGTTCGGCCACTATGTCGCCGACGAGGGAAGCGTCGAGGCGTTTGGCGAGCCGCTTCCGCCGGGAGATCCACGCGCGGCCCTTGATGCCGGCATCGGCATGGTCCACCAGCACTTCACCCTCGCCGACAACATGACGGTGCAGGAAAACATTGCGCTTGGCACCCAGAGCCTCTGGCGCATGCGGCTCGACCGGGCCGCAGCGCAGCGGCGCATCGAGCAACTGTCCGCCGATTTCGGCCTCGCCGTCGATCCCGCGGCCACCGTCTCCACCCTTTCGGTCGGCGAACGCCAGCGCGTTGAGATCCTAAAGGCCCTTTATCGCGAAGCCCGCATCCTGATCCTGGACGAGCCGACGGCCGTTCTGACCCCCGCCGAGACCGACGCACTGTTTCGGACGCTGAAGCTGCTCGTCGCCAAAGGACTGTCGATCATCTTCATCTCCCACAAGTTGCACGAAGTGATGGCTGTCAGCGATCGTGTGCTGGTTCTGCGCTCCGGCTACCTCGTCGGCGAGCGCGAAACAGGTTCGACCGATCGCAAAGAACTGGCGGCCCTCATGGTTGGCCAGGAGGTCAAGCCGGCGGAGGTCAGCCCGGTGAAACTCGGTGCACCGCTGCTGGCACTCGAAGGCGTCTCCACGGCGCCGTATAACGGGGCCGGCCTCGATAAGGTGTCGCTCACGCTCACAGCCGGTGAAATCACCGGCCTTGCCGGTGTTGCCGGCAATGGCCAGGCTGTCCTTGCGGGCCTCATCGCCGGCATCCGGCGCCCAACCAGCGGGAGCATTTCCATCGCCGGACGGGAAGTCGCCGACTGGTCGCCGCGCGCCGCGCTCGCCCATGGCGTGGCCCGGATTCCGGAAGACCGCCACGCTATCGGCAGCATCGGCGACATGAGCGTGACGGAGAATGTCATCGCCGAACGCTACCGGAGCCCGCGGTTCAGCCGCATGGGCTTCCTGAACTGGAAGGCCGCCGGCCGCTTCGCCGAGAAACTCATTGCCGATTACGACGTCAAATGCCCCTCGCCCGAGGCTCGCATACGCCTGCTATCCGGTGGCAACATGCAGAAGCTTATCCTCGGCCGGGCCCTTGATCCCGACCCGGCGGTCATCCTTGCAAGCCAGCCGACCCGCGGCCTCGATGTCGGCGCCGTCGCCTATGTACACCGCATGCTGCTTGAAGCGCGAGACAGGGGCGCGGCGATATTGCTGATTTCGGAAGACCTCGAGGAAGTTCTGGCATTGTCCGACCGCATCATCGTCATGTCCAAGGGACGCTTTTCGACGCCGTCTTCGCGCGGCGAACGCACCATTCGGGAACTGGGGGATCTGATGGCAGGCCACAGCGGGGAGCACAGCGACCATGCGGCTTGAGCCGAAGCCCGCACCGTCCTTGGCGGTCACCTTGCTGTTTCCGCTGGCAGCCATCGCCACAACGCTGATGCTGACGTCGATATTGGTTCTCGCCGCTGGCGCTTCGCCACTGTCCGTCTTCTATCTTGTGGCCAAGGGGGCGGCCGGCTCACAGTTCGCGCTGCTGGAGACCTTAACCCGCGCGACGCCGCTGATCTTCACGGGCTTGGCCATCGCCGTCGCCTTTCGGGCCAAGCTCTGGAACATCGGCGCAGAAGCCCAACTCTACATCGGTGGCGTAGTCACCGTGGTGCTGGGAACTGGCGCACTGCCGCTACCTTCCGTCATTCTGATCCCGGTGATCATCGTCGTCGCCATGGCCGCAGGCGCGCTACTTTTGCTGGGCCCGGCCGTGCTGAAGACCCGCTTCGGCGTCGACGAGGTGGTCACCACGCTGCTGCTCAACTTCATCGTCCTGCTGTTCGTGTCGATGCTGCTTGAAGGTATGCTCAAGGATCCGATGGGGCTCGGCTGGCCGCAATCGCAGAAGGTCGTCGCCGAAGCGCAACTGCCGCGGCTTATCCAGGGCAAGCGCCTGCACTATGGCTTCGTCATCGCCCTTGCTTCGGCCGTTGTCGTCTGGGTCGTCATGAAAAAGACGGTTCTCGGCTACGAAATGCGCGCCGTCGGCTTCAATCCCGAGGGCGCCCGTTTTGTCGGCATTCCGGTAAACCGCGCGCTGTTGAAGACGGCGTTGCTTTCGGGCGGATTAGCTGCGCTTGCGGGCTTTTCCGAAGTCTCGGGGCTCAAGGGCAACCTGACGCTCGACCTGTCGCCGGGCTACGGCTACACCGGCATCGTCGTCGCCATGCTGGCCATGCTGAATCCGCTCGGCGTCATCGCGTCGGCCATCTTCGTCGCCGGCATCTTCGTCGGCGCCGACGCCATGAGCCGTGCGGCCAAGGTGCCGAGTTACATAGCCGACGTCATGGTCGCCACCTCGCTGCTGACGATGGTTGTCGCGATCCTTCTGACGCGATTCTGGATCAGATGGAGGTGACATGGACGCGCTTGAAATCCTCTTCACCGCCTCCTTCTGGGTTGCCGCCATCCGCATAGCATCCCCGCTGATCTTCGCGACCATGGGCGAGTTGATCTGCGAGCGCGCGGGCGTCCTCAACCTCGGCATCGAGGGGATCATGACGGCAGGCGCTTTCGCCGGCTGGTTCACCGTATATTCTGGCGGCGATCTTTGGGCCGGCTTACTGGTCGCTGCCCTTGTCGGTGCCATGTTCGGCCTGCTGCACGCCACGCTCACGGTACCGCTCGGCCTGTCACAACACGTCGTCGGCATCGGCGTTACGCTGCTTGCCACGAGTCTTACCTATTTCATATATCGTCTTGCGCTACCCGAGGTGACGTCGCCGCCCAAGATCGAGCCGTTCCAGCCCCTTCCGATCCCCGGCCTGTCAAGCATTCCCGTATTTGGCGAGGCGCTGTTTACCCAGACGCCGCTGACGTATCTCGCATTTGTATCGGTCGCAGCCGTCGCCTGGATCCTCTATCGCACGCCCATCGGCCTCGCCGTTCGCGCTGCCGGCGAAAACCCGTCGGCGGTCGAGGCGCAGGGCATTTCCGTCACCGGCATCCGCATGGGCGCCGTCGTCATAGGCAGCGCGCTGATGGCGGTCGGCGGCGCCTTTCTCACCACCTCGGCCTTCAATTCCTTCTTCTTCCAGATGATCAATGGACGCGGTTGGATTTGTATCGCGCTGGTTGTCTTCGGCTCCTGGCGGCCAGGAAAGGCGCTGATCGGCGCCATCCTGTTCGCCGCCTTCGATGCCTATCAGGTTCGTCTGCAGCAGATATCGGGCGGCATCGTGCCCTATCAGATTTTCCTGATGATGCCCTATGCACTCTCGATCCTGGCGCTGATCCTTGTTGCACGCCGCGCCACCTATCCCAAAGCTTTGATGATCACGTACCAGAAAGGCGAAAGATGAGTTTCGACCTGAAAGGGCGGCACGCTGCCCGATGGAACAGTCGCCGACCATCTCGATCGAGTTGCCATGACGGAAAACGGTGGCCCCGCTTAGCGCCGCCGAGACCGAGAATGTGTTGACGGCGCGCGAAACGCTGAGCAGGTCCGCGAACGCTTCCGCGCTCAGCAAAATGCCGATACTTCTCACCGACTGATGCGCGCGGTGGGTTTTTTCCGTTTGGAGAAACAGAAGGATGGATCTTGCCGAGTTGGACTCGGAGTACCTGTAAGCTTGTTTGCTAATTGCGGCAGGACCAAGCGATGGAACCTTCTCCGCCACTTCCCCATTCCCTAGGTGCGCGCGGGCCGTGTCAACCGGGCGCGACAGGGATGGCGAACATTGTGGTTTTCCCGTTTCTCATCATGGCCATCGAAGCAGCAGTCGAGCGCCTCACCTGTCCGGCCCGCCTCACCCTACCCACGTCTCGGAAAGGTCTTCCCATGTCTTCGCTTACGCTTTGCGATATCGCCAAGAAACTTAAGAAAATCGATTTTTGCATGATGGCGACTAGGGCGAGCTCGGGCGCGATCGCCAACCGGCCGATGAGCAACAATGGTGACGTCGAATATGACGGCGATTCCTGGTTTTTTTCTTTTGAAGAGACCCACAAGGTATCGGAAATCATCCGAGACCCCCAGGTCGCGCTCGCCTTCGCCGAGCCGCCCAGCCTCCTGGGCAAGCCCGGGATCTTCATCTCGATCGAGGGCGCTGCGACCCTCATTCGCGACAAGGCGCAGTTTCAAGAGCACTGGGTCGCCGATCTGGAGCGCTGGTTTGCGCAGGGCGTAGAGACACCGGGTCTTGTCCTGATCAAGGTCCATGGCGACCGCATTCAATACTGGGACGGCGAGGACAACGGCGTCATACACGTCTGAGGCTGAATGAAAATCCCGATCGATAATCTGAATGGCGTAGTAGCACCTATCTTCTTGACGACCAGAAGAGGACGGGGGACGTCCGTGTGAGCGCGGTGGCGGTGCTGCGGTCAGCACTTGGGGCGCTCGGCCTGCTCCCTGGCCGCCACAGCTGGAATCACGGCCTCAAACGGCCCCTCCTCCACTACCACCGACGAGCGGAGCCCTTCCGTGTAGGCTAGTTCCTGGCGCAGGAGATCCGCGTTGCGCATCGCCTGTGCGGTCCGCTTCACGTAACGACGGGTGGTTTGTGAGGCCCATATCGCTGAGGGGGTGAACGGCTGTCAGGGTGGCGTTCCACTCGATCGCTAGCTGTACCGCCCGGTCCTGTGCCCGGTCGCATCTTGCGCTGAAGTCGGTCGCGAGGATGATATCGCTGGGATTCAGTCGGCCCTGCAGGTTTTGCATTTCCGGATATCATCATGGTTCATTCGGCCTCCCTTATCCTTGGGCGACATCCTGACTGCGATCCTAACGGATCCTTGGCGATAGCATCGAGGTGGTCACCATTGGGGCGCCTGGAAGCGCAAGAGCCTGGAAATCAATCCCGATCACGTTGATCTTCTGTAAGCCGCCCGCTTCTGTTTCGACGGCAATTGCCCGACCCGCTCTCAAGCCGAGCAGCCCCAACCCCAAAAGCGACTCTACTGAGACAGTGTAATTAGGAAAGTCTTGGCTCTCGTTGCGGACCAGATTGGCTGTTCTCGGCACACCTCCATCGACGCAGAAGGTCACGCGACTGTTTATCGTCACGACATCATCGGGGACCTTTCTGGGGGAGCAAATTTCAGCCCGCACCAGCTTTCTTCTGAGCAATCGGCAGTAGGCGTTGTCCCGCAGAGTCTGATCAAGAATTTCTCTGAGGACCGCATGGTCGTGTGCTGTTAGATAACACTGAAGCCGGTTGCTCATGGCATAACTCCTCGGAGCAGATCTGCTCCTGCAAAATTACTGGATCTCAGTGCGCTTTCCTTGGCGGCTGGTGTGTGGCGCCAGGGATCACCTTCCCGAAATGGAGCTACCGCCTTGAGTCTGAAAACGACGGAGTCGTTGAGAAAGCAGGACAAAATCCGGGTCCTCTGCAGCTAGCAGACGATAGACAGCGATGCACCGTCAGCGCTGCGTCGCTTGCCTAGACCAAGGCTTGTCACACTCAACGCAGGCTTTCTGGACGTGGCCTGTCCACTCGGGCCAGCATTTTTCACACATCGCTTAATTTGCCTCATCACCAGTCCTCTCCGGTTCGCTCGAAGACGAGCCACGCGGTTCCCTTTTGCGCG
>NZ_AUTC01000028.1 GCF_001461695.1 Sinorhizobium fredii USDA 205 | reverse complement strand
TCTCATCCAGATTGTCGCGCTGATCTCAGCCAGATTGTCGCTCTACACTCAGCAGATATGTAAAATCGCTTATTTGGATGGAGGCTATTGAGGAGATGGAAGAGTGGTCGCACGCAGGTGCAAGCCTATCGGCGCTGTCACTATCGCCTGCGGGTGCGGGGGTGCCGGAAAGAGAGACGATGAGCAGTTACCCGCTGGCGAGCGGTGGACAAGGAGGAGACCGATCCGCCACTACGAAACAGCGAACGCGTTCGTCGCGCATCCAGGCAACGTAGCGGTGGAGTTGCGCCTGGCACGACAATTATGGCAGTGGGCTCACGCCACCAGCCAAGCAACTTCGGCCAGGGGTCGCGCGACCGACGTGCAGCGGTAGCCGCGCGGCGAGGCTTTTGGCTAGGCTGAAGAGGATAGGTCAGCATGGCCACATATGTCTGGCCGCAAGCTAACCTTAGTAGCCGACCGCTTGAAGGATGCCCGCTTGTCTCACTGAGCTGATGATGGACGGGCACCAAGTGTTAGACTGCATTCAATAGCTGACGGCTGCCGCACACACTGGCAGCGAAGACGTCGCTTTGACAGACGTCTGACTTCGTCAGGCTGCAGCGCGACATATGTGGAACGACCCGCTTGGCAAGGGCATTTTTCAGCGATTCATCCCGCGGGAACGGTGCGGTCATATGTCCGGCCTATCAGCGCGGTTCTGTGGACCGCTGGCCTCGATGAAATCCGCGAAACGAGTGACTGATCAACCAAACGCGCTCGAAGCGCAATGGCGCGCTGGCCTCTCTCGCCTCGGGATTTCGTCCCGTTGTGGAATCATCGCTTGTTTGCGCACCTTGCCACTGGCGGCTACCGTGCCGCGCAGTTCGTGATGTTCGTTGTCAGCTTATGAGCTGGCCGCACTGCTCTCGAGACCGCGATATGTTCCGCCCTTGGTCAGGAGCGCCCAGATGATCCGCGCCATTTTGTTGGCGAGCGCGATCGCAACGACCTTGAAAGGCCGTCGCGCTAACAGTGCGACTAGCCACCGTGGGGCTTTGTGGTTGCCTCTTGCATGTCGCAGGACCGAGGTTGCACCGGCGACGAGCAGAGTGCGAAGCTCGGGATTGCCCATCTTCGATATTTTGCCCAATCGCTCCTTGCCTCCGCTCGAATGGGATCTCGGCGTTAATCCCAGCCATGCGGCGAAATGGCGCCCGGATTTGAACCCACCCGGGTCTGGGACAAGCGCCTTGATGGAGGCCGACGTAATGGCTCCGACGCCAGGGATTGTGGCCAGCCGCCGCATGTCTTCGTCATGCTTCACTTCGGCGACAAGCTCTCGCTCGAGTTTGTTGATCTGCAGCGCCAGTGCGTCGATTTGATCCGCAATTGCCGTCAAAGCGAAGCGGGCCGCGTTCGGGAGACGCGCATCGGTTTCATCACGCACGATCGCGATCAGGCTTGCAATTTTCGCCGTGCCGATGCCGGCAATGATCCCCAGTTCGGACAGGTGAGCACGTAGCGCGTTGATCGTCTGAGTTTGCTGACGAACCAGAAGGGCGCGTGTCTTCAAGACCATCGCCGCCGCCTGCTGTTCGGGGGATTTCACCGGAACGAAGCGCATCGTCTTGCGCGTCACTGCCTCACTAATCGCCTCAGCGTCGGCTGCATCCGTCGTCCCCCGTTTGACGAACGGTTTGACATAGGCCGGCGGAATCAAACGTACCTCGTGGCCGAGTGCGCCGATCTCCCGCGCCCAGTAGTGCGAACCGCTGCAGGCTTCGATACCAACCAAACATGCCGTGCCGTCACGGCTCATCGGGCACCGGCTGCGCGTGCGCCTTTACGACGAGCGTCTTGACCTCTTTATCGGCGGCACGCATCTGATGACTCCGCGGCTCGTTCACGGATTCGCGGTATCACACCTGGGTCTGTTTCGAATTCATCGACAAAACTGGCGTCAGCCGCTACGTCCGCTTCCGGCTGATCAACGCCGACCGCGGCCCCGATCGCGGCCTGCCGCGCCCCGAATTCAAGGCTAACGGCCATCCATCCATGGACGCTGAGGCTGACGACGATCGGGCTCCCGACTTCCTGCGCAAGGATTTCATTCACCGCGTCAGGCGCAGTGACGTGCGCTACATCCTGCAGGCGCAGCTGCGTGACACGCCGCCGCCGCCGGTCGGCAATCACGAGCTGTTCGACCCGTCCCAGCCGTGGAACGAATACTGGTTCCCCTGGGTGGACATGTTCGAAATTCGCCTTAACGAGGTCATCGACGACCAGGCGGCCGTGAGCCGGCTGGAGATGAATCCAAACCGGAGCCCGGAATGCATTCGCATTCCTTTGGCGACCAGTCCAGATGATTACGCATCGCTCGGTCACGCACGCGCAATCGTCTATCCGGGCGCGCGAGCGGCGCGGGCGGCAGTGCCGCCGCCCCAGAATAATTAGAGGACCACGCCGCACTGGAAGGGGCGCTTTCAAGCTTTGGGGGTAAAGACGCATGAAACGCAAGTCGCGATTTTGGCCTATCCTGCTCGGGTTCACCGTGCTGGTCGCAGCCGGCCTCTATTATGTGGTTCGGATGTTTAGCGTCGATCTTCCTGACTATCCGAAGGTGGACAAGGTCACCTGGCTCGAGCAGAACTGGTCACAATCACAACGCGGTTGGATGCACCATGCCGACCAGGGCACGGTGACCTTCTCGATGCCCTACGAATGGCTGGCGGCGTTGGAGCAGCCCACCTTCACGCTGACAGCCGGGCCGCCCTTCCTGTCCAGCGATTATCTCGACCGCTTCGGCTTCATTACGGCGGATTCATCCGGCCTTCCGGTCGGCTTTGCCCATGGCGGCGATCTTGTCGATCCCAAAACCGCCCAACCGTGGGTCAACCCAGCGACCGGCAGGCCGCTCACCACCGTCGGGCTCACCTGTGCGGCATGCCACACCGGTCGCTTCACTTACAAGGGTACTGCCGTGATGGTCGATGGCGGCCCGGCACTCACCGATCTTGGAAAATTCCGCAAGGCTTCAGGATTGGCCTTGTTCTTCACCCGCTATGCGCCTTTCCGTTTCGACCGCTTCGCCACGGCAGTGCTCGGGCCGCAGGCGGATGAAAAAGCCAGGGCCGTGCTCAAGAAACAGCTCGACAAGGTGCTTGCGGGTGGCAGGATCGAAGTCGATCTCGAAAAGAAGGTGGCCGAAAAAAGTATCGAAGAGGGGTTCGGCCGGTTGGATGCACTCAACCGGATCGGCAACCAGGTCTTCTCGCTCGACCTTGAGCGGCCGGAGAACTACGTCGCTCAATCCGCGCCAGTCGCTTTCCCACATATCTGGGACACGTCCTGGTTCGATTGGGTCCAATACAATGCCTCGATCATGCAGCCGATGGTGCGCAATGCGGGCGAAGCGTTGGGGGTCCGCGCCTTCATCAATCTCACCAAGTCGGAGCAGCCACTCTTTGCCTCGACGGTGAAGGTCGACACGATTTTCGAGATCGAGCAGCAGTTGGCCGGCAAGCAACCGACGGCAGAGAACGGCTTCACCGGCCTGCGTCCCCCGCGTTGGCCTTCCAACCTGTTCGGTTCGATCGATACCAAACTCGCAACCGAGGGCGCCGCAGTTTACGCCGACCGGTGCCAGGGCTGCCACCTGCCACCGGTCGGCAGTGAGGGCTTTTGGGAGCAGAAGCACTGGACGAACGAGAATTCGGCCGGCGAGCGCTATCTCCGCGTGCCCATCATCAACGTCGAGAATATCGGCACGGATCCGGCCCAGGCCCAAAGCATGGCGGAGCGCAAGGTCAAGCTTCCCTCCGAGCTCGGCATCGACACCGACTCGTTCGGCAGCGCGCTCGGCGCGCTCGTCGCAAAGACAGCCGCTCGCTGGTACGACAACCAGACCCCGCCGGTGCCGGCCGAGCAACGGGGGATCATGAATGGCAATCGCCAGAACGGCATCCAGGCGCCGCTTGCCTACAAGGGACGGCCGCTCGACGGCATCTGGGCGACGCCGCCCTTCCTGCACAACGGCTCGGTGCCGACCATCGATGCCCTGCTTTCCCCGGCCGGCGAACGGCCGAAGACGTTCTGGCTCGGCAATCGCGAATACGACCCGGACAAGCTTGGCTATCTAACGGACGAATTGAAGGGTGGCTTCAAGTTCGACACCGCAAAGCCGGGCAACAGCAATGCCGGTCACGAATTCAGCGACACCCCCGGCCCGGGCGTGATCGGCCCGGCGCTGAAGCCGGATGAGAAGGCGGCGCTCATTGCATACCTGAAGACATTGTAGGCAGCCGGCGGCAGCCGTGCACGAACGTCATGGCGCCCGCCGGGATCAATGCGGCGCCGCTCAACTGAGGGAACAGTGATGACCGACGGCTCCAAACCGACCTTCGAAATCGGCATTGCGATGTCGGGCGCGATTTCGGCGGGCGCCTATTCGGCCGGAGTCTTCGACTTTTTGATCCAGGCACTCGACGCATGGGAAAAGGCAAAGGCGGAGGGGGCCCCCGACTTGCCGGAATACGACGTTCGCCTGAAGGCGCTCTCCGGGGCCTCTGCTGGCGCGATCACCGCCGCCATTGGCGTGATCGCCGCCGGCGGCCGCGAGGCTCCCGCGACCTTCCCAAGTCCCGCCCCCGGCAGCCAGAACATCCGCTTCACTCTCGGACGTCTTTACCGGTCCTGGGTGACCCGCCCGACGCTGGTTTCCCCCGACGGCTCACCCGACCTGCTGTCGCTCAAAGACCTGGCGGGCGGGCGGCCCGTCATCTCGGTTTTAAACGCCAACGTGTTGACCGCGATTGGGGCTGAGGCGTTGGAGGCGACGGGTACCCTCAGCCCACGCCCCTATGTCGCCAGTTCGCTCCATTTCTACATGATGCTGTCGAACTTGCGCGGCGTGCCTTACGCGATCCACTTCAGCGGCGGTCAATACAACATGATGACGCACGCCGACCGCGTGCACTACGTGGTCGAGGGCATCGGCACGTGGAAGCCGTCCCCCAGCCCCTTCGCCGACACAGATTCGGGCACGTCGATCGCGGCCACGTCACTGTTCGGCGCAACGGGCGCGTCGACGCGCCCGCCGGAATGGCTTGCCTTCGCCAATGCCGCCCTCGCCTCCGGCGCCTTCCCGATTGGCCTTTCACCGCGCGTGATAGCGACGGCCACCTCGCAATATGCAAAGGCGAAGTTTCCGATTTCCGAGGATCAATCAGAGCTCAAACCAATACCCACGTGGCCGGACGCGTGGCATGTCCCGTCGTCGCAAGACTATCCCTTTTCGTTCGTCTCTGTCGATGGTGGCCTCATCAACAACGACCCGTTCGAATATGTCCGCTTCACCCTGATGAAGGACCCGCCCCGGCCCAATGAACGGAACGCCGAAAAGACCGATCGAGCCGTTATCATGATCGCGCCCTTTCCCGAGGGGCCACCTTTTCTCGGCGATGGCGAACCGCCGCTCGGGGTGCTCAGCATTGCCAGGCGCGTGGTGACGGCGCTCCGCCAGCAGGTACGCTTCAAGCCTGATCAGTTGCTCGCCGTCGCCGCCGAAGGCACCCACAGCCGGTTCATGATCTCGCCACACCGCGTGCCGCCTAGTACGCCCGGCGGCGAGGAGCGGGAGGAGACCTTCTCGATCGCAAGCGGTTTGCTCGGCGGCTTCGGCGGTTTCGTCCTGGAGGCGTTCCGCGACCACGACTACCAGCTCGGCCGCCGTAACTGCCAATATTTCTTGATGCGCCATCTCACCATCGACAAGAACCATCAGACGCTACACGGGCCGGAGGGCGCAGCCGAACGGCGAAACGCGGTGATCAGCAAGACCCTTTCGGACGGCAGCATGCATGACTATGTACCGATCATTCCCCTCGTCGGCGATGCCCTGCCGGAGGTGCCCTATCCTCGCTGGGCGCGAATAGACGAAAACGCCTTCGCATTGCTGGTCAAACGCATCGAGGCGCGACTGGTCGCCGTCGCGCGGCGTCTTGTCAGCACCGAGACGACGAGCGCTCGCATGAAGCTCGGGCTGAACTTCCTGCTGCTCGTCGGCCGGAATAGGATCGTCGACTATATCCGCCTGACACTTCTGCAGGAGCTGGTGATGCGCGACCAGATCGAAGGCTGGCCTCTCCCGGCGGCCGACTTACGGCCGGACTTTGTGCGCGCCGTCCTCGCGGCTCTTCTCGATCCCGCTTTCGACTTGCGCACAGAAGCAGGCATCGCCCGCACCACCAAACTTGATACCTCTCTGGTCCGAGAAATTCTCAGTACCCTCGCCGGCGCCGCGGGTGCGAACTGCCAGGTGTGGCTTGCGCCGTGGACCCGGACCGACGAGCCTTTGCTCTACACCCTGGTTTCACGCCGTCCCTCCTTCCTTGCCACATTACTGCAAGGTCGGACCCCTGCGCGATTATTCGCAAAGCCTGTCGTAGATCGGAAATAGCAAAGACTCGTGCGCTGCGAACTTCAGCAGCCAACTGAGACTTTCCGCTAGAGCATCGGACATTTAATCGGACGCATATCCAGCTTCCTTGAGGTAGTTCCAGCAATCGGTTCTGTTGAAGAGGTCGCAGATGTTGCCGATTGCCTTCCAGAGTGCGTCGAAGGTTCTGGCTGCGGCGGCGCGCAGGTGCGCCTTGAGTTTGGCGAAGGCCATCTCGATAGGGTTGAGGTCCGGACTGTAGGGCGGCAGGAACAGGAACCAGGCGCCCCTGTCTCTGAGGCATTCTGCGGCGCGTGCGCTCTTGTGGAAGGCGAGGTTGTCGAGGATGACGACGTCGCCCTTGGCAAGGGTCGGCGCGAGCTGGGTTTCGACCCAGGTGTCGAAGGCCGGCCGGTTGATCGCCTTCTCGATCACCCAGGGGGCGGTGATGCCATGGCAGCGCAGCCCGGCGATGAAGGTCTGCGTTTTCCAGTGGCCGAACGGCGCATCGGCGATGAGCCTCGTGCCGCGCAGGCTGCGGCCGCGCAGCCGCACCATCTTGGTGTTCACCGAGGTCTCGTCGACGAAGACGAGGCGATGGGGCTCGAGCCGCATCCTCGGCTGGCGCAGCTCGATCCAGACGCGCCGCTCAGCCCGGATCGCCGCGCGTGCGCGCTCCGACGCCATCAGGACTTTTTTTATATGTGAAGCCGCGCCGACACAGGAAACGGGAAAGCTCGGCCGGGGCGGCCTTCATGCCTCGTTCCGCCGAAAGCCGGGCCGCCAGTTCCGGCATGGTGATGTCCGGCTTTGCTTCAACCGCCGCGACCAGGAAAGCCTCGAAAGCCACAAGCCGACCGCCCGGCGGGCGGCCCTGACGGACCGGCGCCGCCGTCCCATGCCGCTCAACGCGCTGCATCAGCTTGACTGCAAAACTCTCACTGACCCCGAAATGGCGCGCCGCAGCACGCCGAGAATGCCCCGCCTCGACAAACCCAACAACGCGATCACGAAGATCCGACGAATAGCTCTTGCCCATGATCCACCTCCCATCACGGTGAATCACAAATCTCCGCAAAAGGGAATCGGGAGGGTTCTGTGAGGTCGCGCAGGGATGGGCTGGCGAACTGACGCCGGGCGCGACCTCATTGAAGCCGGATTGAACTGGCCCGCTGACGCTGGCACGGCGCTATGGATTTAGTGCTGCGGCGTTTGATCTTGGCGCGCCGATATTGATGGCGCGCGCCGCTGCGGCGGGGGCAATGG
>NZ_AUTC01000027.1 GCF_001461695.1 Sinorhizobium fredii USDA 205 | reverse complement strand
CCATGTACGCACATCTTCCTCAGCCGTCGGTTAACTTTACGGTGCCAGTTGAGCCAGCGTTAATCGCCCTTGACGGCGGCCAGCGCCACGTTCAAAAAACCGGTGTGTTGTTCCGGCGTGCGCGTCTACTCTTCGTCTCGCTGATCTCGCGGCCCAATCTTGCCAGCCGTCCGGCAAAGACTCCACCTATCGCACTGTTCAGATTTGCGGAGCCGGCTCTCAGATGAAAGTTTCAACAGCGCCTCGACCGCGTCGCGCGTGTAGTCGATCGGCTCGGCGTTGTGCGCTATTCACCATGTGGCCAGCCGGGATCAGATCGAGGTAGGGGTTGCTGCCATGCACTCTTCCGTACGTCAGCTCGTCGTCAGCTCCCTGGCTTAGGCTGCTAACAGGTCTTGAGTAGAACGATATTACAACGGTGCAACCATTTCAATTGGGGAGCGAACCGCATGTATAGCAGTATCACTGGATCAGCCAGCCAATCTACAAGCGCGAGCCAAGCCGATGAATCGGGGCAGGCAGCAGATGACCAGACGTTTACGGAAACGCTCGCAGAGGCGGCGTCTGGTTCGTCGTCGGCGTCGCGGCTGTATTCCCTCACCTCCGAACCTCCTATCTACGAGTTGGACAGAAAGACGTTCGAAAAAGAACTGAAGAATTTCTATAGTGATGATGTCAAGCACATTGCCGATAATCCATTAGAATACTCGGATTTCGTGTCCAAGAAAGCCGAGCGCACCGCAATGGTCGCTAGAGTTGGTGCGAGCGTAGCTGACAAGCCTGGTGCGCAGTACTTCAGTTACCAGTTGGGCGACAAGAGCGTCGGGCTGCTAAGAGTGGATCCAGGATTCCGCATCAAAGGGAAAGACTGGCAGAAAGAGCACTTTCCGGAGCGAAAAAACATCTCATCGGTTGTGGCTATGCGAGTGACCCATCCGCTCGTTGAGAACGCGGGCGATGTTCTGCTCGAACATCAACTTCGGCTCGACGGCAAGAAGCCCTTAATCATGTCGCGTCCTGCTAACGATGACCCGAGGCCCCGTCTGGAGCAGATGGGCTTTGTTGACGTGGGTGGAAACGAGTTCGTGCTTGATCCTAAACGGCATGGCGATAAGTGGACGCTGAACGGCGACCGTGAATGGCAGCGGGCAGACAAGCCTCGACAGTATCTCCAAGCCGAGAGCGAGGATCCCGTTGAAGGAAGGAGCGACGAAAACGAAGGGTATGTCGAGACAGATTCGTCCAGCGATGACCCTTCTTGGTATTTGGAGCGGGCGTTGAATTTCCGCGGAGGACCGGCCGACTAAGAGGTTCAATAGGGAGCGGCATGAAGACTATCATGTCTCGTGTCCCGCGTGCCGGGAGGGAAGAGATAGCGAAACGGGAGCGCGCTCCTCGGTGCGCCTTTCCGCATATTGCGAAAGCAATCGCTTCGATGACTGTTTCGATGTTCGAGATAAGTGAACGTTGGTGCATAAATCCGTCCGGGGCGTCGCGCCCGGCTGGCGGTGACCTATAGGGGCGGTCGTCTGGCGCCGAGAGCCGTATGGCTTCGATTTCACCGCGTTCGTGGAAGAACACGGCGCGCTTGAGCTTATGTGCAGCTTCGCCCTTGTTGAGACCGGCCTGACAACGCCGGCGCAGCGCCGGACTGGAATACCATTCGATCATGAACAGCGTTCGCTCGATGCGGCCGAGTCCGCGCAGTGCTCTGGCCAGTTCGCTGTATTTCGATGAGGCGGACAACCGCTTGAGGATCGCCGAAGGCGCGACGGTAAGCGTCGTGATTTACGCTGCAAGGCGCAGGAGTTCGTCCCAATGGTCCATAATGAGCGCGGTGTTGATCGGTGCGCCGATATGATTTGCCAGTGTCGGATAGGCATCAGCCTTTTCGAAGGAACGGATTTTTCGCTCCTTGATGTTGCGAAGGCGCGGCGCGAAGCGCTTGCCGACCAGGCAGAACAGCGCAAAAACATGATCGCTCGCGCGCCCGGTATCCGTGAACAGCTCCTCGATCTCCAGAATCGTATCGTGATCAAACAGGCCATCGAGCACATAGACAGCCTCGCTCTCAGTAGGGCTGATCGGCAGGATGCTGTAATAGCTGCGCGGCGACAATCACGGTGAGGTGCGCCAGGCCAAGCTGGCGCGTTCCAGCCGGTGCGAGTCCGGTCCGGGTAAGGGGTAGCGACCGCCCGGTAGCAAGTGTTGCGGCGTGGGAGGTGACGACCACGGCGAAGCGTACGCAGCAATCATGCGGGGTGTGGGAGTGAGCCACGATAGTGATAAGATTGCAGGGGCCGAGACGTTCTCATCCGTCGAAGGCAACATGTGCGGAGCCGATAAGCGAGGCACCGTCGCCCTGCCGGGGTCTAGGGCCGCATCACGCATGAAAGGAACGCGTCGGAACCTGGGAGATCTCTTGTCTGGCCGGGTGGCGTTCGCCATGCCGGTCCGCATCGGGAAGGCGAGGAGCCGTAGCCGATGATGAACGGACAGGAGAAGTCTGACTCCGGCATAGTAGCTGTGAAGCCGACGAACAAAACCGGGCAACCGGTGGCGGAGCCGGTGGAGCCAAGGCCGGCGACCAAGGGGAACGTGGGCCAGCAAAGCACGCACCGGACACAGGACCGGGCTCGCGTGACCCAGGCGCTGGACCGCGTACGGAAAGCCGCAAGGCAAAGGAAGAAGGAACGGTTCACTGCGCTCTTCCACCATATCAATGTCGACACGCTTCGGACGGCGTTCTACGCGCTCAAGCGCAAGGCCGCTCCCGGGGTGGATGGCATGACGTGGCAGGACTACGAGGCAGACCTTGAGCCTCGGCTCAGGGACTTGCACAAACGGGTCCACAGTGGGGCGTACCGACCGCAACCGTCTCGCCGGACGTACATACCGAAGGCGGATGGAAAGCAGCGGCCGCTGGCGATTGCCGCCCTGGAAGACAAGTCGTCCAGGGTGCAACGGTCATGGTGCTCAACGCCATCTATGAAGGTGACTTCTGCGGTTTCTCCTACGGGTTTCGGCCCGGACGAGGACCGCATGATGCGTTGGATGCCCTGTGCGTGGCGATCGATAAGCGGAAGGTGAACTGGATTTTGGACGCCGACATCCAGAACTTTTTCGGGAGCGTCAGCCAGGATTGGCTCGCACGCTTCCTGGAACACAGGATCGGCGACAAGCGCATCATCCGCCTGATCCGGAAATGGCTGAAGGCGGGCATCCTCGAAGACGGGATTGTGACGGTGGATGACAGGGGAACGGGTCAAGGGTCGGTGATTTCGCCGCTTCTGGCCAATATCTACCTGCACTACGTCTTCGACCTGTGGGCGGAGCGCTGGCGACAGCGTGGGGCCACCGGCGATATGATCATCGTGCGTTATGCCGATGATGTGATCATTGGTTTCGAGCACGAGGACGACGTCCGTCGCTTCCTCGATGCGATGCGCGCGAGGCTTGAGGAGTTTGCGCTGTCGCTTCATCCGGACAAGACCCGCCTGATTGAGTTCGGCCGCTTTGCGGCGGTCGACCGCAAGCGACGCGGGCTCGGCAAACCGGAAACCTTTGCATTCCTGGGCTTTACCTTTATCTGCGGGAAATCGCGCAAAGGGCGCTTCCAGCTTAGACGGAAGACCCGAGGCGACCGCATGCGGGTGAAGCTCAAGGACATCAAGGTGGAGCTACGGCGGCGCATGCATTGGCCAATCCCAAACAGGGGAAATGGCTGGAGCAACTCGTAAAAGGACACTTCGGCTACTTTGCGGTTCCAACGAATATCCGGGCGCTCACGGCGTTCAGGTACCGCGTGATCGACCTCTGGCGACGATCGCTACGGCGGCGTAGCCAGAAGGACGATGCAACGTGGGAACGGGTCGCAGAGCTAGCCGACGACTACCTTCCCAAGCCTTGCAACCTTCATCCATGGCCGAGCGTCCGCTTCGCCGTCAGTCACCCAAGGTAGGAGCCACGTGCGGGAAAGCCGCCCGCGTGGATCTGTGCGGGGTTGCGCCTTGCAAGCGCGTTGAAGTCAGCCGTCTGAGATGACGGCCGCGGCAAAGCCTAGCGAGCAGCCGCGTACCAAGTCTTGCGTGGCGTCCGGTAACGGCCGTTGCGAAGCGTAGACAGGGAGGTTGTAGGCCGGAACAGCAGTGAACGGGAAGATAGCCCCGAAATCGATCGTGATCGGAGTAGCCGACCCCATCCCCGTTGGGGGAAGGCGGAATCGAAGGCCGCGTCTTCGCGAGTGGCCTGAGGTACTCCCGGGGTTCGTACCGCCAGCATACAACCGAAGGCATTGACGTGAACAAGGGAGATCCATCCGGCTCAAGCGTAAACTTGTAGGACCTGACAAGCCGATGAGGTGAGAAGGGACTGATGGTCGGGTGGAAGTCAGACTGACTGATAGTACTCCGAGGTCGGGAGAGCCGGCCACATGGGGAAGCGGTCAGCGGTAGTTGAAGTGTTCTTGGGCAACATGGGCTCCATCCAACGGGAGACGAGGCCTTTCATGTAATGGAAAGATAAAGCTGACCATGGAAACAGAACTTGACCGCATAGAAGCGAAAGCTCGGTGTGAGCCGAAGCTCCGCTTTACGTCGCTTGCCCATCACATCACGCGTGACCGAGTGCAGAGGAATCTTACAAGGGTTCCGAACCGTTCGGCGGTCGGGGTGGATAGGCAGACGGTGGAGGCGGCGAAGGAAAGCTTTGGAGAATGGATCGAGCCGATGCTTCAATCCATTCACCGTCAGGGGTATCGCGCGCCGGCAGTCCGGCGGGTTTATATCCCCAAGCCCGGAAAGACGGAGAAACGCCCGCTCGGGGTGCCAACCGTATCGGACCGGGCGCTTCAGCGTAGCACCGCTGAGGTGCTGTCCGCGATCTACGAGCAGGACTTTCTGCCTTGCTCGTTCGGGGGCAGGCCAGAGCGCAGCGCCCACCATGCTCTGTCGACCCTCAACGAGGTGATCTCCGGTGGTATGACGGGCTGGGTGCTGGAGGCGGACCTGAAGAATTTCTTCGGGAGTTTGTCCCATGAGTGGATGCTCCGGTTTATCGAACATCGAGTCGGGGATCCGCGCCTGATCAGCTTGATCAGACGCTGGTTGAAAGCGGGCGTCCTTGAGGACGGAGCTGTCCACCCGAGTGACGAAGGAACTACACAAGGCGGTTCGATCAGCGTCCTGCTGAGCAACGTTTACCTGCACTATGTCCTGGACCTTTGGTTCGAGCGCGTCGTGAAGACCCGGTTACGGGGCGAGGCTCGGCTGGTGCGCTACATCGACGACTTTGTGATCTGCTTCCAATATCGCTCGGACGCACTTCGCGTCGAGGAGGCCCTGCGCCACAGGCTGGGGAAATTTGGCCTCACGCTTGAGCCGACCAAGACCAAACTGGTCGAGTTTGGCCGGTTCGCACAGCGGCACGCGGGCAAGCACGGCAGAAACCGCCCGGAGACATTCTATTTTCTGGGCATGACGCTGTACTGCACGCGGAACCTGAAGGGTAACTTCAAGGTTGGCATGCGCACGGAGAAGTCGAGACTTCGACGGAGCGTCTCGTCGCTGCAGGCGCTGATGCGGGAAATGCGGCATCATACGATCAGGAAACAGGTCGGCGCGATTAACGCTGTCCTACGCGGCCACTATGCCTATTACGGTGTCGCCGGAAATTACCGGTCGCTCACCAAGGTCTATAGGGCTGGGGAGCGGTACTGGTTGAAGGTGCTGCGCAGCCGCAGCCGTGATGGTGGCCACCTCACCTGGGACGCCTTCCAGCAGATCAAGGAACGGACCCCGCTGCAGCAACCAAAGCTGCGGCTCCCATACCGGGCGCTGCGAGCACTTGCGGTGCTGTGAAACAACTGCCGAAGAGCGTGGTGCGGGAAATCTGCACGCCACGTTCTGTGGGAACCGGAGGTGGGTGACCGCCTCCGGTGACCCGGTGGCGTCCAGTAATGGGCGTCCCTACCGCGAAACGCGTATTGCCTCATCCAAGAGTGTTCCCAGAAAATAATGCCGTTGCCTCACTCGGATGTTCTCGAATGCCTCACGGGGACTCAGCGTCAATCAGGATCGCCGCGCTATAAATAGCCATATTGATCGGAAAGCCCGCTGTAGAATTTGGTACCGGGCTCGCTGCCATAATGGAGGTTGATGTCGCTGCGCCTTGCCGCCCGAGGCGGCGAATCTTCTTGTGGTTCACGACAATACCCTGCTGCCGCAGGGCCGCACCGACGCGGCGATAGCCGTAGAACTCGAACTCGTCGCAGATCGCGAACATCGCTTCGACGATCGCAGTGTCGTCGGCCGGCCTTTCTGGGTGGTCATAATAAGTGGAGCGCGCGATTCCCATCAGCCGGCATCCTTCCGCGACGGAGATGCCGCGGGGCCGGTGATGACGGACGTAGTCCCGCTTTTCGGCGGCGGTGCGTTTTTCAGAGGCCCCTTTAGAAACTCCAGTTCCAGAGCCTGCTTGCCGACTAGCCGCTCCAGCGCCGCGATCCGCGCCTCGTATTCCTGGAGGAGGTCAACGGCCTGCGCATCCTCGTCAAATGCACCTTCCTCGTACTTCTGAACCCAGATGCGGATAAGATTGCGCGACACGTCGTGGCGTTTTGCCAGACCATGCAGCGTTTCGCCGGCGAGAAATTCCTGCGCGACCTGACGTTTGAATTCGACGCTGTGACTGCGGTGC
>NZ_AUTC01000026.1 GCF_001461695.1 Sinorhizobium fredii USDA 205 | reverse complement strand
TGCCATGGGTCTTCTTTCCGAAAACCCGGTAGGCCGGTCAATTCCTCATCCCAATCTGTCCACCCCAAGGGGCGCACTCCAAGTGCCGAAGTAAAATTCCCCAATTGTGCCGCTCCGGATGACGAGGAGAGATGGCCATTTTTCGGTGGCCGGCCTCTTGGTTTCGGCGCCGGGGTGAAGTTTGGCGGATCCAGGAGGCGAACCGAGATCCCAGCTGGCTGAATGCCATTCAAAGACGGGTCTCGCCTTTTGGGCCCATGCCGCCGCAAGCGGGATATTGGTGCAGCCGCTCCAAGCGGCGACCGTATGTGATGAGGTGGAACGGCCCGCTCCGACAGCATCTAGTGCTAAAACGTGGTCGTTGTTCGAACGCCACAAAGGGGGGACCGTTCCATGAAGCATGTTAGCACCATCGGGCTCGATTTAGCCAAACTCGTTTTCCAGGTTCACGGCGCCGATATCGAAGGCTCGCCCCTGTTCAATCGGAAACTGCGTCGAGGCGAGGTGCTGCGCTTCTTCGAAAAGCTGCCTCGATGTCTGGTTGGCATGGAGGCATGCGGTGGCGCTCACAATTGGGCGCGTGAGATCGCGAACCTCGGCCATGATGTGCGCCTCATTCCTCCGGCCTACGTCAAACCTTTCGTCAAATAATGCTCACCTCCTCATTCCTTGACTAATCGTCAGATGGCCATAATGCGAAGGAACGCGGGACTGGCGCAGAAAATCCATACACTTCCGCTGTTCGGCGCCGTCGTTGCTCTGCATTATTTTCCAGCGAACCTCTGCGGTCATTCGACCAGCAGAGGAGTTGTGGATGTCGAAATCTGGACGAGAACTGATCCCTGAACTCAAAGCCGTACTGAGCAGTCGCCGCTACAGTCCGGTGGTGATCGGAAATTACTGCGCCTATGCACAGGAGTTTCTCGATTACTTAGGGCATCGAGGAATTATGGTCGCAGATGTGACCGAAGCCGAGGTCGCGCGATATCTGTGCGATGCAGTCGCGCTATTCCGGAAGCGCCGCGGTCGAAATCCCGGCAAGCGCTGGCACGAAATTCCGCAGTCGGGTATTCACGCTCTGCTGCGGCTTGTGCAGCATCAGTGGCCACCTGCTCCAAAAGCAACCTGCGCCGCCGACCGACTGCGGCTTGCGATCTGCAACGAATACGAAACCTGGCTTCGCGAGGAGCGTGGCCTTGCTTGGGCGAGCATCGACGCGTTCTTGTGGGGGGCCAGACATTTCCTGGCCTGGCAACTCGAACGAAGCGGAGCCGAAGACCTCATGGAGGTGAGCGTCGGCGGGCACTGTAAAGTTATCAGCGGATTGATGCAGCGATAGCTGGCGGG
>NZ_AUTC01000025.1 GCF_001461695.1 Sinorhizobium fredii USDA 205 | reverse complement strand
CTTGCACGGCGGCCGGACGGTCTCTACGCTCGCCTCCACAATCTGCACGATGGTGCTCCAAATCTTCCCCATAGGCACATTCGTGAGGTTTCCGTGGCTAAGTCGCGCTCCTCTACGTCCTGAACCGCTGTCAGAATCCTGTGGAGTCCGCACACTTGTTGCTTTGGCTGCGCAGGTTGGGTATCGCCAACGATACATAGAAAGGCGATGTGGCATGAACTTTATCCCCTACGGACGCCAATGGATCGATGATCAGGATCACGCTGCAGTTGCTGAGGCGCTGAGCGACCCGATGCTCACGCAAGGCGAAAATGTCGAGCGCTTCGAGCAGGCGATTGCAGAAAAAGTGGGCGCGAGATACTGCGTGGCTCTATCAAGTGCTACGGCTGGGCTGCATCTCGCCGTGCAAGCGCTTGGTGAGGAGGGAGACGCCGTGGGCCTCACGTCTCCCAATTCGTTCGTCGCGACCTCGAACGCGCTTCTCTATTCTGGGCACAGGCCCCGATTCATCGACATCGATTCTAAGACCGGCAATGTCGATATCGAGCAAATAAATTCAGCCCTGGCCTCTGAAACGACCGTCTTCATGCCGGTACACTTTGCCGGACTTCCGGTCGAGCTCGGAGAACTGAGCAGCGCGCACAACTCATCCCGCTTGAAGATCATCGAGGATGCCTCCCACGCAATCGGTTCAAAATATAGAAGCGGCAATTCGGTGGGTAGTTGCAGCCATTCTCTGGCGACGGTTTTTTCCTTTCATCCCGTGAAAAACCTGACAACAGGCGAAGGTGGCGCAATCACCACGAACGATGAGGAATTTTACGAGCGGCTGTTGCGACTGCGATCCCATGGAATTGAGCGAGAGCCCGCTCGGATGAGCTTCGTACATGAAGGGCCGTGGTACTACGAGATGCAGGCTCTCGGATTCAACTACCGTATGACGGGGATTCAGGCGGCGCTTGGCCTATCTCAGCTTTCTAAGCTCGACCGCTTCATGTCTCGCCGAAGCGAAATCGTCCGTGCCTACAATGACGAGTTATCTGCGATCGACTGGCTGCGGACACCATTGGCGAGCTATCGAGCGGATGTCTGCTACCACCTCTACGTTCTTCAAATCGACTTTGCCGCGATCAAGATGACGCGTGGCGCCGTAATGGAAAAGCTGAAGCAACGCGGCATCGGATCACAGGTTCATTACATACCCATATACAGACAGCCCTACTATCGTGACCGCTTCGGGTTTGAGTTCGCGGCGTTTCCAGAGACTGAAACCTACTACTCGCGTTGCTTGTCGATTCCACTTTATCCCGCGATGACGGATGATGACGTGGCACGGGTAGTAAACGCTGTGAGGGCACTCGCATGAAGGACGTTGCGATTATACCGGCTCGCGGTGGAAGCAAGCGTATTCCCAGGAAAAACATTAAAGACTTCCTGGGCCGACCGATTTTGGCTTATGCCATAGAGGCGGCCCAACGTTCAGGACTATTTTCGCACATTCTCGTGTCAACGGATGATGAGGAGATCGCGGCGATTGCTGAACGCTACGGAGCGTCGGTGCCTTTCATGAGGTCGCTATCGAATTCGGATGATTACTCGACGTTGATCGATGTACTCCACGAAGTAATTGGCGTACTCGATTCGGGCGGATTTGATGCATCGCCTTATCTTTGCTGTCTCCTCCCTACGGCCGCGCTGCTTGACCATAAGCGGTTGATATCAGCGCGTGACATGCTAGCGACAAGCTCAACTCACTGTGTCTTTCCACTTGTGCGATATCGTTCCCCAATACAACGCGCCCTGTTCAAACGCGATGACGGTACAGTGGCGATGAGGGAGCCCGAACAATACCGTAATCGTTCGCAAGACTTGCTTCCATATTATTATGATGCTGGCCAGTTTTACTACACGACGCGCGATGCATGCATCGCTCGCAGGCCTCTCTTAGACGATGGTGCCATCGGCTTTGAACTGAGCGAACTTGAGACCCAGGATATCGATGAGGCGGAAGACTGGGCGCTTTGCGAAATGAAATACAGGCTTCGCCTCGGATGACGGTAGGGGTGAATCGACCGCTATGGATAAATGCAGTCAAACATCGCGTTTGAACGCGCGATCTGAAAGACGTTAAGGATCCCAATGTTCAACGAAAAATCAATCCTCATCACCGGCGGAACCGGTTCTTTCGGCAAGATGTACGTTAAGACTCTCCTAGAGCGCTACACCCCAAAGCGGCTCATCATCTATTCAAGGGACGAATTGAAGCAGTTCGACATGCAGCAGCGCTTCGATGCGCCCTGCATGCGCTACTTTATTGGAGACGTTCGCGATGCCGAACGATTGAGGGTAGCTATGAAGGATGTCGACTTCGTCATCCACGCGGCAGCGCTCAAGCAAGTACCTGCCGCTGAATACAATCCCATGGAGTGCATCAAGACGAACATTCACGGGGCGGAGAACGTCATCAATGCGGCGATCGCCAACGACGTAGACCGTGTGATAGCACTTTCCACTG
Organism: Sinorhizobium fredii USDA 205; assembly: GCF_001461695.1. Taxonomy (GTDB): domain Bacteria; phylum Pseudomonadota; class Alphaproteobacteria; order Rhizobiales; family Rhizobiaceae; genus Sinorhizobium; species Sinorhizobium fredii. The sequence continues at coordinate 5,988 of NZ_AUTC01000025.1, read as the reverse complement.
ACAAGGCAGCCAATCCGATTAATCTATACGGCGCCACAAAGCTTGCTTCAGACAAGCTCTTCGTGGCCGCAAATAACATGGCGGGCGGCCATAGAACTCGTTTCTCCGTCGTACGGTACGGGAATGTTGTAGGGTCGCGTGGATCGGTTGTACCTTTTTTCGCGAATCTCATAACCGCGGGCACACAATCATTGCCGATCACTGACGAGCGAATGACTCGGTTTTGGATCTCGCTGCGGCAGGGTGTCGATTTTGTCTTGAAGAATTTCGAGCGCATGCATGGTGGTGAGATTTTCGTGCCCAAGATTCCCTCCGTCCGGATAGTCGATCTCGCGCGCGCAATGGCCCCTGATCTTGATCAGCACATCGTGGGTATTCGGCCAGGTGAAAAACTTCATGAGGTAATGTGTCCCGCGGATGATTCGCATTTGACTCTCGAATTTCACGACCATTATGTCATATGCCCCACCATTCGATTTTACGATGGCAGCAATGACTATGCCATAAACCGCATAAACGAACGCGGTGCCCCTAACGAGCAAGGGTTCGAATACAACTCAGGAAGGAACGAGCACTTCTTGGAACTCGACGAAATAAGCACCTTCAATGCAGAAGCGATGGAAGGGGTCGAGTAAGGCGGCGCCGGCTCTTCAGAGCGGTGGCATATGCACCTTCAGGAATAACAGATGGACTTTTCCGCCTATCGCACATTCGACGACGAATTTCGGGCAAAGTATGCCGATCTCCTTGAGAGCCGCCCGTTTGCGGCTATGTTGATCGAGAAGCAACTCCGAAACTACGAGTCGGGCGCGGCAGCCATCGCAGGCGCCAATATTCGCAAGCTCACCAGATCAAATTACGGGCGCCAATTTCGTGCGCAACTTGCCTTTCGTCTCGGTGGCCTCCTGTCTAGAGAATCTGAACCACGCTACTATCTGAAACTCGAGCGCTTCGACACATTCAAGAGCAATCTGTCTTCGCCGCTGGCTGGCTTGGGGATGAAACCTCTACGAGAGGTAGGGGCGGGACTCATGCCCGAGATGAGGGTCTTGCACCAACTCGCCACACTGGGCGGCGCTTTTCGTACGTTCATGCGCACGGCTGAGGCCGAGGGAATTGAAAAGGCGGTCGCTAACCAAAGGCTCGTGAACCGCCTCGACAAGCAGGCACGCGAGAACTTTGCGCTAGTCAAAGCAATGATTGAGAAGCAGCGGCTCCAGCTTTTCATCGCTGATGGAGATACTCTACCGTTCTCTCGAATGATTTGCGCTGCCGCGAAGGAACTTGCAGTGCCCTACGTGGTCATTGCCCACGGCTACATTCAGAGCCCACGGCTTGTGGGTATTGCGCCCATTTACGGAGACTATCTTGTGACATGGACGGAGCAGCAAGCGGCCGATCTGCGTCAAGCTCTCAGAGAGGAAGAGAAGGCAAAAGTTTTGTGCTTCGGCTATCCAAAGGACACGTATCGTTCCGATGTGACGGGCAATCAGGCTCTGATAGTGTGGCATCCCTTGCATGATGGGGACCTCGCTCTGCAGGTCGAAGAGATTCGCGGCATCATGGCTGCCTTGCAGGCGGCCGGATACGACAGCCGCTTGCGCCTCCATCCAAGGGATACCAAGGCCTGCGCACTTCGAGGATTTTTTTCAGACACTGGCATTGAGGTTTCGAAAGATCCCCTTGCGGATGATCTGGAAAAGTCGGCGCTCGTGATAGGCTCGCGTTCGAGCGTGCTTGTAGAAGCGGCGATGAGCGGCAAGCGAGTGTTTCAGTTGGCCGCCTACAGCACGACCCCATTGGAATGCGTTGCTCCAATAGAACTTGGGCACTCGTTCGAAGCCTCCCTCAATATCAATCAACAGCACGGCACCTGGCGACCTTTCGACTATGAGGCGTTCCTCAATTTCTTGCAACGAATTCGACCATCTTACCAATAATATGGCATACCATCTCACTCTCGGCCACTGGCCGGGCGGTAAGGGCCAGAGCTTCCAGCCTACGCACGCGAGGGATGAGACCGCTGACGTGGGCGCTAGTCTCGCGCGCGTAGGAACTCCTGCTGAGGTGAATGACCAGCGCTATTGTTGTCGTTTTTGTTCCAACCGGTTTTAACGGAGGGATTGAACGCAAGAAGCTGCCGTGTACTAGCAGTGCCACTTGCAGCACACGCCAACTCAGTTGAAGTTCAGGAAGACCATCATGAAGTTTGCCGGTACGGATCTGGCTTATCTAAACACGGATTACGATGTCTGTATCGTCGGCAGCGGGCCTGCTGGCTTTACGACTGCCCTTGAGCTCAAAGACTCGGGCCTGACCGTTTGCATACTCGAGAGCGGCGGCGAGATACCTACGCCGACGGTCAATGACCTGAAAGTCGTGGAAAGTGATGGACTAAGGATTCGCGAGGATTCTCGCGAACGTGTTCTCGGAGGGACGTCTCTCACGTGGTCTGGGTTCATTGCACCGCTAGATGCGATTGACTTTGAGCCAAGGCCTGGAATTCATGAAGGGTGGCCGATTTCGCGTGACGAGATTCAACCGTACATTGATGATTTCGGCTATCGCTATAGGATACCGTCAGCCGAGGCATTCGAATATGATCCGGAGACCGTAGACGAAAGCCACCGTATCCCTTCTCTGCCGTCCGTAGATTTTAAGGTCTTCAGGACGCAGACCCCTCCCTTTCGCTATGGAAAAACGTTTCATCATACCTTTCTGCCGGAGAACTTTGATGTGTTTCTCGGCACGACCGTCGTGAAACTCGCGTGGCATTACGAAACGGCGCGTGAAGTGGTGGATGCCGCGGTTGTGGCGGATGCGTCAGGGCGGCTTCACGAGGTCAGGGCGAAAACCTTCGTCCTCGCGGCTTCAGCGATTGAATCGGTCCGCATACTCCTGAATTCCGGGGGCCTCGGAAATGCTCACGATCAGGTTGGGCGATACTTTATGAACCACCCTAAAGGCAATGTTGGGAGCATAACCTTCTCCAAGGCGTTGGCTCCATCCCACGAGCTCTTCGAGCGCAAATGTCAGAACTTCAATGGGTACGTCGGCCTGCGTCTCAAAGAGAGCATTCAACGGGAGCAGGGTGATCTCAATCCCTATATTCGCCTTGAGATTACGCGCGACGAAGGCGATTATCCAAAGGCCAAGGAACTCTCGAAGGCGTTTCGCTCGACCTTAAAATCAATCGGTCGACGTGATTTTCGTAGTGCAGGTTCATCGGGAATAAGCATGGTGCGACGTGCCGATGGCTTGGGCCAAATCATCGCCAGGGCCGCGAAGCGGATGAGGAACCGGAATACTGGTCTCGTAAAGACCGCCCGGCTGCGCTGTTTCGTCGAGATGGAACCGACACCCGATCATAGGATCACGTTGACGGGTAGACGAGACCGGTTTGGGGTGCCCTTACCAAAGGTTACTCACGCTATTTCGGAGCTTGCACTCCGTTCGGTCGAACGATTGATCTCCAAGATAGAAGAGGAATTCGCGCAGGCAGACTTTGGGAGGGTTTACCGCGCTCAAGGAGCCTTAGCGGATATACTGAGCGTGGATTCTAGCCACCACTTGGGCGGGGCTAGAATGGGAGAGGATCCTAGATCGTCTGTCGTGGATCCTTCGTTGCGTGTGCATTCGTCGGACAATCTCTTCATCGCAGGCGGTGCGGTGTTTCCAACCGGCGGCAACGCAAATCCAACACTCACAATCATCGGTCTTTCCATACGGCTCGCCAACTTCATCAAGGACCGAATGGGACGTCGCGTAGCGTCTGCGGCGCGGCCGCATGGCGCGGGCGTTCTTATCGTTGGGGCGGGCAGGCGTGTCTCGGAAGATATCGTTCCCGCTGTCGAGAACCTCGCTCCAATAGCTCATATCAAAGGCATATACGCCACCAAGCGAAATGTGGTGTTTGGACCGAACGCCACTCACGAAGTGGTTCCTCTCACTGAACTTTCTGAGGTGACAATCGCATCGTCGCGCCTTGTTTACGTCGCAGTACCACCTAACAAGCTCCAATCGGTTTTGGCGAAATTCTTGGATTACAATTGCGAGCATCTTTCGCTCGTGGTGGAAACGCCGGCGGTTGACGCGAAAACCGTTCGCGGAGCCTATGCCCATTTTCGGAAAGTTGTCGTGGCGGAGGACTCGGCGTATCTTCCGTGGCTGGATCTTCTCACTGACCAGAACAAGGTAATCCGGGCGGATTTTGACAGGTCCGGATACAGGTATCATGCGGTTTCTATAGCGCGCGCACTCGCTGGCGACAGCGGCAAGAGGCCACGAATCGCATCCACGCGTGGCAAGAGGGATGACGTTGAAGTTCGCTTTGATGGCGGCTTCGCTGGCCGCATTCGGGGGCCGCGGGACTACGACAATGGCCGCATATTGTTCCAGACACTATCGGGCCGGACCGTCTCTTCCCATCCGGGCGACGGCCATGCGCAGATCCGCTCTTTGATCTCCGGCAATCTCTGCGTGGGATTCGAATTGGACGGCGAGGTGGTCCACCTCTCCGAAATCGAGTCGCGTCTTCTTGGTCGATTTACTGAAAGAGACACGATCGTGTCGCGAATGTTGGATATCAAGCGCGTGGCTCTCTATCGCCTTCTCCAAGGGGTTCTTGCGGACCACCCCAGCTATACGCTTGCCGAGGCCGTCGAAGACGCTTCTCTACGTTGGTAGAGAACAAAGGCAAACTGGTGTTTAACGCTTGCCGTGTGGTCGGCACCCCTCCGGTGACGGCCGCTTGCTGAGTTAGGCTGAAGGCTGCAAGTCCTAGGGTAATCCTCCCCGCGAATAAGGGGAGGATTACCCTAGTGCAAGGTAAGCGGCAAGCAGACCCCGTCTGGCGGAGGGGGTGAGCGGTCGTATATCGGTAGCGGACACGATGAGCTGCTGTGAGCTTCTATGTCTGCGCCTAGTTCTGGAACTAGAACCTTCCATATGATCGAAGCTGTTGCCGACCGCCTTGAGGGTGCGCCGCGGCAGCTTCGCCGACGCTGGTCGGATGAGTTCAAGGCACGGGCGGTGGCGGAGGCATTGGAGCCAGGCGCGAGCGTCTCGGCGATCGCGCATCGGCTGGGCATTCACCCGTCGCAGCTCTTTGGCTGGCGTCGTGCGGTCTTAGACGCTCGGAAGGTTTCCACGGAACCGGCGCGTTGTGAGGTAGTCGCGGCGTATGCTGGCGAAGCGGTGATCGAGGTTGTCATCGGCGACGTGACCGTGCGTGCTCGCGCTGAGGTCAGTGAGGCGCACTTGCAGCGGGTGATCCGGGCGGTGCGGTCGGCATGATCCCCTCCGGCGTGAAGGTGTTCCTCGCCAGTCATCCGGTCGACTTCCGCAAGGGCCCGGATAGCTTGCTGTCGCTGGTGCGTGACGCCGGCAGTGATCCGTTCAACGGTGCGCTATACGTCTTCCGGGCCAAACGAGCGGATCGAGTGAAGATCGTCTGGTGGGACGGCTCCGGCGTCTGCCTTTATGCCAAGCGATTGGAAAAATCGCAGTTCTGCTGGCCCCGCATCGGTCATAACCGGGTTCAGCTCAACCATGCCCAGCTTCTGGCGCTCATCGATGGCATGGACTGGAAGCGGGTTCGATCTGTGCCGGTGAAGCCGCCGGAAATTGTTGGGTAAAAGCCCTCCGGCGAAGTGAATCAGCGGCCTGAAAGGGCAGGAAAACCGGAGCAAAATGTGCTCTGGTCGAACCGATGACGCCGCCCGATCTCAACCTTCCAGACGACGTTGAAGCGCTGAAAGCCATGGTGCTTGCCATGGCCGAAAAGGCGGCGCGGGCCGATGCCCTGGAGAGCGAGGTCGCTGATCTCAAGGCACGAAACGCCGATGCCGATGAGCGCATCGAGCGGCTGACGCAGATCCTGAAGGCCTTCGATCGCGCCCGGTTCGGCCGCCGGTCGGAGAAGCTCGGCTCCCCAAGCACCGACGACGAGCAGCAGGCCTTTGTCTTCGAGGAGATCGAGACCGGCAT
>NZ_AUTC01000024.1 GCF_001461695.1 Sinorhizobium fredii USDA 205 | reverse complement strand
GATGCCTCCGGTAAGCTCAGCGTCTCGGATGTCGACGCCGGCGAGGCGGCGTTCCAGGCCCCGGTCTCGCTTGCGGCGATCTACGGTAGTTTCAGTTTCGATGCAGCGACGGGCGAATGGGATTACATACTCGACAACGAGCGGGCGGCGACCCAGGCGCTGAGCGCGGGCCAGGCCGTCAGCGACACGCTGACGGTCACCTCGCTCGACGGCACCGTCAACCACGCCATCGTCGTCGACATCACCGGTGCTGATGATGCGCCGCCGAGGCAGGCGCCGGTCGATATTAAGCTGACGCCGGTCGCGCCAACGGATGACGCACCCAACTTCAACGGTTTTCAATTCAGCGGCTCGTTGAGCGCGACTGATCCCGATGCGGGCGCATTCGTCTTCAGCATCGCTTCCCAGTCGCATGCCGGCTTGTTCTCAATCAGCGGCAATACGCTCAATTCCGGCGGACTTGCCCAGAACGGCACCTTTTCGGTAACGGTAAAGGCGACACAGATCGGCGATCCCACTGGACCGGCGTTCGAGAAGACTGAAACTTTTACGATCATCACTGGCCGCAACGGCAATAACGAAGATACCCGAACGGGGGTGTCGGGTGATGATGTGCTCTATGGCGGCGGCGGCAACGATACGATTTACGGCCTTGGCGGAGATGACTCTCTTTTCGGCCAGAGCGGAGATGACACGTTGAACGGAGGCGCTGGCAACAATGTGCTGAACGGGGGTGGAGGAAACGATACCTTTGTCTTCCAGAAGCTCTCCGGCACCACCAATCATGTCACCGATTTCAGTGCCGGGGCGAACAACACAAGCGTCGACAAGCTCCAGTTCGACGTCGGCAGCGGGACGTTTGAATTCGCCGTCGGCAACAACAATACAGCAGTTGACGGTTTCAAATCGGGGAGCAACGGGACGATCAATGCAACCGGCACGGAACTGGCGGTGAAGACGGACGCAGATGTGTCCAATGCAACGGTCCAGAGTACGATCGACGGCTACGGCAACATAACGACCGGCGCGTTGTTCGTGTTCTACAACACCGATCTCGGCCATGCAGCCGTCTACTACGATGCGAATGCAAGTGTGGCCGGCGGCGCGGTGCTCGTCGCTGAACTGGACAACATCACGCCGCGTAACGCTCTCGGAAGCTTCAATTTCGGCGACTTCCTGTTTGTGTAGTCGCAGTTGGCGGGCGGCGAGTCCTGTTGCTGATGATGGAAGCCAGCGTTCGCCTGGCTCCCTCTTTTTCGACCGAGGGAGAAGTGGAGCTGGCGTATCGATGCTCATCCGGGACGCCAGCCGGCGGAGACTTTCCGGTTTCAGAGGCCTTGTTCGGCGAACCAAGGGCGAATCACTGCGACGTCTTCCGGGCCGATGCCGTGCCCCGTGTCGAGATCGATGGCCTCGAAATTCGCGCCGCTTTCGCGCAGCTCCGCCTTCAACTGCGGCGCGTGCTTGCCATAAAGGTCGTCCTTGCCGGTCAGCATCAGCACGTTCGTACCCGCAAGATCAGCCTTCGGCGCATCTTCGAGTGCCGCCATCGCGCGCATCAACACGGCATTCTTGATGGTGCCCGGGTGAAGCAGCATGACAGCCGCCAGCAGATTGGCGCCGTTCGAATAGCCGATGAACACCGTCTTGCCGAGATCGAGCCCGTAGGCGTCGCGCGCCTCGTCGACGAAGGCGGCGAAGGCCTCCGCTTCCGAGCGGATGTCCCGCTGGTCGAAGGTGGTCATCGACAGGCGGCGAAACCAGCGGGGGAAGCCCTCCTCGGTGCTGCGTCCGCGCACGCCGACGAGTGTCGCGCGCGGATCGAGCTGGTGGCCGAAGGGGAGCATGTCGGTCTCGTTGCCGCCGCTGCCGTGCAGCAGCACGAAGGTCCGGTCGTTCATCCGATCCGGATGGTAGAAGCGGTGGACGAAAGGCAGGTCGCGAAGCGTCAGCCGCGGCTCACCCGGCAGCGCGAATTGCGGCAACCGGACCACCGTCGCGGCGGGATCGCTGCTGAGATGCGGTGGAAGGAAAAGCTTCGAACCGAGCGCGTCCGGAAGTTCATCGACCGCAAAGCCGGGGCCGTCTGTGGCCAGCTCGTAGAGCGAGCCGCCGGGCTCACGCACATACAGCGAGAAGAAATATTTCCGGTCGTGCGCGTTGGTGGCGCCGGCGTGCTCCTGCTCGAGATCGGCGCGCACGGCAAGCACCGTCGCCTCGTCCGGGGCGCGAAAAGCGATGTGATCGATCGTGCCGGTGCCGGGTGCGGCAGCCCAGAAGCCGGCCGCGTCGCGCACGTCGACGACGTCGCCGGATGACGAGACGAGGCGATGAATCGTCTCCGTCGCGGCCGCCTCGCGGTAACCGAAATGGCTTTGAAGAAAATGCGCCGTTTCCTTGGGCTTCTCGGTGAGCATCGTCGTGCCGCGCATGCGCCTGATCGAGTCTGCTTCGGGTATATCCCGGTTCGCCCAGGGCGCCGGCTCGGCAAGCGCGTCGGTGCCGACGAGCTTGACGATGACCCCGTCCGGGTCCTTGAGCCGCAACACGGGTTCACCGAACTCCTGCGCCGGGCCGGTCGCCTGGATGTTGAACTGCAGGGCGCGCGTCAGCCAGAAGCCGATGCTTTGCGGCGGGATGGCGAAGGCGATCTCGCTCGGCTGGCCGTAACCGACGCGCCCCGGCGAGCCATCCTCCCAGATCAGGAAGGAGACGAGCGAGCCGGGCGATCCCGACGCATCCCCGTAAAAGAGATGCAATTGATTGGGATCCTCGAAACCGCCGGTTCGCTTGACGAGGTGCAGGCCGAGGAAACCGACATAGAAGTCGACATTCGCCTGGACCCTGCGGCTGATCAGCGTGATGTGGTGAATGCCGCTGGTCACGGTCTTAGCCCTCCTGCCGCCGTTGAAGGCGGTTCATGCTTGAAGATCGATCAACTCGGAACGTCGATCAATCCCGTTTTCCGGCGAGGAAGGAGCGAAACGCCTCGCCGTGGTCCGGGTGCCAGCGCGAGAGGGGAGGACGGTTCTCGACGATGTCGCCGGCGGCCCACAGGATGCGCTTTTCGTCGGTGGATCTTTCCACTTCGTTATCGGGGCAGAGGATGTAGAAATCGCCGCCGGCGAGGCTCTCCAGCATGAAATCGACTGTCTGCTCCGCCGTCCAGGCGCCGGCCGGCTTTTCGGGGCGGCCGTGGGCTGTCAGCGCCGTGTGGACGAATCCGGGTATCAAGAGATGCGCATTGACCTTGCAGTTCTCGGTATTGCGCAATTCGTGCTGCAGCGCCTCGGTGAAGACCTTCACGCCCGCCTTCGAGACATTGTAGGCAGGATCGCCGGGCGGCGTGGTGATGCCCTGCTTGGAACCGGTATTGATGATCAGCGCCGGCTCGCCATGCGCGATCATGGCGGGCGCGAAAATGCGCGCGCCGTTGATGACGCTCCACAGATTGACGCCGATCACCGCTTCCCAGTTCTCGAGCGGGCCGAACATCGAGCTGCCGGGCTGGATGCCGGCATTGTTCATCAGCACATGCACATGGCCAAAACGCTCGCGCGTGGCCCGCGCCAGCGCGACGAGCTCGTCGGCCCGGGAGACGTCTGTCGCGATCGCGGCGATATCGGCCGCTCCGCCCGGGGCAAGCTTCGCCACTTCCGCGGCGGCCGCCCGCAGCCGCTCGCCGGCGAGATCGGCAAGCACGACCTTCATGCCGCGATCGGCGAAACGCTTTGCGGCGGCAAGCCCGATGCCGGAGGCGGCGCCGGTGACGACGGCGACATTGTTTTTGGCGATGGCGGAATAGGACAACATGGTTCACAATCCTGCTTGCGACGGACGACCGAGGAGAGATAGGGCTCGGCGGCGCACAAGTCCATGAGGGGCGAGCGCCGACATTTCTTCGAAGCGTCATCTTCGTTGTTCGATCGCTGAGTGAGTGCGTTCACCCCGCCGCGAGACATTCCATGGCTGTTGAAGGCAAGTTCGGCAAAGGCACCCCCTGTCAGGACTGTCCCCTGCGGCCGCTCGCCGTGTTCCGTCCGTTCACGCCCGAGGAACTCGACTTCGTATCGGACTTCAAGATCGGCGAGCAGGCGGTCGGAAGGGGCGGGACCATCCTTGCCGAAGGCGAGACGAGCGCGCATCTTTTCACCGTGCTTTCCGGCTGGGGGTTCCGCTACAAGATGCTGGACGACGGGCGCCGGCAGATCCTGAACTATGTGATGCCCGGTGACATGGTCGGGCTGCAGGGGAGCCTCATGGGCGAGATGCAGCACTCGATCGAGGCACTCTCGCCGGTCACCCTGTGCGTGTTCAAGCGAAGCAGGCTCGGCCAGCTCTACCGGCGCTATCCCGATCTCGCCTATGACCTGACCTGGATTGCGGCCCGCGAGGAGCGCATATTGGACGAGAACCTTTTAAGCATCGGTCGGCGCTCGGCGATCGAACGGGCGGCCTATCTCCTCGCCTTTCTCTATCAGAGGGCGGAGATACTGGACCTGTTCCGCGGGGGCCGCATCGCCATTCCGATCACCCAGCAACATCTTGCCGACACACTCGGCCTGTCGATCGTCCACACCAACAAGACACTGAGGAAACTGGCCGCGCTGAAGCTCATTCGCTGGGCCGAAAAGGGATGCAACGTCCTGAACATCGACGGCCTATTGGAACTGGCCGGGTGGGAGGGGTTCAGGGAACCGAAGAGGCCGCTGATTTGAGCCGCAATAGGCCGGCTCAAAGGAGCGCAACATGTCTTATTTAAATGCCACGATTCTCCGTCTGGCCTAGCGTGCACGAAATGGTCGGATCTGGGCAGAACGAAGTGACCGAGGGATGCAAATATAGATGACAGATCAGATTTCGCCGGCGATCGAATCCGTTCTCGTTGTCGAGGACAATTTCCTCATCGCCATGGATATGGGGGAAATCCTCAGTGCTCTCGGGGTTAAGGGCGTGCATATCGCCGCGACCGTCGAGAAGGCGATGGAAATCGTCGCGGCACATCCGATCGACTTCGCCATCCTCGATATCAATCTCGGCGACGAGACGAGCTTCACCGTGGCCGAGTCGCTGATCGCACGGGGCATCCATTTCGGCTTTACCAGCGGCTACGGCGATTTGTTGGCCCTGCCCGGCCACCTGCGCGGTATCCCGCGGATCGAGAAACCCTTCAGCGAGGGGAGTCTCAGCAGTCTCATAGCGGCCGCGTTCCGGCCGGGAGATCCTGAGATGTCGAGCGGCTAGCCCTTGCCGCGCGCGATGAACCAGGGATTGGCGAAGTCGCTGTCGTTCGGCTGGTTGCGCTTCCCATAGGCGAAAGGGTTGCCGTCGACCAGCAGCGTTTCGCCACCCGCCGCCCTGAGGATCGCATCGCCGGCGGCCGTATCCCATTCCATCGTGCGGCTGAAGCGCGGATAGATGTCGGCATACCCTTCGGCAAGCAGGCAGAACTTCAGCGACGAGCCGATGGCTTCGCAGTCGGTGATGCGGTGTTCGGCGAGATAGGCGAGGGTTTCGGCGCTGTTGTGCCAGCGGCTGATTAGGGCAACCGGACGGTGGCTTGTCTTGCGGCATTCAATCGGCTGCCACGATCCTGCGATCCGGCCGGCTTCGACGACTGCCTTAACAGCCATTTTGCCGGTGCCGGCATAGATCACCCCGAGCGCCGGCGCATGAACGACACCGGCGACGGGAACGCCGTCTTCGATGAGCGCGATGTTGACCGTGAAGTGGCTGTTGCGCTCGACGAACTCCTTGGTGCCGTCGAGAGGATCGACGAGAAAGAACCGTTTGCCGGCAATGTCGGGGACATGCCCGGCGGCAACGGCTTCCTCGGCGATGACCGGAATATCGGGAAACGCATCGGCAAGATCGTCAAGGATGATGCGCTCGGCGCGATGATCCGCGTCGGTCACCGGCGAGGTGTCCGCCTTGTAGGTCACGGCCGGTCCGGCATTATAGATCGCCATGATCGCCCGCCCGGCCGCGATCGACGATCGTTGCAAAATCTCCAGCATCGTTCCTTGTTCTCTAAGGTCCTTACGGCATCGACTCCTGGGTGATGCCTCAGGCTTTAGATCACGATGATTTCTCGCGAAGCAACCGAAAAACTACTGCCCGGGACGTCATACTTTTTCGTCATGGGTTGATGACGCAGGGGGCCGCGGTTTTCGCGTTTCCGGGGTGAAATTTGATCATTTTCCAAGCGAAGGCTGCAAATTTTTCGATTATTCTGGCACGAAAAGCGTCAAATCGATTTTATCTTCCGAAGAATCGGTAGGCGGCGCAATTTTTGACTTTCATTTTCGCTTGAAAGAGGTATGAAATCGGCTCAGAGGACGCTCGTGAAGCAAAACTAATAAAAAGAGATCGGACCAACAGGATCCGTTCCAGGGGAAGATTGATGGAGTATTTTATCCAGCAGCTCGTCAACGGGCTGACGCTTGGGTCTATTTATGGTATGATCGCGATCGGTTATACCATGGTCTACGGCATCATTGGCATGATCAACTTCGCCCACGGCGATATATTCATGCTGGGCGGCTTTGCCGCGTTGATTGTCTTCTTGCTTCTCACAACATTCATGGCAGGCGTGCCGGTTGTGCTGGCGCTTCTGCTTATGATGATCGTCGGGATGCTGACGGCGGCACTTTGGAACTGGACTATCGAGCGGGTGGCTTACCGTCCGCTGCGTGGATCCTTCCGCCTCGCGCCGCTGATCACCGCGATCGGCATGTCGATCGTCCTGTCGAACTTCATCCAAGTGACGCAGGGACCGCGCAACAAGCCGATCCCGCCGCTCGTCTCGTCGGTCTACGAGCTGTTCGGGATCACGGTCTCCCTGAAGCAGATCGTCATCGTGGTCATCACTGCCGTCCTGCTCTCTGTTTTCTGGTATATCGTCAACCGGACGCCGCTCGGTCGTGCCCAGCGTGCTACCGAACAGGATAGCAAAATGGCGGCGCTGCTCGGCGTCGACGTCGACCGCACCATCTCGGTGACCTTCATCATGGGCGCAGCGCTGGCGGCCGTCGCCGGTACCATGTATCTCATGTATTACGGCGTCGTCGTCTTTACCGACGGTTTCGCTCCGGGGGTCAAGGCGTTTACCGCCGCCGTTCTCGGAGGCATCGGCTCGCTGCCGGGCGCCGTTCTCGGCGGACTGCTGATCGGCCTCATCGAGTCGCTTTGGTCGGCCTATTTCACAATCGACTACAAGGATGTCGCGACCTTCTCCATTCTCGCGATCGTCCTGATCTTCAAGCCGTCGGGTATTCTCGGACGACCGGAAGTCGAGAAGGTATAGTTCCATGGCAAATGTTGCATCTACTACCGCAAGCGCCGGCAGTGAGCTGACGGCGCGGGCCCTGCGCGAGGCTGTCTTCTCGGGGCTCATCACGCTCGGGCTGTTCGTGCTGTTCGTCGGTCTCAAGAGCGATCAGAACATCCGCAACGAGCTGATCCTTACCCAGCGCTGGGGCCTACTGGCGATCTTCGTGATCGTCGCCATGGTCGGCCGCTTCCTGATGGTTGCCTATGCCCAGCCGTGGCTCGCCCAGCGCAAGGCGGCGAAGGCTGCTGCTCCTGAAGTGGCGAAGGAGGAGACCTTCTTCAGCCGCAACTTCTCGAAGATCGCGATCCTCGCGCTGGTGCTGTACCCGCCGGTCATCGTCGCGCTCGTCGGCGTCCAGGGTTCGCTCAAATGGGTGGACAATTTCGGCGTCCAGATCCTGATCTATGTGATGCTTGCCTGGGGTCTCAACATCGTGGTGGGCCTCGCCGGTCTGCTCGACCTCGGCTACGTGGCCTTCTACGCGGTGGGTGCCTATTCCTATGCGCTGCTCTCCAGCTATTTCGGCCTGTCCTTCTGGGTGCTGCTGCCGGTCGCCGGCATTCTCGCCGCCTGCTGGGGCGTGGTGCTTGGCTTCCCGGTGCTGCGATTGCGCGGTGATTACCTGGCGATCGTGACGCTCGCTTTCGGCGAAATCATCCGCCTCGTGCTGATCAACTGGACCGAGGTCACCAAGGGCACGTTCGGCGTGTCGGGCATCGCCAAGGCGACGCTGTTCGGCATCAAGTTCGATGCCTCGAAGGACGGCTTCGCGGCGCTGATGGGGCTACCGATCTCGTCGGCCTACTACAAGATCTTCCTGTTCTACCTGATCCTTGGCCTCGCGCTGTTGACGGCTTTCGTCACCATCCGGCTGCGCCGTATGCCGGTCGGTCGGGCCTGGGAAGCGCTTCGCGAGGACGAGATCGCCTGCCGTTCGCTCGGCATCAACACGACGACCACGAAGCTCACTGCCTTTGCCACCGGTGCGATGTTCGGCGGTTTTGCCGGATCGTTCTTCGCGGTGCGCCAGGGGTTCGTCTCGCCGGAATCCTTCGTGTTCCTCGAGTCGGCCGTCATCCTTGCCATCGTCGTGCTCGGCGGCATGGGCTCGCTGACCGGCATCTTCGTCGCTGCGGTAGTGATGATCGGCGGTACGGAGATTCTTCGCGAACTCACCTTCCTCAAGATGATCTTCGGACCGAACTTCACGCCTGAACTTTATCGCATGCTGATCTTCGGGCTTGCCATGGTGGTCGTCATGGTCTGGAAGCCGCGCGGCTTCGTCGGATCACGCGAACCGACCGCATTCCTCCGCGAGCGTAAGGCCGTCTCCGGCAGCTTTACCAAGGAAGGGCACGGCTGATGGTCATCGAGACAACGACAATGACAAAAGACCCCATTCTCAAGGTTGAGCACCTGTCGATGCGCTTCGGCGGTCTGATGGCCATCAACGACTTCTCCTTCGAAGCGGCGCGCGGCGAGATCACCGCGCTGATCGGCCCGAACGGAGCGGGTAAGACGACGGTGTTCAACTGCATCACCGGCTTCTACAAGCCGACGATGGGTATGATCACCATGAAGCAGAAGTCCGGTGATGAGTTCCTGCTGGAACGTCTTCCCGATTTCGAAATCACCAAACGCGCCAAGGTGGCGCGAACCTTCCAGAATATCCGGATGTTCTCGGGCATGACGGTGCTCGAGAACCTGCTGGTCGCGCAGCACAACAAGCTGATGCAGGCGTCGGGCTATACAGTGCTCGGACTGCTTGGATTTCCCACCTATCGGCAGGCCGCCAAGGATTCGACGGAACTCGCCCGGCATTGGCTCGAGAAGGCGTCGCTGATCGATCGCGCCGACGATCCGGCCGGGGACCTCCCCTACGGTGCACAGCGGCGGCTGGAGATCGCCCGGGCGATGTGCACCGGTCCGGAGTTGCTCTGCCTCGATGAGCCTGCGGCCGGTCTCAACCCGCGTGAATCGCATGCGCTCAATGACTTGTTGCAGAGCATTCGCGCCGAAACCGGCACATCCATCCTGTTGATCGAGCACGATATGTCCGTGGTGATGGAGATTTCCGATCACGTCGTGGTGCTCGAATACGGTCAGAAGATTTCCGACGGCAACCCGGATTTCGTGAAGAACGATCCAAGGGTCATCGCGGCCTATCTGGGTGTCGAGGACGAAGAGGTTGAAGAGGTGATCGAACAGATCGAGGAAATCGAAGGCGAGCACGGAGGCACCAAGCAATGACCGCTCCGCTGCTGAATGTAAGAGGCGTCGAGACCTATTACGGCAACATCCGGGCGCTGAACGGCGTCGATGTCGAGGTTCACCGTGGCGAAATCGTTTCGCTGATCGGTGCCAACGGCGCCGGCAAGTCGACGCTGATGATGACGATCTTCGGCAAACCGCAGGCACGCACCGGTTCGATCTTTTTCGAAGGGAAGGACATCACGCGCCTGCCGACGCACGAGATTGCCCGGCTCCGGATCGCCCAGTCTCCTGAAGGACGCCGCATCTTCCCGCGCATGACGGTTCTTGAAAACCTGCAGATGGGCGCCAGCCTCGACGACCTGAAGCACTTCAAGGAAGACGTGGAGAAGGTCTTCACGCTGTTCCCGCGACTCAAGGAGCGGCAGGCGCAGCGCGGCGGGACGCTGTCCGGCGGTGAACAGCAGATGCTGTCGATCGGCCGCGCGCTGATGGCCCGTCCGAAGCTGCTGCTGCTCGACGAGCCGTCGCTCGGCCTTGCGCCGCTGATCATCAAGGGCATTTTCGAGGCGATCAAGAAGCTCAACAAGCAAGAGGGCCTGACCGTGTTCCTGGTCGAGCAGAACGCCTTCGGGGCGCTCAAGCTTTCCGACCGGGCCTACGTCCTCGTCAACGGCCGGGTGACGATGAGCGGATCGGGCAAGGACCTGCTCGCCAATCCGGAGGTCCGCGCCGCCTATCTCGAAGGCGGCCGCCATTGATGCGTGCTGGAGTTAAGTGACATGCAGGGAATTCTCTACGAAGAAGCCTCCATCTGGCAGTTTCTGTTCATCACCTGCGTTCTCGGCGGCTGGACCGCGTGGCGCACCGGAAAGAGCGTTGCGGAAAGCTGGGGACAGGTTCCGCGGCTCATCGTCTACGTGGCGCTGCTGGGACTTGCTATCCGCTTCGTGCACCACGCACTTTTCGAAGGCACGATGTTCAGCCCCCAGTACTATGTCGTAGACACGCTCGTGCTTTTGTTGTTTGCTACCGCCGGTTAC
Organism: Sinorhizobium fredii USDA 205; assembly: GCF_001461695.1. Taxonomy (GTDB): domain Bacteria; phylum Pseudomonadota; class Alphaproteobacteria; order Rhizobiales; family Rhizobiaceae; genus Sinorhizobium; species Sinorhizobium fredii. Next base: position 211,808 of record NZ_AUTC01000024.1, on the reverse strand, counting down.
CGGTACTACCGGACCAAGCAGATGGCGAATATGTACTACTGGCTCTACGAGAAGACCTCACCTTTCTCCTGGAAGGCCAAATAAGGGAACAGCGCGTGCCGGTCGGGTGCGGCCGGTGCGAAGGAACACCGGCGCAATTATGGTGGGCATTGCGCAGGCTTATGAAACGAGACCCGCTCGAATAATTGGGAGTAACAAAATGAAAAAGTCTCTCCTGTCGGCTGTGGCGCTGACAGCAATGGTCGCCTTCAGCGGCACCGCATGGGCTGATCTGCTGGTCGGCGTCGCTGGTCCGCTGACCGGCCCGAACGCCGCGTTCGGCGCCCAGCTCCAGAAAGGTGCTGAGCAGGCGGTTGCGGACATCAACGCAGCAGGTGGCATCAACGGCGAACAGATCAAGCTCGTACTCGGCGACGACGTCTCCGACCCGAAGCAGGGCATCTCGGTCGCCAACAAGTTCGTTGCTGACGGTGTGAAGTTCGTGGTCGGCCACTTCAACTCAGGCGTGTCGATCCCGGCATCGGAAGTCTATGCCGAAAACGGCATCCTGGAAATCACGCCGTCTGCGACCAACCCGCAGTTCACCGAGCGCGGCATGTGGAACACGTTCCGCACCTGCGGCCGTGACGACCAGCAGGGTGCAGTTGCCGGCGCCTACCTCGCTGCCAACTTCAAGGACGCGAAGATCGCCATCATTCACGACAAGACGCCTTACGGCCAGGGTCTTGCCGATGAAACCAAGAAGTCGACGAACGAAGCGGGCCTCACCGAGGCTCTCTACGAAGGTATCAACATCGGCGACAAGGATTTCTCGGCGCTGATCGCCAAGATGAAGGAAGCCGGCGTCTCGGTCGTCTACTACGGTGGTCTGCACACCGAAGCCGGCCTCATCATGCGCCAGATGAAGGACCAGGGCCTGAAGGCAACCTTCATGTCGGGCGACGGCATCGTTTCGAACGAGCTGGCTTCGATCGCCGGCGACGCCGTCGACGGCACGCTGATGACCTTCGCTCCGGATCCGCGCAAGAACCCGGCTTCCAAGGAACTCGTCGAGAAGTTCCGCGCCGCCGGCTTCGAGCCGGAAGCCTACACGCTCTATTCCTACGCGGCCCTGCAGGTGATCGCGGATGCCGCCAAGGCTGCCGGCGGCAACGATCCGCAGGCCGTTGCCGAAGCGATCAAGGCCAAGGGTCCGTTCAAGACGGCGATCGGCGAACTCGGCTATGACGAAAAGGGCGACATCACCCGCCCGGACTACGTCATGTACACCTGGAAGAAGGGTGAGGACGGCAAGTTCAGCTACTTCCAGAACGAATAGTTTCGTTCCGACGCTTTGACATCGAATGCAGGGCCCGGCGTGCAAGCGCCGGGCCTTTTGCTTTGCGCGTCCAATTGGACGGGCGGCGCTGTAGTGCCGGCGACATGAATGCTGAATATCTCCGATAGGCGGTTGCGCCCCTCTCACTTAACAAACTATAGATAAAATCAAATTCTATCTATATTGGTGTTCGACAACAGAGGGGATAGCCACGAATGCGGGACGCGATCGTAACGAGCGGAGCTGATTCTGTGAACTCCGGAGCCGGTGGGACACGTTGGAATCTCGCCGAGGCAAGAAAAATCTATAATTCGCCGTTTAACGACCTCCTGTTCCGTGCCCAGTCCATCCACCGCGCCCATTTCGATCCGAACGCCGTGCAGATGAGCCGGCTGCTGTCGATCAAGACCGGCGGCTGCGCGGAGGATTGCGGCTATTGCAGCCAGTCGGCGCATTATCCGACCGGCCTCAAGGCGTCGAAGCTGATGGAGGTCGAACGGGTGATTGCGGAGGCGCGCAGGGCCAAGGAAGGCGGAGCGACGCGCTATTGCATGGGGGCCGCCTGGCGCAGCCCGAAGGAACGCGACATGGAGGCGATCGTCGCCATGGTCAGCGGCGTCCGGTCGCTCGGCATGGAAACCTGCATGACCCTCGGCATGCTGTCGCCACAGCAATCGAAGCGGCTCGCAGAGGCCGGGCTCGATTACTACAATCACAATGTCGATACCTCGGAGCGCTTCTACAGCGAGATCATCACCACCCGCACCTTCGCCGACCGGCTGGACACGCTCGACAATGTCCGCGAGGCGGGCATCAAGGTCTGCGCTGGCGGCATATTGGGGATGGGCGAAACGGTCGACGACCGGATCTCGATGCTGGTGACGCTCGCCAATCTTCCGGCGGCGCCGGAAAGCGTGCCGATCAACATGCTGATCCCCATCCCGGGGTCGAAGCTCGCCGACGCAGCGCCCGTCGATCCGATCGATTTCGTCCGGACGATCGCGCTCGCCCGCATCCTGATGCCGCAGTCCCATGTCCGCCTTTCGGCCGGCCGCACGGAGATGAGCGACGAGATGCAGGCGCTCTGTTTCTTCGCCGGGGCGAATTCGATCTTCGTCGGCGAAACGCTGTTGACTGCCGACAATCCCGGTGAAGACCACGATGCGGCGCTGTTCCGCCGCCTCGGGCTCAAGCCGATGGCACTGGAACGGGCCGAGATGGAGCCCGCCGAATGATCTCGCACGGTCTCGGCCGCTACGAGAAAACCCTGACGGGACTCGAGCGCAAGGAGCGACGACGAGGGCTCGTCGCCCAAGGGGGGCTGGATTTCACCTCGAACGACTATTTGGGCCTTGCCAACTCGCCACGCCTAAGGGCGGCGATCGTGTCGGCGCTCGAGCGCGGCGTTCCGGTCGGGGCGGGCGGATCCCGACTGTTGCGCGGCAACCACCCCGAGCACGAAGCACTCGAGGCGGAGGCGGCCGAATTCTTCGGTTCGGATCGGGCACTGTTTTTCGGCAGCGGCTATGCCGCCAATGTTGCGCTGTTTTCAACCCTGCCGCAACGCGACGATATCATTGTCCACGACGCGCTGATCCATGCGAGCGCCCATGAGGGGATCGCTGCCAGCAAGGCGCCGGCGGTCGCCGCAAGACACAACGACGTCGAGGCCTTCGCCGACGCGATTCGCAGGTGGCGCGGCGCCGGCGGAACGGGGCATCCATGGATTGCCGTCGAAAGCCTCTATTCGATGGACGGCGACCGGGCGCCGCTCGTGGAGCTTGCCAGGCTTGCCGAACAGAACGACGGCTTTCTGGTCATCGACGAGGCGCATGCCACGGGCGTTTTCGGTCCCGGCGGCCGCGGGATTTCTGCGCCGCTCGAGGGCCGGGAAAATGTGGTCGTGCTGCATACCTGCGGCAAGGCGCTCGGCGTCTCCGGCGCGTTGCTCGGTGCCAGCGCAATCCTGTGCGACTATCTCGTCAACCGCGCCCGCGGCTTCATCTATTCGACCGCGCCATCGCCGCTGACCGCGGCGGCAGTGCGCGAGGCGTTGCGGATCGCCGCGGACGAGCCGCAGCGCCGAACGGAATTCGATGTGCTCAGCACCTTTGCCAATGCGGCGCTTGCGGCAACGCTCGGCGTCGAAGGCAGCGGATCGCAGATCCTGCCGGTGATGATCGGCGACAATGGCCGGGCCGTGAAGATTGCGGATCGCTTGCGCGACGAGGGCTTCGACATCCGGGCGATCCGTCCGCCAACCGTCCCCGAAGGCACGGCGCGGCTCAGGATCGCCATCACGCTGAATGTCGACAGGGCGGCGATCGCGCGGGTGCTGGAAAGCCTGAAGGTGGCGATGGCGGAGGAACGATGATGACATCCCGCATCGTCATCACCGGCACCGACACCGGTATCGGCAAGACCGTCTTTTCCGCCGCACTCACCGATGCGCTTTCGGGCTGCTACTGGAAGCCGGTGCAGGCCGGGCTCGACGGCGAAACGGACAGCCAAGCTGTCCGGCGGCTCGGCCGGATAGAGGCTCGCCACATCCTGCCGGAGGCCTACAGGCTCGCCACACCGGCTTCGCCGCATCTCTCTGCCAGGCTCGACGGCGTGACGATCCTGCCGGATAGCCTTTCTTCACCCCCTCTGGTCGATGCGCCGCTTGTCATCGAAGGGGCGGGCGGGTTGCTGGTGCCGCTGACGGAGCGGACCGTCTTTGCCGATGTCTTCCAGCGTTGGCGAATCCCGGTTGTTCTCTGCGCCCGCACAGAACTCGGCACGATCAATCACACGCTGCTGTCGCTCGAAGCGCTGCGGGTCCGATCGATTCCGATTGTCGGCGTCGCCTTCATCGGCGACGAACGGGCGGACACGGAGAGTATCATCGGAAAACTGGGGCATGTCCGAGTGCTCGGGCGGCTGCCGCGACTCGATACGCTAAACCCGGACACTCTTCGGCATGCGTTCCGCGAGCATTTTGAAATCGACCAAATCCGCGAGGCGTTGGCATGAGCGGTTCTCCGGTCTGGCACCCCTTCACCCAGCACGCGCTGGAACCGGTGATGAAGCGTATCGTCCGCACAGAGGGCGCCTATCTCATTGACGAGGATGGAACGCGCATTCTCGATGCGATCTCGTCCTGGTGGGTGATCACCCACGGTCATCGGCACCCGTCGATCATGGAGGCGATCCGGCGCGCGACCGAAACCTATGACCAGGTGATCTTTGCCGAATACACCCACGCGCCGGCGGAGGACCTGGCCAGGGGGCTGATCGAGATCGCGCCCGCCGGCTTGAGGCATGTCTTCTATTCCGACAGCGGCTCGACCGCAGTGGAGGTGGCGCTGAAAATGGCGCTTGGCTTCTTCCACAATATCGGCGCGCCGCGCAGCCGCGTCTGCGTGATGGAGCACAGCTACCACGGCGATACGATCGGCACGATGTCGGTCGGCGAGCGCGGTGTCTTCAATGCCGCCTACGAGCCGCTTCTGTTCGCCGTCGACCGCTTACCGTTTCCCGAAGCCGGTCGCGAACAGGAGACGCTCGACGCCTTCGAGGCGTGCTGCGCTTCCGGCCAGGTGGCGGCGTTGCTCGTCGAGCCGCTGATTCTCGGCGCCGGCGGAATGAAGATCTATCCGGCCATCGTCCTTGCCGAGTTGAAGCGGATTGCCGAACGGCACGGCAGCCTACTGATAGCCGATGAGGTGATGACCGGCTGGGGCCGCACCGGCCCGCTTTTCGCCTGTGAACAAGCGGGGATCGCGCCCGACATCCTCTGCACGTCGAAGGGCTTGACCGGCGGCGCGCTGCCGCTGGCGGCAACGCTTTGCACGGCCGAGATATTCGACGCGCATCTGTCGACCGACCGGCGCCGGACGTTCTTCCATTCCAGCTCCTATACGGCCAATCCGATCGCCTGCGCGGCGGCCGTCGCCAATCTCGCCGTCTGGAAGGCGGAGCCGGTCGGCGAGCGCATCGAAGCGCTCGCCGCGAAACAACGGCACCACCTGCAGCGCTTCGGCGCCGATCCACGCTTCAGGAATGTTCGCCAGGCCGGTACGATCGCCGCGCTCGATCTTTGCGTGCCGGCGGGCGGCTATCTGTCGGAGGTCGGACCGCGGCTCCGGGCGTTCTTCCGCGAACGCCAGCTGCTCATCCGCCCGCTCGGCAACGTCATCTATCTGATGCCGCCCTATTGCGTCACCGATGCCGATCTCGACCGGGCCTATGACGCGATCGACGCGGCGGCGGCAGCCTTCAATGCGGGGCGGCTATGAGCATCGTCCGGTCATCCCGCCTTGCCGGCTTCGGCCACTCAGTGCCGGCGCGGCGCGTCGACAATGCCGAAATCGAAGCGCAACTCGGCCTCGAGCCGGGCTGGATCGAGCGCCGCACCGGCATCCGCGCACGGCGCTGGGTCGAGGAGGACGATACGCTGAGCGGCCTTGCGGCCAAGGCCGGCGAAGCGGCACTTGAGGATGCGGGGATTTCGCGGGGCGATATCGCTTTGACGCTGCTAGCGACCTCGACGCCCGATCATCTTCTGCCGCCTTCGGCGCCGCTGCTCGCCCATCGCCTCGGACTGGCCAATTCCGGCGCGATCGACCTGGCCGGCGCCTGTTCGGGCTTCCTCTACGCGCTGACGCTCGCCGACGGTTTCGTTCGCGCGCAGGCAAAACCGGTCCTCGTCGTTGCCGCCAACATTCTGAGCCGCCGCATCAACCCGGCGGAAAGGGCAAGCGCCGTGCTCTTTGCCGATGCGGCCGGCGCCGTTGTTATTGCGCCTTCGAACGATCCGGACAAGGGGCTCGTCGGCGTCGACCTGGCGTCGGACGGGAGCGGCTACGATCTGATCACGATTCCGGCCGGCGGCAGCAGCCGGCCGTTTGCGTCGGGCATGCCGGCGGAGGATGTGCTGATGACGATGCGCGACGGGCGGGAGGTGTTCGTCCGGGCCGTCGAGATGATGTCGACTTGCGCTACGCGCGCGCTCGCCGCGGCGGGCCTTGGCCCGGCGGAGGTCAGCCGCTTCGTGCCCCACCAGGCGAATGTCCGGATCTTCGATGCTGTCTGCGGCAATCTGGACATCGATCCGTCGAAGACCGTGCGGACCATCGAGGAATACGGCAACTCATCGGCAGCGACGATTCCGCTGTCGCTCTCGCTCGCGCGCAAGGCAAACCCCTTCGCTTCCGGGGAAAAGCTTTTGCTGACGGCGGCCGGCGCGGGGCTGACCGGAGGGGCGGTGGTCGTCGGACTTTAGAGCGCGCCCGTATTCCGTTCTCGCCTACCGCAGCAGCGAGGCGCGGAGTGCTGCGATTTCCTGCTTGAGTCGGCCGATCTCCGTGGGCTGCATTCCGATCGCATCAATGATGCCACACGGAACGGTGCTGGCCTTTGCCTTCAGCGCCAGGCCAGTCTCGGTCAGGCGCACGCGCACTTGCCGCTCATCAGCCCGGTCACGGACCCTCGAAACGTACCCTATGGCCTCGAGTCGCTTCAGCATCGGCGTCAGCGTGCTCGACTCAAGAAAGAGTTTCTCGCCGAGACTTCCGACGGTCTGGTCGTCTTTCTCCCAAAGGACAACCATCACGAGATATTGTGGGTAGGTGAGGTCCAGTTCGTCGAGCAGCGGCTTGTAGACCCGCGTGAACGCATGATTCGCGGAATAGATCGCAAAGCACAGGAAATTATCCAGCTTCATCAACTCTTCGGGGGAGGGGGTGTCTGCTTTCGCCATGGCCTTTTCCAACGTTCCGTTAAAACACAATAAATCGTTCGCGATATAATCGCAAGATATTGACATGGCCAATCAACCGCGATAAATATCGTGCACGATTGAATCGACAGCGATGCAAGCCCGTCACTATCCCACGAAGAGATTCATTGACGTCAATTTATATCGTGCACGATTTAATAGCGGTCTCGCGAAAGGAGCAATTCGATGACGAAGGTTCAGAACAGCACAGCCACCGTTTCCAGGAGAGAGATTCTGGCGGGAGCACTCGGGGCCGCCAGCGCAGCCGCCACACTCTCCGTCTCCCCGCCGGCTGCCGCAGCGGATAAGGTGAAGCCATCGACAACGGAAGGAGCAAGGACCATGGGAAGCAGGATCACCACTCGCGACGGCGTTGAAATCTATTACAAGGACTGGGGGCCGAAGGATGGTCCGGTCGTCATCCTCAGCCACGGCTGGCCGCTGTCATCCGATAGCTGGGAAGCTCAGGCCTTTCATTTGGCCAACAACGGCTTCCGCGTCGTCACGCACGACCGCCGCGGCCACGGCCGGTCCAGCCAGCCCTGGGACGGCAACGACATGGACCACTATGCCGACGACCTTGCCGAGCTGATCGAGCAACTGGATCTCAAAGGCATCTTCCTCGCCGGCTTCTCGACCGGCGGCGGCGAAGTCGCTCGCTATATCGGTCGCCACGGTACCGGCCGCGTTGCCAAGGCCGGCTTGATCTCGGCAGTGCCGCCGCTGATGGTCAAGACCAACAAGAACCCCGGCGGCCTGCCGAAGGACGTGTTCGATGGTCTGCAGGCGGCAAGCCTCGCCGACCGCTCGCAACTCTACAAGGATATCGCTTCGGGGCCTTTCTTCGGCTTCAACCGGCCGGGCGCAAAGCCGTCGCAGGGCATGATCGACAGCTTCTGGCTGCAGGGCATGACCGCCGGCCACAAGAACACTTACGATTCGATCGTCGCCTTCTCCCAAACCGACTTCACCGAGGATCTGAAGAAGTTCGACGTGCCGACGCTCATCGTCCACGGCGACGACGACCAGATCGTGCCGATCGACGCCGCCGCCCGGTCATCGAAAAAACTCGTCCCGCATGCGGAACTGAAGGTCTATCCGGGTGCGCCGCATGGCATCACGGACACCCACAAGGAGCAGTTGAACAAGGAGCTGCTGGAGTTCGCCCGGTCCTAGCGCGGCGCGTGTCAGAGTGGCTGATGGGAGGGCGCTGCATGCCGGCGCTCTCCCTCTCTTTGGTAAAGCCGCCCGCCCCGCTCAGCCTTCGTTTCTGTCGGAAAGCCAGATTGTGCTTGCAAAACAGAAGCTTGACTTTCATCATGCCATTTCAGACGATGCCGCATCACGATGCACGTCGCAGGGGCGTGGCGGCAGGGACATCTGAAGACCTTGAGTGACGCAGCGATCATCGCTCCTCAAAGGGCGTGGGGTAAGGGGCGGCTGGTTGCCAAATCCGAAAGGGGGGGCACGCGCATCGCCGAGCTCTATCAGGAAGGCTGCGCCAAGATCCGTCTGCCGAAGACCTTCGATGCCTCAATGGAAGCCGTGCTGATCAACTCCTCGGGCGGCGTCACCGGTGGCGACCGGCTCGAATGGAGCTTCGCGGCTGGCGCGGGGACGAGCCTGACGCTGACCACGCAGGCCTGCGAGAAGATCTACAAGGCGAGCGCCGGCACGGCCTCGATCACGACACATATCTCTGTCGCCGCCGGGGCTCGCGTCGACTGGCTGCCGCAGGAAACGATCCTTTTCGATCGCGCCTCGCTGTCTCGCTCGCTGGAGGTAGATCTGGCGCCCGACGCGAGTTTCCTCGCGGTCGAGGCGGTCCTCCTCGGCCGCAAGGCGATGGGCGAGGCGGTGCATGCTGGCCTTTTCCGTGATCGCTGGCGGGTACGGAGTGGCGGCAAACTGGTTCATGCCGAGAACCTGACGCTTGCCGACGATATGGCGAAGCTTGCCGCGAGGCCTACAACGCTCGGCGGCGCGGCGGCCTTCGCCACGCTTCTCTATGCCGCGCCAGACTGCGAAGCGATGCTTTCGAAGCTGCGCGGAATGCTCGCACCGGTCGTGCAGGCAGGCGTCAGCCACTACAAGGTCGGCGGTCGCGACAAGCTCGTCGCCCGCCTCGTCGCTGCCGATGGCTTCGAGCTTAGAAAAATCCTTGTTCCGCTCATTTCGCACTTGCGTAAGGACGCGTCTGTGCCGAAAGTCTGGACTCTCTGACCCCGCAATCAATCCGGATAGCGACGCATGAATCTGACCCCGCGCGAAAAAGACAAACTGTTGATTTCCATGGCGGCGATGGTCGCGCGCCGGCGTCTGGAGCGCGGCGTCAAGCTCAACCATCCCGAGGCGATCGCCTTGATCACCGATTTCGTTGTCGAGGGCGCACGCGACGGTCGGTCCGTTGCCGAGCTGATGGAGGCCGGCGCGCATGTGCTGACCCGCGACCAGGTGATGGAGGGCATCGCGGAAATGATCCATGACATCCAGGTCGAGGCGACCTTCCCGGATGGGACGAAACTCGTCACCGTTCACGAGCCCATCCGCTAGGAGACTGACCATGCTGAGCCTGCGCCCGAACTGTGAATGCTGCGATCGCGACCTGCCGCCCGAAGGCAGGGAGGCGATGATCTGCACCTTCGAATGCACCTTTTGCGCCGATTGTGCCGAGGAAAAGCTTGGTGGGATCTGCCCGAACTGCAGCGGCGAACTGGTACGCCGCCCGGTGCGCCCGGCTGCAATGCTGAAGAAATATCCGGCCTCGACCGAGCGCGTGTTGAAGCCGCAAGGCTGCGCGCCAGACAAGGCCGCGTAAGGAGACACGAACATGATACCGGGCGAGATCATCGCGGCCGCTGGCGACATCGAACTCAATGTCGGCCTTCCGACTGTCACAATCGAAGTCTCCAACTCCGGCGACCGGCCGGTGCAGGTCGGCAGCCACTATCATTTTGCGGAAACGAACCCGGGACTGATCTTCGACCGCGAGGCGGCACACGGCAAGCGGCTCGATATCCCGGCGGGCACGGCCGTGCGCTTCGAGCCCGGGCAGACGCGGCAGGTCACGCTGATCCCGCTTTCCGGCAAGCGCGAAGTCTTCGGCTTCCGCCAGCAGGTGATGGGCAAGCTATGAGAGTGGTCGCACCCGCCATCGGGCTGCTTCTCGTTCTTGCGACGTCCGGCTTCGCTCAGGAGCCTGAGGTAGACTGCCAAAAGGCGGAGACGCAGATGGATTTGAACATGTGCGCCGATCAGGAGTACCAGGCGGCGGACGCGGACCTCAACAAAGCCTACCGCAAGGCGATCGCCGCGATGCAGGAAACCGACAAGGAGCTCGGCGGTATCGACGCCGCCTATGTCGGTGCGGTCGAAGCCCTGAAAAAGGCACAGCGGGCCTGGATCGGCTACCGCGACGGCCAGTGCGAGCTCGCCGGCTCCGAGGCGCGGGGCGGATCGATGGAGCCTATGCTGGTCTCGGGGTGCCTCGCCGAGCTGACACGCAAGCGCACGGCCGAACTCAAGGAACTCCTCGAGGCTCAAGGGAACTGACCGTTGCAAAGCCGGCGCTTCATCATGATCGTTGGCAATGGCGAGGTGCCGAAAGGCGCTGCCGCGACGATCGATGCCGCCGACCTGGTGATCCGCTTCAACGATTGCCGTTCGGTCGGCCGAGGCGGAACCAGGACCGACGTGGTCGCCGTCTGCAACACCGGTCGCCCCGCCTTGTCGATGCTCGGCGGCGGGCGCTGGAAGACGAGCGAACCGGTGCGGCAGGCGCGCGAGTTCTGGAGCGTGCGCTCCGGCGCGAAGTTCGCCGCGATGCGGGCGGCGCTTGCCAAAGCCCATCCGGATCTCGACGATTTCTGCGACGACTACACCGTCGGCTTCGAGAGTTTCGCGCGGGCGACGGGACGGCATCACCGGATCGTGCCGGCCGCGACGCATGAGTGGCTAGAGCAAGGCCTCGCTCGGTTCGCGCCGGCGCCCTACGTCGTCCCGTCGAGCGGCCTCCTGGTGATCGCCGAGGTCCTGTCCGGCATCGCTTCCGCCGGCGACGACATCGTGCTCACCGGCTTCGGCCATAGCGGCTGGGAGTGGCACCCCTTCGCCGCCGAGCGACGCTATGTCGATGCACTTGCCGCCGAGCGGCGGCTGCGTCGCCTCGATCCATCGCCCTCGTCAGACTTGTCCCAAGGAGCCTGAACCTATGTCCTACAAAATGTCGCGTGCGGCCTATGCCAACATGTTCGGACCGACCGTCGGCGACAGGGTGCGGCTTGCCGATACGGAACTCTTCATCGAGGTCGAGAAGGATTTCACGACCTATGGCGAAGAGGTGAAGTTCGGCGGCGGCAAGGTCATCCGCGACGGCATGGGCCAGAGCCAGGTGACGCGCGAGGGCGGCGCGGTCGACACGGTCATCACCAATGCGCTGATCGTCGACCATTGGGGGATAGTCAAGGCGGATATCGGCTTGAAGGACGGCCGGATCGTCGCGATCGGCAAGGCCGGCAATCCGGACACGCAGCCTGGCGTGAATATCATCGTCGGCCCGGGCACCGAGGCGATCGCCGGCGAGGGCAAGATCGTCACGGCCGGTGGCATGGACAGCCATATCCATTTCATCTGCCCGCAGCAGATCGAAGAGGCGTTGATGAGCGGGTTGACCTGCATGCTGGGCGGCGGCACGGGGCCGGCACACGGCACGCTGGCGACCACCTGTACGCCGGGACCGTGGCATATCGCCCGGATGATCGAGGCGGCCGATGCGTTTCCGATGAACCTTGCCTTCGCCGGGAAGGGCAACGCCTCGCTGCCCGGCGCGCTCGTCGAAATGGTGCTCGGCGGCGCCACCTCGCTGAAGCTGCACGAGGATTGGGGCACGACCCCCGGGGCGATCGACTGCTGCCTCTCGGTTGCCGACGAATACGACGTGCAGGTGATGATCCACACCGACACGCTGAACGAGAGCGGCTTCGTCGAGGACACGATCGCAGCGATCAAGGGGCGGACCATTCACGCCTTCCACACCGAAGGGGCCGGCGGCGGCCATGCGCCAGACATCATCAAGATCTGCGGCCAGCCGAACGTCATCCCGTCGTCGACCAACCCGACGCGGCCCTACACGCAGAACACGCTGGCCGAGCATCTCGACATGTTGATGGTCTGCCATCACCTGTCGCCGTCGATCCCCGAGGACATCGCCTTTGCCGAAAGCCGCATCCGCAAGGAGACGATCGCCGCGGAAGATATCCTCCACGACATTGGCGCCTTCTCGATCATCTCCTCCGACAGCCAGGCGATGGGTCGCGTCGGCGAGGTGGCGATCCGCACCTGGCAGACGGCCGACAAGATGAAGCGGCAGCGCGGCCGGTTGAAGGAAGAGACCGGCGACAACGACAATTTCCGCGTCAAGCGCTATGTCGCCAAATACACGATCAACCCGGCGATCGCCCACGGCCTCAGCCACGAGATCGGTTCGCTCGAAGTCGGCAAGCGTGCCGACCTGGTCATCTGGAACCCGGCCTTCTTCGGCGTCAAACCGGACATGGTCCTCTTGGGCGGCACGATCGCGGCCGCGCCGATGGGCGACCCGAACGCCTCGATCCCGACGCCCCAGCCGGTGCACTACCGGCCGATGTTCGGCGCCTATGGCCGGAGCCGGACCAACTCCTCGGTCACCTTCGTCTCGCAGGCGTCACTCGATGCCGGGTTGGCGGGAAGGCTCGGCGTCGCCAAGGAACTCGTCGCCGTCCAGAACACCCGCGGCGGCATCGGCAAGGCGTCGATGATCCACAATAGCCTGACGCCGCATATCGAGGTCGATCCGGAAACCTATGAGGTGCGCGCCGACGGCGTACTGCTGACCTGCGAACCGGCGACCGTGCTGCCGATGGCGCAGCGCTACTTCCTGTTCTAGACGGCTCAGGTTTTCTCTCAGTCTCTGCAACTGATTGCCGGCCACGGGCTCCGACCCGAAGGAGCCATGCAGCGACCGCAAGGCTGCCATGCGACGCCGACTGAATCGGCGCTTTGATGCTGCACCGCAGCGGAATCTTCGGTAGAAGGGGCCTTCCCTTTCGCCGGCTGTCGTTTCCTCCCACGACTGACGCGGCCGGCAGCCCCACTCGAAGGAGATGATCATGTTCGGCAGAAAAGTTCCCGTTGTAACCTTCCGTACCCGCATCCGCGACGAATCCGTCGGCGGCCCTAATCCGTTCCGCTGGCAGGACGTCTCGTCGAACGACTATTTCGCCGGCAAGCGCGTCGTGCTGTTCTCGCTGCCGGGCGCCTTCACGCCGACCTGCTCTACCTATCAGCTGCCGGATTTCGAGAAGCTCACGTCCGAGTTCCGGGCGCTCGGCATCGATGAGATTTATTGCATCTCGGTCAACGATGCCTTCGTCATGAACGCCTGGGGCAAGTCGCAGGGGCTCGAAAACGTCAAGCTGATCCCGGACGGTTCGGGCGAGTTCACCCGCAAGATGGGCATGCTGGTTGCCAAGGACAATCTCGGCTTCGGCATGCGGTCCTGGCGCTACGCTGCCGTCGTCAACAACGGCACGGTCGAGCAGTGGTTCGAAGAGGAAGGCTATTCCGACAATTGCGATAGCGATCCCTATGGCGTCTCCTCGCCCCAGAACATTCTCGACGCGCTGAAGTCGCAGAAGATCGCCGCCTGATCCGGCAATGTGACCGTTAAGGCCCCGGCTGCCGCAATGAGGTTTGAAAGTCTCCGGATTTTCGCCTTCTTGCTGGCGCCGGGGCTTTTTCTTGCTAGAGTAAAGCCCGTCGGAGACATGGAATTCAATGGTTTACGTCATCGCATATCTGACAGCGCATGCGGGGAAGGGCGACGACGTCGTGGCGCTCGCCGCACCGCTGATCGACGCCACCCGCAAGGAAGAGGGCTACATCAGCTACGATCTGTATCGCAAGCCCGCCGAACCGGACTCGCTGGTTTTCGTCGAGACCTGGAAGAGCCGGGCGGCTCTCGATGTCCACTTTGCCGAGCCGCATCTGAAGACGTTCAAGGCGGCCATGGCCGATCTTCTCGTCGAAGCGCGCGTCGAGGTCGTCCATCCGGAAAAGATCGAGGTCATCTGACGTGCCCTACCGGTCGACGGAAATTCTTTCTCCCGGCCCTACCGACAAGGCGCCGCTTCACCGCGTGACGCTCACCCACGACCAGCGGCATCTGCGCCGCAAGCTCCTGCATCTCGAAAACGACGACGTCGTGATGCTCGACCTCAAGGAACCGGTGATGCTCGCCGACGGCGATCTGCTGGTGCTGGAGGGCGGCGGCTACATCGAAGTGAAAGCGGCTGAGGAGGCGCTCTACGAGATCCGTCCGCGCGACAGGCTGCATCTGATCGAACTCGCCTGGCACCTCGGCAACCGGCATCTGCCGGCGGCGATCGAGGAGGGGCGAATCTTGATCGCCCGCGATCCGGTCATCCGCGCCATGCTCGAGGGCCTCGGCGCGACGGTGAGCGACGTGGTCGAGCCATTCCACCCTCTGCGCGGTGCCTATCACGGCACCGGCGGCCACCACCATGGGCATGGTCACGACCACCATCATGGCTGAAGAGGCCGTCGTGCAGGCTCTGCTGCGCCTCGTCACCTGGCTCTCGCCAGCCTTCCCGGTCGGCGCCTATTCCTATTCCGGCGGCTTGGAGCAGGCGGTTCACGATGGGCTGGTGACGAATGCCGACGATCTGCGGCTTTGGCTGGATACGCTCATGAATCACGGCCCGCTCTGGAACGATGCGCTTCTTCTCGCCGAAAGCTTTCGGGGCCACGCCGATCCGGCACGACTGCAAGCGGTCGCCGAACTGGCCGAGGCGCTCGCCGGCTCACGCGAACGGCACATGGAAACCATGCTACTTGGCGAAGCATTTCTCGCCGCCGCCGGCCACTGGCCGCATCCGGTGCTGGAGACGCTCGGACCAACGGCCGCCTATCCGGTGGCGGTCGGCGCTGTCGCCGGCGCGCATCGGACCGGGCTCGAGCCGACGCTCGCGGCCTATCTCAACGCGACGGCGTCAAGTGCCGTATCGGTGGCCATCCGCTGCGGCGTCATCGGCCAGCGAGACGGCGTCGGCGTGCTCGCCGGTCTGGAGGCGGGAATTGCGGCGGTTGCCTCCCGTGCCGCGCGCGGCTCGCTGGACGTCTTGGCTCAGCGGCCATCATCGCCGACATTGCATCTCTGAGACATGAGACCCTGCATTCGCGCCTGTTCCGCTCCTAGCGGGGACCGCGAACGCCGCGTTTTATGCAGTAGAAAGGACACAGAAAATGCCATCGAAAAACGGTCCCCTTCGCGTCGGTATCGGCGGCCCGGTCGGGTCCGGCAAGACGGCGCTGACCGACAAGCTGTGCAAGGCGATGCGCGAGAAATATTCGGTCGCCGTCGTCACCAACGACATCTATACCAAGGAGGATGCCGAGGCGCTGGTGCGCATGCAGGCGCTGCCTTCGGAGCGGATTGTCGGCGTCGAGACCGGCGGCTGCCCGCACACGGCCATCCGCGAGGATGCTTCGATCAATCTCCAGGCGATCGCCGACCTCAACCGCCGTATCCCCGATCTCGACGTGGTCTTCATCGAATCGGGCGGCGACAATCTCGCGGCGACCTTTTCGCCCGATCTGGCGGACCTGACGATCTACGTGATCTCCGTCTGCCAGGGCGAGGAAATTCCCCGCAAGGGCGGTCCGGGGATCACCAAGTCCGACCTCCTGGTCATCAACAAGAAGGATCTGGCCCCCTATGTGGGCGCCGATCTCGAGGTGATGGAGCACGACGCGACGCGAATGCGGGCTGAAAAGCCCTTCGTGTTTTCCGACATGAAGCGCGGCGAGGGCGTCGAGAGAATCGTCGAGTTCCTCACCGTGCAGGGCGGTCTCTGAAAGGGTTCAAAACTGTTCCAGCGCTTGGCGGTCGCGAATTTCGATCATCCGGCCCTTCACCACAACGCCCGACCGGCGCAGCGTCGAGAAGGCCCGCGACAGCGCCTCGGGGGCGAGGCCGAGTTTGCCGGCGAGCACGTTCTTCTGGAATGGCAGGCGGAAGGAGAAGCTCTCTGACCCGATCGGGCAATGGCTCAGAATGTAGTTCGCGACGCGCTGGGGCGCGGTGAGCAGACGGTCTTCGGCAAGGCAGTCCTCGGCCATCTTGCCGTGATGGCAGAGGAGCTCGAGAAGCGCCTGGGCGACGCCCGTGTCTTCGGCGGCAAGCTGGCGCAGTTTGCCGCTTTCCAACCGCGCGACGATCGACGGTTCGGCGGCCTGGGCATTGGCGGTGGCGCGGCGATCCAGGAACATGGCGTTCACCCCGATCAATTCGCCTTTCTGGAAGACGGCGACATCGGCTTCGCGCCCGTCCTTGCCGAGGCGATAGAGACGGACGAGTCCTGAGAGGACGACGAGGACATCGTCGATAGGATCGTCCTGGCGGAACAGGGTGTCGTGCGCTTCGTGCGTCGAGACAGTGGCGCCCTCGAGAATTGCCTCTTGTGCGGTCCGTGGCAGCCGCGAAAAGAAGCGCAAATTGATGAGGATGGCCCGGTCACTGGAGGTTAGTCGCAAAGTCTTCATACCGCTTGTCCCGAAAAATCGTGACCAAGCTAGCGGTTTCTCGCGGGTCATGAATTGACCCGCATCAAACAACTTCGCGAAAGAGACGCTGCTGCCCGTCCTCATCCGAACCCCGCAGCAGCGCTGTTTCTCAAGGAAACGCCTATTCGGCGGCGAGCGCCGGATGGCTGATGATCTTGCGGTCGGACTTGCCGCGCCGCTCCGCCTCCAGCGTCTTGACGCGCTCCTCGAGGTTTTCGATCGTGATGCCCTGTTCGGCGGCGAGCTTGCTGAGCGCCTCGCGGTCAAGCGGCAGATCTTCCTCCTCTTTCTTGCCGACCATGCGGCCGAAGATCCAGGCGAGAAGTCGCGACAGGTCGTCCATGATCAGGAAGAAGGAAGGCACGACGACGAGGCTCAGGACCGTCGAGACGATGATGCCGCCGATAACGGCGATCGCCATCGGGGCGCGGAACGAGCCGCCTTCGCCGACGCCGAGGGCCGAGGGCAGCATGCCCGCCGACATGGCGATCGAAGTCATGACGATCGGGCGGGCGCGCTTGCGGCCCGCTTCGACCATCGCCAGCGTCCGGTCCATGCCGTGGTGCATCATCTCGATGCCGAAGTCGACGAGCAGGATGGCGTTCTTGGTGACGATGCCCATCAGCATCAGTATGCCGATCAGCACGGGCATCGAGAGCGCGTTCTGCGTCAGGATAAGCGCTGCCGCCACGCCGCCGATCGCCAGCGGCAGCGAGAACAGGATGGTGAAGGGCTGGATGACATCTTTGAACAGCAGGATGAGCACGACCAGCACCATCATCAGGCCCAAGAGCATGGCGTTGCCGAAGCTCTGCTGCATCTCCGCCTGAACCTCGGCATCGCCGCTCTCGATGAACTGAACCGTATCCGGCAGCTCGGCTTGCGCGGCGATCTCCTTGAAGCGGGCAGAAGCCGTGTCGAGGGCTACGCCCACAGGCAGATCGGCGCCGAGCTTCACAACACGATAGCGGTCGTAGCGCTTGATGGAACTCGGTCCTTCCGCATAGTTGATGTCCGCGACACTCGAGAGCGGTACCGTGGCACCGGAGGCTGTCTGGACCTTCAGGTTGCGGATTGCTGCCAGATCGGTACGGAAATCGCGATCGAGCTGGACCCGGATCGGGATCAGGCGCCCGTCCAGCGCAATCTTCGTGAGCAACGCGTCGATATCGCCGATCGTGGCGACCCGAATGACTTCGGATATCTGCGCCGTCGTGATGCCGAGACGGGACATCTGTTCGTCCCGCGGGCGGATCTGCAGTTCCGGCCGTGGCAGGGCGCCGTCAGGGCTGACATTGGCGAGTAGCGGGTCCTTGCGCAGCTTTGCTTCAAGATTGGCCACGGCCTGGTCCAGATCTGCTTCCTTGCTGGAAAGCAGGTTGAACGACAGATCGCGCTCACCGCGATCGTTGAGCTTGGTGACCCGGACGTCCGGGATCGATCGAAGCTCAGCGAGGATTTCCTTTTCGATCTGCGACTGTGGCTTGATGCGGCCCGCCGGCGGCAGCTTCGGCAGGTATTCACCGATCAGCGGCGTCCCGCCGATGACGTCGTTGACCACTTTGTTGACGAGCGAATGGTCGAGCTTCTCGAGAAGCACGGTGACGGCAGCGCGCCTGAGCTCGAGATCGCCCTTCGGCGAGGCGCCGCCTAGCACGAAGACGTTCTCGACGCCATCGATATCCTTGATGCGGTTATAGATCTCCGTCGTCGTCCGGTCCGTGTCCTCGAGCATCGCATCCGGCGGCAATTCGATCGACAGGCTGACGCGCGAATTGTCCTCCGGCGGCAGGAAGCTGCCGGGAACCTGCAACAGGAAATAGACGGAAATGGCGAGGCATCCGATGGCGGCAAGCAGCGTCGTGTAGCGCCAACGGGTCGTCACGCGGATGATGCCGGTATAGAACTTCATGATGGCGCTGTCGTCGTCACCATGATGGCCGCCGCCGACATCCGTCGGCTGCATCAGATAGGCGGCCATCACCGGCGTGATCAGGCGGGCGACGAGCAGCGAGAAGAAGACGGAGACGGCGACCGTCAGACCGAACTGGATGAAATACTGCCCCGGAATGCCCGGCATGAAGGAGACGGGCACGAAAACGGCGATGATCGTGAAAGTGGTGGCGATGACGGCGAGGCCGATCTCGTCGGCCGCCTCGATCGCCGCCTTGTAGGGCGACTTGCCCATGCGGATATGCCGCTCGATGTTCTCGATCTCCACGATCGCGTCGTCGACCAGGATACCGGTCGCGAGCGTCATCGCCAGGAAGCTGACGAGGTTCAGCGAGAAGCCGAGGAGCTCCATGATCCAGAAGGTCGGGATGGCCGAGAGAGGCAGGGCAACGGCCGAGATCAGCGTGGCGCGCCAGTTGCGCAGGAACAGCATCACGACGACGACGGCGAGAAGCGCGCCCTCGATCAGCGTGTGAATTGCCGCTTCGTAGTTGCCGTAGGTGTAGTAAACCGAATCGTCGACCATCTCGATGGTGACTTCGGGGTGCTTGGCGCGGATTTCGTCGAGCGTCTTGGCAACGGTTTCGGCGACGCTGACTTCGCTCGCGCCCTTGGCGCGGAATACCGCGAAGGTGACGCCGGGATGGCCGTTGAAGCGCGAGAACGACTTCGGCTCCTCGTAGGTATCGGTTACCTTGCCGAGCTCCGACAGACGAACGAAGCGTCCGTTCGGCAGCGAGATCATCGTATTGGCGAGCTGGGAAACATCGCGGGCATCGCCGAGCGTGCGGATCGCCTGTTCGCTGCCGCCGACCTGACCGCGGCCTGAGCCGAGATCCATGTTCATGCGGCGGAGCTGGCCGTTAACGTCGGCAGCGGTGATTCCGAAGGAGTTCAGGCGATCTTCATCGAGTTCGATGCGGACTTCGCGATCGGACCCGCCATAGCGGTCGACGCGGCCGATACCGCTCTGACCCTGGATGGCGCGCTTGACCGTGTCGTCGACGAACCAAGAGAGCTCCTCGAGCGTCATGCCGGGCGAGGAGATCGAGAAAGTCTGGATCGCCTGACCCTCGACATCGACCTTCGAGACGATCGGTTCGTCGATCGAGGTCGGAAGATCGCCACGAATACGGTCGATCGCATCCTTGACGTCCTGCACCGCCTGTGTCGTCGGCACTTCCATGCGGAAGATGACGGCGGTGGTGGATGTGCCGTCGGTGATCGTCGACTCGATATGGTCGACGCCGGAGATGCCGGCGACCGCGTCCTCGATTTCCTTGGTGACCTGGGTCTCGAGTTCGGCAGGCGCGGCTCCGCTTTGCGTGACCACGATCGAGACGATCGGCACGTCGATGTTCGGGAAGCGGGTGATCGGCAGCGAGTTGAAGGACTGCCAGCCGAGCACGACCAGCACGAAAAACGCCAGGATCGGCGCGACCGGATTGCGGATGGACCAGGCGGAGAAGTTCATGGTCTCTGTTCCCGTCAATTGGTTATCGGCTGGTCGGACTTGACCGGATTGATCCGATCGCCGTCACGCACATAGGCGCCGGCCTTTGCCACGGCCTGCTCGCCCGGCTTGAGGCCGGAAAGGATCTCGACGAACTGCCCGTCCTGGATGCCGGTCTCGACAGGGACCAGGTGTACGATGCCGTTTTCGACCTTGCGGACGATGGTCTTGCCATTTTCAGATGTAACAGCGGTTTGCGGCAAAACGACCGTCTGCTTCTCTTCGACGGTGACCACCGCGCTCGCATACATGCCGGCGCGCGCCTCGGTCGTGTCGGTAAGGCTGATGTGCACCTTGCCGAGACGCGTATCAGGATCGACGGTCGGCGCGATCAGTCGAATCTTGCCCTCGACCGTCGTGCTGCTGCCGGCGAGCTTGACTGTGGCGGATTGCCCGACGGCAAGCTTGATGATGTCCGCCTCGGCGACGTCGGCCTTCATCTCGATCGCGCCGTCGCGGATCATCGCGAAGAGCGGCTCGCCCGTGCCGCTGGCAATCGCGCCGACCTTGGCGTTCTTGGCGGAGATCACGCCGCTCACCGGCGCCTTGACCTCGGTGCGGGCGAGCCTGAGGTCGATATCGTCGATCTGCGTCTCGACAACCTTGATGTCGGCTCTGGCAACACCGACCGATTGTTCGGCCGAGCGAAGGCGGGCGCGCGTGGCGGCGGCGAGGGCCTTCAGGCGGTCCGCCTCGGCGGTCGAGACAGTGCCGTTTTCCGAAAGCCGTACGGCGCGATCGGCGACACGCGTCGCCTCTTCGGAGTTTGCCGTGGACTCTGCGAGTTGGGCGTTCAGTTGCGCTAGCGAGGCCTCCGCCTTGGCGAGATTGGCCTCGAGCTGGCTTTTCTGCAGGAGCAGCGCGTCGTCGTTGAGAACAGCAAGCGTACTGCCTTCTTCGACCTGGTCGCCGACATCGACATTCAACGAGCGTATGGACAGGCCCTCGACGAGCGGTGCGACATAGGTTTCCTCGACCGCCTCGATCGAGCCGGTGGCAAGGATGCGGTCGCTGATCTTGCGTTCTACCGCTTCCGTAACGACGATCGACGGCAGTACCTGCGATGGCTGCGGTTTTGCGGCCTCCTCGGCCGAAACGCTCGAAAATGCGCCGAGCGTCATCGCTGCACACGCGCCGAGAAGAGGGAGGAGTTTCTGAGCCATCGGCCTATCGTCCTGACACAAATAAATCATGCCGCATCGCCATTCATCAAGGGCGAAGATCCGGCTGCAATCATGCTGTTCCCGCGTGTTCCGCGCCGGTGTTGCAGGCCCGTTCGCGATCCACGCATTCGTAAATGTCCGGCGCCACGGTCTCAAACCGAGGGCGCTGGCCTGCTGCATGCTTCCTTAAATCGTAGCCGATTTAGGGATAGACATATGCAGCGCTTCAAGATGCCACAGCGCCCTTTGTGCGTCTCATAAGACGCACGGCGCTGTGGGAGAAATTTGCTCAAGGAAACGATTTCAACGAAAACCGGTTTCTCCCTGCGCCTGCTCTCCAGTCAAACGTTCCGGGCTATGTAAGCGCGGTAGCAAATGCTTACAAGAGCCCGGAAGCGATGGTGCCTCAATGTTTTTATCTGCCGTCTTTCGCGAGGCTATAGTGACGCGAGCTAAATGCAAGCTTAACAACCGGAACGGGCCGGCAAGAAGCGCGCGGCATACTGCCGCGCGCTCCTAGATTAGCCACAATGCGACGGCTTATTTCAGCGCTGCGTCCGTAACCTCGTGAGTCCAGGCGCCTTCAGGCTCCTTGGAGATGACCGGATCGGAACCGCCGGCGAGCAGCGACTGGACGGTGCGCTTGAAGTCGGCCTCGTCGAGTGCGCCGTTCGAACCCGCCGTCAGCTTGGCGATCTCGCCCATCATGCGCTTCTGGTGCTTCTCGGTCTGGGCACCGGTCGAATCGTTCTCGAGCACGAGATCGGCTGCCTCGTCCGGGTTCTCCTCGGCATATTTCCAACCTTTCATCGTGGCGCGGACGAACTTCACCATTCTTTCCTTGAAGGCCGGATCCTTGAGCTTGTCCTCAAGCACGTAGAGGCCGTCCTCGAGCGTGGCGACGCCCTGGTCTTCATATTTAAAGGTGACGAGATCCTCCGGCTTGATGCCGGCGTCGATGACCTGCCAGTACTCGTTGTAGGTCATCGTCGAGATGCAGGCGGCCTGTTTCTGGATCAGCGGATCGACGTTGAAGCCCTGCTTCAGGACGGTCACGCCATTCGGCCCGCCATCGGTCGGGATCTTCAGATGCGACATCCAGGAGAGGAACGGATATTCGTTGCCGAAGAACCAGACGCCGAGCGTCTTGCCCTTGAAGTCCTCGGGGGACTTCACGCCGGACTCCTTGAGACAGGTGAGCATCATGCCGGATTTCTTGAAGGGCTGGGCAATGTTGACGAGCGCCACGCCCTTTTCGCGCGTGGCCAGCGCGGAAGGCATCCAGTCGACGATGACGTCGGCGCCGCCGCCGGCGATCACCTGGGCCGGGGCAATATCCGGGCCGCCCGGCTTGATCTCGACGTCGAGGCCCTCTTCCTCGTAGAAGCCTTTGTCCTTGGCGACGTAGTAGCCGGCGAACTGGGCCTGCGTGACCCATTTCAGCTGCAGCGTGACCTTGTCGGCGGCATTGGCATGGAAAGCGGCAAGCGAAAAGACGCCCGCTGCCAGCAGAGATGCAAGTTTCTTGTTCATGTCAGTTCCCTCTTATCATTGCCTCATTTTCAGCCCCGGCCAATGCGGATGGACGGATGCCAGAAGGTGACGGCCCGCTCGACGAGCGCAACCATCCCGTAGAAGGCGGAGCCAGCCACCGCCGCGACGGCGATTTCGGCCCAGACCATGTCGACGTTCATGCGCCCCACTTCCGTGGAGATCCGGAAACCCATGCCGACAATGGGCGTTCCGAAAAATTCGGCCACGATCGCGCCGATCAGCGCCAGCGTGGAGTTGATCTTCAGTGCGTTGAAAATGAAAGGCCAGGCGGCCGGCAGCCGCAGCTTGACGAGCGTCTGCCACCAGCTGGCGGCATAGGTGCGCATCAGGTCGCGCTCCATGTGGCTCGCGGCGGCAAGGCCCGACACCGTGTTCACCAGCATCGGGAAGAAGGTCATGATGACGACGACGGCAACCTTCGACTGCCAGTCGAAGCCGAACCACATGACCATGATCGGCGCGACGCCGATGACGGGGAGGGCGGAGACGAAGTTGCCGAGCGGCAGCAGACCCTTCTGGAGGAAGGGCGAGCGGTCGATGAGGATCGCTACCAGGAAGCCGAGCCCGCAGCCGAGCGCATAGCCGGTCAGCACGGATTTCAGGAAGGTCTGGCGGAAATCGGCGGCGAGCGTCGGTACCGAATTGACGAGCCGAGCCCAGATCATCGACGGTGCCGGCAGCAGGACCGACGGAACGCCGAAGCCGCGGACGATGCCTTCCCACAGGACGAGGATCGTGACGCCGAAGAGGAGCGGCACGGCGAAGCGCGCGGCATTGCCCAGCGTGCGGTTTGTAAAATGCTGGCGGACCAGCCATTCGTTGAGGGCCCAGGCGATCAGCCAGAAAAGGATGGCGCCGGCGAGAGCGGGAAGGTTCATGGCTTGGCTCCCATGCGCTTCAGGACGGCGGAGTGCGCGAAGCCGACGATCATGACGAGCACGGCGGCGAGTGCGGCGGCCATGAACAGCGCTGCCCAGATCTGCACGGTCTGGCCGTAATAGGAGCCGGCGAGGAGCCGTGCGCCGAGCCCGGCCACTGCACCGGTCGGCAGTTCGCCGACAATGGCGCCGACGAGAGAGATGGCGACGGCGACCTTCAGCGAGGTGAATAGATAGGGCATGGAGGAGGGCCAACGCAGCTTCCAGAAGGTCTGGGCCGGCGAGGCATTATAGGTATGCATCAGATCGAGCTGGATCGTTTCGGGACTACGCAGGCCCTTGACCATGCCGACCACGACCGGGAAGAACGACAGATAGGTGGAGATCAGTGCCTTCGGCAACAGGCCGGCAATGCCGATGGCGTTCAAGACGACGATGATCATCGGCGCGATCGCCAGGATCGGTATCGTCTGGCTGGCGATCACCCAGGGCATCAGCGAGCGGTCCATGGCGCGATTGTGGACGATGCCGACGGCGAGGAGCACGCCGAGCGCTGCGCCGATGCCGAAGCCGAGCAGGGTGGCGGAGAGCGTGATCCAGGCGTGGTAGACGAGGCTGCGCTTCGACGTGATCGGCTTGTTGACGGTCGTGTCCCAGATCTCGGCAATCACCTGGTGCGGTGCCGGTAAGACGGGCCTTTCTTGCGCCATCGTGTTCCTGACGATGTCGGAGAATCCAATCTCGGTGCCGGCGCGTGCCGCCGTGTCGCGCTCGAAAGGCGTGTTCAAGAAGATGGCGGCGACATACCACACGACGATCAGGATCGCGACGACGGTGCTGATCGGAAGCAGCTTGTCTCGGAGGAAGCTTGGCTTATGCATGGTCGCCTCCGCCGGTCGGAAGAGGCGTTTCTCTGCGGAAACGCGCGCCCAGGGGGCGAAGATCGCGCAGCATGTTCCACATCGCTGCTTCGGCCTTGGTCATTTCAGTGCGGAGTTTCTTGGCGCGTTGTCTGATCTTCGGGTCGATGTTTGAGTGTGCCGAAGACCCCTCCCGGTTCGCTGCGCTCACCACCCTCCCCACAAGGGGGAGGGAGGCCCAAGCCGCACCGTCATCGGCAAGCCACCCAGAGGTGATACGGAATTGCTTTCCCGAAAGGCTGCGCCGCGTAAGATTGGAGTTCAAGCGAGCGGCATACGCGACCAAGCCACTCCCCCTTGTGGGGAGGGGCTGGGGAGGGGTCAAAACACAACAGCTATTCATCATAGCTATGCCCCGCTCTCAGCCCCTCGCGCACCCGATGGGCTATTTCCAAAAACTCCGGCGTTTCGCGGATGCCGAGGGGGCGTTCCCTCGGCAGCGTCGATTCGATGATGTCGGTGACGCGGCCCGGCCGAGGACTCATGACGACGATCTTGGTCGAGAGATAGACGGCCTCCGGAATCGAGTGGGTGACGAAACAGATCGTCTTGTCGGTTCGCGCCCAGAGCTTGAGGAGCTGTTCGTTCAGGTGGTCACGGACGATTTCGTCGAGGGCGCCGAAGGGCTCGTCCATCAGGAGAAGATCGGCGTCGAAGGCGAGAGCACGAGCGATCGACGCCCGCTGCTGCATGCCGCCGGAAAGCTGCCACGGGTATTTCTTGCCGAAGCCCGTGAGGTTGACGAGCTCCAGTGTCCGTTCGAGGCGAGCTTTCTGCTCGTCCTTCGCGTAACCCATGATCTCGAGGGGGAGTGCGATGTTCTTTTCGATCGTCCGCCACGGATAGAGCGCTGCCGCCTGGAACACGTAGCCATAGGCGCGGTTGTGGCGGGCCTCCTCCGGCGTCATGCCGTTGACGGCGATCGCGCCGGCGGTCGGCTTCTCGAGGTCGGCGATGATGCGCAGAAACGTTGTCTTTCCGCAGCCGGAAGGGCCGATGAAGGAGACGAAGTCGCCCTTCGCCACGTCAAGATTCACGCCCGTCAGCGCATTGACCGGCCCGTCGCTGGTCTGAAACGTCAGGCCGAGATTTCGGGCCGAGACCACGGAGGCGGGACTGGATGTCATGGATGGATTCTCATTGTCATTTGTCTGTGCCAGACTGCTATTCGGGCCGGCAACATGCAATCGCGGATTTGCCGCAGAAGGCTCTTTGTCAAGGTTTTTCAGCGAATTCTGGAGAACGGTCATGTCTCGATCATCCAATCCTGGCTGTCGCGTGGTGCGGCCGGGCAGCGGCTATGCCGGCAAGCAGGGACTCAATTATTTCGAAGGCATCGCCGCGGAGACAGTGGGCTCCACCGGCATCTGCATGCATCTCGTCACCATGCCGCCCGGCGCGCGCGCCAAGGCGCATCTGCACGAGAGCCACGAGACAGCGATCTATGTGCTCGCCGGCGAAGCCTACACCTGGTTCGGCGACCGGCTCGAAGAGCACGTGATCGTCAAGGCCGGGGAAATGCTCTACATCCCGGCTGGCGTGCCGCATATGCCCGCCAACCTTTCCGACAGTCCTTGTACGGCGGTCATCACCCGGACAGATCCGAAGGAGCAGGAGAGCGTCGTGTTGCTCCCGGAACTGGACGGGCTGGTGCCGGCCGATCCCCTCGCACATAGCGTGTGACGAATGCAGCATCTGCACTCCGTCACACTCCGGTTGCCGGAATGCCGGTGCGCTGCACGGCGCGCGGTGCCGTCACTTCCTTCCAGGCCGACAGCGCCGTGCTGACCGCCGGGAAGGGATCGCGCCGGACGAATTCGCCATGGCCTTCCTGGGTCTTCACCGCCCCTTCCTCGATCGCCACGACGCCGCGCGTCAGCGTGAAGCGGGGGAGGCCGGTGACGGTCTTGCCCTCGAAGACGTTGTAATCGATCGCCGATTGCTGCGTGTTTGCCGAGATCGTCTTCGAGCGCTTCGGATCCCAGACGACGAGGTCCGCATCTGCCCCGACGAGGATCGCGCCCTTCTTCGGATAGATGTTGAGGATCTTGGCGATATTGGTGGACGTCACCGCCACGAATTCGTTCATGGTGATGCGGCCGGTATTGACGCCATAGGTCCAGAGCATCGGCATGCGGTCCTCAAGCCCGCCCGTGCCGTTCGGGATCTTGGTGAAATCGCCGACACCAGAACGCTTCTGCGTCGTCGTGAACGCACAGTGGTCGGTCGCGACCACCTGCAGCGAACCGGAGGCGAGACCGGCCCAGAGGCTGTCCTGGTGCAGCTTGTTGCGGAAGGGCGGCGACATCACCCGGCGGGCCGCGTGATCCCAGTCCTTGTTGAAGTATTCACTCTCGTCGAGCGTCAGGTGCTGGATCAGAGGCTCGCCGAAAACGCGCATGCCCTTGGCGCGGGCGCGCCGGATCGCCTCGTGCGCCTGCTCGCAGGACGTGTGGACGATATAGACCGGACAGCCGGCCATGTCGGCGATCATGATGGCGCGGTTGGTGGCTTCGCCCTCGACCTCGGCCGGCCGCGAATAGGCGTGCGCCTCCGGGCCGTTATTGCCTTCGGCGAGCAGCTTCGCCTGAAGCTGCGCCACCACGTCGCCGTTTTCGGCGTGGACCAGCGGCAGGGCGCCAAGCGCCGCGCAGCGCTGGAACGATGAGAACATCTCGTCGTCGTCCACCATCAGCGCGCCCTTATAGGCCATGAAGTGCTTGAAGGTGTTGATGCCCTTTTCCTTGACGATCGCCTCCATCTCGTTGAAGACCTGCTCGCTCCACCAGGTGATCGCCATGTGGAAGGAATAGTCGCAATTGGCGCGGGTCGACTTGTTGTCCCACATGGTCAGCGCCTCGAGCAGCGACTGGCCGGGCGAGGGGAGCGCGAAATCGACGACCATGGTCGTGCCGCCGGCAAGGGCCGCGCGCGTGCCGCTCTCGAAATCGTCCGAGGAATAGGTGCCCATGAAGGGCATTTCGAGATGCGTGTGGGGATCGATGCCGCCCGGCATCACATAGCAGCCGGTCGCGTCGAGCGTCTCGGTGCCGGAGAGATTAGGCCCGATCTCGACGATCTTGCCGCCTTCGACCTTCACATCGGCCTTGTAGGTCAGGTCGGCGGTAACGATGGTTCCACCCTTGATGACAGTGCTCATGGTTTCGTTCCCTCGCAATGGTGCATTCGACGGACGCGGCCGCCCACGAAAAAGGGCGGAACTTGGTTCCGCCCTGAAATCTCATTCGACGACCTCTGCCGTTTCGAGAACGGCGTGGAAGAGGACGTCGGCGCCTGCGGCGGCCCAATCCTTGGAAATGTCCTCCGCCTCGTTGTGGCTGAGCCCATCGACGCAGGGGCACATGATCATCGTGGTCGGTGCGACCTTGGCCGCCCAGCAGGCGTCGTGGCCGGCGCCTGAAATGAGATTCATGTGGCTGTAGCCGAGCTTCTCGGCCGCGCCGCGCACGGTCGCGACCAGCTTCGGATCGAAGGTGACCGGATCGAAATGGCCGACCGCTTCGATCGAACAGCCGACGCCGAGTGCCTCGGCGATCTTCGGCGCCTCGGCTTCGATCCGGGCGCGCATGCCGTCCAGTTTGGCCTGGTCCGGCGAGCGGATGTCGACGGTGAAAACGACCTTGCCGGGCAGGACGTTGCGGGAGTTGGGCGAGAAGAACATCTGGCCGACGCCGCCGACGGCGCCCGGCTGGCTTTCCATCGCGACGGTCTGCACCATTTCGAGGATCCGCGCCATGGCGAGACCGGCATTGACGCGCATGTTCATCGGCGTCGAGCCGGTATGGGCTTCCTTGCCGGTGAGCGTGAATTCCAGCCACCACAGGCCCTGACAGTGGGTGACGACGCCGATCTGCTTGTTCTCGGCCTCGAGGATCGGTCCCTGCTCGATGTGATATTCGAAATAGGCATGCATCTTGCGGGCGCCGACCTCCTCGCCGCCCACCCAGCCGATGCGCTTCAACTCGTCGCCGAAGGCCTTTCCCTCCGGATCCTTGCGGGCATAGGCGTAGTCGAGCGTGTGGACACCGGCAAAGACGCCGGAGGCGAGCATGGCCGGCGCGAAACGAGCGCCTTCCTCGTTGGTCCAGTTGGTGACGACGATTGGATGCCTGGTCTTGATGCCGAGGTCGTTCAGCGTGCGTACGACCTCAAGGCCGCTCAAGACGCCGAGCACGCCGTCATACTTGCCGCCGGTCGGCTGGGTGTCGAGATGGGAACCGATATGGACGGGGAGCGCATCCGGGTCAGTGCCGGGGCGTGTCATGAACATGGTGCCCATCTTGTCGACACCCATGGAGAGCCCAGCCTTGTCGCACCAGGACTGGAAAAGCCGGCGGCCTTCGCCATCGGCGTCCGTCAGGGTCTGGCGATTGTTGCCGCCGGCGACGCCGGGGCCGATCTTCGCCATTTCCATCAACGAATCCCACAGGCGGTCGGCATTGACGCGCCTATTCTCGCCAGGTGCAGCCATGGCGCTCTCCTCTTTTTCCGGCTAGACCCTCCCCGGGGATAGCCTCATGTTCCCGTGGCCAAATCGGAGCTTTGTCTTTGTGCCCTTCGATCAGCCGTTGCCTTTGTCGGCAATCTGACTGATAATTTGACCGGTTGGTAAACATTACAACTTCCGTAGCGGCACTCAAGCGGGAAAAAGAAAAAAACCAGTTTGTTGCCCAAGTAAATGGCGCGTCCGATTTTTGGGCAGAGGGTGCTCCACGCGACCTAGCGTGTGGGCATTGGCAGGGGGCGAGATGGTACTTCCAAGAGCGGCGAAAACCCAGAGGCGCACACGCATCCAGGAGGAGAAGGAGGAGCGGATTCTCGAAGCGGCGCTCGAGGTCTTTTCGGCGAGCGGCTTCCGCGGCTCGACCATCGATCAGATCGCTGAAGTCGCGGGCATGTCGAAACCGAACCTGCTCTATTACTTCCGCACCAAGGAAGCCATGCACCGCGCGCTGATCGACCGCGTCCTCGACACCTGGCTCGATCCGCTGCGTGAATTCAATGCGGAAGGCAATCCTGTCGCCGAGATCCGCAGCTACATCCGCCGCAAGCTCGAAATGGCGAGGGACTTTCCGCGTGAAAGCCGGTTGTTTGCCAATGAGGTGCTGCAGGGCGCCCCCCATATCGAGGACGAGTTGAAAGGCCCGCTGAAGCAATTGGTCGACGAAAAGGCCGAGGTCATCCGCGCCTGGGCGAAGGCCGGCAAGATCGCCAATTGCGATCCCTATCACCTGATCTTCGCCATCTGGTCGACGACGCAGCACTATGCCGATTTCGACGTGCAGGTCCGCGCGGTGCTGGGCCAGGAGCACGCCGGCGATGGGCGCTTCGAGGATGCAGCGCGCTTTCTCGAGCGGCTCTTCGTCGACGGCTTGCAGGTCCGCGAGTAACGTCAGTCCTGCGCCGGCATGACTTCGGAAAGCCGCGTTGCATCGTCGACGATCCAGGTTTCAAGCGTCGCCTGCCTACCGCGCAGGTTTATCTCCATTCGCCTGTTGCCTTCCAGGCTGAGGCCGGCGCGTTCAACGAGTTCGACCGAAACGGCAAGCTCGGCATCGTGTTCCTTCGCAAAACCCTCCAGCCGGCTCGCCGTATTGATCGTGTCGCCGACCGCCGTCAGCGAGGTCGCCTGACCGTAGCCCATCTCGCCGACGATGGCAGGCCCGGCATGCAGCCCGATTGCAACCCTGAGCGGCTGTTCGAGTTCGTCCTCGAATGTCTGATTAAGCGTGCGAATGCCCACCGATAGGCGGGCGGCGGCTGCAAGCGCCTGGCGGCACGCTTCCGGAAGTGGGGTCTTCAACCCGAAGATCGCCAGCGCCCCGTCGCCGATGAACTTGTCGATGACGCCGCCGGAGCCCTCCACCGCCTCGCCGATCACTTCGAAATAGCGGTTGAGCAGGAAGACCGTGTCATAGGGCAGCTTGTGCTCGGCGATGCGGGTGAAATCGCGCAGGTCGCAGAAGAGCACGGCCACCCGCCGCTCGCGCCCGCCGCCGTTCTGCCGGGCAAGCTGAGTTTTGATGCCGAGACTGTCGGTGTCGAGAATGGGTACGACGGTGACATTATGGGTGGGCCGGAACTGGCAGGCCAGACGCACGTTTGCCGGAGCGCCGATCCGGCTGAGGGTCGTCAGTTCCGCTGCTTCCGGCGCCGGCTGGCCGTCGAGGCCCTCGATGACGCGCACCCGGCAGGTCGAGCAGCGGCCGCGGCCACCGCAGACCGAGACGTGGGGGAAACCGGCGGCGCGGCTTGCCTCGAGCACGCTGAAGCCGCGGCTCACCGCCGCCACTCGCCCGTCGGGATAGCGCACGCGGATGCGGCCGCGCGCCGGCATGGCGCGCAGCGCCAAGGTCCCGCCGATCAGGCCGGCAAATCCCGCATAGAGGGCGAGCCGGATGTTCTCGGCTAGGGCAGGATCGACCCGCGGCCGCATCTCACTCACATAGGCCCTGTCGCCGTAGCCGCCATGTTCCGCATAGTCGCGACCAAGAGAACGGGCGCCGTTGACGAAGCCAAGCAGCGCGAAGATGGGCACGAGCAGGGCAACGGTGTAGAGCAGGAATTCGTGGCGCGGAAACCAGTCTCGGCCGCGCATCCAGAACCAGGCGCCGAGACAGGCGTGGCTCCATACGAACAGCAGCGCGATCGTCTGGCGGGTCGTGCCCGCCGAACTCGACCAGAGCCCCCGCAGAATTTGTGGATAGTCGGCAGTGACTCCGGTCAGGAGCGGCTCCACCCGGGTGGCGACCACGTGGGGTATCAGCAGAAAGGGCAGGCTCAGGCCGAAGATGATCTTCAGCGCTTCGCCCACCGGCATGCGGAGCGTCTGGCGACGATAGAGACTATCGAGCGCCATCAGGAAGTGGAGGAGCAGGGCGCCGTAGAGCAGGATCGTGCCGGGTATGCTCTGCCAGACAAAGGCGAACACGCGCCTGCCGGACTCCATCGCGCCGATCGAGATCAGGCCAAGCGAGTGATTTGTGAAATGCGAGAGCACGAAGACGGCGAGCACGGCCCCGGAAATCAGGTGCGTCTTCTTGCGCGCATTAAAGGAAATGATCGTCAAACAGTCTGCCCGGGTCTGCCGGCGGCCGCCGGGCCGCTGCTGGATTTCCCCTTATCGACCAGTTTGCCTGCGGCGACAACTTACGTTTTCTACACAATGTGTTTAGCGGTCGGCTTCGCTGGACAATCCCCTCAATCTGAGGAATATCCAGGCGTTCTAACGCGTTAGCGTGGGCGGTGGAACTATTCCATGATGCGCGGCAGTCCCGCGGCAAGCGTGTCGATCGCCAGGCGTAGTTTTGGCAGTGGCCGCCGCGTTTGCGGCCATACCGCGTGGACCTTGAAAACGAGACCTGGCCGATCGGTCAGCACGCGCACGAGTTCGCCGCGTTGCACTCGCTCGCGCACCAGCCAGCATGGTAGCCAGGCCAGGCCGAGGCCCTCGGCAGCCGCGTCCGCGATTGCCGCAAGATCGTCGAGCCGCAGCCGCGTATTCGGCAGGATTGTCTCGCTGGTCCTGCCTTCGACAGGAAAGGACCATGGTCGCTGTTGGCCGCCGCGGTAGTAGACCACCGCATCGTGCGCCGCGAGCTCGCCCACAGTTTGCGGCGCGCCGCGCGCCGCAAGATAGGTTGGAGAGGCGCAGACTGTCATGCGCTGTTCGGCGACAGCGCGCGTCATAAGCCCTGAATCGTTACCCAATGAACCATTGCGGATGGCGAGATCGAAGCCTTCGTCGAGGAGATCGACGACACGGTCGTTGAAGGACATATCGAGCTCGAGATGCGGGTGCCTGCGCAGCAGGTCGCGAAACAGCGGCGCCACGCATTGCCGGCCGAAGAGAACCGGCATGGAGATTCGCAACCGGCCGCGGATTTCCTGTCTCCCGGATTCGAGAAGGGCTTCGGCCGTTCGGATCTCACCGAGCGCCTTCTGGCAGCTCTCGTAAAAGAGCTGGCCTTCCTCGGTCAGGCTCTGCGCTCGCGTGGTGCGATGGAAGAGGCGGACGCCGAGCCTCTGCTCGAGCCGGGCGATGGTCTTGCCCACGGCGGAGCGCGAAAGGTTCAGCCGCTCGGCCGCGGCGGAGAAGCCGCCCGCCTCCGCCGCCTCGACAAACACCGGGATGCCGTTGAGATGCTCCATTCGATTGTGTCCGTTTAAGAACCAATGATGGGAATTCTTATCGCAACTGGCGACCCATTTTCAACATTATGTTCGTTCCAGCACAACAACTGGAAAGGAACAAACATGTCGAAATGGATGCAGGAATGGAGCACCGAGGCTGTTGGCCCGCATAATCTAAAGATCGAGGAGCGCAGATTGCCCGAAATCGGCGACCTTGACGTGCTCGTGCGCACGACGGCGGTGTCGCTCAACTATCGCGACAAGCTGATGCTGGAGAGCGGCATGGGGCTGGATCTCACCTTTCCCTTCGTGCCGGCTTCGGACATGAGCGGCGTCGTCGAAGCGGTCGGCAAGGGCGTGACCCGCTTCAGGCCCGGCGACCGCGTCATCTCGACCTTCGCGCCCGGTTGGCTTGACGGCCTGCGGCCGGGAAACGGCAGGACGCCTGCCTACGCCACGCTTGGCGGCGTGCATCCGGGTGTCCTGTCGGAATATGTCGCCTTTCCGGAAGACTGGTTTGTCGCCGCGCCCACGAGCCTTGACGCCGCTGAGGCGAGCACACTTCCCTGCGCCGGCCTGACTGCCTGGTTCGCGCTGATCGAGAAGGGCCATCTGAAGCCCGGCGATCGCGTCGTGGTTCAGGGCACGGGCGGCGTCGCACTGTTCGGTCTGCAGATTGCCAAGGCTGTCGGCGCCGAGGTGATCGTGACATCGAGCAGCCGGGAAAAGCTCGAGAAGGCGCTTGCGCTTGGCGCGGCCCACGGCATCAACCGTCTCAGCGAGGACTGGGTGGAGCGCGTCTATGCGTTGACGGGCGACCATGGCGCCGACCATATTCTCGAGATCGCCGGCGGCGCCGCTCTCGGCCAGTCGCTGAAGGCGGTCGCCCCGGACGGGCGAATTTCGGTGATCGGCGTGCTCGAAGGTTTCGAGGTTTCCGGTCCGGTTGCGCCATTGCTGCTGAAATCGCCGGTGCTGCAGGGCATCAGCGTCGGACATCGCCGGGCGCTCGAGGACCTGGTCGGTGCGGTCGACCGCATCGGATTGAAGCCAGTGATCGACAAGCGCTACAAGTTCACCGAGGCCCGTGAGGCATTGGCGCATCTCGATCGCGGCCCCTTCGGCAAGGTGGTGATCGAGTTCTGAGGTCACAGAAAATGCAGAAGGCCGCCGGTGGTTTCCGGCGGCCTTCTCGTTCGTCGACTTCCCGCTTACTCGGCGGCCTGGCGAGCCATCGGGTTGTTCGGATGCGTCGTCCAGTTGGCGTAGTTCGGATCGACCGGCTTGCCGGTGCGCTTGTCGAGTGTCCCGGCGGCGAGTGGCTCCAGGGTGATGCAGTTCTCGACCGGACAGACGTTGACGCAGAGGTTGCAGCCGACGCATTCCTCCTCGATCACCTCGAAATGGCGCACGCCATTGACGAACTGGGTGATCGCCTGGTGCGACGTGTCCTCGCAGGCGATATGACAGCGGCCACACTTGATGCAGGCGTCCTGATCAATCTTCGCCTTGGCGACATAATTGAGGTTGAGGTACTGCCAGTCGGTGACGTTCGGCACGGCGCGGCCGCAGATGTCGTCGAGCGTCCTGTGACCCTTGGCGTCCATCCAGTCGGAAAGGCCGGAGATCATTTCCTGGACGATCTTGAAGCCGTAGGTCATCGCCGCCGTGCAGACCTGCACGTTGCCGGCGCCGAGCGCCAGGAATTCGGCCGCATCGCGCCAGGTGGTGATGCCGCCGATGCCGGAGATCGGCAGGCCGTAGGTCTCCGGATCACGGGCGATCTCGGCGACCATGTTGAGGGCGATCGGCTTCACCGCCGGGCCGCAATAGCCGCCATGGCTGCCCCGCCCGTCGATCGAGGGCTCAGGCGAGAAGGTATCGAGATTGACCGCGGTGATCGAGTTGATCGTGTTGATCAGCGACACCGCGTCGGTGCCGCCGGCCTTGGCGGCGCGCGCCGGCTTGCGGATGTCGGTGATGTTGGGCGTCAGCTTGGTGATCACCGGCATGCGCGTGTACTGTTTGCACCAGCGCACCACCATCTCGATATATTCGGGCACCTGGCCGACCGCGGAACCCATGCCGCGCTCGGACATGCCGTGCGGACAGCCGAAATTGAGCTCGATGCCGTCCGCCCCGGTTTCTTCGACGAGCGGCAGGATCGCCTTCCAGGCGTTTTCCTCGCAAGGAACCATGATCGAGGCGATCAGCGCCCGGTCAGGCCAGTTCATCTTCACCTGCTTCATCTCGCGCAGGTTCACATAGAGGTCGCGGTCGGTGATGAGCTCGATATTGTTCAAGCCGAGCAGGCGGCGGTCGGCGCCCCAGATCGCGCCATAGCGCGGGCCGTTGACATTAACGACCGGCGGCCCTTCCTCGCCGAGCGTCTTCCAGACGACGCCGCCCCAGCCCGCCTTGAAGGCGCGCTCGACGTTATAGGCCTTGTCCGTCGGCGGCGCCGAGGCGAGCCAGAACGGGTTCGGGGATTTGATGCCGACAAAATTGTTGCGAAGATCAGCCATTGTTCTCTTCCTCTCGATCCTGCTCAGGCAACGGCGCTCGCCAGCGGGGCGTCCGCGGCGAGGGCCTGGTTGATCGATTCGGCGCAATCGCGGCCCATCGCGACGGCGGAAACCGTCAGGTCCTCTCCGCCGAGCACGCAGTCGCCGCCCGCCCAGATCTTGGCGAGCGAGGTGCGGCCTGCTGCATCGACGACGATGCGTCCGCTCTCCATCTGCAAGGCACCAAGGCCGGAGGCCTGGAAGGTCTGGCCGATCGCCTTGAAGATTTGTTCAGCGGCAATGATACCCGTTTCCCCGGTCGTCGTCAGCTTGCCGTCCTCAAGGGCGGTGTATTCGAGCTCGATGCCGGCGACCTTGCCGTCCTTCACGGCAATACGCTTCGGCTGCAGCCAGTGGCGGATGGTGACGCCCTTGGATGCTGCCAGGTCCTGTTCGAATTCGGAGGCGTTCATGTGCTCCTTGCCGCGCCGGTAGCAGATCGTCACTTCCTCGGCACCGAGCAATTTCGCTTGGACGGCGGCGTCGATCGCGGTCATGCCGCCGCCGAGCACCACGACACGACGACCGACGGGGATGTCGGCCTTGGTCTTCGACTGGCGCAGCGCCGCAATGAAGTCGACCGCATCCTCGACGCCCTCGGCATTCTCGCCCTCGATCCGGAGCGCGTTGACGCCGGCAAGGCCGAGACCGAGAAAGACGGCATCATATTGTTCGGTCAGGTCGGCAAGCGAGAAATCGCGGCCGAGGGCCTGGCCGTGGCGCACTTCGATGCCACCGATCGACAGGACGTAGTCGACTTCCTTCTGGGCAAAATCGTCCACCGTCTTGTAGGCGGCGATGCCGTATTCGTTGAGGCCGCCGGACTTTTCGCGCGCGTCGTAGATGACGACGTCGTGGCCCTTGACGGCCAGCCTGTGGGCGCAGGCAAGGCTCGCCGGCCCCGCACCGACGACGGCGATCCGGCGCCCCGTAGCGGCGGCGCGCGCATAGAACTGCTTGTTCTCCCGCATCGCGACGTCGGTCGAATAGCGCTGCAGGCGCCCGATCTCGACCGGGCGCTCCTCCGCCGTGTTGCGCACGCAGGCCTGCTCGCAGAGCGTTTCGGTGGGACAGACGCGGGCGCACATGCCGCCCAGGATATTCTGGTCGAAGATGGTCTTTGCCGAGCCGATCGGATTGCCCGTCGCGATCTGCCGAATGAACAACGGGATGTCGATGGAGGTGGGACAGGCCGTCATGCAAGGCGCGTCATGACAGAAATAACAGCGGTCCGCGGCGACCAGCGCTTCGTGCTTGTCGAGTGGCGGATGGAGGTCGGAGAAATTGGCTTCGTACTCCGCGAGCGGCAGTCGCCCGTGAAGAATCCCAGATTGCGTCGTTCCCATTTTTGGCTCCCAATGTATCCTCAGGATAGGAAACGGTAACACGCTTTATTTTTTTATCAAACGGTAAAATTTTGGTCGCGTTTTCCGCGATTCTGCGTGCTGCGGGTGTTTTTGCCTGCGGTGTGGTTTTGCGCTTGTTTGACAGTGCAAGGCAAATAGTGGCAGCAAATCGAGGCAAGGAGACTCGGTGACGATGGCGCGCAGGGCGGAGAGCAATAACAGGCTGGACGATGCGGCTCGGGCTGGCTGGCTGTACTATGTGGCCGGACGGACGCAGGACGAGATTGCGTCGATCATGGGAATTTCGCGCCAATCGGCGCAGCGCCTCGTATCGCTCGCCATGGCCGAGCGGCTGATCAAGGTGCGGCTCGATCACCCGATCGCCGCCTGCCTCGAAGCCGCGGCGCGGCTCAGGGAGAAGTACGAGCTTCGGCATGTCGACGTCGTGCCGAGCGATCCAGGATCGAGTTCGACGACTGTAGGCATCGCGGAAGCCGGGGCGGCAGAGATCGAGCGCTGGCTGAAATCGACCGATCCGGTCGTGCTCGCCATCGGCACGGGGCGGACTTTGAAGGCGACGATCGACCAATTGCCTTCGATGGAGTGCCCGCAACACCGTGTCGTGTCTCTCACCGGCAATATTCGGCTCGACGGTTCGGCCGCCTACTACAACGTCATCTTCAGCATGGCGGACACCATCAATGCGCGGCATTTCCCGATGCCCCTGCCGGTGCTCGTCTCGTCGGCCGAGGAGCGCGAAGTGCTGCACAAGCAGAGCCTTGTCAGGATGGCCCTGGAACTCGGCGCCGAGGCCGATGCTGCCTTTGTCGGCGTCGGCGAACTCGGGCCGAATGCGCCGCTTTGCGAGGACGGGTTCCTTGCACGGGAGGAGATGGCGCGGCTAATGGCGGCGGGCGCTGCCGGCGAGATTTGCGGCTGGATGTTCGACCACGACGGTGCCTTGCTCACCGGCAGCATCAACGAGCGCGTCGCCTCCGTGCCGCTGCCGCCGCGCGACCGCGCCTCGGTGATCGGCATCGCCAAGGGCAAGCGCAAATACGAGGCGCTCAGCGCAGCCTTGAAGGGCCGGATCATCAACGGCCTCATCACCGATGAGACGACGGCCGAGTATCTGCTCGGCGCATAAGCTGGCCCTGAGGCCGTACGATTCGTCGAAACGCCCGCGTCCGCGCAAATCCTCGACTGTAGAAAAAAGTTACTCAATACAGGCGCTTAGCGTGTTCGTTGCGTCGCAGCGACGAATGCGCATTGACATTTTTCGGGGAAAAGTGAGTAATTGCCCACGAGCAAGGCAAATGCTCAATTTCTTCTGGGAGGAAGTCGATGAATTTGAGAACTTTCCTGCTGGGCACGTGCTCGGCAGTCGCTCTGGCAGGCCTGGCCCAAGCAGAGACCCTGACCATTGCGACCGTGAACAACGGCGACATGATCCGGATGCAGAAGCTGGCGGACGACTTCACGTCGAAAAATCCTGACATTCAGCTCGAATGGGTGACGCTCGAGGAAAACGTGCTGCGCCAGCGCGTGACGACCGATATCGCCACCAAGGGCGGCCAGTACGACATCATGACGATCGGCACCTATGAAGTGCCGATCTGGGCCAAGCAGGGCTGGCTTCTGCCACTCGACAAGCTCGGCCCCGACTATGACGTCGATGACCTGCTGCCGGCGATCCGCAGCGGCCTCACCGTTGACGACAAGCTCTATGCCGCGCCGTTCTACGGCGAGAGCTCGATGGTCATGTATCGCAAGGATCTCTTCGAGAAGGCCGGGCTCACCATGCCCGAGGCGCCGAACTGGGAGTTCATCGCGGACGCCGCCCGCAAGATCACCGACAAGAATAATGAAATCTATGGCATCTGCCTGCGCGGCAAGGCCGGCTGGGGCGAGAACATGGCGTTCCTCACCGCGACCGCCAATGCCTTCGGGGCGCGCTGGTTCGACGAGAACTGGAAGCCGCAGTTCGACCAGCCGGAATGGAAGAACGCCCTCGATTTCTACGTCAAGCTGATGAACGATGCCGGCCCGCCCGGCGCCTCCTCCAACGGTTTCAACGAAAACCTGGCGCTGTTCCAGACCGGCAAGTGCGGCATGTGGATCGACGCAACAGTGGCCGCCTCCTTCGTGACCAATCCGCATGAATCTACGGTCGCCGACAAGGTGGGCTTTGCTCTCGCCCCCGACACCGGCTTGGGCAAGCGCGGCAACTGGCTCTGGGCCTGGAGCCTCGGGATCCCGGCGGGCTCGCAGAAGGCGGATGCGGCGCAGAAGTTCATCGCCTGGGCAACCGGCAAGGACTATCTGAAGCTTGTCGCCGAGAAGGAGGGCTGGGCGAACGTGCCTCCCGGTACCCGCAAGTCTCTCTATGAGAACCCGGAATACCAGAAGGCGGCGCCGTTCGCGAAGATGACGCTCGACTCGATCAACGCGGCCGACCCGAAGAACCCGGCGGTCAAGCCCGTGCCCTATGTCGGCGTGCAGTTCGTGGCAATTCCTGAATTCCAGGGACTTGGCACGGCGGTCGGCCAGGTGTTCTCGGCCGCGCTCGCCGGTCAGATGAGTGTCGATCAGGCGCTTGCCAGTGCGCAGCAACTGGCCACGCGTGAGATGACCAAGGCCGGTTATATCAAGTGAGGCTCCCAAGGGGCCGGGGTGCTGTCCGGAAACGGCCGGCAGCTCCGGCCACCTCCAGAGCGGGACGAGGAAAGGGGCGTAGCCCGCCTTCGGCCCAAGTCCCGCTCTGACTTTTTTGGCTTTGCGAGCGCGTTTGGCGCGCACGATGCGCATGCCTCTTTTGGAACCAGCGTTGACACCACATGGGGGACGCCATGGCGACCTTGCATACCCGCTCCGCCGCGCGGCTGATGATCGCACCGTCTGTGCTTCTGCTTCTGGCCTGGATGGTCGTGCCGCTGGCGCTGACGGTCTATTTCTCGCTCCTGCGCTACAACCTGCTGATGCCGGGCATGGAGGAGTTCGCGGGCCTTAGTAACTACACCTATTTTCTGACGGATCCGGCCTTCTTCCAGGCCGTCTTCAACACGCTCGCGATCGTGCTCGGCGTGCTCTTCATCACGGTCGTCGGCGGCATTGGGCTTGCGCTGCTGCTCGACCAGCCGATGTTCGGGCAGGGGATCGTGCGGATCCTGGTGATCGCGCCCTTCCTGATCATGCCGACGGTCGCGGCGCTCGTCTGGAAGAACATGTTCATGAACCCGGTGAACGGGCTCTTCGCCTGGCTCGCCAAGCTCGTCGGCCTGCAGCCCTTCGACTTTCTTGCCAACGCGCCGCTCTTTTCGATCATCCTGATCGTCGCCTGGCAATGGCTGCCCTTCGCGACGCTCATTCTGCTCACGGCGCTGCAGTCGCTTGACGAAGAGCAGAAGGAGGCGGCGCAGATGGACGGCGCCGGTGCCTTGAGCCGGTTCATCTATCTCGTCCTGCCGCATCTTTCGCGCGCCATCACCGTCGTCATCCTCATCCAGACGATCTTCCTGCTGTCGGTCTTCGCGGAAATCCTCGTCACCACCAATGGCGGCCCCGGCACCCAGAGCACGAACCTGACCTTCCTGGTCTATGCGCAGGCACTCCTGCAGTTCGACGTGGGCGGTGCATCCGCCGGCGGCATCATCGCAGTCATCCTCGCCAACATCGTCGCATTCTTCCTGATGCGCATGATCGGCAAGACGCTGGAGGCTTGAACAATGGCACGCAATGTCTCGACCCAGCGCAAACTGGTCACCACGGCCGTCGCCTGGACGATCGGCATCCTGATCTTCTTTCCGATCCTCTGGACCTTCCTGACGAGCTTCAAGACCGAGGCGCAGGCGATCGCCTCGCCACCGGCCTTCCTGTTCTTCGATTGGACGACCGAGAACTATTTCGAGGTGCAAAGCCGCTCGGACTACTTCAAGCACTTCATGAACTCGGTGGTGATCTCCTTCGGCTCGACGCTGCTCGGCCTCCTGATCGCCATTCCGTCCGCCTGGGCGATGGCCTTCTCGCCGACAAAACGCACCAAGGACGTCCTGATGTGGATGCTCTCCACCAAGATGATGCCGCCGGTCGGCGTGCTGGTGCCGATGTATCTGATATTCCGCAATACGGGGCTGCTCGACACGCGCACCGGACTGGTGATCGTGCTGACGCTCATCAACCTGCCGATCATCATCTGGATGCTCTACACCTATTTCAAGGAGATCCCGGGGGAGATCCTCGAAGCAGCCCGCATGGACGGGGCCTCGCTTGCCAAGGAGATCATCTACGTGCTGACGCCGATGGCGATCCCCGGCATCGCCTCGACGTTGCTCCTCAACATCATCCTCGCTTGGAACGAAGCGTTCTGGACCTTGAACCTGAGCGCGGCAAAGGCGGCGCCTCTGACTGCCTTCATCGCCTCCTATTCGAGCCCCGAAGGCCTCTTCTACGCGAAGCTGTCGGCGGCCTCGACGATGGCGATCGCCCCCATCCTCATTCTCGGCTGGTTCTCGCAGAAGCAGTTGGTACGCGGCCTCACCTTCGGCGCGGTCAAATAAGGGTCAGACTCATGGGAAGCATTACACTCAAGAACGTCTCGAAGGTCTTCGGTGCTCACGCGGTGATCCCGTCGATCGACCTCGACATCAACGATGGCGAGTTCGTCGTCTTCGTCGGCCCTTCCGGTTGCGGCAAGTCGACGCTTCTGAGGTTGATTGCCGGGCTCGAGGACGTCAGCGACGGCACGATCGTCATCGACGGCAAGAATGCCACGGAGCTGCCGCCGGCCAAGCGCGGCCTTTCCATGGTGTTCCAGTCCTACGCTCTCTACCCGCATATGAGCGTGCGCGCCAATATCGCCTTCCCGCTGAAGATGGCGGGTGAGGACAAGGTGGTGATCGACAAGAAGGTGGCGGATGCGGCGCGCGTCCTGAACCTCACCGATTATCTCGACCGCAAGCCGCGCCAGCTTTCCGGCGGCCAGCGCCAGCGCGTCGCGATCGGCCGGGCGATCGTCCGCCAGCCGGAGGCCTTCCTGTTCGACGAGCCGTTGTCGAACCTCGACGCGGCGCTGCGCGTCAACATGCGGCTTGAGATCAGCCAGCTTCATCAGCAGCTGAAGACGACGATGGTCTATGTCACCCACGACCAGGTGGAGGCCATGACCATGGCCGACAAGATCGTCGTCCTCAATCGCGGCCGCATCGAGCAGGTCGGCTCGCCGCTCGAACTCTATCACCGGCCCAACAATCTCTTCGTCGCCGGCTTCATCGGCTCGCCGAAGATGAACTTCATATCAGGTGGCCAGGCGGCCAGCCATCAGGCTCACACGATCGGCGTCCGGCCGGAGCACCTGGTGCTTTCGAAAGACCATGGCACATGGCAGGGCACCGTCGGCGTGGCAGAGCATCTCGGTTCAGACACCTTCCTGCATGTGAACGCCGATGGCATCGGCACGATGACGGCGCGTGTCAGCGGCGACTTCGCCGTCACGCATGGCGACCGCGTCTTCCTGACGCCGGACCCGCAGCGCCTGCACAAGTTCGACGAAAAGGGACTGGCAATTCGATGAAACGTCTTGAAGGAAAGAGCGCGCTGATCACCGGATCGGCGCGGGGAATCGGCCGCGCCTTCGCGGAAGCCTATGTGCGCGAAGGCGCTACCGTGGCGATTGCCGATATCAATATCGAGCGGGCAAGCCAGGCTGCCTCGGAGATCGGGCCGGCGGCCTATCCGGTCGAGATGGATGTCACCCGGCAGGAGTCAATCGATGCGGCGATCGCCGCGGCCGTCCGGCAGGCCGGGGGGCTCGACGTCCTCGTCAACAATGCGGCGCTCTTCGATCTCGCGCCGATCGTCGAGATCACGCGCGAAAGCTATGAGCGGCTCTTCTCGATCAACGTCGCCGGCACGCTCTTCACGCTGCAGTCGGCGGCGAAGCAGATGATCGCGCAGGGGCGGGGCGGCAAGATCATCAATATGGCGAGCCAGGCGGGCCGGCGGGGTGAGGCTCTGGTCGGGGTCTATTGCGCGACGAAGGCGGCGGTCATCAGCCTCACCCAGTCTGCCGGGCTCGACCTCGTCAAGCACCGCATCAATGTGAATGCCATCGCCCCGGGCGTCGTCGACGGCGAGCATTGGGACGGCGTCGATGCGCTGTTCGCCAAATACGAGAACCGTCCCCTTGGCGAGAAAAAGCGGCTGGTAGGCGAGGCGGTCCCTTACGGCCGTATGGGCACGGCCGAAGATCTGACCGGCATGGCGATTTTCCTCGCTTCTTCCGAAAGCGACTACGTGGTTGCACAGACCTACAACGTCGATGGCGGACAATGGATGAGCTGAAACCGGTCCGAAGGATGGGTTCGAAAGGACTGTTAGGATGACGACGAAACTCTCGCTTGCGACGCTCGGCGCGATCAAGCCCAAGGCTGGCGTCCCGAACTATGATCGGCATGCTCTTCGAGCCGGCATCGTCCACTTTGGCGTCGGCAACTTTCATCGCGCTCATCAGGCCGTCTATCTCGACGATCTCTTCAATCTTGGGCGCGATCACGATTGGGCGATCATCGGTGCCGGTGTCCTTCCATCCGACGAGGTGATGCGCGCCAAGCTCGAGGCGCAGGACTTTCTGACCACGGTGGTCGAGCAGGACAACAACCGCACCGGCGCGCATGTCACCGGTGCGATGATAGCCTATCTCAAGCCCGGCGATGTTACGGCCATCGTGGCACAATTGGCGAGCCCGCATATCCGCATCGTTTCGCTGACCATCACCGAGGGCGGCTATTTCATCGATCCGGCCTCGGGCGCGTTCAATCCGGCCCACGCGGCGATCGTCGAGGATGCTCGCAACCCGACATCGCCGAAGACGGTCTTCGGTCTCATCCTGGCCGGCCTTGCCGAACGCAGGGTGCGGGGCATACCGCCCTTCACTGTCATGTCCTGCGACAATATTCCCGGCAATGGCGAAGTGACCCATGCGGCCGTTTCCGGTCTGGCACGCCTTTCGGACCCGGCTTTCGCCGACTGGATCGATGCGAATGTCGCCTTTCCGAACGGCATGGTCGACCGCATCACGCCAGCGACGGGGGATCGCGAGATCGGCTTCGTCGCTTCGGATTATGGCATCGACGATGCCTGGCCGGTCTTTTGCGAAGAGTTCAAGCAGTGGGTGCTGGAGGACCATTTCCCGCAGGGTCGCCCGGCGCTCGAGAAAGTCGGCGTGCAGTTCGTGCCTGACGTCGCGCCCTATGAGCACATGAAGATCCGCATTCTCAATGGCGGACACGCGGCGATTGCCTACCCGGCGGCGCTTCTCGACATTCATTTCGTCCATGAGGCGATGGAGGAGCCGCTGATCCGCGCTTTCCTCGCCAAGCTGGAACAGGAAGAGATCATCCCGGTCATCCCGCCGGTGCCGGATACGGACCTGAAGGACTATTGCAAGCTGATCGAGACTCGCTTCGCCAATCCGAAGATCGCCGACACGATCGCCCGGCTGGCACAGGACGGCTCGAACCGGCAGCCGAAGTTCATCCTGCCGTCGACCGCCGATCGCCTGCGCCGCGGCGAGGACGTGGTCGGGCTCTCTCTCGTCTCGGCGCTGTGGTGCCGGTATTTCGCCGGCAAGTCCGATAGCGGCAGGGACATCGTTTTCAACGATGCGAGCGCCGACCGATTGCAGGCGGCGGCGCGGGCGGCCAAGGACGATCCGATGGCCTTCCTCGCGCTTTCCGACATTTTCGGAGACGTCGCGCGTTCCGACCTCTTTCGCCG
Organism: Sinorhizobium fredii USDA 205; assembly: GCF_001461695.1. Taxonomy (GTDB): domain Bacteria; phylum Pseudomonadota; class Alphaproteobacteria; order Rhizobiales; family Rhizobiaceae; genus Sinorhizobium; species Sinorhizobium fredii. The sequence continues at coordinate 167,290 of NZ_AUTC01000024.1, read as the reverse complement.
CCGTTTTGCCCATGCCTTGAAAACACTTTGGGAAAAGGGTACGCGCGCTACGCTGCAACTTTATCTGGACGACAAACTCGGGGAATAACCATGGCGGAGCACGCCTCCAGACTGGTCATTTTCGACTGCGACGGCGTGCTTGTGGACAGCGAACCGATCTCGCTCGGCGTGCTGGTCGAGGTGCTGGACGCAGCCGGCGTTTCGATGACGACGGAGGAGGCGAGCGAGCGCTTCCTTGGCCGCAGCCTCCAGAGCATGTCGGCAATCCTGCATGACGAGTACGGGCTTGCGACCGACACCGCATTTCTCGAAGCAATGCGGATGCGGCTCTATGCGCGCTTCCGACAGGAGCTGAAGGCCGTTCCCGGCATACGCCAGGCAGTCGAGCAGCTTGATGCAGCCTGCTGCGTCGCTTCTTCAAGCCAGCCGGAGCGTATCCGCCTGTCGCTGACCGTGACCGGTCTCATCGATCTCTTCGAGCCGCATATCTTCAGCGCCACCATGGTGACGCACGGCAAGCCGGCGCCCGATCTCTTCCTGCATGCGAGTGCGCAAATGGGTTACGCCCCGGCCAATTGCATCGTCGTCGAGGACAGTCCGGCCGGCATCGAGGCGGCCAAGGCGGCGGGCATGCGGGTCTTTGCCTTCGCGGGCGCCAGCCATGCCCGAAACGAGCGGCATCGGCAGGCGCTTGCCAATCTTGATCCCGACGTGCTGTTTGACGACATGGGCGAATTGATACAGTTTGTCCGGCAATAGGGAGAGCAGGGGAGGCGCGGCCCCCGGGCCGCACGGTCCTCGCAAGCTGAAAGCCCAATCATCATCTCGGGACGGGGTCATCCATTGATGCGCGAACATGTCGTGGCGGTCGATATCGGAACCGGCAGCGCCCGTGCCGGAATTTTCGATCGGAAAGGCATGCTGCTGGCCCGTGCCGATCGGGCCATTGCCATGAACCGGCCGCAGGAGAATCACGCCGAGCACGATTCCGAGGACATCTGGACGGCCGTCTGCGAAGCCGTGCGGGCGGCGCGCGAAAAGGCGGGAATAGGCGCTCAGAGCATCGCGGCAATCGGCTTCGATGCGACCTGTTCGCTGGTCGTGCGCGACCGTGACGGCGCGCCGCTCTCGGTCAATCGCCGGGGCGAGCCGCGTTGGGACACGATCGTCTGGCTCGACCACCGGGCACTTTCGGAGGCGGATTTCTGTACGGCGACCGAGCATCCGGTCCTCGATCATTCCGGCCGGGTGATGTCGCCGGAGATGGAGATGCCGAAGCTGATGTGGCTGAAGCGAAACCTGCCGCATCAGTGGGAGAGGGCAGGTTATTTCTTCGACCTCGCGGACTATATGTCCTGGCGGGCGACGGGAAGCATTGCCCGGTCGCGCTGCACGCTGACGGCGAAATGGAACTATCTCGCCCACAAGGAGCGCGGTTGGCAGCAGGACTATCTCGAACGGATCGGTCTCGCGGATCTTCTCGAACGCGGCGGATTGCCCGAGGAGTCGCTGCCGGTAGAGCAAGCCGTCGGGAACCTGACGGCGACCGCGGCAGCGCAACTGGGTCTCGACACCGAATGCCGGGTCGCACCGGGCCTGATCGACGCCTATGCGGGAGCGCTCGGGGTGCTCGGAGGTTTCGCCGGCGATCCGACAAAGCTCGAACGCCAGTTGGCGCTCATCGCCGGCACCTCGAGCTGTATCGTCGCCTTTTCGAAGGGGATGAAGCCGGGCTTTGGCATGTGGGGCCCCTATTTCGAGGCGGTTCTGCCCGGCTTCTGGCTGATCGAGGGCGGTCAATCGGCGACGGGGGCATTGCTCGATCATGTCGTGCGTCTGCATGGAGGCGGGCTGCAGCCGACCGCCGAAACCCACGGGGAGATCATCGAACGCGTGCAGGAATTGCGCAGCGAGCACGGTGACAGCTTCGCCGACCGCTTGCATGTGCTGCCCGATTTTCACGGCAACCGTTCGCCTCTCGCCGATCCGCATGCGCTTGGCGTCATTAGCGGCCTGGCGCTCGATTCGTCCTTCGACGCACTTTGCCGCCTCTATTGGCGGACCTGCGTCGCCATCGCGCTCGGCATCCGCCACATTCTCGAGATGATGAAGGAGGCGGGCTATGACCTCGATACGCTGCACGTGACGGGCGGCCACGTGCGCAATCCTCTTTTGATGGAACTCTACTCCGACGCCACCGGTTGCCGCGTGGTGGTGCCCCAGGCGCCGGATGCTGTTCTGCTCGGGACGGCCATGGCCGCCGCCGTGGCCGGCAACCTCTATCCCGACCTCGCGCATGCAGGTGGTGCCATGGCCTCGACCGGCCAGGAGCGCCGACCGAATCCGGCGCTGCGCGATCTCTACAACCGCGACTACCGACGCTTTCTGGCGCTCTATCGCCACCGTGCCGAGCTGGAGTCGATCGAATAGCGGAAACTTTGAGTCTTTCGCGGAACCTTTTTTTGTATCGGGCATTATTGCTGATAGCCGAGCGGTGACGCACATCGCCCCCAATGTGACGTCGGAGGCATACCGCCGGTTGCCAACTCACATCCCCCTCAGTGAGTTGCATAACCTCAGCCAGTGCCCTTCCCTCGGCACTGGCTGTTTTATTTGCAGGATCAAATCGTCGCCAACGGCCAACGCCCTGCCGAACCTTGTTCCGGCAGGGCGTATTCTTCAGGCGTGATCGGGATGCCCCTAGTCTAAGCAGCGGCCTTCGTCGATTCATTGAAGAACAGCGCCTGGCTGATCAGCGCCTTGACCATTTCGGGATTGAAGGGCTTCGTCACCAGAAATGTCGGTTCGGGCCTTTCGCCGGTCAGCAGCCGCTCGGGGAAGGCGGTGATGAATATCACCGGCACGGCGCTTGTCTTGAGGATTTCGTTGACCGCGTCGATACCGGAACTGCCGTCGGCGAGTTGGATATCGGCGAGCACCATTCCCGGCTCGGACGTCTTGAAAAGCGCAATGGCCTCGTCCTTGGTCCGCGCGATGCCCGTCACCCGATGGCCGAGGCTTTCGACCATCTGCTCGATGTCAATCGCAATCAGCGGCTCGTCCTCGATGATCATGACGTCGGTTGCAACCTGACGGGAGATCTCCTGCGAAGCACGGTCGAGCAGGGCGGTGAGCTTGGCGGTATCGACGTCGAGAACTTCGGCCGACTCCTGCGGGGTGAAGCCTTCGACGGATACGAGCAGGAAGGCCTGGCGCGCGACCGGAGACACGGCCGCAAGATTGACGGAGGCACGCTGCTCCCAGGCAAAAGGCGAGATGGGTTCGGGAACGAGCACCGACGAAGAGCCGAACAGCGATGTGAAGAGACGAAACAATGCCACCCTGTCGCTGCTGGCCTCGGGGAAAATGGAGGTATCGGCGATCAGCGCTTCGAGCACCGCCGCGACATAGGCGTCACCGGACGTCTGGGACCCGGTCAGGGCGCGCGAGTAGCGGCGGAGATAGGGAAGAAATGGAGCGATGCGGGTGGACAATTCATGCAGGACTCCCTCGATCCGTGTCTTTTAAACTTTGTTCCGCTGCGGAAACGTCCCGGCGAAAAAAAGGTTCCCGAGCGGAACATTTCATTTTTCCGCTGCGTTATGGTGCATGCGAAGTTTCAAGGGCGGCAGTTATAATGAGATATACTTCAGGGGCAGGGCGGACGGTCAGCATGCGTCCGAAGTCTGACGATCCGAACGCGCAGATCGCGGCGAAGTTGAAAGCACTTTACCTGTCGGTCCAGGAAGAGGGAATTCCGGCTCGCTTCCTCGATCTTCTGGAAAAGCTTGAGGTCGTGGAAAAACGAGCCATGCTGGATGGCAAGGAGTGAGCGCCGGGATGTCGGAAAACCAAGAGTTCAAGCGTGAGATGCTTGCGGCCCTGCCGAGTCTCCGCGCTTTCGCCATGTCGCTGATCGGGCGGCACGACCGGGCCGACGATCTCGTGCAAGACACCATCATGAAGGCCTGGGCAAAGCAGGACCATTTCGAGATGGGCACTAACATGAAAGCCTGGCTCTTCACGATCCTGCGCAACGAACTCTATAGCCAGATGCGCAAGCGCGGCCGCGAGATCCAGGACAGCGACGGCCATTTCACGGAGACGCTGGCGCATCATCCGGAGCAATACGGTTCGCTCGACCTTCAGGATTTTCGTCGGGCCCTCGACCAACTGCCACCCGACCAACGCGAGGCGATCATTCTCGTCGGTGCCTCGGGCTTCTCCTATGAAGAGGCCGCGACGATCTGCGGCTGCGCGCTGGGCACGATCAAGAGCCGCGTCAACCGGGCGCGCCAGCGCCTCCAGGAAATTCTCCAAATCCAGGGCGAGAACGACTATGGGCCGGATGAGACCTCGGCGCCCATTACGTCGCGTGCGTTCGTGTCCTGACGCATCCTCCTTCCCACACCACTTCCTTCCTTATTTCTGCTTTGCAATGCGCGTTTACTCGAAGCAAAGATTGCGGCGGCGTCTTGAGTTGCTGCATAGTTCCGCCGGCCAGTCCTTAAAGGGGAGGGCATCATTGCCCTTGAAGAATGAGCCCGGGCGTTCCGGACCATTCGATCCTGCTGGCGAACGCGGCTTTGGAGTTCGGGCCGAATGCAAGAGAAGGCAAGAACAATGCTTCCGGCAATGACTGAGACGCTCGGTTCGCGAGAGCGGCTCGGTGTCCTGCATGCGGCCGTGCCGGATATGGCTGTCGCCGACAGCGACTTCGAACCGCTGGCGAAACTGGCCGCCAGCCTCTTCGAGGCGCCGATCGCTCTCGTCACGCTCGTCGATCATGAATGGGAATGGTTCAAAGCGGTCGTCGGGACGACGGAAACACGTAGCCCCGCCGACGAATCCTTCTCGGCCCATGCGATTGGCGATCATGGCGCGTTTCTTGTGCTGGACGCGTCTTTGCACCCGCTCTTTCGCCACAACCGCAAGGTTGCGCAAGCGCCGCTTCTGCGTTTCTACGCTGGGGCACCGATCATCCTGGAAGGACAAGCGGTCGGCACGGTTTGCGTCCTCGATCAGGCACCACGCGCCGAGGTGGCGGCAAAACAGCTTGAGTCGCTGCAGCGGATCGCCGACGCTGCCGCCTCGCTGCTCAAGATCAAGGACGAGGCGCGCCGGCGCGCCCTGAAGGAGGCCGCACTTTCGCGCGAAGAGCAACGGCTCGCCATGGCGCTTGATGCCGCCAATGTCGGCAGCTGGCTCTGGGATATTCGCGCCGGAACCGTGGCCGGCAACGGCGCGATGATGCGCATGTTCGAGCTGCCGGCGGAGCGGACATTGACCGCCAAGTCTGTCTTCGGCGCGATCCATCCGGACGATCGCGGCGCGACCTTCTCGAAGCTCAGGCAGGCGATGGCGGCCAACGAGGAATATGACGGCATGTTCCGGATTCGCTCGAGCGGGCGCTGGCTGCTCGGCCGCGGCCGGGTGCACGATCGGGACAGCAAGGGTGCGGCGCTGACCTTTCTCGGCATGACGATCGATGTCTCCGAACAGCAGGCTTCCGTGCAACGGACCAGGCTGCTGCTGAAGGAATTGAACCACCGGGTCAAGAACACGCTGGCAATGCTGCAATCGCTCGCACGCCAGACCCTGCGCCAGACCAGCGATCCGGCCGAGTTCATGACCGCCTTTGCCGGCAGGCTGCAGGCGATCTCCGAGGCACATGGGCTGCTTTCCGACTACGAATGGGGAACGATCCGCCTCGCGGAACTGATTTCCAAGCAACTGAAGCCCTATGTCAGCGACTATGCGGAGCAGGTGGAAATCCACAAGGACGAGGTCCTGCTCGGACCGGACCAGGCGGTCGGCCTCGGCCTGGTGCTGCACGAGTTGGCGACCAATGCGGTGAAATATGGTGCCCTATCGGTACCGAAGGGCAAGATCGTGCTGACGGCGCGCAGCGTCGTCGAGGAAGGCGGGGCCGTCCTGCATCTGACCTGGACGGAAGTCGGCGGGCCGCCGGTTCGCGAACCGCGCCGGCGCGGCTTCGGCTCGCTGCTGATCGAGCGGAGCCTCGACAAGATCATCGGCAGTTCCGTCAAGGTCGAATATCTGCCGGCGGGCGTCACCGCGCTGATCCGGCTGCCGCTCTAAGCGTGGTCCAGGCGAGCCCGCCGCCAATCAACGCCGGTCGCTGCGGCGCCGCCCTTTGCCGAGGCCGAGCAGCAGCCCCACGGCGATCGCCGTGCCCACGCCGATGAGCGGCTGCTTCTTCAGGATGCTTGTGGCGGCGGCAAGCGCGAGGTTCGTCTGAAGCATTGAACGACGGCGGCGTTCGTCCAGGATACGGCGGTCGCGGGCGTTCAGCGCGGCCATTACGGCAACGACGACAAGGGCCGTCGCGAGGAGCGCGATCGCAATCGCCACGGTGGCGACGACCGGCGAATAGCGGTCGGCGAGAGTAAGGGCAATCGCCACGAGCGCGAACACATAGGCGGTGCCGAGAAGCACGGCGACGATCGCCCATAGGAGCGCGTTACGCTTGTAACGGGAGGCCGCGGCGCCGAAGTCGGCTGCAAGCAACGCGGTTAAGACGGCCCCTAAGGTCTGCATGCGATTTTCTCCCCAGCGCATCGCGCCCAAGGCGCGTGACATCCCTTCCGGCCGTTTGCCGGCTAACGCCGCAGAAGGACTGCCGCGATGAGACCGATTGCCGCCGCGGCGCCGAGCGTGGCGACCGGATGTTCGCGCACCGCGCGCCGCACCTGCCTTTCCGTGTCCGCATAACGGCTGCGCAGATCCGAAAGCAGTTCTTCCCCGCTCTCAAGCAGGTCCTGCAGGTCCGATTCGGCTTGCTTGCGGGTGCTGCGTGCCTTGGCCTTGGCCTCCCGCGACGCCGCCACGCCCCGATCGGCGATCAAGGCGACGAGTTGCGCGATGTCTTCCCGGATTTCATGGAGCTGGTCCTCGATCGGGGTGTCGGCTGCACTGCCGTTGCGTTTCCTCGTGCTTGAACTAGAAAAGAGACCCGTCGCCATCCTGTCGCTCCCTTCGCTTCGCTGTCATGTCGGCCGAAAGCCGACGCATTTTCGCTAGCGCACCCACCGGAGTTCGCACGCCGGAGATCAACGCATGAGGGAGAAATTTGTTTCGGCAAATCTTGACGTTGCCGCGCGACGCGCAGATCAGAGCGACGCCGTTTGCGGCAGCACGAAGGGGACATCGCGGGCCGGCGCGATGCCGACCTGCATCCGGCATCCGAACACCGCTTCCATGGTCTCGTCGGTGAGGACATCCTTCGGCGCGCCGCAGGCGCGGATGCGGCCGGCTTTCATCATCACCATCTGGTCGGAGAACATCGCCGTCAGGTTGAGGTCGTGCATCACCGCAATGACACCGCCGCCTTGTTCGCAGAATTGCCGTGCCAGCTGCATGATGGTCAGCTGGTGGCGGATATCGAGGCTCGACACCGGCTCGTCGAGCAGGAGGTAGCGCGGCTCGCCGTCGCTGACGGGTGCGGCGATCTGGCAAAGCACGCGAGCAAGTTGGACGCGCTGTTGCTCGCCGCCCGACAGCTCCTGGTAGAAGCGGCCGGAAAAGCCGGCGAGATCGACCGCTTCGAGCGCATCATCGACGGTGCGGTCATTGCCCGCGACTTCGGCACCGCTTGTTGAAAGGCCGAGGCCAACGATCTCCCGGACCGTGAACGGGAAGGAGATGACCGTCGATTGCGGCAGGACGCCCCTTTTCAAGGCAAGTTCCCAGGGCTTCAGCCGGGCGATGTCACGACCGTTGATGGTCACCTTGCCCTTGGTGAGGTGCAGCTCGCCGGAGATCGCCTTCAAGGTCGTCGTCTTGCCGGAGCCGTTCGGACCGACGATCGCCGTCATCCTTCCGGGCGCCGCTTCGAACGAGACGCCGTGGAGCACGGGCCGGCCGGCGAGGCTGACGGAGAGTTCGGAAGCGCGGATCATCTTAAGTCAGAGCCCCATATTCGAGCGACGGCGGAGCAGAACCCACAGGAAGAACGGCGCGCCGACGAAGGCGGTGATAATGCCGATCGGCAGCTCGGCCGGAGAAACGATCGTGCGGGCCAGCATGTCGGCGAAGATCAGCATGGTGCCGCCTAGCAGCGCCGACGCCGGCAAAAGGTAGCGGTGATCCGGGCCAATGACGAGCCTGAGGAGGTGCGGCACGACGATGCCGACAAAGCCGATGCCGCCGCTGACCGCCACGGAGGCGCCGGTCGCCGCGGCGACGCTGAAAATGGCGATGTTCTTGAGGCGCTGCACCGGAACGCCCATGTGGAAGGCGGCCGCCTCGCCGAGCGTGATCGCGTTCAGGCCCCGCGCCAGAAAGGGGACGACGCCAAGCGACAAGAGGATGATCGGGCCGGCGGCCAGGATCTTCGTCCAATTGGCGCCGGCCAGCGAACCGAGCCCCCAGAAGGTCAGATCACGCAACTGCTTGTCGTCGGCAATGAAGACGAGCACGCCGGTTACCGCACTGGCGAGTGCACCGAGGGCTATCCCTGCAAGCAGCATCGTCGCCACCGAAGTCTGACCGCTGCGCGTGGCGATGCGGTAGAGGAGCATGGTCGTGATAAGGCCGCCGCAGAAGGCGCCGAGCGGCAGCGCGTAGAAGCCGAAGATGGCAAAGACCGGACCGAACGCGGTGCTGCCGAGAACGATCAGCAGCACGGCGCCGAGGCTCGCGCCGGAGGACACGCCGACAAGGCCGGGATCGGCGAGCGGGTTGCGGAACAGCCCCTGCATGACGACGCCGGAAACGGCGAGTGCGGCGCCGACCAGCATGCCGAGCACAGCGCGCGGCAGGCGGATATCCAGGATGATGATCCGATCCCGCATGCTCAAGGCCTGGTCGGCTGCGGTCTCGCCGGCAAGCCACCGGACTACATTGCCGAGCGAAGCGTCGGCGGCGCCTGTCATGATCGAGGTCGCGAAGGTCGCAGCGGCAAGCACGGCGAGGGCGGCAATGAGCATGCGCGCCAGACCGGAGCGGTCGCCTTCGCGCCGCGCATGGGCGATGCTTGCAGCCAAGGCACGCCCTCGCGCGCCGCTCAAGGCCTCACTGCGAGGCATTGGTCTTCTTTCCGTAGATTGCCGTGTTCAGTTCGCGGATCGCGCTTGCGGTGCGCGGGCCGAAACCGAGCAAGTGCAACCCGTCCATGCGGACAAGCGCCTTGTCCTTCGCCGCCGGCGTCAAACTCAGAGCCGGAAGAGCGAAGAGTTCATCGGGGCTTGTCGCATGGCTTCCGCTCCGATCCATCATCAGGATGACATCCGGCTTTGCCTCAATGATCGCCTCGTCGGTCAGCGGCTTGTAGCCGGGGAAATTCCCGGTGGCATTGATCGCGCCGGCAAGCTCGATGATGCCGCTGGCGGCTGTGCCGGTGCCCGAGGCCATGATCTTGTCGCCCTGGGCGCTCAGAATGAAGAGGACGCGCTTGCGCTCGCTCTCGGGGCGAGCGGCGCTGTCGGCAAGGGCGGCGTCCAGATCCTGCGCGACTGACTTGGCAAGAGCTTCGGCCTTGTCGGGAACGCCGAGGAAAGCGCCGACGGCGCGAATCTTGGCAAGGATGCCCGTCTTGTCGTAGGCCTCGGCGACCGTCGTGAAGGGGATGTTCGCCTGCTTCAGCACGGCAAGCGCTTCGGGCGGGCCGCTCCCGTCGATCGCCACGATCGCCGCTGGGTTGACCGCGATTATTCCCTCCGGCGCCAATTGCCGCATATAGCCGACATTGGGGAGCTTCGCCGCGGCCTCGGGGTAGGTGCTGGTCGAATCGCGGCCAACAAGCCGGTTTTCTTCGCCGAGCGCATAGATGATCTCGGTCACCGCGCCGCCGATCGATACGACTCGGGACGTGTCCGGCTTCTCGACGGTCTCGGCCATTGCAGGGCTTATAAGAGACGCCGAACCAGGCGCGAGCGCCGGCAGCAGGAAGGGCGTCGAGAGCGCGAAAACGGCGAGCGCCGATTCCCAGCGGCGCAGGCGGCGGAAGTCGAAGCCGTTCATCCCGTGTCTCCTCAGGCTGCGGCGATGTTATCGAGGCGCGCCAGGCTCTCGGCCAGGCTGCGCCACTCCGGTCTTTCGGCAAAGCCTTCCTTCCGCTTGCCGAAGAACTGAATGACCATTTCACCCTTGGAGTCGAGCGCTTCGAGCGAAGTCACATGGCCGTCCGACGTCGGCTTGCGCACCGCCCAAAGCTCGGCGATGTGATCCGTGCGCAAATGCAGGTGGAAGGTCGGGTCCATGACATTCAGCCACGGCCCCATGGTGGCGATATTCGCGACCGGGCCGGAATGGATCTGGATGACCCCGGCACTGCCGACAAAGCACATGATGGGCAGCTCGATCTCGGCGCTGCTCCGCATCATCGTCTCGATGCCGGCCGCATCGAGCTGCCACGCCAGATCGTCTCCGACGGCATGCAAGGCCTGGCGCCTGCCGATCTTCAAGTTGCGCAACATGCCGTGGAACTGATGGGTGTCGGTCAGCTTCGTCCAATGGTCGCGCAGCACTTCCGTATCGACGGTGCCGATTGCACTGTCGCCCGCCGGCGCGGTGACCTCGGCAGCAAATTCCTGCGACTGGTCGTCGAGGCGGAGGTCCGCGACAATCCTGTCATAGGCTTCGAGGTCCGAATTGGGGCGCAGGTGGACCTTGTGAACCGCATTACCCCATTTGTCGAAGAACTGCAGGCTGCGGCGGACATCGCCATTGGCATCGGTCTTCGACACGGCAAAACCATGTGCCCAGGCGGAGGGGAAGACGCGCAGATCGATTTCGGATCCGAGCACCAGGCTTGCACCCGGGCCTGGCTTGACGTGCTCGTAGACGCCGATCTTCTCGTGGACGGCGGATTCATTGCGGGTGAGCGCCATGACCTCGCCCAGCCCCTCGGCACGCATCAGGAAGCGATTGGCGTCGGCATCAATGCGGATTGCCGTCAGCCCGCATTCGGCGGCAACGAGGGCCGCTTCGGAAATGCCGAGCTGGGCGGCGATGTCGCGCTCGCGCAGCGTCGGGTGCGCCGCGCGGTAGGCGCGGATCTCGGTCGGGGTGGGGCGCGTGCTGTCGGTCATCGGTCGTCTCGCTACTTGTTCAGAATCAACTTGCCCTGTCGGGTGATCCGCATCCGGTAGATCGCGCCGTCATGGGAAATCAGGATCTCGCTGGCGCCGCGGAATAGCTCGTGGCTGTCCACGATCGGTTGCGAGCGGTGGGTCGCTCTCGGCGCCGGCGAAGATTGGGGGGTGTCGGGGTCGTTCGGTGTCACGGTTTCGGCCAGTCCACGAGTGGCGGAAACAAGGCGATATCCCCTCATTCCTCTCGCGCATTCCAATTACTATCTTGACTCCATTACTCATATTTCTTTAAGGACGCAATACCGGATAGTTGCAGTCAAGTTAATTGATCGCTCCCGCTGCCTAGAAGATCGGCGGCTCGGATGCGGAGCATGGTGGTGTGATGATGGCCTGTCTTTCCCGTTTCGCTTTCTCGTCTGCAGCGCTGGTCCTGTCGCTAACAGGAGCGGCCGGGGCACAGGAGGCAACAGCTCCCAGCGGGCTGACGATCGAGCTCAACGAGATCGCTCCGTCCGAGAAGGGATGCAAGCTCACCTTCGTCGCCGGCAACGGCCTGCAGCAATCACTCTCCAAGGTTTCCTTCGAATTCGTGCTCTTCGACCAGAAGGGGCTGGTCGAACGCATGGCCGTCCTTGATTTTCGCGACCTGCCCGCCGGCAAGACGAAGGTTCGGCAGTTCGACCTCTCGGGAACGAAATGCGAGGCAGTCAAGAGCCTGCTGATCAACGATGCGCCGGCCTGCGTCGGCGTGGGCGTCGACAAGGGTGCCTGCATGACGGGGCTCAAGACCGGCTCCAAATCGGCGGTTGAACTCAAGGGCTGACATAGCCCGATCGCTGAAGTGCCGATGGAAGGCGGGCTCGGATGAAGCAAATCGTCAAATGGACCGGTGCGGTCGGTCTCTCGCTGCTGGCGCATGCCGGCGGAGCAATGCTGCTGGAGCCCAGCAAGGACGATTTTCAGATGGCCGGCGGGGCGGCGACCGAGGTTACGCTGCTCGGGAACGCCTTCGACGAGACGCTGCAGGCAGGCGATCCTTCGGACGTCGTCGAACCCACGGAAGACCCGCCGGAAGAGGTGAAGCCAAGCGAGGTTCCGCCGACGGAAGAGGCGGCGGAAGAGATTCCGCCAACGACGCCGGAGAGTGTCTCCGAGCAGCCGTCCGACATTGCGCCGATGGAAGCGGATGTGATCCTACCGGCTGACGAAATGCCGGTGACCGAGGTCGCCGAGGCGCCGGTCACTGCCAGTGTCGCGCCCGTCGAAACGGTCGTTCCGGAAGAGAAGCCGGAGCCGGAGAAGATCGAGAAGAAGGTCGAGAAACCGGAGCCCAAGAAGGAGCCGGTAAAGAAGAAGAAAATTGCACGTAGTAAGGCCGGCGAGCGGGGCGAGCAGGCGAATACACAAACAAGAGGCCAGGCGGACGGCGCGGAAAATGCAACGGCCAGCGTGGCCACTGGAGCAAGACAGGGCTCCGTTGCCCGTGAAGCGGGCAACGCCGCTGTCGACAACTACAAGGGCAAGGTGCAGCGCAAGCTGACTCGGGCGACACGCTATCCCGCCGAGGCCAAACGCCAGGGGCTGCGCGGCGTCGCCCACGTACGCTTTACTGTCACATCCAATGGCGGGCTCGCCGGCGTCAGCCTTGCGAAAAGCTCGGGCTCGCCAATTCTCGACCAGGCAGCGCTCGATACCGTCCGTCGCGCCGCGCCTTTCCCGGCGATCCCCGCCGAGGCCCGGCGCGACAGCTGGCCGTTTACCGTTCCGGTTACATTCAAGCGGTAATTTCCTGCGGGTACAGGGGCGGAGCTGTTGCCGATTTGCCCGAAATTAATATGATTAAAAAACTCAAGTTTATACTTTACTCTGATTATCAAGTTTAATAAGTTGCCGCCGTCGCACAACCGTTCGGTGTGTGCCAACGAATTCTGATGGCGATCAGTGGCAGCAAGCCCGCGCATCGCCGACAAGACGGAGAGACGGATGCGCGGCAAGCGGCACCAGAATGCAGGCAAGGGCGGCAAGGGAAGGGCAAGGGAGGAAGGCTCCGCAGTGCAGCCCAATGGCGGCAAGGCGACGCTCGAGGGGCGCAGCTTCCTCTATGTCGGCGGCCGCGATTGCCAGGTTGCCCACTTGCGCGAGATCGCCAGCTCCTATGGGGCGGAACTCATCCACCATGACGGCGGTTTACGAGAGGCCGTGTCGCGCATCGACCGGGTTCTTCCCTCCGTCGACTGCGTCTTCTGCCCCATCGACTGCATCAGCCACGATGCGTGTCTGCGCGTGAAGACGGGCTGCAAGAAGTGGGGCAAGGCTTTCGTGCCGCTGCGCAACGGCTCGAAATCGAGCCTGGAGCGAGCCCTTCAGGACCTGTCCACAAGCACCGGCGAGAACTGAACCTTTGACGAGAGAGCGACGGCGGCAATCTTCTCCCTGGTTGTCGCCGCACGGAGTATCGATGATGAACGACGAACGTCCCGATCAAATGATGATGATCGGTCTTCACAAGCTTGCCTCGCAGCTCGGTGATGGGCTCGTGTCGGAACTCTACGAAGTACTGACGCGCCGCACACGCCTGCTGGAGGACAATCCCAACGTGACGGAATTTCCGGCATGGCAGGCCCGCTCCCCGCTCCGCGAGCCATTCGGGCTTGAACCATCGTCGAACGCCGTTATCCTGCCGTTCCCGCGCAGCGATGCCGGGGTCTCGGAAAAGAAGGCGCGTGAAAGGTAGCCGCATGTTTGTCGCCATGAACCGTTTCCACGTTGCCGTCGGTCAGGAAGAGGCATTCGAGGCCGTTTGGAAGCGGCGCGATTCGAGCCTTGCGGACATGCCCGGCTTCATCGATTTCCATCTGCTGCGCGGCGACAGCGTGCCGGAAGAGGGCTACACGCCGTTCATCTCGAAATCGAACTGGGAAAGCCGAGACGCCTTCGTCGCCTGGACGAAATCGGAAAACTTCCGGGCCGCGCACCGCAACGCTGCCGACAACCGTTCCATGTATCTCGGGCCGCCCAAATTCGAAGGCTACACCGTCGTCGAGGGCGCCTGAGCGGTCTCTTTGCGGGGCAGGAACGCCCCCATGGCGACGGCGAGCCACCCACCCATCATCATCAGGCCGCCGAGCGGCGCCGACATCGGAAAGAGGCCGTGGCCTAGGAAATGGCGCAGGGCGAGGTCTGCCGCGAAGACGGCGGTTCCGGCTGCGAGCAACAGGGCGGAGGCGGCGGCCGTACGGAAATGCGCCCATCCGGCATGGAGCGCGACGAGTGCCGGCGCATGGGCGAGGCACATGGCGGACGCCCCGCCGAGCAGCCGCGGATCCGTACCATGCGAGGCGGCTGCAGCGGCTGCGACCCCGAAAACGCCCATCAGGCCGGCGATGAAAAGCACGCTCCCACGCATTCCGCGGTTCGGCATTTGACGATCATTCCTTGTTCTGCATGTGATGGGCGAGCCGCGTGATCGGTTCGAGGATGACTTGCCGGAGCTGCGGGTGGGCAACCGTCTCCTCGAGAGCGCGCGTGAAGCACAGCAGCCATTCATCCCGTTCGGCCGGGCCGATCTCGGCGATGAAGTGCCGCCGGCGCAGCATTGGATGGCCGCGCTTTTCCACATAGATCGGTGGTCCGCCGAGCCAGCCGGTCAGATATTCGTAGAGCTTCTCCTCGCTGCCGGAAAGGTCCGGCGGATGCACGGCGCGGCAGCGGGCCGCCTCCGGCAGGCTGTCCATGAGCTCGTAGAAGCGCTGCGTCAGGGCGCGGACCGCGGCATCGCCGCCAATCGCCTCGTAGAGCGTCGTGGTTTTCGTTTCCGTCATGATCCTGTCCTTTGCCGATTTTCGTATAGCGGCTCGGCGCCGGGCACAATGGCTGCCCATGGCTTGCGGCGTTTCATCGCGTCGCACGTCGCCTCATCTGTCAGGGCTTGACAAAACCGTCCAGACGGTATCTTTTGTGTGGCATGACGAACGCCTATCAGAGAAAGAAGCAGCCGGAGCGGGTCCGCCAGCAATTGCTGGACGTCGCGGCGCGGCTGTCGCTCGAGCAGGGGATTGCCGCGGTCACCCTTGAAAAGGTGTCGCAGGCGGCAGGCGTCAGCAAGGGCGGGCTGCTGCACCATTTCCCCAACAAGCTCGCCTTGCTGGATGGCTTGTTCGACGAACTGATCGGCCGCTTCGACCGGGCGATCGAGGCGGCGATGGCGGACGATGAGGTGGACCAGGGGCGGTTCACCCGCGCCTATCTCACCGTCTGCTTTGCGCTCGACGCGGAAGCGGAAGGGCAGGGCTGGCGCGTGCTGACGATCGCGTTACTTGCGGAACCGCATCTCAAGGCGCGCTGGCGGCAGTGGGTCGAGCGACGGTCGGCCGAGTTTGCCGCGACCGACAGTTCGCCAGACTGCCTGCTTGCCCGGTTCGCCGCCGATGGCATCTGGCTGGCAGACCTCATGCAGAGCCATGACATCGATGCACCCACGCGGGCCGCGCTGCTTCGGAAGCTCAAGGCGCTTTCACTGCAGTGAGGTCGCCGGCCGACAGGCTATCCATCTTACTCGAATTTTTCGGAGACGTGCCGTGAACCCCGCCATGCTCTACACCGTTCTGGTGATCGCCATCGTCTTCGAGGTGCTCGGCACCTCGGCCATGCAGGCGGCGCAGCATTTCACGCGGCTCGCGCC
Source organism: Sinorhizobium fredii USDA 205 (assembly GCF_001461695.1). Taxonomy (GTDB): domain Bacteria; phylum Pseudomonadota; class Alphaproteobacteria; order Rhizobiales; family Rhizobiaceae; genus Sinorhizobium; species Sinorhizobium fredii. The sequence continues at coordinate 151,552 of NZ_AUTC01000024.1, read as the reverse complement.
GACCGTGCTGATGGTGGTCTGCTATGCCGTCGCCTTCTTCTTCCTGTCCTATACGCTGCGCTACATTCCCGTCGGGATCGCTTATGCGCTGTGGAGCGGCCTTGGCATCGTGCTGATTTCAGGGGTCGGCTACATTACGTTCGGCCAGAAGCTCGACCTCGCTGCGATCCTCGGCCTGGCGCTGATCATCGCCGGCGTCCTGGTTCTCAATCTCTTCTCGAAGTCGACCTTCCATTGAGCCGGCCCCGGTCGCCCCAGAGCGGCGCTTCCAGCCTCACGGCGTCACGGTCGAACCGACAGTGTTCCCCACCGATTGGCCGAAACGACGGAGTTGAGCGTCGTAATTTCGCCGGGTGCGCGGATCGAAGATCATGATCGGCGTCGAAACGGCGACGCTCGCGGCGCTGCCGACGGTCTGTGCGGTGCCGAGCGCAACGGCGCCCACGCGTTCGCCGAGGCCGACATCCGAATCCGTCACGGTTTGTCCGGCGATCAGCCGGTTGCCGAGCAGCCGCACGACTTCCGGGCTTTCGGCGAACTTGCCGTGGTTGAGCCTGTCGCCGCCCTTGAGCGCCGTCAGGTCGAGCACGGTGATGCCCGCCCTCTCGAGCTGGCTCCGATAGGGCTCGACCGAGGGGTCGATCTGCCCGAGCCGGTCGATATTGCCGGAGATCCGCCGCGAGAGGGTCAAGGCTCGGTCGTCGCGAGAGACGAAGAGCGTGAACTTCGGCCGCGACTTGCCCATGGCCTGCATTTGCTTGGTGAAGACATCGACGTCGAGATCGGGCGAGGCGAGAATGACGTCGGTGATCTTGGGCGCGACGCGGCCGTCGCGGATCGCCATCTGCCGGAGCGCTTCGACGGTGACCCACGACCCCATGGAATGCGCCATCAGGGTGATCTCGCCGACCGATGGGTTCTTCGAGGCCCGCTGCAGCAGCTCTTCGAGGGCGTCACGCGAATAGTTGGTGCTTTCCTTGTCGTAGTTGTAGTCGAAGATGCTGGCGCGCGACGGCCAGGTGAAGATCACCGGTGCGACGTCGGCGCCGGAATCGTGGACGATCTGGGCGTAGCGATAGACAGCATCCTCGAAGCGGTTGTTGAAGCCGTGGACGAAGATCAGCACGCGGCGGTTCTTCGGCAGATGGCCGTGGAGCCAGGCCTGCGTCTCCGGCCCGGGATCCAGCGGCTTGACGCTGACGGTGGAAAAATCCCGGGTCGGATCGGCCGGCAATTTCTTCGGCCACTGGACCTGGCCGACCTTACGGTTCTTCTCGGGGGGAACCGAGACGACGATTTCGGTCAGCGAAAGCTCCGGGGCGCGCTCGCCGCTGAAGAGGACGCCAGGATCGTCGGACTGGGCACGGGTAGTCGCCACCAGGAGGTCCACTTCCGAAGCGCCCGCGGCGGTGCCGGAGGGAACAAGGACTCCGACCGGCCGTCCGCCGCAGCCGGAGAGGGAAAGCATCAGCCCCACGCAAAGTAAGGCGCGACCCATCCGCGCGGTCAGGCTTGCATCAGCGATCGACGGCACCCCGAGCCCCCTCTTGAGCACAACTCGCACCGGTCGTCATGACCGGCGACTATCGGACAGCGTTCGCTCTTCCCGGAAGGAATGGCAGATTTTTACCGATCAGGACACCCTGCCTGACGTTTTTTCTCATTGGCCCGGACTGCCGAGCTCCGGTCGATCTCCGTGGGCAGGCAACTTTTCGCTACAGGGCCCGACCCGGAAATCCCCCGGAAATTCATTGAAATGGCGGATGTCTTTCACTAGCATCGCCACATCCTGACCGGATGCGGCAACTGTGAATGATCCATCCGATCTCCCTGAAATGGTGAAGGAATCTTGGGAATGCAGGCGGTTTTCGACGGCCATAACGACGTGCTTTTGCGCCTTTGGCAGCATGCGCGCGGTGGAACCGACCCGATAGCCGAATTCATCGAAGGGACCGACAAAGGTCATATCGACGTGCCGCGCGCCAAAGCGGGCGGCCTCGCGGGCGGCCTGTGCGCCATCTACATTCCATCGGGCGATCTGGTCTTGAGAATGCCGGACAGGAACGGCCACTACGTGACGCCTTTGTCCGAGCCGCTCGACCGCTTGCCGTCGCTCGTTACGGCGATCGAGCTCGCGGACATCGCCATGAGGCTTGACCGGGCCGGGGCGTGGCGGCTCTGCCGCTCGACCGGCGAAATACGCCGGGCCATGGCTGACGGCATCTTTGCGGCCGTCCTGCATATGGAAGGCTGCGAGGCGATCGGGCCGGACCTCGCCGCGCTCGAGACCTTCCATGCGGCCGGCTTGCGGTCGCTCGGACCGGTCTGGAGCCGCCACAATGTTTTCGGCCATGGCGTGCCCTTCGCTTACCCCTCGTCGCCGGACACGGGTCCGGGTCTCACCGAGGCCGGGTTCGAACTGGTACGCGCCTGCAATCGGCTCGGCATCCTGATCGATCTCGCCCACATCACCGAAAAGGGATTCTGGGACGTGGCGGAGACCACCGACCAGCCGCTCGTCGCCAGCCATTCCAATGCCCATGTTCTGACGCCGGTCGCCCGCAACCTCACAGACAGGCAGCTCGATGCCATCCGCGAGAGCCGCGGCCTCGTCGGGCTCAACTATGCGACGACCATGCTGCGGGCCGATGGTCAGGAAAATGCGGCCACTCCGCTCTCCGACATGGTGCGTCACGTCGACTACATGGTCGAGCGTGTCGGCATCGACTGCGTGGCCCTCGGCTCGGACTTCGACGGGGCGACGATACCCGAGGAAATTGCCGATGCCGCAGGCAATCAGAAGCTCGTTGCCGCGCTGAGGAGCGCCGGATATGGTGACGGCGAGCTGACAAGAATATGCCGCGAGAACTGGCTGAGAGTTCTGGGAGAGGCTTGGCACGAGGCTGCCTGAACCCATGAAGAAGAGCCCGAAAAGGGCTAAAAAGAGGGAAGCGCAAAATGATGCATAAGCTCAATGGACGTTTTCGACTTCTGACTGCTTCCGCGGCGCTTGCGCTCGCGATGGGCGCCGCCCAGCCGGCATTTGCTGAAACGCCGAAGGACACGTTGGTCGAAGGATTTGCGTTCGACGACATCATCACCATGGATCCGGGCGAAGCCTTCGAGCTTTCGACCGCGGAAGTGACCAGCAACACCTATAGCCTTCTCGTCCGTCTCGACCTCAACGACACCTCCAAGGTGGTCGGCGATCTCGCCGAAAGCTGGACGGTCTCCGACGATGGCCTGACCTATACGTTCAAGCTGAAGCAGGGCATGAAGTTCGCCTCCGGCAATCCGATCACCGCCGAGGACGTCGCCTATTCCTTCGAGCGGGCCGTCAAGCTCGACAAGAGCCCGGCCTTCATCCTCACGCAGTTCGGGCTCACCGGCGACAACGTCACCGAAAAGGCCAAGGCGGCGGACGAGCAAACCTTCGTTTTCACCGTCGACCAGCCCTATGCGCCGAGCTTCGTGTTGAACTGCCTGACTGCCACCGTCGCCTCGGTCGTCGACAAGAAGCTGGTGCTCGAGCACGTCAAACCCGTGACGCCATCGGCGGAATACAAGTACGACAACGATTTCGGCAATGAATGGCTGAAGACCGGCTATGCGGGTTCGGGGGCGTTCAAGCTGCGCGAGTGGCGCGCCAACGAAGTCGTGGTTCTGGAGCGCAACGAGGCTTATTACGGCGAACCGGCGAAGCTCGCCCGCGTCATCTATCGCCACATGAAGGAAAGCTCCGGGCAGCGGCTGGCGCTCGAGGCGGGGGATATCGATGTTGCCCGCAACCTCGAGCCGGGCGACTACGAGGCGGTCGGGAAGAATGCCGATCTCGCAACGACCAGCGCGCCGAAGGGTACGGTCTACTATATCAGCCTCAACGAGAAGAACGAGAAGCTGGCGAAGCCTGAGGTGCAGCAGGCATTCAAATATCTGGTCGATTATGACGCGATCGGCGCCACTCTGATCAAGGGGATCGGCGAGATCCACCAGAGCTTCCTGCCGAAGGATGTTCTCGGAGCTTTGAACGAGAACCCCTACACCTTCGACGTTGCCAAGGCGAAGGAACTCTTGGCCAAAGCCGGCTATCCGGACGGGTTCACCGTCACCATGGATGTGCGCAACACACAGCCGGTCACGGGTGTCGCCGAATCCTTCCAGCAGACGCTGGGGCAGGCCGGCGTGAAGCTCGAGATCATTCCCGGTGACGGTAAGCAGACGCTGACCAAATACCGTGCCCGCAATCACGACATGTATATCGGCCAGTGGGGCATGGATTATTTCGATCCTCACTCGAATGCCGACACCTTCACCAACAATCCAGATAATTCCGACGCGGGTACGAACAAGACGCTCGCCTGGCGCAATGCCTGGGACGTTCCGGAACTCAGCAAGAAGACCAAGGAAGCGCTTCTCGAGCGCGACAGCGCTAAGCGGGCGGAGATCTACAAGGAACTGCAGAAGAGCGTTCTCGACGACAGCCCCTTCGTGATCATCTTCCAGCAGACGGAGGTCGCGGGTCTTCGAGGTAACTTGAAGGGCTTCAAGCTGGGTCCGAGTTTCGACACCAATTATGTTTGGAATGTCTCCAAGGAATAGTCGAAAGGACCGTTCCCTTGAGCATGAGCGATACAGTGCGAATGAGCGGGCGCCGACGCGCCCGTTCCCGCAAGGCCATTGCCGCGGTGCTGCAGTTTCTCGTCGTCGTGGCGACTACCTATCTCGGCCTTCTTGCCGTCACCTTTTTCATCGGTCGCGTGATTCCGATCGATCCGGTGCTTGCCGTTCTCGGCGACCGGGCGCCGCAGCATGTGGTCGAACGGACGCGCGAGGCGATGGGGCTCAACCTGCCCCTTTACCAGCAATTCTTCATCTACTGCCAGCAGGCGCTTTCCGGCGATTTCGGGACCTCCGTACTGACGACCAATCCGGTGATGACGGATATCCGCCGCGTTTTCCCCGCGACGATCGAGCTTGCAACGCTCGGCACGGTGATCGGCGCCCTGATCGGCGTACCCCTCGGAGTCCTTGCGGCGGTCAAGCGCGGCAGTATTGCCGATCAGATTGTCCGCGTCATCGGCCTCGTCGGCTATTCCGTGCCGATCTTCTGGCTGGCGCTTCTCGCCCTCCTGGTCTTCTATGCGCGGCTTAGATGGGTTGCATATCCCGGCCGCATCGACATCGTCTACGAGTATACCTTCTCGCCGATCACCGGCTTCTACCTCGTCGACGCGCTCTGGCAGAGGCAATGGGACGTGTTCCGCGACGTCTTCCGTCACATCATCCTGCCGGCCTCGCTGCTCGGCTATTTCTCGCTCGCCTATATCAGCCGCATGACCCGCAGCTTCATGCTGAACGAGCTGCAGCAGGAATATATCGTCGCCGCCCGGGCGAAGGGGCTTTCCGAAGCGCGGATCATCTGGGCGCACGCGCTGCGCAATGCGGCCGTGCCGCTCGTCACGGTGATCGCGCTTTCCTATGCCGGGTTGCTCGAAGGCTCGGTGCTGACCGAGACCGTCTTCGCCTGGCCGGGGCTCGGCCTCTACATCACCAATTCGCTGCAGAATGCCGACATGAACGCCGTGCTCGGCGGCACGATCATCATCGGTTCGGTCTTCATCGGCATCAATCTCCTGTCCGATCTTCTCTACCGGACGCTTGACCCGAGGACGCGCGCCCGATGAGCCTTGCCACGGAAACTCGCCCGTTGACGCGCCGCGAGTGGCTGCTCTCCGACCGGCCGCAGTCGCGGCTGCAGGCGCGCCTCGGCCGCGCCTACATGACCTGGCGCCGCTTCTCGGCCAACCGCCTCGCGGTGGTCGGCCTTCTCATTCTCCTGGGGCTATGCTTCGTCGCCGCATTTGCCGATCTCCTCGCGCCGCATTCGCCGGTGATCGGCAATCTCGCCGGCGCGCGGCTCCTGCCGCCGGGCAGCGAGGGATACCTGCTCGGCACTGACGACCAGGGCAGGGACATCCTGTCGCGGCTCATCCATGGCTCCCGACTGACGCTTGCCGTCGTCGTCCTCGTCGCCATCATCGCGGCGCCTGTCGGGCTGATCGTCGGTGCCGTCGCCGGCTATGCCGGCGGTTGGATCGACGCGATCCTGATGCGCGTTACCGATATTTTCCTCGCCTTCCCGAAGCTCGTCCTGGCGCTCGCCTTCGTCGCGGCGCTCGGCCCCGGCATCGAAAACGCCGTCATCGCCATCGCGATCACCTCCTGGCCGCCCTATGCGCGCATCGCCCGCGCCGAGACGCTGACGGTGCGCAATTCCGACTATATCGCCGCCGTGCGCCTGATGGGCGCGTCGCCGGCGCGCATCGTCTTCCGCCACGTGGTGCCGATGTGCATGTCGTCGCTGATCGTGCGCGTCACCCTCGACATGGCCGGCATCATCCTGACGGCGGCGGGCCTTGGTTTCCTCGGCCTCGGTGCGCAGCCGCCGCTTCCCGAATGGGGTGCGATGATCGCCTCCGGCCGCCGCTTCATCCTCGATCAATGGTGGGTCGCGACCATGCCCGGCATCGCCATCCTGATCGTCAGCCTCGGCTTCAACCTGCTCGGCGACGGCTTGCGCGACGCACTCGATCCGCGGGAGAGCGGCCAATGAGCGCCTTGTTGACGGTCGAAGATCTCCGCGTCCGGTTCCCAACCCGCACCGGTGTCGTCGAGGCGGTGCGCGGCGTCTCCTTCACCCTCGGACGCGAACGCCTCGGCATCGTCGGCGAGAGCGGTTCCGGCAAGTCGCAGACGGGCAGGGCGGTCATGGGGCTGACGCCTGCGCATGCGCAAGTGACTGCAAAGCGGCTCGCCTTCGACGGCATCGACCTGCTTTCGGCCCCGCCAAAGCTGCGACGCGATCTGCGCGGCAAGCGCATTGCCATGATCCTGCAGGATCCGAAATACTCGTTGAACCCGGTAATGAGCATCGGCAAGCAGATCGTCGAAACGCTGCAACGCCATGAGAAGGTCGGCCGTGCGGAAGCACGCAAGCGGGCCCTCGACATGCTGGCGGCCGTGCAGATCCGCGATCCGGCCCGCGTCTTCGATCTCTACCCGCACGAGGTTTCGGGCGGCATGGGCCAGCGGGCGATGATCGCCATGATGCTGGTCGCCGGCCCAGAATTATTGATTGCCGACGAGCCCACATCGGCTCTCGACGTGACCGTACAACTCGAGGTGCTGTCGATCCTCGACAAGCTGGTCGCCGAGCGCGGCATGGGGCTGATCTTCGTCTCGCACGATCTGAGGCTCGTCTCGTCCTTCTGCGATCGGGTGCTCGTCATGTATGCCGGCCGGATCGTCGAGGAGATTGCCGCATCCGAGCTTTCCAATGCCAAGCACCCCTATACCCAGGGGCTGTTGAACTGCATGCCGGTGATCGGCGCCGATCGCCATCCCTTGCCGGTCCTCGATCGCAAGCCGGAGTGGGCTCTATGACGGTGGCCGTTTCCGTTGAAAACCTCAGCGTCGTCTATGACGATTTCCGGGCGCTCGATACCGCCAGCGTAGAAGTCGAGGCCGGCGAATCCTTCGGTCTCGTCGGTGAATCCGGTTCAGGCAAGTCGACGCTGCTCAGGGCGATCGCCGGGCTTGCCCCGGTCAGCGATGGTGCCATCCGCGTCCAAGGCCGCGAACTTCGGGGCGCGCGCCGAAACAAGGCATTTTACCGTTCGGTCCAGATGGTCTTTCAGGACCCCTATGGTTCGCTGCATCCGCGCCAGACCATCGACCGGCAACTGGTGGAGCCGCTGGCGATCCACGGCATCAGTGACGGCGAGCGCCGCATCCTGAAGGCGCTCGACGAGGTGGGCCTCGGCTCCGGTTTCCGCTTCCGGTATCCGCATCAGCTTTCCGGCGGCCAGCGTCAGCGTGTCGCGATTGCCCGGGCGCTGATCCTCGAACCTTCGATCCTGCTGCTCGACGAGCCGACCTCGGCCCTCGATGCGTCGGTGCAGGCGGAGGTGCTGAACCTTCTCGAACAGGTGCGCCGCGACCGCAAGCTGACCTTCCTCATGGTCAGCCACGACCTCGGCGTCGTCACCCATATGTGCGGTCGCCTGGCGGTGATGCAGGGCGGGCGCGTGGTCGAGCGGCTGACCTCGGCTGACCTCGTCGCCGGCCGCATCGCCGAGGACTATACGCGCAATCTGATGGTGGCGAGCAAGGGGTTCCGGCGGAAGACGGCGTAAAGCTTCTGATTGGATGATGCTCAGACATTTGAAGCGCCGTCTCCGATCTGCCGAGGCCGGCACCCCCCTCTGCCCTGCCGGGCATCTCCCCCACAAGGAGGGAGATCGGCAAGGGTCGACGCCTTCGTCGGTCGGCAACGTCGCAGATTGGGCAAAGGGCTTATCGTGCCGCCTCTACTTCGCGCTTAATGCTGTCGGAAAGTTGAAGTAGGAGCTGGCGTCTTGCCAATCTCCCCCCTTGTGGGGGAGATGCCCGGCAGGGCAGAGGGGGGTATCGACACCCGCTTCCCGATTAGAGCAAGCTAAAGGCGCGATCGCGCTCGGACATCTGCGTCACGTCGAGCGGCCAGGCGATGGCGAGGCGCGGGTCGAGCGGGTTGAGCCCGCCTTCCGCGCCCGGCGCGTAAGGTTTGTCGTGCAGGTAGAGGAGCTCGCAGTCCGCCGTCAGCGTCTGGAATCCATGGGCGAAGCCACCCGGGATCATCATCGAGCGGGCGTTTTCGGCGCTGAGGATCTCGCCGTGCCATTGGAGATAGGTCGGCGAATCCGGCCTGATGTCGACGGCTACGTCGAAGACGGCGCCCGAAAGGCAGGAGACGAATTTCGTCTCGTCGTGCGGCGGCCGCTGGAAGTGCATGCCGCGGATCGTTCCCTTGTTGCGCGTCGAAGTGTGGTTGATCTGCGCAATCGAACCGTCGGCGCCGAAATCACGTAGCTCGTCGCGGCAGAAGAAGCGCGAGAAGAAGCCGCGCTCGTCGCCTAGCTGCTTACGCTCGATGACGACCAGACCGGCAAGAGGGGTGGGGAGGCGATTGAAGCGCGACATGACATTCCTCGACGATGGTACTTTCCCTCGGCGTTACTTGCACGATCAAGCGTTGACGCGGCAAGCGGTAACTGGAAAAGAGTGCCGAACGACATTGGAGCCACCATGATCGACGTGCATCCGACGGCGAAAATCAGCCCGCTCTCAGACATCGAGGATTCCGTTCGCGGGACCCGGATCGTCGTCGGCGAGGCGTCGGTCATCGACAGCTTCGTCAAGATCAAGCCGGCCGGTGGTTCGGGCGACCTCACGATCGGTCGCTTCTGCTATGTCAACAGCGGCTGCGTCTTCTATACCGGCAACGGCATTCACATCGCCGACAATGTCTTGATCGCCGCCAGTTGCACCTTTGCGCCGGTCAATCACGCCTTCAAGGACAAGGGTCGTCTGATCCGCGAGCAGGGTTTCGAGCCGAGCCGCGGCGGTATCGTCGTCGAGGAGGATGCATGGATCGGGGCGAATTCGGTGATCCTCGACGGCGCCATCCTCCGGAAAGGCTGCGTCATTGCCGCTGGCTCGATCGTGCGCGGCGAAGTCGAGGCCTACACGATCTGCGGCGGCAATCCGCTGCGGCGGCTCGGCGAGAGGTCGTGATGTTCACGGTTCTCGGCGGCTCTGGCTTCATCGGGCGCAACCTGGTCCGCCGGTTGCGCGAACTCGGACATGTCGTCAATGTCCCCAGCCGTGCCGAGTTGCCGCTTGCCGGCCAGGATCTCGGCCACGTCATCTATGCGATCGGCCTGACTGCCGATTTCCGCACCCGGCCGTTCGACACGGTCGAGGCCCACGTCTCGCTCGCGGCGGACATTCTGCGACGGAACGCCTTTTCCTCCTTCCTCTATCTTTCCTCGACACGGGTCTATGCAAACGGCACGGATACGCGCGAGAGCGCCCACCTGTCGGCTGCTCCACTCAATCCATCCGACCTCTATAATCTTTCCAAGCTGACGGGGGAGGCGATCTGCCTTGCCTCGGGGCGCGAAAACGTGCGGGTGGCCCGGCTGTCGAATGTCGTAGGCCCGGATGAAGCACAGGCGGATACGTTCGTCGGGGCGTTGTGCGGGGAAGCGAGGACCGGGCACATCCAGCTTCAGACGGCGTTCGAGTCAGCCAAGGACTATATCTGGATCGACGATGCCGTCGATCTCTTGCTCAGGATTGCCGAGCAAGGGCGACATTCGGTCTACAACGTGGCGAGCGGCAGGCAGACCAGCCACGCGGACTGGTGCAGGGCCATGCAATCCCGGACGGGATGCACTGTCGCCGTGAACGACAAGGCATCGACCGTTTCTCTGGCGCCGATTTCCATCGACCGGGTGCAAGACGAGTTCGCTTTTGCAGCCGCACCTGTGCTAGAGCGCATCTCTGAAATTCTAGGCATGAGCGGATCGGAGACCGATCTCGATCTGCGGCCTTCCACTTGAAGACAGGACCCGACATGGACCCTATCGAACAATTCCGCTCCGAACGGGCAGCCACGGTCGACGGCTATGGTCGCGACGGTGAATTCCAGGCACTTTCCGATCAGTGGCGCGAAGCCTCGATGGCGAAGCGCTACGTCTATAATTTCGACTGGCTCGGCCGTCCGATCATCCAGTATCCGCAGGATATCGTGGCGATGCAGGAATTGATCTGGTCGACCCGTCCGGATCTGGTCATCGAAACCGGCATCGCCCATGGCGGCTCGCTGATCCTCAGCGCCTCGCTGCTCGCCATGCTCGACATGTGCGACGCGATCGAGGCGGGCGTTTCGTTCGATCCGAGCCAATCGAAGCGCAAGGTGATCGGCATCGACATCGACATTCGCGCGCATAATCGTGCGGCGATCGAAAGCCACCCAATGGCAAGCCGCATCCAGATGTTCCAGGGCTCAGCGATCGATCCCGAGATCGTCCAGCAGGTCCGTGAGGCATCGGCAGGCTACAAGCGCGTCATGGTCTGCCTCGATTCCATGCACACCCACGCGCATGTGCTTGCCGAGCTCGAGGCCTATGCGCCTTTGGTGACACCCGGCTGCTATTGCGTCGTGTTCGACACGCTGGTGGAAGACCTGCCGGCCGGTTTCTTCAGCGATCGTCCCTGGGACGTCGGCGACAACCCGAAGACCGCCGTGCACAGCTATCTGCAGTCCCATCCGGAGTTCGACATCGACAGGTCGGTTCACAACAAGCTGATGGTCACCGTTGCGCCGGACGGTTTCCTGAAGAGGCTGTGATTGCTGATCGGCTGCTGCGAAGAGCCGGTCTCGAAACATTCAAAAGCGGCGTCCGCGAATGCGAGCGCCGCTTTTTCCATTGGGCTCGATGGCCTCTGAAAGGTCAGATCACCCGCACTTCCGGGATCGCCACGACGAAGCGGCCACCCCAGCTGCGGATATAGGAATGGGCGTTGACGATCTCGTCGGTGAGGTTCCAGGGCAGGATGACCACGAAATCGGGCTTCGCCGCTTCGAGCCTGGCCGGTTCGTGGATCGGGATATGGCTGCCCGGCGAAAGCTTGCCCTGCTTCAGGTCGTTGCGGTCGACGATGAAAGCGATGTCGGCCGCGGTGACGCCGCAGACGTTGAGGAAGGTGTTGCCCTTGGCGGCGGCGCCATAGGCGGCCACCCGCTTGCCTTCGCTTTTCGCCTTTCGCAGGAAGGCGCGGAAACCCTCGCAAACGGCGGCGATCCGGTCGCCGAAGGCGACATAGGTCGCCATGTCGGTGAGCTGCGCTTTTGCCTCGTCGGCCCTGATCTTGGCGAGCCCCTCGGTTGCTGCCCGAGTGCCGGTCAGCGGCTGGGCGTAGACGCGCAACGAGCCGCCATGGGTCGGCAGTTCTTCGACATCGAACACCTTCAGCCCGCAAGCGGCGAAGATCCGCTCGACGGCGACGAGCGACAGATAGGAATAGTGCTCGTGATAGATCGTGTCGAACTGGATACCCTCGATCAGCCGCAGCAGATGCGGGAATTCGAATGTCGCGACGCCGTCGGCTTTGAGGAGGATGGCAAAGCCGCTGACGAAGTCGGCGATATCCGGGACATGGGCGAGAACATTGTTGGCGGCCGTCAGGTCGGCGCGGATACCGCGACCGACGAGTTCGTTCGCCGTGTCGCGGCCGAAGAAGGCGATATGGGTCGGTACGTTGCGGTCCTCGGCGATCTTCGCGGCATTGGCGGCCGGCTCGATGCCGAGCACCGGGATCTGCTTGGCGGCAAAATATTGCAGCAGGTAGCCGTCGTTCGAGGCGACCTCGACGACCCGCGATGCGCCGTCGAGACCGAAGCGCTCGGTCATCTTCTCGGCATAGCGCCGGGAGTGCTCCAGCCAGCTCGTCGAAAAGGACGAGAGGTAGTGATAGTCGGCATTGAAGATCTCGTCGGCCGGCACCGTCTCGGTGGTCTGCACGAGCAGGCATTCCGAACAGACCATCACCTTCAGCGGGAAGGCTTTTTCGCGCGCAATCGCTTCCTCGGTCGGCTCGAGAAACGAGTTCGACCAGGGCGTTGCGCCGAGATCGGCGACTACGGTTTGAAGCGGGCTCGAGCAGAAGCGGCAGGAGTGGGACATCAGCGGCCTTTCGTGAATGCGTCGATCTGATCGAGCGTAAGTTCCAGCGGCGCCTTGCCCCGGCGCCAGCCGTCGTACCAGCGGGCGGTCCAGTCGATTGCCTGCTGCTGAGTGAACTGGGCGCGCCAGCCGAGGCGCTCGCCGGCAAGCGCCGGGTCCAGGCCGAGCGTCTGCATCTCGCGGGGTTGCTTGAGCGACGAGACGTCGTCCCATTCGGCTTCGAGCCCCATTGCCGCCTGGATGGCGTTCGCCACATCGCGCACCGGGACCTGCGGCTCGGCGGGCGAGGGGCCGAAGTTCAGGGCATCGACGGCGCTTGCGCCGCTATAGAGCGCTTCGGCGAAGAGGAAATAGCCGTTCAGGCAATCAAGGACGTGCTGCCAGGGACGCGTTGCAAGCGGGCTGCGGATGTTGAGCCTGGTGCCGGAAAGGGCGGCGCGGACGATATCGGGCACGAGCCGGTCGGCCGAAAAGTCGCCGCCGCCGATCACATTGCCGCCGCGGGCCGTGGCGACACGAATGCCGCGTTCGTCGAAATAGGCAGAGCGCCAGGTCGCCACCGCGACCTCGCAGGCCGCCTTGGAGCCGGAATAGGGGTCGTGGCCGCCGAGCGTGTCGCCTTCCTGAAAATGCCGGCCGCTCTCGTCGTTGCGATAGACCTTGTCGGTGGTCACGACGAGGATCGCCTTCACCGAAGGCACCGCGCGGGCCGCCTCGAGCAGGTGGATCGTCCCCATGACATTGACGTCGAAGGTCTCGGCGGGCGTCACGTAGCTTTCGCGCACCAGCGGCTGGGCCGCCATATGCAGGATGATCTCCGGCTCGCTCTTTCGTGTGACCGCGGCGAGCGCCTCGCAGTCGCGGATGTCGCCGAGCTGCCCGTCCGGCAGGCCGTCCGCATGCAGCAGCGCATGGAGCGACGGGTCGGATGCGGGCGGCAGGGCGTAGCCGGTGACCCGGGCCCCCATTGTCGTCAGCCACAGGCCGGCCCAGCTGCCCTTGAAGCCGGTATGGCCGGTCAGCAGGACGCGCTTTCCTCTCCAGAAATTCGGATCGGCCAAATGGCTCATGACCAGAGCTTCCACGGCGCGCGGTTCTGTTGCCAGAGCTCTTCGAGCTGGTTCTTGTCGCGCAGCGTGTCCATCGGGCGCCAGAATCCGTCATGCGGGAAGGCCATCAGTTGGCCGTCACGCGCCAGCCCTTCGAGCGGCGCGCTTTCGAAGGCCACGTGGTCGCCTTCGATGCGGTCGAGCACGGAGCGGTTCAGCACGAAGAAGCCGCCATTGATGCGGCCGTTGTCGCCGGCCGGCTTCTCGGTGAAGCTTTTCACCTGTCCGGACTCGATCGCCAGCGCGCCGTAGCGTCCCGGCGGCACGACGCTGGTGACGGTCGCCTCGCGGCCGTGACGGAGGTGGAAATCGGTCAGCGCGCGGATGTCGATGTCGGCCACCCCGTCACCATAGGTAAGGCAGAACGTGTCGCCGAGATATTCGCCGACGCGCTTCAGTCGCCCGCCGGTCATGGACTCAGGCCCCGTGTCCACCAGCGTCACGCGCCAGGGCTCCGCCTTGCTCGAGTGGTAGATCGTCTCGCCCGTCGCCATGTCGAAGGTAACGTCGGACAGATGCAGGATGTAGTTGGAGAAATACTCCTTGATCATGTAGCCGCGGTAGCCGAGGCAGATCACGAAGTCGGAAAAGCCGTAGTGGCTGTAGATCTTCATGATGTGCCAGAGGATCGGCCGCCCGCCGATCTCGATCATCGGCTTCGGCCTGAGGTGGCTTTCCTCGGAGATGCGGGTGCCGTATCCGCCGGCGAGAATGACGACCTTCATGCCCAACCCTGCCTCTACCAAATCTGCGGCCCATCTGGCCGGCGTTCCGGCGGTTCCTTGGAGCATTTTCAGCGCGATTGCAACAATAGCGGTGCCCATGTGGGGTTCGCAAGCTCTGCCTGGCTAACCCAAAATGAGTACCGACCCCGGCCGGCGGCGTCGCTTGCCGCACGCTCGGCAAAGGCGCAGAATGCCGCGCTGCTGGGGCATGGTTCACCGAGGGAGGATCGAATCATGAACGATATGAGCCTCACCAATCTGCAAGCAGGAAAGACAACGATCAGTGCTGCGGCCATCGAGGCCCTTGCGGGGCGGCTGCGCGGGCGGGTGCTGGACGCGCGCGACCCGGCCTATGAGGAGGCGCGCACCATCTGGAACGCGATGGTCGACCGCCGGCCCGGCCTGATCGTGCAGGCAGCCGGCGCTTCCGATGTCATCAATGCGGTTCGCTTCGCGGCGGAGAACCAGTTGCTCGTCGCGGTGCGCGGCGGCGGACACAATATCGCCGGCAATGCGGTCTGCGACGGCGGGTTGATGATCGACCTCTCGCCGATGAAATCGGTGCGCGTCGACCAGACGACGAAGCGGGCCTGGGTCGAGCCCGGCGCGACGCTTGCCGACGTCGACAAGGAAACCCAGGCTTTCAGCCTGGCGTTGCCAACCGGCATCAACTCCACCACCGGCATCGCCGGCCTGACGCTCGGCGGCGGCTTCGGCTGGACCACCCGAAAACTCGGCCTGACGATCGACAACCTGCTGTCGGCCGACGTGGTGACGGCAAACGGCGAGCTGGTACGGGCCAGCCAGACGGAGCACCGCGACCTCTTCTGGGGCCTGAGGGGCGGCGGCGGCAATTTCGGCGTCGTCACGGCGTTCGAATTCCAGCTTCACGAGCTTGGCCCCGAGGTTCTTGCTGGCCTCGTGGTGCATCCCTTTGCCGATGCGGAAAGCGTCCTTCAGCAATACAGGCAGGTGCTCGAGACCGCGCCGGACGAGCTCACTTGCTGGGTCGTCATGCGGCAGGCGCCGCCGCTACCGTTCCTGCCGGAGGAATGGCACGGCAAGGAAATCCTCGCGCTGGCGATGTGCTACTGCGGCGACCTCGAGGCCGGTCAAAAGGCGACGGCGGGCTTACGCGGAATCGGCAAGCCGATCGCCGATGTCGTCGGTCCCGCTCCCTTTGCCGCCTGGCAGCAGGCCTTCGATCCGCTGCTGGCGCCCGGCGCCCGCAACTACTGGAAGAGCCATGACTTCATGGAGCTTTCGGATCAGACGATCGGCATCCTTACCGATGCCGTCCGCCAATTGCCGGGACCGGAATGCGAGATCTTCGTCGGCCATGTCGGTGGTGCTGCCGGCCGGGTCGCCGCGGAGGAGACCGCCTTCCCGCAGCGCAGTTCGCATTTCGTCATGAATGTCCACGCCCGCTGGCGCGAACCGCAAATGGACCAGGCCTGCATCGAATGGGCACGGCGGCTCTTCGAGGCAGCCAAGCCCCATGCCGCCGGCACGGCCTATATCAACTTCATGCCCGAGGACGAGGGCGACCGGGTCGAGGCGGCCTATGCCGGCAACTACCGGCGTCTCCTCGAGGTCAAGGGCCGCTACGATCCGCAGAACCTGTTCCGGATGAACCAGAACGTCCGCCCGGCCGGGCTGCGCGGCGCGGCATGAGCGGAGAGGAGAGGCGCCGCATGGATGACGGATCAGTTCGTGACCTCTTTCGCCGCGCGGCCGATCATGCCGCGCGGTTCCGCGATACGATTTCCGATCGTCAGCAAAGGCCTGAGGTCTCCTATCTCGGCTCGCTGGAGGCGTTCCGCGAGCCGCTTCCGGAGGACGGGGCCTGCGGGCCCGCGGTGATCGATGATCTCGTCGCCAGGGCGGAACCCGGGCTTCACGCCATGACCGGACCGCGCTTTTTCGGCTGGGTGATCGGCGGTTCGCATCCGGTCGGGGTCGCCGCCGATTGGATGGCCGGCGCCTGGGGCCAGAATGCCGGCAACCACCACGCGACGCCGGCGGCCGCTGCGGCGGAAGCAGTTGCAGCCGATTGGCTGCTCGATCTACTCGATCTGCCGCGGGAAAGTTCCGTAGGTTTCGCCACCGGAGCGACGCTCGCAAATTTCGTCTGCCTGGCCGCCGCACGCGGCGCGGTCCTGAGGCGTGTCGGCTGGGATGCCGAGGCGCAGGGTCTCTTCGGGGCGCCGCCGGTCACCGTGCTGATCGGCGACGACGCGCATGCGACGGTCTTCTCGGCGCTGCAGTTTCTCGGCTTCGGACACGATCGCCTCGTCCGGCTCAAGACCGACGACATGGGCCGCATCAGCGCATCGGATTTCGGCGAGGCGGCGGGGAAAGTTTCCGGCCCGTCGATCGTCATCCTGCAGGCCGGGCAGATCAATACCGGTGCTTTCGACGATTTTGCAGCTCTCATTCCGGTCGCCCGGCGCATCGGCGCCTGGGTCCATGTCGACGGCGCCTTCGGGCTTTGGGCGCGTGCCTCCCCGGCGAAGCGGGCGCTTGCCGAAGGAGTCGATGAGGCCGATTCCTGGGCGACGGACGGCCATAAATGGCTGCAGACGCCCTATGATTGCGGCTATGCCATCATTCGCGACGAAGAGGCCCATCGCCGGGCGATGACGATCGCCGCGAGTTATCTGCCGCCGAGCTTCGAGGGCGAGCGGGACCCCAGCCATTTCGTGCCGGAACTGTCGCGCCGCGCTCGCGGCTTTGCCACCTGGGCGATGATCAAGCACCTCGGCCGCCAGGGTATCGCAGCCATGGTCGAGCGGCATTGCCGGATTGCCCAGGCGATGGCCGAGCGGTTGCGCAGCGAAGACGGCATCGCCGTTCTGAACGAGGTCGGGCTTAATCAGTTCATGGTCCGCTTCGGGGCGGGTCGGCCGGAGGAGGAAGCCGACCGGCTCACGCAACAGACGGTCGAGAGGCTGCAGGCCGACGGCGTCTGCTTCGCCGGCGGCGCCACTTGGCGCGACCGGAAGGTGATGCGCGTGTCGGTCATCTCGTGGCTGACCGACGACCGGGCGGGAGAGGTTGCCGCGGACGCGATGATCGCCGCCTGGCGGGCCGTTCGCTCTGCGGCGCCTGGTCGAAGATAAGCATGGCCGACCACCGCGACCCGGCGCGGGACGTACCTTTGCCGGATGGCGAGGTCGCTTGACCCAGCCAGCCGGACTGCATCGAACGAAAGGAGGAAATCCCATGTCATCGATGAGATTGCCAACCGCGGCCGCCCTTGCGGCGCTGATGATCGTCAGCCCAGCCGGCTTCGCCGCCGCGCAGACGCCCGCACCGATGCCACCGGCCGGGCAAGCGCCGGACCAGGACCAGGACGCGCAGGCGGATCGGCCGGATATGCAGCGCGACGACGGGATGCGCGACGGCCGGCGCGGGGAGCGCATGCGCGACCGGATGCGGCACGGCGAGATGATGCGGAGAGGGATGATGCACCGGCAAATGATGAAGATCATGTTCGCCATCACCGATGCGGACAATGACGGCGCGCTGTCCTTCGAGGAGATCAGCACCATCCATAAACGGATCTTCGACAAGGTGGACGTCAACCGCGACGGCAAGGTCACGCCCGAGGAAATCCAGGCGTACTTCCACAACTAGCGAAGGTCCGCTACGTTCGCCTGTTGCCGGGCGGTGACGACCGGCCCGGGACTTCCTTGCGGGGATCGGATGGCATCACTCAAGCTGAAACGTGTCTACGAGGCGCCGGAAGCCTCGGACGGAGCGCGCATCCTCGTCGACCGCCTGTGGCCGCGCGGCATCGCCAAGGAGAAAGCGCGGATCGACCTGTGGCTGAAGGACATCGCGCCCAGCGACGCGCTGCGCAAGCGCTTCCATGGCAAGCCGGAGGATTGGGACGCCTTTCGCGAAGCCTATGCCGAGGAGCTCGAAGGCGAGGCGGCGCAGGCGGCGGTGAAGGAACTGCGCGAACGTCTCGGCAAGGGACCGGTGACGCTGCTCTACGCGGCGCGGGACGAGAGCCACAACAACGCGGTGGCCCTGAAGCGGTGGCTGGATGAACATCGTGGAAGGGGCTCATCACCATAGACGTGCGGACCGCAGGAACGAAGCATGCGGCCGTCACATCGATGCAGCGATTCAAAGTGCGACAGCGTCCTGAGTGCGTCTGAACCCACTACACGACAATAGCGTGATTGGGCCTGGCGAAATGCGCTTTCGCCCTCATCCCTGTGCTTGTCACAGGGATCCAGCAGCGCCGCGTCCGCGGCGCGAAAGAGACTTTGCAGCCCAAGGACTTGGGCTGACTGGATTCCTGTGACGAGCACAGGAATGAGGACGGAGGAGAAGCCCTGCCGTACCGCAACCGACGAAGCGCAATACGCTTCTCTCGTGTACAGTGGCGTCTGAAGAGACGCACGGCGCTGTAGCCGGAACGACCGGAAACCAGGGAGAACCGTTCAGATGGAATCGACCGCTCGCATCTGCCGTGGCTGCTGGGATCAGATGCACGTCCCTATCCCGATCCGGGGTCCGCTGGCGCTTCCGTTTCGTGCTTTCGGCATCACCAGGAGCAAGATGAACCCGAACATCTGCACGATCTGCGAGCGTTCCTTTCGATACGTCAAGAAGCAGCGCCATATCTCTGCCACCGCAACGATCCTGTTCGCCGACATTCGCGGTTTCACGCTCCTCTCGGAGAGGATGGACCCGGTCCTCTTGAGTGAAATCGTCAGCGCCTTCCAGGACCGATGCGCTCAGGCGGTCTGGGCTCACGATGGGATAGTCAACAAGCAGATGGGCGACGGCCTGATGGCGATCTTCAACTTTCCGATCAAGATCAAGCATCATGTCGACGCGGCGCTCGCGGCTGCACTCGACATCCAGCGATCGTGCACTTCGGCCCTTACGAGCCTGGATTTGCGCCTCGATGGACCTTCGCTCGACGCGCTGGGCGTCGGCGTGGGGGTTCATACCGGTCAGGTCGAGATCGGCGAGTTCTCGACATGCCGCAGCGACTTCACGGCAATCGGCAGTGCGGTCAATCTGGCCGCAAGGCTTGAATCCCAAGCGGCCGCAGGCGAGATATTGGTCTCGGTCGAAGCAGCGGCACAGGCCCCGGACCTGATGGCCGGCACGCAAACGCGAACCTTCACGCTCAAGGGCATCGAGCATCCCGTGCCGGCGCACGTCCTGTTCAAGAGTTGATGTGTTCCGATCGCCCATGCTGCGGAGGCGCGGGGAACGGGCGGCGCTGCAAGAGCTGCTCGATTTCTATTTCAACGAAAGAACAACCGATCCCGCCACCGGATCGGTAACGCCCAACCCACCACCCAGGTCCTCGAGCGACTCGCGAAAGCTGTCGAGCGTGGCAATCATCTGCGGCCGGGCCGCGGCTAGCGCCTCCATGCTCTCCCACTCAACGATAATGCAGTAGCGCCCTTCACCGGTCTTGACGATATTGGCGTGACGCATGCCCGCCCAATCCGCCGCGACGTTGCGGTGCGCATCGAGGAAGACGTCCTCCATGCCGGGCTTTACCTTGAAACGAACGACGTTGAACGCGGTCATGATTGCCTCGGGTGAGTAAGACGGGAGCGCCAGGTGCTGTGGAACGCTGAACCAGCGTCCCCGAAATTGGTTCCGGTGCCTATTGCTTCAGATTAGCGTGACGCGGGGAGGTGGAGAAGGAGAAAAATCGCGTTGGCGCAAGGCTGGGGCTTATTTGGCGCTTCGTAGTTGTTGCGTAAGCATAGCCAAACGGGCTTCGGAGGAACGTTGGCCGACATTTCCCGTCGTGTCGAGAATCAGAGTGTAATGGTAACTATGACCAAGAAGGGACGACGCGTGAGCACACCCAAACGGCACCACTTCGTGCCACAGATGCTGCTACGGCGATTTTGCGACAATGGCGGCAGGCTTTGGTACTACACCAAGAAGGCACCGCATATTGGCGTCGCATCAGGGACGCCGGAGACACTTTTCTATCAAACGAATTTCTACACTTTGAATGAGGGTGGCGTCAGGGACTTTTCGTTAGAGAGCTATTTCTCTCAGCTTGAAAGTGAAGCAAACACCGTGATCGAGAAGATTTGCGCCGCTGCGCGCGCGGGAAAGGGCCGGGTCTGACATTTCAGGAAAAGCGGGTCTGGGACCTGTTCCTCTACTACCAATGGAAGCGTACCCCGGATTCCATCGGCTCGACGATGAGTCATGCCGAGTTCGAAGAATTACTTACAGAATCTGTAGCCGAGTTCGAGCAACGTTTTCGGCCACTCACGGATGAAGAGCGCGAGCGCTTTCTGTCCAATGCCGGTAAGAAGAACCTACGCAAGAACGCACGTGTGAAAGCCACGGGTGATCCCGGCGCTGTCGTACAATCCGTCCTGAACAACATGGGCATTGGGATCGCAGTCATACGCAAGCCCAACAAGGCCTTCGTCATCGGCAGCAAGCCCGTCGTCACACTCACGCAGCCGGGTCAAACCCGCTTTGGCAGGCCGGGCGTCGAAGTATGGCTTCCGATTGCGGCCGACATAGCGGTCTTCGTAATTGCCGGAAAGGGGAAGGAGATCGTCATCACGCTAAATGACGACACATGGCTTCGAAGCTTCAACGCAGCCATTTTCCATGAATCGACGGTGATCGGCGGACGCTCAGAAGCGCTCATCAAGTCCTTGGTATCGGCGCGATAAGTGCGCCCGGTCCGAATCCCTCGTGCCAACAAAAATTCAGGTGGCGACGTCTGGTAAGACCTCCGACCCTTTGCGATGAATGATGAACATCAGCGATCTGGCCAAGTTTCGATACAAATCTTGGATCAGTTTCGGGGCGTCGTCGTATTCGCCTACAAGCGTGAAGTCAGGAACGCGATTGGCGATAGCGATAGGGCGCGTGATGAGGTCTCGGAATACGTGCTCGGCAAGATAAGCCAAGTTGCACAGGCTCCTTTTTTCGGTAGTCAGTTCTTCGTTCGCGATGATGATGTGCCTGTCATCTAAGTCTTCCAACGCCTCGCTGATTACATCCAGCATTCGCTCCGGATTGTATTCGATTTTCTTGAAGAGAGATTGTATCGGCTGGTCAGAAAAACTTGCCTTGAACGCCCTGTGCGCGAATTCATTTCGAATCTTGCGAAAGCAGTCCAATTTCTGTTTCGTGTCTGCGCTAAGCCATCCGAGGTGGTAGGCTAGAAGAGTTCTGCCGCCGAATGTTGCCAGCGGTCCAGTCGGACCGAACAAAGCGCTTTCAGCGTTTTTGCTCTCAAGGTGACGCATTCTGACCTTGATGAGGCTGCTAATGCGATCCTCTAGGTATGATCCGAAAACCAGGACCTGCGCCGTCTCGCTTTCACGAGTAAGTCGATGGAACACATCCGGCATATCGGAAACGTCAAACTGTAATGCGTCTACCTCTCGTCGTGCGCGCGCAATAGCCTCTTTGAAAAGCGCATCGGCCACTCGTTGAACTGGCGAATTTTTGCTCACATCCAAACCCATCGGTTAGGTATGGAGTGAGAGAGCACGCGTTCGCGGACCTCAATCGACCGAAATCGTAGAGGAACGCGTTTGCGCAAGTGATACGTCACACCGCGAAGAAAAATTGCCATGCCGAATAAATATCGCTCGACAAGTGCGCTCGCAACCAGCCCATGTGCACAAAATGGCGTTGCGAATGTGTTGTAGAAATCCGCGCTGAAACACCTAAGCGCTGCTTTTATTGTTGTATTTTAGTAATGATGGCGCACCCGACAGGATTCGAACCTGTGACCTTTGGAATCGGAATCCAACACTCTATCCAGCTGAGCTACGGGTGCATCCGTTGGCGGCAGGGCCGCCGAAGCAGGCTGTGAGCGGTTCTTAGCCTAGCTTGCGTGCCGCTTCAATGGTCAATCGCAAGAGATTGTGGGGGAACCTCGCTTTCCGCCGGCGGGCTGTGGTCGCGGCGCATCGCTCGGCGTGCGGCGCTCGCCAAGAAAAATGCCGCATCCGGGGATGCGGCATCGAGGCGTGAGCGGATAGGCCGCAGCGGTGTTCGGGCCTTCGCTTCAGGCCTTGGTCGACCGCCCAGCCTCAAGCCATCTGCATGGCGCCGGGGCCGGGGATCGCCTTGGCCGGCACCTTGCCCATGATGATCATGCCGAGCACCTCGTCCTTGGTGACGTCCTCGGTGCGGGCGTGGCCGACGACCTGGCCGTTCTTCATCACTGAGACGCGGTCGGCGAGGTCGAAAACGTCGTGGATGTCGTGGCTGATCAGGAAGATGCCGATGCCCTCGCGCTTCAGCTGCTTGATGAGCTCGCCGACCTGGGCGGTCTCCTGGGGCCCAAGAGCGGCCGTCGGCTCGTCCATGATCAGGATGCGGGCGTTGAAGAGGATGGCGCGGGCGATCGCCACCGATTGCCGCTGGCCGCCGGAGAGCGCCTTCACCGGCTCCTTGAAGCGCTGGAAGTTGGGGTTCAGGCGGCCCATCACCTCGCGGGCCTTCGCCTCCATCGCCACGTCGTCGAGCGTCCCCCAGGGGGTGCGCAGTTCCCGGCCGAGATAGAGGTTGGCGGCGGCGTCGACATTGTCGGCTACGGCGAGCGTCTGGTAGATCGTCTCGATGCCGTATTTCTTGGCGTCGCGCGGATTGTTGATGTCGGCCGCCTCGCCATTGATCAGGATCTCGCCGGCATCGCGCCGGTAGGCGCCGGAGAGGATCTTGATCAGCGTCGACTTGCCGGCGCCGTTGTGGCCGAGCAGCGCCACGACCTCGCCGGGGTAGAGATCGACGGAGGCATTGTCGACCGCGTGGATGCCGCCGAAGGAGATGGAAATGTTCTTCATTTCCACGAGCGGAGTGCGTTGTTCAGTCATTGTTCGAACTCCTGATTACTTGGCGCGGGCGCGGTAGACGGTGTCGAGCCAGACGGCGGTGACGAGCACCATGCCGACGACGATGCGCTGCAGCGGGCTGTCGATGCCGAGCAGCACCATGCCCGACTGCAGCGACTGCATGACGAGCGCGCCGAGCATGGCGCCGGCGATGGTTCCCATGCCGCCGGCAAGGGAGGTGCCGCCGATGACGGCCGCGGCAATCGTGTAAAGCTCGTCAAGCTCGCCCTGCGCATTGGTGGAAGCATTGAGGCGCGCGGTCGAGATCGCCGCGGCGACGGCGCAGAGCATGCCCATCAGCGCGAAAATCCGGACGGTGACCCAGCGCGTCTTGATGCCGGCAAGCTCGGCCGCTTCCGGGTTGCCGCCGAGCGCGAAGACGTAGCGGCCGAAGCGAAGACGCGTGGCGATGAAGGTCATGATGATGCCGATCAGGATGGCGATCAGCACGGGAATGGCGATACCGTGGGCGATGAACAGGCCTCCCTCCGGCCAGGCGATGCCGTTGGCGTCGGCGTATTTGCGGGCGATGTTGGTTGGCCAGGGATAGTAGTTGGCGACCGCCACGGCGCCGAGCACGAGGGCGCAGCCGACCGTCGACAGGAAATACTCGGCCCAGATCGGGCGGCGCGGAAAGCCGAAGCGTTTGCGCTGCTTGCGCGAATGGATGATGCTGGCGACGATCGCGACGCAGGCGATGAGCCCGACGATCCAGCTCGCCGTCGCGCCGATCGATCCCTCGGTGCCGCCGCCCATCAGGCGGAAGGTCGAGTCCATCGGTGCGACGGTGCGGCCGCTCGTGACGAACCAGGTGGCGCCGCGCCAGACGAGCAGCCCGCCGAGCGTGACGATGAAGGACGGCACGTTCAGGAAGGCGATGATCACCCCGTGCAGGGCGCCGATGCCGGCGCCGAGCAACAGGCCCGCCAGCAGCGTGATGATCCAGGTGGCCGGGTGGTTGAAGCCGAGGAACTGCGGCAGCAGCTCCGCCTGCAGCACGCCCATGATCATGCCGACGAAGCCGAGAATCGAACCGACCGAGAGGTCGATGTTGCGCGTGACGATGACCAGCACCATGCCGGTCGCCATGACGGCGATCGAGGCGGTCTGCACCGACAGGTTCCAGAGGTTGCGCGCCGTCAGGAACAGACCGCCGGACAAGAGATGGAAGCCGATCCAGATGATCAGCATCGCGCCGACCATGCCGAGCAGGCGCGTGTCGATTTCGGTGGCGCGGAAGAAGCGCTTCACCGGGCTTTCCTCCGCGCTGCGGGCGCGATTGAAATGTGCGGTATGTGTTGTCGTATCGGCCATGGCCGCCGTCCCCCACTGATTTTACGTGTTACCGGTCGCTCACGAGGCGTCGCCGCAATCATACCACCCGCGCGCAGAACCGTTCCGCCCTCATGGAAACGCCGCAACGGGTGACGTTGCGGCGTTTTGAAGGTCAATGCAAAAGCCCGTCCGTCACTTGCAAGCGGCGACGGAGTCGGCAGCCACGCCCTGGCAGGCGGCGTCCTTGGAGATCCAGCCGGCGTCGATGACGAGGTTCAGATTGTCCTTGGTGATCGCCACCGGTGTCAGGAAGACCGACTTCATGGCGACGCCCTTCGGGCCACCGTTGAAGGTCTCAACGCCTTCGATCTGATCCATGGTCTTGCCGCCGGCGAGTGCCGCGGCGATTTCGGCCGCATTCTTGCCGAGATCGCGGGCGTCCTTCCAGACGGAGACGGTCTGCGTGCCGAGCGCCACGCGGTTGAGCGCCGCATGGTCGCCGTCCTGGCCGGAGACCGGAACCGAGCCGGCAAGACCCTGGGCCGAAAGCGCCGCGATCGCGCCGCCGGCGGTGCCGTCGTTCGAGGCGACGACCGCATCGACCTTGTTGTCGTTGGCGGTCAGGAACTGCTCCATGTTCTTCTGGGCGTTTTCCGGCTTCCAGCCGTCTGTATAGGCCTCACCGACATTCTTGACCTTGCCGGCGTCGACCGCTTCCTTCAGCACTTCCATCTGGCCGGCGAAAAGGAAGTCGGCATTCGGGTCGGAGGAGGAGCCCTTGATGAAGACGAAATTGCCTTCCGGCTTCGCCTTGAACACTTCGCGGGCCTGCAGGCGGCCCACTTCCTTGTTGTCGAAGGTGATGTAGAAGGCGGCCGGGTTCTCGATCAGGCGGTCGTAGCCGACGACCGGAATGCCCTCGGCAGTGGCCTTTTCGATCGCCGGCGCGATTGCGTCGGAGTCCTGCGCAAGCACGATCAGCGCATTGGCGCCCTGGGCGATCAGCGATTCGATGTCGGTGAGCTGCTTGGCGGCAGAGGACTGCGCGTCAGCGGAAATGTACTTGTCGCCGGAGGCCTCGAGCGCTGCCTTGATGGCCGCCTCGTCGGTCTTCCAGCGCTCTTCCTGGAAGTTCGACCAGGACACGCCGATGACGAGGTCCTTGGCGACCGCTGCGGAATGCATGGACGCGATGATGGCAGCCCCTGCCATCAGCTTCAAAACGGATTTCATTCTATCCTCCCAAGTGGCTCACCGCGCGTACGAACCTCCCGCACGCATCCCCAACGAGCCCGTGAATTGCTGCCGCAAACATCGCCGCCGCATCTGCAGGGCTTTTTTCTCGACAGTCGAGAAAATAAATGTCAGAGTTTTAGAAGGCTGTCAACAAGGCCTGTCCCGTCTTGTTTCGCCATGCGGCAAATGCTTTGAGAGAGTACGTGAGCGAACAATCCGCCAGGGCCGGGAACGTGCAATGCTGACCAAGTCCAGCACCGAAGTCGTGCGTCAGCAAAACAGTGCACTGGTGCTTTCGGCGCTTCGGCGAAAGGGTTCGCTCTCGCACACGGAGATCGCCGAGCAGACCGGCCTCGCCTCGGCGACCATTTCCGTCATCACGGCGGAACTGGAGCGGTCGGGGACGATCGCCAAGACGGAACAGCATGTTCAAGGCGGCAGGGGGCGGCCGCGCGTCCTCTTTGCGCCGCGGCGGGACTGCGGCTACGTGATCGTCGTGCGCATCTCCTCCGACATCGTTCAATATTCGCTGGCCGATTATGGCGGCGTCCTGCTCGATCGCTTCGAGGAGGCGCGCAGCCAAAACGTGAGCGGCACCGCGGCTTTCGGCCAGGTCTTCGTCGCGGCGCTCGAGCGCCTGCTGCAACGCTCGCGCCTCGACAAGCAACGGGTGCTCGCCGTCTCGATCAGCAGCAAGGGGCTGGTGGCCGGAGACGGAGCGCGGCTCCTCTGGTCGCCGGTCTTCGGCCGCGAAGAGCTCGATTTCGCGACACTGCTCGGTGAGGACTGGCGCGCCCGGATCATGCTCAGTAACGAGACATTGCTCGTCGCCCAGGCGCTGGCCGCCAAGGCGGAAGAGAAGGGCGACACCTTCAAGGGGCTGGCGGCCATTTCGCTCGGTCACAGCATCGGTCTCGGTCTTGCCCGAACGGGGCGGGCGGGCGAGCTCGACGTTTCCGCGCCGAATTTCGGGCACATGCTGCACGCACCGTCGGCCGGGCTCTGTCGCTGTGGCTCTTATGGCTGCATCGAGGCGGCGGCCGGTTTCTACGGCATCCTGCGCGCCGCCTTCGAAGTGCCGTCCGACACGATCCCGGCGAAGTTCGTGCCGCTTGCCGAAATGGACAAGATCGCCGCCGGCGCGCGGCAGGGCCAGCGCATGCCCGGCTACGCCTTCCGCCAGGCCGGCATCGCGCTCGGCAACGGCATTTCGCGTCTGCTCAGCCTCTATGAAGCGGTGCCGATCTACGTCACGGGCCAGGGGACGCGCTATTTCGATCTGCTCCACAAGGGCGTGGAGGAAGGGCTTGCGCAATCCTTGCAGGTGCGGCTCGAAGGCCTGCCGGAGATCACCGTCGTCGGCGACGAGCAGGGGCTTGTCTTTGACGGCCATCTCGACCGGGCTCTCAGCGCCGTCGACAGCGACATCACCGCGGCCGGGCATGCTTGAGGGTCACCACCGCATCGCCATCAAGCATTCCAGAGGCGAATTTTTGTACTAACTCAATTTACAGTTATTTAGCGACTGCTTGCCAAGCTGCTTCCGAGGCGGGAGACAGCCATGTTCTCAGTAATTTCGTGCATAAGCGATCGCCACGACTGGCGCCTGGTTGCAGTGGCGGCGATCGTCTGCCTGGCCGGCAGTGCGGCGACGATGCTCCTCTTGCAGCGCGCCGAGCGCAGCCAAGGCTGGCGGCGGCACCTGTGGACCGCGGCCTGCGCCTTCGCCTGCGGCGTCGGCGTCTGGTCGACGCATTTCATCGCGATGCTCGCCTATGATGGCGGCGTGCCGATCGCCTACGATGCCTGGGGCACATTGTTTTCCGCGCTGGTTGCGGTGGTTGCGTCCGGGATTGCTTTTGCGACCGCGCTTGTCGGCACGTCCCGCTACATTTTCCCCGGCGCCGGAATCTTTCTCGGCCTCGGCATCGCCGCCATGCATGTAACGGGCATGCGCGCCGTCGAGGTGCAGGGGCGAATCGACTTCGATCCGCAGATGGGCTTCGCCGCGGTCCTTTTCGGGCCGCTGATCGCCGCCTTAGCACTGCATGCCTTTCAGGTTCTCGAGGGCGCGCGCAAGCTGATCGTTCCGACGCTGCTGCTCGTTCTTGCAATATGCGTCCTGCATTTCACCTCGATGAGCGGCGTCACCCTGGTGCCGGACCCGAGTGTCGCGGCGACGGATGCCTTCGATCCCGTCTGGCTCGCCGGCGGTGTCGTCGTCGCTTCGACGACGCTGATCCTCACGGCACTGGGTGCACTCTTCATCGATCGACACCTCACCGACCTCCGGGGCCTCGCCAATGCCTCGCTCGAAGGGATGGTGATCGTCTGCAACGGCCGGATCATCGATGCGAACGAACGTTTCGTCGGCCTCTACGGCGCGAAGGCTGCCGATCTCATCGGCCGAAAGCCGGAGGAACTCTTCGCGTCATCGCAGGGGCGCGAGCGCCAGATCGACAATGGTTCCGCGGAAGTCGAGCTCATCGCCGCCGACGGGCGGCTTGTGCCGGTCGAACACGTCTCCAGGACGATCGAATATCGCGGCCGGCAATCCGACGTGATCTTCGTGCGCGACCTCAGCGCCCGCAAGGAGGCCGAGAGGACCATCGAGCATCTCGCCCACCACGACGCGCTGACGGACCTTTCCAACCGCAGTTCCTTCGAGAGGCGCCTGAGCCAGGCGCTGACGGTCGCCGCCGCGCGGAACGAACAGCTCGCAATCTTCTGCCTCGACCTCGATCGCTTCAAGGCCGTCAACGACATCTTCGGCCATGCCGAGGGTGACCGCATCCTGCGCAAGGTTGCCGATATTCTCCGTGCCGCCGCTGGCGATGCCGACACGATCGCGCGGCTTGGCGGCGACGAATTCGCGATCCTGCAGACCGGCGCGGCCCAGCCGGAGGCGGCGCGGCAATTGTCGGACCGCATCCTCCGGATCTTTGCCGAGGAGATGGATACGCACCGCGATCCGATGGCCGTCGGCGTCAGCATGGGGGTGGCCGTCTACCCCTGCGACGGAACGACGGCCGAGCGGCTCTGCAACAATGCCGATACGGCGCTCTACCGCGCCAAGCAGACGGGCAAGGGAATCGCCTGCTTCTTCGACGCCGAAATGGACGACGCGGTGCGCTCGCGCCGGCAGATGGAGAGCGACCTCCGGCATGCGATCCTCCGGCGTCAGCTGTTCCTCGAATACCAGCCGCTCGTCGATGTCGGTGACGATCGGGTGGTCGGATACGAGGCGCTGCTGCGCTGGAGACATCCGGAGCGCGGCCTCGTTGGACCGAACGTCTTCATTCCGATCGCCGAGGAAAGCGGCTCGATCATCCAGATCGGCGAATGGGTTTTGGAAGAGGCTTGCGCCGAAGCGGTGCGCTGGACGGAGCCGCTGCCCGTCTCGGTCAACATATCGCCGGTTCAGTTCCTCGTGCCCAGCCTCTTCGACCAGATTGCCGGCATCCTGCGTCGCACCGGCCTCGAGCCTCGACGGCTGGAACTGGAACTCACCGAAGCGGCGCTGATGCACAACAGGGAAGACGTTCTGGCGGCGCTCGTTCGGCTGCGGCTGCTCGGCGTCAGGATCGTCATGGACGATTTCGGCACCGGACATTCGTCGCTCGCCAATCTCCAGACCTTCCCGTTCGACAAACTGAAGATCGACTGCAGCTTCACGGCGGCGCTCGACAAGGATCCCGCCGCCCATGCGATCATCCGGGCAATCATCGCCCTTGGCCACAGTCTCGACCTGCCGGTCGTGACCGAGGGCGTCGAAACCGAGCGGCAGAAGCAGATCATCGTCGGGGAGGGCTGCCGGCAGATTCAGGGCTTCCTGACCGGCCGGCCGGGTGTTGCGCCGAGTGCGGGAGCGAACTCGTTGTCGGACGCCCCGGCACTTCAACACGCCGAGGCGTAGCCAGTCTTGGAAACGACAAAGGCCGGGGAAGCCCCGGCCTTTGTGATTCACTATCGCTGAAACCTCAGGCGACGCTGATCTGGCGCTTTTCCGCGACCGAGCGGACGGCCGCGTCGGCAAGGGCGAGTGCCGCGAGGCCATCCTTGCCGGACGGGGTGATTTCCGCGCCCTTCTCGATCGCGGCGATGAAGCTCTCGATCTCGTTGGCATAGGCTTCGGTGTAGCGCGTCATGAAGAAATCGTGCAGCGGCGGGCGCGTATAACCCTCGCCGGTGGCGATCTCGATCGACACGGGGCGCTGGTTCTCGGCCGCGACGGCGCCCTTCGAGCCATGCACCTCGATGCGCTGATCGTAGCCGTAGGTGGCGCGACGCGAGTTGGAGATGACCGCCTGCTTGCCGGATGCCGTCTGCAGGATCACGGAGACGCTGTCGAAGTCGCCCGCTGCGCCGATCGCCTTGTCGACCAATACGGCGGCGGTGGCCGTCACTGAAACCGGCTCCTCGCCGAGCAGGAAGCGCGCCATGTCGAAATCGTGGATCGTCATGTCGCGGAAGATGCCGCCCGACCGCTTGATATAGTCGACCGGCGGGGCGCCCGGATCGCGCGAGGTGATCGTCACCATCTCGACGTCGCCAATCGTGCCGGCGTCGATCGCCTTTCGCACGGCCATGAAATGCGGGTCGAAGCGGCGGTTGAAGCCGACCATCAGCTTCGCCCCGGTTTCGGAGACCACCTTCAGGCAGGCCTTGACGCGATCGACGTCGAGATCGATCGGCTTTTCGCAGAAGATGGCCTTGCCGGCCCGGGCAAAACGCTCGATCAGGTCGGCATGCGTGTCGGTCGGCGTGCAGATGACCACGGCGTCGATGTCGGAGGCCGCCTCGATCGCCTCGATGCTGCGAACCTCGCAGCCATAGGCCTTGGCGATTGCTTCAGCGGCGGCCGGAAAGGCATCGGCAACCGCCACGAGCACGGCGTCCGGATTGCCGCTGACGGCTTTCGCGTGAACCTTGCCGATGCGTCCGGCGCCCAGAAGACCAAATCTCACTGTCATCTTCGTCTCTCTCGAATTCCGGTTCCAGACCGGGTGGGTGCGCGATGATATTGACGCTCACCGCGCAGAGGCGTTGCGGGCGCGATTGCGTCCGCGGATTTACAGATCAATGAGAGGGTAGCGGCCGATTCCTCCCGCGCCAGGCGCCTCTCTCCCATGCCGTCACGTCCGATCCTATATCCAACCAAATCGGAATGAAACGGCCGCGGTTCGCATTTTCGGAATTTTTATTCCATTTGTCGGTCCGGCGTCAAGTCGGTGGCGGCGCCTGTCGACGGCGTTGCATCTCTTCCTGGCGCGCTCCCTCAATGCCCAGAACTGCCGGACAATTATGTCCTTTAGCCCGTATCGATTTGGAGGATTATACGATAGACGGGAGCAAGCCGCGCAGTTTCATCAGAGGCAATGCTCATGTTCAAGTTCATCGACCCGGATCACCCTTTCTATCGGCCCCTGTGGATCCGCGTGCTTATCGTTGCCCTGTGCGCGGCGTGGACGGCCGTCGAGTTCTACGGCGGCCAGACGATGTGGGCGACGATCTTTCTCGTCGTCACGGCCTATGCCGGAGCGGCTCTCCTGATCTTCTACAAGCCGAAGCAGCCGGACGAAAAACGGACTGAAGCGGGCGACCAGTCGAAATAGCGGCTAGCGCGCGGAGAGCCTTCGCGACGCTTCGTCGATCAGCATGTTGGCGAGTTTCATTCGGATGGTGGCGTTCGCGCGGAACTCCGGCGGCAGACGGTCGGGATGGTTAGCGGCCGCAAAGCGGCGGCGCTTGGCAGCGAGCGTCAGCCCGGTTTCCCGTTCGCCGAGGTCAAGCTCGGCGGCGACATCGGCCAGGCTCGTGCGCTGCAGGTGGTCGGGCATGACGCGCGGTTCTTGGGTCTGTTCGGCGGCGGCGAAATCGCGATAGGCACTCTCGACGGCGCCGAAAGTGGCGGTCGCCCGTGCCGGCGTCTCGACCAGGAAAGGTTGCGAACGGGCGAGCGGCGGTTGCAGCCCGTCGCACGCCGCCCCCACTCCCTGGGGCTGCGTGTCTTCATCGATGATCTGCTCGGCCTTCAGGCGCTCGAGCACCGATTGAAACACCGACATGCCGAACATGGCGTCTCCCGTGACCTGCGGCGCGCAACGATTCGCACGGCAACTGAAGGTCCGCGCGAGCCAAGCCGACCATGCCTATCGAGGATTATGCGGGCCTGATCACGTCCGGCTTTGCTTGAGGATCAGGTCGTAGAGCAGTTTCGCGCTCGGGGGGAGAGCCCGGCCTTCGGCGGTGATCAGGCCATAGGGCTTGATGCGGATCGGGAACTCAGTCGGCAGGATGCGGATTTCGCCGGCCTGGGTGCCATTGCTGGCAACGAGCTTCGCCACATCAAGGGCGACCGGGGCAATGGCATTCGTGTTGCGGACGATCGACAGGGTCAGGATGATCGAAGACGTGTTGATGACGGTAGAAGGCAGCCGGACGCCGGCCGAGATGAAGCTGTCCTCGACGGCGCGGCGCAGCAGCGTGCCTGGCGGCTGAAACACCCAGTCAAAGCCCGGCAGGTCGTCAGCGCTGGCGGAGGCGTGGTCGAGCAGCGGGTGGCCCTCGCGGACGATCAGGCAGACCTCCTCGAAACCGATTTCGACCAGGTTGAACAGGCGGGGATTGAGGTCGTCCGGGATACGACCGACCACGAAGTCGTGGCGCGCGGCGAGCAGCTCGCGCGTCAAGACGTTGCTGTTGTCGATCTGCACGTTGATCTCGATCCCGGGATAGGCCGTCGAAACCTGGCGGATGGCGGGCACGGCGAGGTTGAGGGCGGGGCCGGTGACGGAGCCGAGCGACACCGAGCCGCCACTTCCCGTCTTCAACTCGCTGAGTTCGCGGGCCGCCTCGCGCAGTTCGAGAAAGATCGTCCGTGCCCGGCGGGCGAGAGCTTCGCCGTAGCGGGTCAGTTCGACACCGCGGGCCACCCTCGCGCAGATCGGGGCCTTCACGATCGCCTCGATTTCGGCGAGCATGCGCGAGGCGGCCGGCTGGGAGACGCCGAGCGAATCGGCCGCGGCGCTGATGCGGCGATGATCGTCGATCGCCAGAATCAGCCGCAGATGGTTGATCTTCAGCCCCGACCGGAAGAGGCCGGTGTCGAAGGAGTCTCCCGCCGGTGTCGCGACGCTTGGCTTGCTGTCGAGGGTCATTTTCCGGCCCCAGTATTCAAGAGATTCATAAATCACACTCTTTAACAGTCGTATATCAATTTTGGTATGCATGCAAAGCGATATTGTATTTGACAGTTATGGCAATTGATTCCAGTTTCCACCCATGTGCGTCAGCGCATGCGGGAGTATGCTAAGACAGGGAGGACCTTCCTTCATCTTGAAACGCCGCCGGGGATGGTCTCTCCGGGCCGGTGAATCGCTGCGCATATGACGGGGGCTCCGGCCGCCGGCTTCAACACTCAGGGAGAGATCTGATGAAATTGATTACTTCGCTTCTCGCAGCCGCGGCTATGTCCGTCGCAGCTTTCGCTGCGCCGGTATTCGCCCAGGACAAGGGCACGGTCGGCATCTCCATGCCGACGAAGACGTCGACCCGCTGGATTTCCGACGGCGAAACCATGGAGAAGCTGTTCAAGGAAGCCGGCTACACGCCGGACTTGCAGTTCGCCGACGACGACATTCCGAACCAGCTCGCGCAGATCGAGAACATGGTGACGAAGGGCGCGAAGGTTCTGGTCATCGCCGCCATCGACGGCACGACGCTCTCCGATATCCTGCAGAAGGCCGCCGACGCTGGCGTCAAGGTCATCGCCTATGACCGCCTGATTCGCGATTCCGGCAATGTCAACTACTACGCGACCTTCGACAACTTCCAGGTCGGCGTGCTGCAGGCGACCTCGCTCGTCCAGGGCCTGAAGCTCGACAGCGCCAGCGGACCGAAGAACGTCGAACTGTTCGGCGGTTCGCCGGACGACAACAACGCCTTCTTCTTCTATGACGGTGCTATGTCGGTCCTGCAGCCGCTGATCGACAGCGGCAAGATCGTCGTGAAGTCCGGCCAGACCGGCATGGACCAGGTCGGCACGCTGCGCTGGGACGGTGCGGTTGCCCAGGCCCGCATGGAAAACCTGCTGTCGTCCACCTACACCGATGCCAAGGTCGATGGCGTTCTGTCGCCCTATGACGGTCTGTCGATCGGCATCATCTCGGCTCTGAAGGGCGTCGGTTACGGCTCCGGCGACATGCCGATGCCGGTCGTCACCGGTCAGGATGCGGAACTGCCGTCGGTCAAGTCGATCCTTGCCGACGAACAGTATTCGACGGTCTTCAAGGACACTCGTGAGCTCGCCAAGGTGACCGTCGGCATGGTCAACTCGATCATGGACGGCAAGGAGCCGGAAGTGAACGACACCAAGACCTACGAGAACGGCGTCAAGGTCGTTCCCTCCTACCTGCTGAAGCCCGTTTCCGTCGACAAGACCAACGCCAAGGACATTCTCGTCGGCTCCGGCTACTACACGGAAGACCAGATCAACAACTGATCTGGCTCAAGGGTCCGCGGCTAACCGCGGACCCTATCGCCTGATGCGACGTGCATCTTTGCAGACGCACCATGGTCGCTGTGATAATTTGAACTGCTCATCGGCTCCCCGGATCTCGACCGATCCGGGCGCCATGCAGCGGGAGGAAGCCTGCAGTCTCTCGCAGATTGCCGCTGGAATGGCTGAATATGGACAACATCATTCTTGAAATGCGGGGCATCACGAAGACGTTCCCAGGCGTCAAGGCGCTGGACAACGTCTCGTTCAAGGTCCGCGAAGGCGAGATCCATGCCCTGGTCGGCGAAAACGGCGCCGGCAAGTCGACCTTGATGAAGGTGCTGAGCGGCGTCTATCCGGCCGGCACCTACGAGGGCGAGATCCATTATGATAACGAGGAGCGTCGCTTCGGCACGATCGCCGACAGCGAAGAGCTCGGCATCATCATCATCCATCAGGAACTGGCGCTCGTTCCGCTGCTGTCGATCGCGGAGAACATCTTTCTCGGCAACGAGATCGCCGACAAGGGCGTCATTCATTGGCCGCAGACCTTCTCCCGGACGCAGGCGCTGCTCAAGAAGGTAGGCCTCACCGAATCCCCCGCGACGCTGATCACCGACATCGGCGTCGGCAAGCAGCAACTGGTGGAAATCGCCAAGGCGCTTTCCAAGAAGGTGCGGTTGCTGATCCTCGACGAGCCGACCGCTTCGCTCAACGAAAACGACTCCGACGCGCTTTTGAAGCTGCTCATGGAGTTCCGCAATCAGGGCATGACCTCGATCATCATTTCGCACAAGCTGAACGAGATTAAGAAGGTCGCCGACCAGATCACCATCCTGCGCGATGGCGGCACGGTTGAGACGCTCGACTGTCACAAGGAAGACATCAGCGAGGACCGGATCATCAAGGGCATGGTCGGTCGGGCGATGGAAGACCGCTACCCGCCGCGCGAGCCGAAGATCGGCGATACGCTGCTCGAGGTGAAGAACTGGAACGTCTTCCACCAGCATCACCGCGACCGGCAGTTCCTGCACGATGTCGGCTTCAAGGTTCGGGCCGGCGAGGTCGTCGGCATTGCCGGTCTGATGGGCGCCGGCCGCACCGAGACGGCGATGAGCATCTTCGGCAAGTCGTGGGGGCACAAGATCACCGGCGAGGTGACGATGCGCGGCCAGCCGGTGGACGTCAGCACGATTCCCAAGGCGATCAAGGCGGGCCTCGCCTATGTGACGGAGGACCGCAAGCAGCTGGGTCTCGTGCTGATCAACAATATCAAGGAGAACACGACGCTCGCCAATTTGAGCGCCGTGGCTGCGAATGGCGTCATCGACGAACGACAGGAGAGGAAGGTCGCGGGTGACTACCGCAACAAGCTCCGAATCCGTTCGCATTCGATCTATCAGGAGGCGGTCAACCTTTCGGGCGGCAACCAGCAGAAAGTCGTGTTGTCCAAGTGGCTGTTCACCAATCCCGAAGTCCTCATACTCGACGAGCCGACCCGCGGTATCGACATCGGCGCGAAATATGAGATCTACACCATCATCAACCAGCTCGCAGCCGAGGGCAAAGGCATCCTGATGATCTCGTCGGAGATGCCGGAACTGCTCGGAACCTGCGATCGCATCTATGTCATGAACGAGGGCCGCATCGTGGCGGAGCTTTCCAAGGAGGAAGCGAGTCAGGAATCGATCATGCGGGCCATCATGCGTTCAGGGGAGAAACACTAATGGTCGCCGATACGAGCACCCACACCACCAAACCGTCGATCGGGGACTACCTCAGGAACAACATCCGCGAATACGGCCTCCTGGTCGCGCTCGTGATCATCATGCTGTTCTTCCAGTTCGTCACCAGCGGCGTCCTCTTCAGACCGGTCAACCTCACGAACCTGGTTCTGCAGAACTCCTTCATCGTCATCATGGCGCTCGGCATGCTGCTGATCATCGTGGCCGGTCACATCGATCTGTCGGTCGGCTCGATCGTCGCCTTTGTCGGGGCGATTTCGGCGATCATGCTGGTAAAATGGGGTCTGCCGGCCATCGTCGTCGTTCCCGCCTGTCTTGTCGTCGGCGGCATCATGGGGGCGGCGCAGGGCTATTGGGTGGCCTATCAGAAGATCCCGTCCTTCATCGTCACGCTCGCCGGTATGCTGGTGTTCCGCGGCTTGACCTACGTCGTGCTGGGCGGACGTCCGATCGGGCCGTTCCCCAAGGATTTCCAGATTCTCTCGACCGGCTTCGTTCCTGATTTTCTCTACTTCCTCAACCCGAGCCCCGAGGTCATCAAGAACATGGTGGCGCTCGTCGCGGTCCTGGCGCTGGTCGGATATGCGATCTATGCCGGCCTGCGCAATCGTCGCATCAATGACCAGCACGGTACCGAGAACGAGCCGTTCGTCTTCTTCGCGGTCCAGATGGCGGTGATCGGCGTCGTCGCCCTGTTCATCGGTTTCCAGCTTTCGACCTATCGCGGCCTGCCGAACGTCCTCATCGTCATGGGCGTGCTGATCGCCGCCTATACCTTCATCACGACGCGCTCGACGATCGGTCGCCGGGTCTACGCCATGGGCGGCAACGAGAAGGCCACCAAGCTCTCCGGCATCAATACCGAGCGGCTGACCTTCTATGCCTTCGTCAACATGGGCGTGCTCGCGGCGCTTGCCGGCATGATCATCACGGCGCGGCTGAATTCGGCGACCCCGAAGGCAGGCGTCGGCTTCGAGCTCGACGTCATCGCGGCCTGCTTCATTGGCGGCGCGTCGGCCTCGGGCGGCGTTGGCAAGATCACCGGTGCGGTGATCGGCGCCTTCATCATGGGCGTGATGAACAACGGCATGTCGATCATGGGCATCGGCATCGACTACCAGCAGCTCATCAAGGGCCTCGTGCTGCTCGCAGCCGTGTTCTTCGACGTCTACAACAAGAACAAAGGCAAGGGCTGATCGGATTTCCGGTCAGCTCCCATTGACCACATCATGAATGGGCAGCTGGCGAGGCTGCCATAGCTGGGTGGCGCGAGCCA
Organism: Sinorhizobium fredii USDA 205; assembly: GCF_001461695.1. Classification (GTDB taxonomy): domain Bacteria; phylum Pseudomonadota; class Alphaproteobacteria; order Rhizobiales; family Rhizobiaceae; genus Sinorhizobium; species Sinorhizobium fredii. The sequence goes on along the minus strand of NZ_AUTC01000024.1, from coordinate 114,241 downwards.
CTCTCGAGGCGGAGCATTGTCTTTCCTCATGGAAACACATGTCCGAAGCCAACTCGATCAGGAAGGATAGAAACGTGCTGATTTCCCAAGTCAGGAAGCAAGACGGATCGATTGCAGTCGCAGTGCGGGTGCCGGGCGAAACGGCGCACGTCGTCAAGGGCGCGGAAAGCGTCTACGCATTGGCAATGGAAGCGGCAAATGGCGGCAGGAGCCTCAAGGAGGTGATTGAAGCCAAGGGTCTCGGAGAGGCGATCGATCTCGATGAGGTCTATGCCGAGGGGCGGATGCTGCCGCCGATCACCCACCCCGATCCGGGGCACCTGCATCTGACGGGCACCGGGCTGACGCATCTCGGTTCCGCCGCAACGCGCGACGCGATGCACAAGAAGACGACCGAGGCGGCCGAGGAAACGCTGACCGACTCGATGAAGATGTTCCGCATGGGGCTCGAGGGCGGCAAGCCGAAGCCGGGCGAAAAGGGCGTCCAGCCGGAGTGGTTCTACAAGGGCAACGGCACGGCCGCGGTCGCCCCGGGTGAGCCGCTGACGTCGCCTTCCTTTGCCGAGGACGGCGGCGAGGAGCCGGAAATGGCCGGCATCTACGTCATCTCCGACAAGGGCGTGCCCTATCGTCTGGGCTTTGCGGTCGCCAACGAATTCTCCGACCACAAGACCGAGCGGGTCAATTATCTGTGGCTGGCGCATTCGAAGCTCAGGCAGGCCAGCTTCGGCCCGGAAATCCGCATCGGTGCGGCGCCGAACGACATCCGCGGCACTTCGCGAATCCTGCGCGGCGGCAAGGTCCTCTGGGAAAAGCCGTTCCTCTCGGGCGAAGCCAACATGTCGCACAGCTTCGCCAACCTGGAATATCACCACTTCAAATACGGTCTCTTCCGCGCACCCGGCGACGTGCATGTGCACATGTTCGGAACTGCGACGCTGTCCTTCGGCGACGGCATCCGCACCGAAGCGGGAGACGTCTTCGAGATCGAGGCCAAGGATTTCGGCCTTGCGCTGCGAAATCCGCTGGCAATCGCCGCTGAAGAAGAGATCGCCATACATCAGCTCTGATATATCTGTTATAGCACGGCAGGCCGCGACGGGCGGCCGCTTGCGACAAGAAGACAAGGAAGGCTGAAGCCCATGACACTCCACCAGAACCTGATTGCCGGCGAATGGGTCGGCGGCGATGGTATTGCCAACGTCAACCCCTCGAACACCAACGACGTCGTTGGCGAATATGCCCGCGCCAGCGCCGAAGATGCTTCAGCCGCGATCGCCGCGGCGAAGGCCGCCTTTCCGGCCTGGTCGCGCTCCGGCATCCTCGAGCGCCACGCCGTCCTCAGGAAAACCGCCGACGAAATCCTCGTCCGCAAGGACGAACTCGGCCGACTCTTGTCACGCGAAGAGGGCAAGACGCTCGCCGAAGGCATCGGCGAGACGATCCGCGCCAGCCAGATCTTCGATTTCTTCGCCGGCGAATGCCTGCGCCTTGCCGGTGAGACGCTGCCGTCGGTGCGCCCGAATATCGGCGTCGAGATCAGCCGCGAGGCGGTCGGCGTCGTCGGCATCATCACGCCATGGAACTTCCCGATCGCCATCCCGGCCTGGAAGATCGCCCCGGCGTTGGCTTACGGCAATACCATCGTCTTCAAACCGGCCGAACTGGTGCCGGGTTGCTCCTGGGCGATCGTCGACATCCTCCATCGCGCCGGCCTGCCGAAGGGCGTGCTGAACCTCGTCATGGGCAAGGGCTCGGTGGTCGGCCAGGCGATGCTCGATAGCCCGGACGTCCAGGCGATCACGTTCACCGGTTCGGTCGGCACCGGCAAACGCGTCGCGATGGCCTCGGTCGAGCACAATCGCAAGTTCCAGCTCGAGATGGGCGGCAAGAACCCGTTCGTGGTGCTCGACGATGCCGATCTTTCGGTTGCCGTCGAGGCGGCGGTCAATTCGGCCTTCTTCTCGACCGGCCAGCGCTGCACCGCCTCGTCGCGGGTCATCGTCACCGAGGGCATCCATGACAAGTTCGTCGCGGCAATGGGGGAACGGATGAAGGGGCTCGTCGTCGACGACGCCCTGAAGGCCGGCACCCATATCGGGCCGGTGGTCGATCAGAGCCAGTTGAACCAGGACACCGACTATATCGCCATCGGCAAACAGGAAGGCGCCAGGCTCGCCTTCGGCGGCGAGCTCATTTCGCGCGACACGCCCGGTTTCTATCTGCAGCCGGCGCTGTTCACCGAGGCGACGAATGCAATGCGGATTTCCCGCGAGGAGATCTTCGGACCGGTCGCCGCCGTCATCCGGGTGAAGGACTATGACGAGGCGCTGGCCGTCGCCAACGACACGCCGTTCGGGCTTTCCTCCGGCATCGCCACGACGAGCCTCAAGCATGCGACGCATTTCAAGCGCAACTCGGAAGCCGGCATGGTGATGGTCAACCTGCCGACCGCCGGCGTCGATTTCCACGTGCCGTTCGGCGGCCGCAAGGGCTCCTCCCACGGCCCGCGCGAACAGGGCAAATACGCCGCCGAATTCTACACAACCGTCAAGACAGCCTACACGCTGGCTTAAAACCCAAGAGCGGGATGCGGAGGGCAGATGCCTTCCGCTTCCCGCTCCAAGCCGACGTGTTCCCGCCCGCCCCACGGGCCCGAAGGAAGGAAAACATGAAGAAGAAAGCTGAGTGGCCGCGCAAGCTGCGTTCGCAGGACTGGTTCGGCGGTACGGGCAAGAATGCCATCATGCACCGCTCCTGGATGAAGAATCAGGGGCTGCCCGCCGATACCTTCGACGGCCGGCCGATCATCGGCATCTGCAACACCTGGTCGGAGCTGACCCCCTGCAACGCGCATCTGCGCGACCTTGCAGAGCGCGTGAAGCGCGGCGTCTACGAGGCGGGCGGCTTTCCTGTTGAATTCCCGGTGTTTTCGACCGGCGAAAGCACGCTTCGCCCGACGGCGATGATGTTCCGCAACCTCGCAGCCATGGACGTCGAAGAGTCGATCCGCGGCAATCCGGTCGATGGCGTCGTGCTGCTCGGCGGCTGCGACAAGACGACCCCCAGCCTGCTGATGGGCGCGGCGAGCGTCGACATTCCGGCGATCGTCGTTTCCGGCGGCCCGATGCTGAACGGCAAGTGGCGCGGCAAGGACGTTGGATCCGGCACGGCGATCTGGCAGTTCTCGGAAATGGTCAAGTCCGGCGAGATGACGCTGGAAGAGTTCATGGATGCCGAACAAGGCATGGCCCGTTCGGCAGGAAGCTGTATGACCATGGGTACGGCCTCGACGATGGCGTCGATGGCCGAGGCGCTCGGCATGACGCTCTCCGGCAATGCCGCCATTCCGGCGGTCGACGCCCGCCGGCGGGTGATGTCGCAGCTTACCGGCCGCCGCATCGTCGAGATGGTCAAGGAAGACCTGAGGCCCTCGGACATCCTGACCAAGCAGGCTTTCGAAAACGCCATCCGCGTCAACGGCGCGGTCGGCGGCTCGACCAATGCCGTGCTGCATCTGCTCGCACTTGCCGGCCGTATCGGCGTCGATCTTTCGCTCGACGATTGGGACAGGCTCGGCCGCGACGTGCCGACGATTGTCAACCTTCAGCCCTCCGGCAAGTATCTGATGGAGGAGTTCTACTACGCGGGCGGCCTGCCGGTCGTCATCAAGGCCGTCGCCGAGATGGGGCTCCTGCACAACGATGCCATCACCGTCAGCGGCGATACGATCTGGAACGACGTCAAGGGCGTTACCAATTACAACGAAGACGTGATCCTGCCCAAGGAAAAGGCGCTGACGAAGTCCGGCGGCATCGCGGTGCTGCGCGGCAATCTGGCGCCGCGGGGCGCCGTCCTGAAGCCGTCCGCCGCCTCGCCGCATCTGATGCAGCACAAGGGCCGCGCGGTGGTCTTCGAAAGCATTGAGGACTATCACGCCCGCATCAACCGCGAGGATCTCGACATCGACGAGACCTGCATCATGGTGCTGAAATATTGCGGGCCGAAGGGATATCCGGGCATGGCCGAGGTCGGCAATATGGGCCTGCCGACCAAGGTCCTGAAGAAGGGCATCACCGACATGATCCGCATTTCGGACGCGCGCATGTCGGGGACGGCCTACGGGACCGTCATCCTCCATACCGCACCGGAAGCCGCCGAAGGCGGGCCGCTGGCGCTTGTCGAAAACGGCGACCTGATCGAAGTCGACATCCCCAACCGCACGCTGCAGCTCCATGTCTCCGACGAGGAGCTTGCCCGTCGCCACGCGGCCTGGGTTTCGCCGGTCAAGCCGCTCACCGGCGGCTATGGCGGCCTCTACATCAAGACCGTCATGCAGGCCGACACCGGCGCCGATCTCGACTTCCTGGTCGGGGCGCGGGGCGACCGCATTCCGATGGATCGCGACAGCCATTGATGGAGCGGACGCTCGTCCGTCTCCTCGGGTTTAACCCGAGGACTAACCCTCTCCCCGTTCTGACGGGGAGAGGGGACTGAGCGGGCGCCACGAGTCTCCTTCGCCCCGCCTGCGGGGAGAAGGTGGCCGGCAGGCCGGATGAGGGGCAAACGCTCGCGTCGATTTTCGGCGCCAATGCCCCTTCGCCATCACTGGCTCTGCGTCTGGCTCTGTTCACCTCGGCCCTGGCTTTGCGACTGCTGCTGCCCCTGCCGCTCCACCGTAACCGCCACCTTCAGAGTCTCGCTGGCGACGCCGTGGACCAAGCCGGAGACGGGCGCGGCATCGCGGTAGCAAAGGCCAGTGGCGACTCGGACATAGCGATCGTCAGGGCAGATCTTGTTGGCGGGATCGAAGCCGACCCAGCCGAGGCCGGGTAAGTGCACATCGGCCCAGGCGTGGCTTGCTGTCTGCTCGGGATGGCCTTCGACCATCAGATAGCCTGAGACGTAGCGAGCCGGCAGGCCGAGGGTGCGCGCCGCCGAGACGAGGATATGGGCGTGATCCTGGCAGACGCCCTTGCCGCGTTCCAGTGCCTCCTCGGCGGTGGTGCCGGCCTGCGTCTCACCCGGTTCATATGCGACGCTATCGTGAATGATCCCCATCAGCGCGTGCATGCGCTCGAGATCCGTTGAACCCTCTGCGGCTTTCGCAAGCTCGCGGATCAGCTTGCCCGCCTTGCTGAGTGGGGTCTCGCGGGCATAGAGCCAGAGCGGCACGTAGGACTGATGCGCCCCGAAGACGCCGGACCGGTCCTCTGTCTCCACTTCGCCGCTCGCCTCGATGCGGAAGGTCGTCCGATCCGCGTCGACACTGACGAGGTGGGTGCGGTTGCCGAAGTGGTCGTCGTAGCTGACTTCGACCGCGGCGCCTTCGACGAGCGTCCGCCAGTTCAGGACCGTCTGACCGGGCTGCGTCGTTGGGGTCAGCCGCAGGCGCTGCAGCGCATAGGGCACCGGCTCGTCGTAGTGGTACTCGGTCGTGTGGCTGATTTTCAGATGCATTCCACTCTCCCGGGCCTCATTGGTAGAACCGGTAGCCGTCGGTGATTTCCTGGCCGAGACGGTTGTTGTGGCTGATGAATTCTTCCAGATATTCGTGCAGGCCGCGGTCCATGATGTCGCTGATCGACTGGCTGCGAAGCGAAGCGAGCGTCTCTTCGGCGGTCTCGTGGGCGGCATGCCGGTCGCCGTATTCGCGCGCGAGATAGCCGAGATTGCTGACGATCTTTTCGTAGCAGTAGGCCAGCGAGCGGGGCATGCGGCCGTTCGAGATCAGGAAGTCGGCGATATTGGCCGGCCTGAGCTCCGCATCGTAGACCCAGCCATAGGCGCGGTGCGCCGAGACGGATCGCAGGATCGATTCCCACTGCAGGTTGTCCATCGACGACCCGACGGCCGAGACGGCCGGCAGCAGCACGTAGTATTTCACATCGAGGATGCGGGAGGTGTTGTCGGCCCGCTCGATGAAGGTGCCGATGCGCGAGAAGTTGAAGATTTCGTTGCGGAGCATCGTGCCGTGGAAGGCGCCGCGGATGAGACCGGCCCGGCGCTTGATGGCGTCGATGATCTCGGGCATGTCGGCCGGCCGCGCCTTCTTGGCGAGCATCGCCTTCATCTCGATCCAGCATTCGTTGGTGGCTTCCCAGGTCTCGCGGGTCAGCGCCGTGCGGACCATGCGGGCGTTGTGGCGGCCCGCCTCGATGCAGGACATGACGCTCGACGGATTGGCGCGGTCGCGCAGCAGGAAATCGATGGCATCGCCGCTCGTCAGCGTGTCGTGCACTTCGTCATAGAGTTCGCGCACACCGGCGCTCTGCAGCACGCCGTCCCAGTCCCCCTCGCTCGACTCGCTGCGGGTCAGCGACATGCGCAAGCCCGCGTCGATCAGGCGGGCGCCGTTCTCGGCGCGCTCGATATGGCGGAACATCCAGTAGAGGCCGTTAGCAGTTCTTCCCAACATGGCCTCAGTCCTCCAGTACCCAGGTATCTTTGGTGCCGCCGCCCTGGCTGGAATTCACCACCAGCGAGCCCTCCTTCAGCGCGACGCGCGTCAGGCCGCCGGGAATGATCTGCACCTTGTCGGAGACGAGGACGTAGGGACGCAAGTCGACGTGCCGAGGCGCGATGCCCTTGTTGACGAGGATCGGCACGGTCGACAGCGACAATGTCGGCTGGGCGATATAGTTGTTTGGGCGCTCCTTGAGTTTCTCGGCGAAGGCGGCACGCTCCCTCTTGGTCGCCGTCGGGCCGACGAGCATGCCGTAGCCGCCGGAGCCATGCACTTCCTTGACGACGAGTTCTTCGAGATGCTCGAGCACGTATTTGAGGCTCTGCGGCTCGGAGCAGCGCCAGGTGGGGACGTTTTCGAGCAGCGGCTTGCGGCCGGTATAGAACTCGACGATTTCCGGCATGTAGGAATAGATCGCCTTGTCGTCGGAAATGCCGGTGCCGGGCGCGTTGGCGATGGTGATGTTGCCGGAGCGATAGACGTCCATGATGCCGGGAATGCCGAGTGCCGAATCCGGACGGAAGGTGAGGGGATCGAGGAAATCGTCGTCGACGCGGCGGTAAAGCACGTCGATCGCCTCGTAGCCGCGCGTCGTGCGCATCTTTACCTTGCCGTCGATGACCCTGAGGTCCGATCCCTCCACCAGTTCGACGCCCATCATGTCGGCGAGGAAGGCGTGCTCGTAGAAGGCGGAATTGTAGATGCCGGGGGTGAGCACGGCGACGCGCGGCTTGCCGGCGCAGCCGGGAGGCGCCAGCGACGACAGGCTCTGGCGGAGCAGATAGGGGTAGTTCTCCACCGGTCGGACGCGGTTCTGATGGAAGAGTTCCGGGAACATCTGCATCATGGTTTCCCGGTTTTCCAGCATGTAGCTGACACCGGAGGGCGTGCGGGCATTGTCTTCGAGCACGTAGAACTGGTCTTCGCCGGTGCGCACGATATCGGTGCCGACGATGTGGGTATAGACGCCACCAGGCGGCCGGAAACCGATCATCTGCGGCAGGAAGGCGTCGTTCTTCTCGATCAGTTCGCGCGGGATTCGCCCGGCGCGGATGATTTCCTGCTTGTGGTAGATGTCGTCGAGGAAGGCGTTGAGCGCAATGACCCGCTGTTCGATGCCCTGGGCGAGGCGGCGCCATTCACGGCCGGAAATGATGCGGGGAATGAGATCGAAGGGGATGAGCTTTTCGGAGGAATCAGCGTGTCCGTAGACCGCGAAAGTGATGCCCGTCTTGCGGAAGATGGTTTCGGCTTCTTTCGATTTCGCTATGAGCCGGTTTCTGTCCTGGCTGGCATACCATTGATGATAGGTTGAATATGGCTGGCGCGGGCTGCTGTCCGCATTGATCATTTCGTCAAATGCCAAAGGCGTAGTCCCCTTATTTTTGCCCATTTGAGTACAACGTTTGCCGCAATGCAAGAAGCGTGCACGTTCGCCGACGAAGAATCTTGGGCCCGCCCCGGTCCGCAATTTGAAAACGCTTTCGCTCTCCCAACATACCCATTCGGCGCCAACGGATTTCTTCCCCTGATCCGTAAATAGGCAGATGCCGAATATTCGGCGCTTCACCGGGTTATCGTCGCGTCGGCGAGCGTGGCGCTTTGCCGATCTTGTTCGTCGATGGGGCAGGAGTAAAATGCCCCCGCCGGTCAGATGGTGACCCGGGCAGAAACGGCATGGACGCAATATACGAGATCGCCGAACGGCCGGCGCAACGCATCACTGGCCGGCTCTGGGATGGCACCTTCGTCGAAGCGGCCGACGGTGCCATCCATCGGCTGATTGCCGAGACGCAGGAACATCGCCGGCGCACCCACCCTCGGGATCATGCCGCCCTCATCGGCCTTTCCTGGAATGCTCGGCCGGAGGGCTTCAGCTATCTGATCGGCTATGTCGGCGAAGACCGCGCGACCTTTGCCGCGCCCGAGCACATGGACCTGCCGGCCATGCGCTTCGCCACCACGATGCATCACCCCGAAGGAGGGGATGTTTTCGTCCAATACCGCAAGATGTTCGATTGGATCGCGGCGGCGGGATACGCCGCGGATCAGACCCATCTTCACTATCGCGAGGAATATGAGGCTGGCTTCGTTTCTCCATCTGCATCGTCTCTCCGCCTGATGGTTCCGATTCGCTGATCGCAGCCATCAGAAAAATTGCTTTGACCGTATGCGGTACGCGGTCTATCGCCGCGGCGACGGCCTCGTTTCGGATCTTCGTGACCCGTCTCGCCTGATCCGTCTCACTTGGCCCGCCTCACTGGGGAAACACCGATGATGCTTGCCCGCCTGGCTCCGGCCATCTTCGTGCTGCTCTGGTCGACCGGCTGGGTGGTTGCGAAATACGCCGCCTTCTTTGCCGATCCGCTGACCTTCCTGGTGTTGCGGTACAGCGTGGCGATCCTGCTGTTCATCGGTTTCTGCGCTGCGACCGGTGCGCGCTGGCCGCGCTCCTGGAGCGTCGTCGGCCACGCGGTCGTCTCCGGGGTCTTTCTTCACGGTCTCTATCTTGGCGCGGTGTGGTGGGCGATCGGGCAGGGGGTGCCCGCGGCCATATCCGGCATCATTGCCGGGCTGCAGCCTTTGATGACGGCCGCGGTCGCGCCTTTCCTGATCGGCGAGTATCTCAGTAGGCAGCAGCGGCTCGGGCTTGTGCTCGGCTTCTGTGGTATCGCGCTCGCCGTCTTGCCGAAGACGCTGGCGATCGACACCGCCTCGACGCCCATCCATTTTTTACCGGTGGCCGTCAACGTCCTCGGCATGGCGGCGGTGACCTACGGTACGCTTTACCAGAAGCGGTATCTGCAGAACGGCGACATCCGGTCGATCGCCGCCCTGCAATATGTCGGCGCCCTGATCGTCACCGTGCCGCTTGCCTTGATGCTCGAGGATCTGCGCGTCACCTGGAACCTCCAGCTCGTCGCCGCCCTTGCCTGGTCGGTGTTGGGACTGTCGATGGGCGCGATCGCACTCTTGCTTTATCTCATCCGCCGCGGCCAGGTTTCGCGCGCCGCATCGCTCATCTATCTGGTGCCACCTCTCGCGGCGCTTCAGGCGGCGCTGTTCTTCGGCGAGGCGCTGACCTGGCCGATGATCGTCGGCACTGTTATCGCGGTGACCGGGGTTTACCTCACCAATCGCAAGACCGGGAGCGAAGCCCCTGCGGGAGGCCGTGCGAGCAATGCGGCGGCAGGCTCGGTGAAATAGAGGCGTTTCGATGAGCAAAGCACTGCTGATAATCGACCTACAAAACGCGATCCTTTCGGGAAAGGGCGCGATAGAGCGACAGCCGCATATCGATCAGGCGTTGAACGAAACGGTCGCGCGGCTCCGGGATCTCAAGGAAAGAGCCAGATCTGCCGGCATCCCCGTGGTGCTGGTTCAGCACGACGGAAATGTGGAGCATCGGCTGGCTGTCGGGACGCAGGGCTGGGCCATTCGCGCCGAAGTCGCGCCGGCCGCAGGCGACGTCGTCGTTCACAAGACAAGCTGCGACTCGTTCTTCGAAACCGACCTGGCCGAGCGCCTTAGGGAGCGTTCGATAACGCATCTGATGATCGGCGGATGCATGTCCGAGTTCTGCGTCGACACCACCGTGAGGCGGGCCGTTTCGCTCGGATATGACGTGACGCTGGTTGCCGACGGCCACACGACCGCGGATTCGGGATCCCTCTTGTTTCCCGAGATCGTTGCGCATCACAACGAAACGCTTGATGGGTTCGATGCAGGCAAAGCGAGGGTCGAGCTCCGGCCCGCTGCCGAAATAATCTTCTGAGGAAATAGGACTGAGCGCCAACTAACTTGGCGGGGACTTCATAGCAAAACTCGACCGCGGAGAAAGGTCCACGGCCGAGTTCGTATAGATCGGCATCTTATCGAAGCCGGCCTTCGACGGCCGGCCACAATGTCATCGCAGCGCGTCAGCCCTGGCGGCCGCCATTGTCGGCGCGGCGCATGCCTTGACCGCGCCCACCGCGATTGCCGGGCTCGCCGTCACCGTGGCGCCGGCCGTCTTGCTTCGGGGCTGGGCGGCCATGGTGCTTCCGGTTTTCGTGATTGCGGTTGCCTTCCGTCCGGCCGTCGTGATGGCCGGTGCCCGCGGCGCGGTGATCACGGCGCTCGTGTTTTTGCGGGCGGTCGTCGCGCAGCAGATCGTCGCCGGCAAACCCACTCGTCGGCGTCTCGTGCGCCGACCGCCTGGGCGGGCGACCTCCGTCGCGACGCTGGCCACCGCCATTGCCGCGATGCTGACCACCGCCGTTGCCGCGATGTTGGCCGTTGCCGCGACCGCCGCGACCCTTGGAGGGGCGGGCCTGGTCGGCTGGCGCCTCGCCGCTGGCGACGGCGATCTGGATGCCCATCAGCTTTTCGATGTCGCGAAGAAGACGGATCTCATCCGGCGCGCAGAAAGCGATCGCTATGCCATCACGGCCGTTGCGGGCCGTGCGGCCGATACGATGCACATAGGCATCCGGCACTTCCGGCAGGTCATAGTTGTAGACGTGAGTGACACCAGGGATGTCGATGCCGCGGGCGGCGACGTCGGTGGCGACGAGCACGCGGATTTCGCCATCGCGGAAACCTTTCAGCGCCCGTTCGCGCTGGCCCTGGCTCTTGTTGCCATGGATCGAAGCAGCCTTGAAGCCGACATGGTCCAGATGCTTCATCAGCTTCTCGGCGCCATGCTTCGTGCGGCTGAAGACCAACGACAGACCATCGGGATTGTCGGTCAGCGACCGCTTCAGGATCGTCGTCTTCAGATCCTTGCCTGGAACGAAATGGACATATTGCTCAACCTTGTCAGCGGCCTTGCCGGGAGGCGTGACCTCGACCTTGACCGGATCGGTCAGGTACTCGCCGGCAAGCTCGGCGATCAGCTTCGGCATCGTTGCCGAGAAGAGCAGCGTCTGTCGGTTCTTCGGCACCAGCTTCGAAATCTTGCGCAGGTCGTGGATGAAGCCGAGGTCGAGCATCTGGTCGGCCTCGTCGAGCACGAGGTAGCGGCCCTGCGTCAGCGTCACGGCCTTGCGGGCAACGAGGTCGAGCAGCCGGCCGGGTGTTGCGACGAGAATGTCGACGCCGCGGGCGAGCTGTTCGGTTTGCTTGTTGATCGAGACGCCGCCGACCACGACGCCGACCTTCAGCGGGCTCTTCTTCACGAAGAGCTTGAGGTTGGCGGCGATCTGGTTGACGAGTTCGCGGGTGGGGGCAAGCACGAGGGCGCGGATGTTGCGCGGGTCGGGGCGCTTGCCGTCGGCGACGAGCTTCTCGATCATCGGCAGGCCGAAGGCGGCCGTCTTGCCGGTGCCCGTCTGGGCGAGACCGATGAGGTCATGACCCTTGAGGACAAGCGGAATGGCCTGCGTCTGAATGGGCGTCGGCTTCTCGAAGCCATTGGCGGAGAGGGTCGCCAGGATGTCCTGCGAGAGACCAAGCTCTTTGAAAGTGGACAATGCATATACCTTTCGGGGCGCCAAACGCTGTCGCCGGAATCGCCTCTTGCAATTCCGGTGTCGTCTGGCGTCAAGAACCCCGCGTGAATTGGGAACTTGTGGGTTAAGAGAAAATCGTCAAGCGCCTGTGCTGCCGCCGATTGCGGCGTTGTCTCGCGCTATTCCTTCTTCACGGCTGAAGTGTCTGCCGAGGGCGCGCTCACGCGGCGGCCGGAAGGTGACGCGCTGTCCATGTCGTTGTTTTGGACCGAAAAGTCAAGCTGCATCTTTCGCGAGTGCGAAAATAAGGGTTCTGCATCCGCTTCGTCCGAAGGTGCTTCGCCGGTGAGAGTCGCGAGAGAGGCGTGTCAAGCATCCTGCATGAAAGCCTTGCAGAAGATGCGCCGGAGCGTACAATTCTGCGGCTCGGCTTCAGCGCTCTCAGGCAGCTTGGTGCGAATAGTGCCAGGAAAGAAAAGTTCCAGGTCGGCAGGAGCTGAGCGACACGAGGCCGACCCTAGTTCGATGCCTATCTCGCGCGCTTTGCAGCCAAGCCGCGCGACATTGCACAAAAAGGACCTTCGGCGATTGGGAACCTGACGCGACCTCAACCGTTCCGTCCCTTGAGTCTTCGCCGACCTATCTGCCAACCGAGACACAGGAGAGGAACCAGTGCGGAACCGGATTTGGATACTGGCAGCCGATGGCAATGCGGCGCGCATCGTCAAGGACGTCAACCTGCTGAAGGATGGTCGTCAGCAGCCGGAAGTGGAATCCTACGAGATCGAACGAAGACGCGCTCAAGACATCATGGCCGACAAACCGGGGCGCAGCCATTCGTCGGTCGGACATGGCCGCTCGGCGATGGAATACAGCAGCGATCCGGTCCGCGAAGAGCAGCACCGCTTCGCAGTCGAGATCGCCGGGAAGCTCGATCACTATGCTTTGGAAAACGCCTTCGAGAACCTGGTGATCTGCGCCGCGCCGCAGACCTTGGGCGACCTCAGGAAGCTGCTCTCCCATCAGGTCAAGGAAAAGACCGTCGCCGAGATCGATCGCAACTGCGTCGCCGTACCGACCGAGCAACTGATCGCGACGGTCAAATCGGTGGTCTTTCCGGGCTAATGCATGTCGCCCAAAAGTGTGCAGCGGTTTTGGGATGACGACATGCACAAACAAAGACCTAAAGCGCGCCGCGTGAGTTCGTTCGAACGCGACGCGCTTTAGCAGGCTTCAGGGCTTATCGCCGCGCAGCATCTCGCGCTTGCCGGCAAAGCCCGGAAGACGCTCGACGACGAAGCCGGCGGCGGCGAGATTGCGGCGGACGAACCCCGCCGCAGCATAAGTGGCGAAGGTGCCGCCTTGCACGGTCTTGTCGAAGACCGCCTGCATGAGTTGCTGCGACCACATGTCGGGGTTGCGCGACGGCGCAAAGCCGTCGAGGTACCAGGCGTCGAAGTCTTCCCGTAAGGCGGAAAGACCATGGAGCGCCGCGCCGCAGATCACAGTGAGCCGCACGTCGTTGAAGTCGATGTCGATGCGGCCGGCCTGAGCTTCCGGCCAATGGGCGACCAGCGCCTGACGCTCTGCCTCGATCTCCGGCCAATGGGAAAGTGCCCGGTCGATCTCGCCGGCACGCATCGGAAAGCGCTCGAACGAGACGAAATGGAGCTCGCCCGTAGAGATCTTTGCCTGCTTCCATTGCCGCCAGGTCTCACAGAAATTCAGGCCGGTTCCGAAGCCGAGCTCGCCGATCGTGAAGGTGCCGCCCGTGCTCCAACGCGCCGGCAGCCGGTTGCCGCTGAGGAAAACATGGCCGCATTCCAGCCGGCCATCGGTGCGGCAGTAAAAGTGATCGCCAAATTCCACCGAATAGGGCATATCGCCCGCGTGCCATTCAAGGCTCTGCTGTGCCGGCGGCTGGCTCTGGCGGCTATCAGGTTCTGTCATCGCAATCTCGTTGGTCTTGCCGCCCTGCATCGCCGCGCGTTCCTTGAATCGAATTCGATCTACGGAATTATGCAGGAGAAGGTCAATCGATGAGCGAAGTTTTGATCGTTGGTGGTGGTATCATGGGGCTCTGGGCGGCGCTCATGGCTGGCCGTGCCGGCATCGAGACGCGCCTCCTCGAGCGAAAGAACATCGGTGCAGGAGCGAGCGGCGGTCTGCTCGGCGCGCTGATGCCGCATATGCCGGACCGCTGGAACGCCAAGAAACAATTCCAGTTCGATGCCCTGGTTTCCCTCGAGAGCGAGATTGCCCGGCTTGAAGCCGAGACCGGCCTTTCGGCAGGTTATCGCCGCTCGGGCCGGATCATGCCGCTCGGCCGGCGGCATCTCCGTGAAATTGCGCTCGGTCACGAGCAGGACGCCGAGCGCTACTGGATTGCGGGCGACCGGCGTTTCCACTGGCGCCTCGGCGACGCCGGATTCGACGGGTGGCTAGCAGCGGATTCAGCACCTTTCGGGATCGTCCACGACACCCTTGCGGCACGCGTGGCGCCGCGAAACCTGCTGGCGACCCTTCGCGCGGCACTCGTTCAGTTTCCCCATGTCCAGCTCGAAGAGGGGGCCGAGGTCTCCACGATCGATCCGCAACGCGCCCGGCTGGCGCTCGCCGACGGGAGCGAGGTGACGTTCGGGCATTGTATCCTCTCCGCGGGCGTCGCGAGTTTCCCCATGATCGACCGATTGGCGGAGCGGCCGCAGGCGCCAAGCGGCGGGGCGGTCAAGGGACAGGCGGCGCTGCTTCGCGCCGAAATCGATCCGGCCGCGCCGATCATCTTCACCGACGGCCTCTATATCGTTCCGCATGAAAACGGCCATGTGGCGGTCGGCAGCACCAGCGAGAACCAATTTGCCGAGCCCTTCTCGACGGACGCGCAACTGGATGCTCTGATCGATCGGGCCGTTGCTCTGGCTCCGATCCTGCGTGACGCGCGGGTGATCGAGCGTTGGGCCGGACTGCGCCCAAAGGCCACGGGCCGCGAGCCGATGGTCGGCCGACATCCCGATCATCAAAGGCTGTCGGTGCTGACCGGCGGCTTCAAGGTCAGTTTCGGAATGGCGCATGTTCTGGCCGGCCTCGTCATCGACGAGATCACTGGGCAGACGACCATCGACCTTCCGCAATCGTTCCGATGCGAAACCCATATCGCGGGCCTGCAATAGCCCCCATTCGACTTCGTCAATCTGTCACGCAAATCACCTAAGAGGCGGCTATCGATTGAATTTCGGAGCGTCGCAATGCGGTACGCCATTTGTTTTACGCCGCCGATGGCATCCCCGTTGTCTGCGGCGGCGGCGAGTTGGCTCGGCCGCAACGTCTACTCGGGCGAGCCCATGGAGCCGCCGCCGATCGCCGGCCTTCGCGTTTCGGAGATTGCGTTCCACACGGCGGTTCCACGCCGTTTCGGCTTTCACGCCATGATCATGGCGCCGTTCCGCCTTGCTGACGGCGTCGATGAAGCGCACCTCTTGAGGGCGCTGATGCACTTCACCAGCGCCGAGACGTCGTTCGCGATCGAGCGGCTGGAGGTGGCACGCCTCAGCCAGTGTCTTGGTTTGCGGTCACCGGTGCCGAACCATCAGATGCATATGCTCGCGGCGCGGGTCCTGCAGGCGTTCGACGGGTTCCGGGCGCCACTCAGCGAGGAGGAGATCGAACGCTCCGATCCCGATCGGTTGACGGCGCCGCAATTCGCCAACCTGCATCGCTGGGGCGATCCCTACGTGATGGAAGAATACCGTTTTCACCTGAAGCTCACCGGCCCCCTGGGCGCCGATGTCGGGCAACGCTTGGAGGCGCCGTTGCGAGAAGTCTTCGAACCGCACCTGGCCAGGCCGCTCGCGGTCGATAGCCTTGCTTTGTTCGTCGAACCGGAGAAGGGGGCGCCGATGCGCGTCCATTCCCAGCATCCGCTCGGCAAGATTTCCGCCCGTCCACGCGGCGAAAGGACGGTTCGGGCCGAGGCGGAGCGCCGCGCCGCGGGCGATGCCGGAGGCTCCCTGCCGCACGTCGCCAATTCCCTTTCCGCGATTCGCTAAGCTCCTCTCCCGCCGTCATTTCATCTCGACAATCCGGTGTGCGGTGTTACCGTTTCGGAAAAATCGAAGGTGATTTCATGGCCGAGACTTCCTATCCGCGCGACCTCATCGGCTACGGGCGAACGCCGCCCAATCCCCGTTGGCCGGGCGATGCACGCATCGCCGTGCAATTCGTCCTGAACTATGAGGAGGGCGGCGAAAGCTCAATTCTCGATGGCGATCCGGCATCCGAGTGCCTGCTGTCGGAAATCGTCGGTGCGCAGCCCTGGCCGGGTCAGCGCAACCTCAATATGGAATCGATCTACGAATACGGAGCACGGGCCGGCTTCTGGCGCCTGTGGCGCCTGTTCACGAGCCGCGGCGTGACCCTGACGGTCTACGGAGTGACGCTTGCCATGGCGCGCAATCCCGAAGCGGTTGCAGCGATGAAGGAGGCCGGATGGGAGATCGCCAGTCACGGGCTGCGTTGGCTCGAATACAAGGATTTCCCGGAGGAGGTCGAGCGCGAGCACATTCGCGAGGTGGTGCGGCTGCATACGGAGCTAACGGGCGAGCGGCCGCTCGGCATCTACCAGGGCAAGCCTTCGGTCAACACGCTGAAACTCGTCCTGGAGGAGGGCGGCTTCCTCTATTCCTGCGATTCCTATGCGGATGAACTTCCCTATTGGGTCCAGGGCATGACGGCCGACAAGCCGCATCTCATCATTCCCTATACGCTCGACGCCAACGACATGCGCTTTGCCACCAATCAGGGCTTCAATTCCGGCGACCAGTTCTTCACCTATCTCAAGGACACGTTCGACGTCCTCTATGAGGAGGGCAGGGAAGGCAGTCCCAAGATGATGAATGTCGGCCTGCATTGCCGTCTCGTCGGCCGGCCCGGACGGGCGGCGGCGTTGGCCCGCTTCATCGACTACGTCCTGTCGCATGACAAGGTATGGGTGCCGCGGCGCGTCGATATCGCCCGCCACTGGTACGAGCATCACAAACCGGAAGGACCGCGCTGATGTCGGAACGCGAGGATTTCGTCCGCCGCTTCGGCGGCATCTTCGAGCATTCGCCCTGGGTGGCGGAGCGTGCGTTCGATCATGCCGCCTCGTCGGGGCTGACGGCCGGCAGCGTCCATTCGGCGCTCTGCAATGCCTTTCGGGCCGCGTCGCCTGCGGAACGTCTCGCGGTCTTGCGCGCACATCCCGATCTCGCCGGCAAGCTGGCCATTGCCGGCAAGCTCACAATCGACTCGAAGTCCGAACAGGCATCGGCCGGCCTCGACCGGCTTTCTTCGGAAGAGCATGCGCGTTTCACGCAGCTCAACGCGGCCTATACGAAGAAATTCGGCTTTCCTTTCATCATCGCGGTAAAGGGACTGTCGAAGGAGGAGATCCTCGCTGCCTTCGAGCAACGGATTGACAATTCCGCCGAAGAAGAATTTGAAGCCGCCTGCGCGCAGGTGGAGCGGATCGCCCGGCTGCGCCTCGGTTCCATGCTTCCGGGAGAAAACAATGCCTGACAAGACCGTTCTCGAACTGCCGGCCGGCGCCGTATCGCGCTTTGGTCTCAATGGCTGGAGAGCCGGGGCCCCAGCCTGATGTCGCCTCTTATTTCGATCGAGCCTCTGACCAAAGAGGCTTTCGCCCCGTTCGGCAGCGTCATCGAGGCCGACCCGTCCTCGGCGCGATTCATCAATGGTGGCAATACCGAGCGGTTTCATGCGCGTGCCGAAGTCGACGTCGTCGGGGAGGGCGCTCGGGTGATCATCAACATCTTTCGCGGCCAGCCGCGGACCTTCCCCTACCGGCTCGCCATGATGGAGCGCCACCCGCTCGGCAGCCAGAGCTTCTCGCCGCTTCACGATCGGCCCTGGCTGGCGGTCGTCGCCGAGGACGAGGGCGGACGCCCGGGCAAGCCGCGGGCCTTCCTGGCAAGCGGCCGGCAGGGGGTCAACTATGGCCGCAACGTCTGGCACCATCCGCTGATGGCGATCGATGCGGCCAGTGATTTCCTCGTCGTCGATCGCGCCGGACCGGGCGACAATCTCGAGGAATTTTTCTACGAAGAACCATTCGTCATCCCAGATCTGCCGTCAAAGGAAACAGCCCGATGAGCAAGAGCGGCCGCCTGACGACCCATGTCCTCGATACCGCCCTCGGCAAGCCGGCCGAGGGGCTCAGGATCGACCTCTTTCGGCTGAACGGGGAGGAGCGGCAGTTGATCCGCACGGTCCGCACCAACAGCGACGGCCGAGTCGACGCGCCGCTTGCGGAGGGCGAGATTTTCAAGGCGGGCCACTACGAGTTGGTCTTTCACGCCGGCGACTATCTGCGTGCGGCCGGGGTGGCGCTCTCGGATCCGGCTTTCCTAGACCTTATCCCACTGCGCTTCGGCATCGCCGACGCTGCCAGCCACTATCACGTGCCGCTGTTGCTCTCGCCCTACGGCTATTCCACCTATCGCGGCAGTTGAGCCCGGACGAAGGGATGCGGGCGGGCAATGCCCGCCGCTTGACACGTTACATCGCGTAGTCGGCGATGACGTCGCGGCCCACATCGGTGATGTTGCGCTTGCCGCAGAGCGCCATGGTGATGTCCATCTCCTTGCGGATGATGTCGAGGGCGAGGGTCACGCCATCCTTACCCATCGCCCCGAGACCGTAGAGGAAGGGGCGGCCGATGAAGGTGCCCTTGGCACCGAGCGCGACCGCTTTCAGCACGTCCTGGCCGGAGCGGATGCCGCCGTCGAGATGGACCTCGATTTGATCGCCGACGGCATCGATGATCTTCGGCAGCATGCTGATCGAAGACGGCGCCCCGTCGAGTTGGCGGCCGCCGTGGTTCGAGACGATAATCGCGTCGGCGCCGGTCTTCGCCGCCATTTTCGCGTCTTCCGGATCGAGAATACCCTTCAGGATGAGCGGGCCGCCCCAGCGCTCCTTGATCCACTCGACGTCTTTCCAGGAGAGCTGCGGATCGAACTGCTCCGCAGTCCAGGCATGAAGCGAGGAGAGGTCGGTGACGCTCTTGGCGTGGCCGACGATATTGCGGAAGGTGCGGCGGTTGGTGCCGAGCATCTTCATGCACCAGCGTGGCCGTGTCGCCATCATCCAGAGATGCTTGGGCGTCATGCGCGGCGGTGCCGACAGCCCGTTGCGAAGATCCTTGTGGCGCTGGCCGAGAATCTGCAGGTCGAGTGTCAGGACGAGCGCCGAGCATTTTGCCGCCTTGGCGCGGTCGATGAGGTTGAGCACGAATTCGCGCTCGCGCATGACATAGAGCTGGAACCAGAAGGGTTTCGTCGTGACCGACGCGACGTCCTCGATCGAGCAGATGCTCATGGTCGAGAGTGTAAAGGGAACGCCATGGGCCTCGGCCGCCTGAGCCGCCAGCATCTCGCCGTCGGCATGTTGCATGCCGGTGAGGCCGGTGGGGGCAAGCGCCACGGGCATCGACACATTCTGGCCGATCATCGTCGTTTCGAGCGATCGATTGGTCATGTCGACCAACACCCGCTGGCGCAGCTTGATCTTCGCGAAATCCTCTTCGTTGGCCCGATAGGTGCCCTCCGTCCAGGCGCCGCTGTCGGCATAGTCGAAGAAGAGCTTCGGAACGCGCCGCTTGGCGAGCGCCTTGAGGTCGCTGATGTCGAGGATTTGCGTCATGGATCGCCCTCATCGAATGGAGATGACGGACGCCTTATCATCTTTTCGAAAGGGGTGTAATAGACGCAACAAGCAAGAGGTCAAAAAAATTGACCTCTTGCATCAAGTCGTGCCGAGCGCCGATTTGGCCGGCTTGCCCGCCACATAGGTCTCGACGATCGAGCGGTCGTCGCCCATCGTCTGCAACAGGAAAAGCTCGTCGGCGAGCGAACTGACCACTTCGGCCCTGAGCGCCATGGCCGGTGTCGCCCCCATGTCGAGCACCGTGAGGTCGGCATCGGTGCCCGGCTCCAGCGTGCCGATGCGATGTGCAAGCGACAGCGCTTCGGCGTTGCCGCGGGTCATCATGTGGAAGCTGTCGAAGGGGTTCAGTCGCTCGCCCTGCAACTGCAGGATCTTGTAGGCCTCGTCGAGCGTCTTCAGCATCGAATAGCTGGTGCCGCCGCCGATATCGGAGGCGACCGAGACGCGCACCGGCTTCTCGCGCCGCGTCAGGGCGCGAAGCGGAAACAGGCCGGAGCCGAGGAAAAGGTTGGATGTCGGGCAGAAGACTGCGACCGAGCCCGTCTCGCTCATCGCGTCGGCTTCACGTTCCGAGAGATGAATACAGTGGCCGAACAGGCTCTTAGATCCGAGCAGGTCATAGCGGGCATAGACGTCGGTATAATCCTTCGCTTCCGGATAGAGTTCGCAGGTAAACGCGATCTCGTCTCGATTTTCCGAGAGATGCGTCTGCACATGCAGGCTCGGAAACTCCCGGACCAGCGATTTCGCCACCTCCATCTGCTCCGGCGTCGAGGTGATGGCGAAGCGCGGCGTGATGGCGACGTGGTTGCGGCCCTTGCCGTGCCAATCGGCAATCACCGCCCGCGTCTCGTCGTAGCTCATCTCAGGCGTATCGAGCAGGCCCTGGGGGGCGTTGCGGTCCATCATCACCTTGCCGGCGACCATGCACATGCCACGCCTCAGGCTCTCGGCGAAGAAGGCGTCGGCGGACGCCTTGTGCACCGAGCAATAGGCCGTTGCCGTCGTCGTGCCGTGGCGCACCATCTCGTCGAAGAAGCGAGCGGCGATCCGCTCCGCATGCGCCGTCTCGACGAAGCGGCACTCCTCCGGGAAAGTGTAGGTGTTCAGCCATTCGAGCAGGTTGGCGGCATAGGAGGCCATGACCTGCATTTGCGGGAAATGCAGGTGCGTATCGATGAAGCCTGGGACGATGAAATGCGGCCGATGGTCGATTTCCACCACCTCTTCCGGTGCTGCGGACTTGACCGTCGCGTAGGGACCGGCAGCCCTGATGACACCAGCTTCGACGAGGAGCGCGCCGTCGCTCTCATAGGTATAGGCGCCGCTGTCGTCGATGCTCTCCGGCGCGCGGTGGAAACTCAGCGTGCGGCCGCGGATGAGGGTGGATGTCATTGTGTCTCCCCGACGGCGCTCTCGAACCAGGCCGTCAGCAACCTGCGTTCGTCCGCCGTCATATCGGTTAGGTTGCCTGGCGGCATGGCGTGACTGCGTCCGGCCTGGATATAGATTTCACGCGCCAGGGCGGCAATCTCGGCGTCGCTCTCGAGTATGACGCCCTTCGGGGCGCGGGCAATGCCCTCGTAAACGGGCTCGGCGGCATGACACATGCTGCAGCGGGTCGCGATCGCATCCTTGACGGCGGGGAAATGTGCATTTTCGGCAAAGCGCTTGAAGGTGGGTGCGGCCTCGGCCTGCTCTCCTCCAGTCAGCACCTTCGGCACGGTCGAGAGCCATATGATCAGGATGAAGAGGATCGCCGTCGCGAGCCAGGTCCAGGTCGGTTTGCCCTTGCGCGCGTGAGTGGTGTTGAACCAGTGACGGATCGTCACGCCCATCAGGAACACCAAGGCAGCTATGATCCAGTTGAAGGCCGTCGCGAAGGCGAGCGGATAGTGGTTCGACAGCATGAAGAAGATGACCGGCAAGGTCAGGTAGTTGTTGTGCAGCGATCGCTGCTTGGCCTGGGCACCGAGCCTCGGATCGGGCGTGCGCCCGGCGATCAGGTCGGCGACGACGATCTTCTGGTTGGGGATGATGATGAAGAACACATTGGCCGACATGATCGTCGCCGTGAAGGCGCCGAGATGCAGGAAGGCGGCCCGGCCGGTAAAGACCTGCGTATAGCCCCAGGCCATGGCGACGAGTACGACATAGAGCAGCGCCATCAGCCCCCAGGTGTTCTTGCCGATCGGCGACTTGCAAAGAAGATCGTAGAGAACCCAGCCGACGCCAAGTGACGCAAGCGAGATCAGGATCGCCGTCGTCGCCGAGATGTCCAGCACATGCCGGTCGACCAGGAACAGATCGGCGCCGCCATAGTAGACGATGCAGAGCATCGCGAAGCCGGTAAGCCACGTCGAATAGGACTCCCATTTGAACCAGGTGAGATGCTCCGGCATCGTCGCCGGTGCCACCAGGTATTTCTGGATGTGGTAGAAACCGCCGCCGTGCACCTGCCATTCCTCGCCATAGGCGCCGGGCGGCAGGTGGTCGCGCTTCACGAGGCCAAGGTCGAGTGCGACGAAATAGAAGGATGAGCCGATCCAGGCAATGGCCGTCACGGCATGCAGCCAGCGAACGGCAAAGGCCAGCCATTCCCAGGCGATCGCGAATTCGTACATTCAGGTCCCCTTTCTCTCCGACGTTGCAGATTGCGAGAAAAAGCGGGAACGGGGAAGGGCCGATTTGATTGCCGGAGCGAATTCACGGGCTACGCCTACGAGCGCGAAATCGATCTTTTCCAAAAGGTTAGCGGAGCATCCTTCGTGATGTGATTCAATCTCTTCAGAGCCGGTTTGAAGACGGGTTGAGCTCGCCCAGGATCCAGTCGCGAAAGGCGCGAATCTTCGGGGCGTTTCGGCGGGCATGCGGATAGGCCAGCCAATAGTCGCGATCCTTGCAGCGCAGATCGAAGGGCTGGTAGAGCCTGCCCAGCGCGACGTCGTCGCTATAGAAATCCGGCGTCAGGATGGCGACGCCCTGGCCGGCGACCGCGGCGCGTGCCTCGAATGTCTGGGCGCCTAGCCGGCTGGCGGGGCGGCCGGCAAGGTCCGGATTTTCGACGCCGGCGGCGCGGAACCATTGCTCCCACCAGGGGTCGTTCGGATCGATGATCCTGAGCTTCAGAAGGTCGCGCGGCTCATGCACGCCGCCTATGGTCTCGGCGAGCGCCGGGCTCAGCATCGGCGTGAACTCCACCCGCATCAACGGATGGCTGGCGAGACCCGGCCAATTGCCGTCGCCGTAGCGGATGGCAATGTCTGCTGCTTCCTTGCCGAAGTCGATCACCTTGTCGGCCGTCGTCAGGCGTACCGAGATATGCGGGTGGGCGATCTGAAACGTGCCGATATTGCGCGCCAGCCATTGCGAGGCAAAAGTCGGCGTCGAGTGGATGAAAAGTGCCGTATCGGCATCGACGCGCGCCGAAGCGACGGCCTCCTGCAACAATTCGAAGGCTTCCGTGACCTTCGGCGCCAGCCGCTGGCCGACCTCGGTCAGCGTCACCTGGCGAGGACGCCTCAGGAAGAGCGGCTCGCCGACGCTCTCTTCTATGAGCTTGATCTGGTAACTGACCGCGGTCTGGGTCATGCCCAGTTCCTCGCCCGCCCTCGTGAAGCTGCCGAGCCGGGCGGCGGCCTCGAAGACCCTCAGCGCATTCAACGGAAACTGCTTCGACATCTTCATGGATAAGTTCTCTTGATGCATGCAGACGGATGTTCGATTGGAATTCGAGCACGTTCGGCGGCATGCTGCAAGTCAACTTCATCGTCTTCGAATGGATGTTCAGATGATTTGCGATGTATTGGAATATGCTGAAAGAAAGCCGCTTTTCTCATTCAGCGGCGCGATGCGGTTTGCCGCATCAGCGCTTCGCCGCGTCAGCGGGCGAAGCCGGAAACTCGACCTCGAATCGACATCCAATTACATGAAAAAAGACCTGGGTTTCCTCGACGGGCGTATGCCCCGCTGCGACGATAAGATGCTGCGATAGGTTGGCGCAGCTTGCCCCTCATCCGGCCTGCCGGCCACCTTCTCCCCGCAAGCGGGGCGAAGGAACCTTGCCGCGCCGCTTTCGTCCCCTCTCCCCGCTCCCCCGCGTGCGGGGAGCGGGTTAGGGTTAGGGGCATTCTCCACAGCGCGCCTTACCGTCCCCTGAGCCGCTCCACCGCCATCAGGATGCGCTCCGGTGTTGCCGGCGTATCGAGGCGGGGGCACTCCCTATAGTCGGCGATGCTGGCGACCGCCATCGACAGCGCCTCGAGAACCGAGATCGGCAGCATCAGGGGCGGCTCGCCCACTGCTTTCGAGCGGCCGATCGTCTTTTCGGCATTTTCCGACCATTCGGCGAGGCGCACGTTGAAGATCTTCGGCCGGTCCGAGGCGAGCGGAATCTTGTAAGTCGAGGGGGCATGCGTCCTCAGCCGCCCCTTCTCGTCCCACCAGAGTTCTTCCGTCGTCAGCCAGCCCATGCCCTGCACGAAGCCGCCCTCGATCTGGCCGAGGTCGATCGCCGGATTGAGCGAGCGGCCGACGTCGTGCAGCACGTCGACCCGGTCGACCAAGTATTCCCCGGTCAACGTGTCAATCGACACTTCGGAGACCGCGGCGCCATAGGCGAAATAATAGAAGGGCGTGCCCCGTCCGGCTGAACGATCCCAGTGGATCTTCGGTGTCTTGTAGAAGCCGGCCGCCGACAACTGCACGCGCGCCGCATAGGCCTGGCCGATGAACTCGGCGAAGGGCACGAGCTCCTCGCCGATCTTGACGTGGTTCGGCACGAAAGTGACGTTCTCGGCGGTCGTCTGCCAGCGCTCGGCGGCAAAGGCGACAAGCCGTTCCTTGATCTGGCGAGCGGCGTCGAAAGCGGCCATGCCGTTCAAGTCGGAACCGGAGGAGGCGGCCGTTGCCGAGGTGTTCGGCACCTTGCCGGTCGTCGTCGCGGTGATCTTCACCCGGCCGATATCGATCTGGAAGCTGTCGGCCAGAACCTGCGCCACCTTGGTGTAGAGGCCCTGGCCCATCTCGGTGCCGCCATGGTTGAGATGGACCGAGCCGTCATTGTAGACGTGGACGAGGGCGCCGGCCTGATTGAGATGGGTCAGGGTGAAGGAGATCCCGAACTTCACCGGGGTCAGCGCGATGCCCTTGCGGATCACTCGGCTCGATCTGTTGAAGTCGATGATCGCGGCCCGCCGCGCCTGATAGTCGGCGCTCGTTTCCAGTTCGTCGACGATCTGTCGGATGATGTTGTCTTCGATCGTCTGATGATAGGGCGTGATGTTGCGACCCGAGTTCCCGTCGCCATAGAAGTTCAGCTTGCGGATTTCGAGCGGGTCCTTACCGAGCGCATAGGCGACCTCCTCGATGATCCGCTCGCAGCCGACCATGCCTTGCGGCCCGCCGAAGCCGCGAAAGGCGGTGTTGGAAACCGTATTGGTCTTCAGCGGTTGCGAGGTCAGCTTCACATGCGGATAGAAGTAGGCGTTGTCGGCGTGGAAGAGCGCCCGGTCGGTGACCGGTCCGGATAGATCGGCGGAGAAACCGCAGCGCGCCGCATAGGTCGCGTGGACCGCCAGGATCTGCCCGTCCTCATCGAAGCCGACATCGTAATCGACGAGGAAGTCGTGGCGCTTGCCCGTCGCCGTCATGTCGTCGTCGCGGTCGGGGCGGAATTTCACGGCGCGGCGCAGCTTGCGCGCCGCAACCGCAGCGAGTGCGGCGAACTGGTTGCCCTGCGTTTCCTTGCCGCCGAAGCCACCGCCCATGCGGCGGACATTGACGGTAACGGCGTTTGACGGGACGCCGAGTACCTGCGCGACCATGTGCTGGACTTCGCTCGGATGCTGGGTCGACACCCAGACGGCCATCTCGTCGTCCTCGCCGGGAACCGCCAGCGCGATGTGCCCTTCCAGATAGAAGTGCTCCTGGCCACCGATCCGCATCCGGCCCTTGAGCCGGCGTGGTGCGCGCTCCAATTCGCCCTCCGCATCGCCGCGCTGCAGTGTCAACGGCGGCGTGACGAGCTCGCCGCCCCCGGCCATCGCATCGGCAACATCGATCATGTGCGGCAGGTCGCGATAGGTGATCTTCGCAAGCCGCGCGGCCCGGCGCGCAATGTCGCGCGTCTCGGCGATCACCGCAAAGGCCGGCTGCCCGTGGAACTGTACGCGGCCGTCGGCAAGCACCGGCTCGTCGTGCAGGTGGGTGGGGCTGATGTCGTTCGAATGCGGCATGTCCTTTGCGGTCAGCACGCAGACGACGCCGGGGAGGGCGGCAGCCGTCGAGAGGTCCATGTCCGTGATTTCGGCGTGTGCCCGGTCCGTGAGGCCAAGCGCACCGTGCAAGGTTCCGGCGGGTTCCGGGATGTCGTCGATATAATCGGCGGTCCCGGCGACGTGCTTGTGGGCACTGTCGTGGCGGAGCTCGCTGTGCATCGGGCCGGCGATGGTTTGGCGTTCTTCGAAGGTGGATTTATCCATCTAGGCCCTCCTGCCGAAGGAATTGCTGCCCCTCATCCGGCCTGCCGGCCACCTTCTCCCCCCGCGCGGGGAGAAGGGAACGCGCGGCAGCGCCCCAACGTCCAAAGTCCCCTCTCCCCGCAGGCGGCGAGAGGGTTAGTCCTCGGGTTAAACCCGAGGAGAGGGGCAATCGCGCCTCGCAAACTTCGAAGTCAGCACTCATGCCACATCCTCGAAGCGCTGAAGCTGGGCCTCCTCTCCAATGCTCTCCAGGAAGAAGCGCATCAGCAGGTTCTTTGCCGCCAGCATGCGGTAGGCGCTGGTGGCGCGCCAGTCGTCAATCGGCTGGAAGTCCGTCTCGAAGGCAGTTTGCGCCGAGCGCACCGTGTCCTCCGTCCAGGGCTGGCCGAGCAAGGCCGCCTCGACGGCCTTCGCCCGCTTCGGGGTGGCGGCCATGCCGCCGAAGGCGATGCGGGCGGTCTTCACCCGGTCGCCTTCGAGCGAGATACGGAAAGCGCCGAGCAAAGCGGAGATATCCTCGTCGCGGCGCTTCGTCACCTTGTAGGCGGCGAAGCGGTCGCCGGCCGGCAGCGCCGGCACGAAGATGCTTTCGAGGAATTCGCCAGGGCGACGGTCCTGCTTGCCATAGGCGATGAAGAAATCCTCGAGTGGCAGCGGGCGCGTGCCGTCCTTCGACCGCAGCGTGACGGTTGCGCCGAGGGCGATCAGCGGCGGCGGACTGTCGCCGATCGGCGAGCCGTTGGCGATGTTGCCGCCGATCGTGCCCATGTTGCGCACCTGCTCGCCGCCGATGCGGTCGAGCAGCGCCCCGAAAGTCGGGTAGGCGACAAGAGCCTCGAAGGCGGCCGTATAGCTGACGCCGGCGCCGATCGTCAGGCCGGCTTCAGAGCTTTCGATTTTCTGCAGTTCGGCGATGCCGTTGATGAACACTGCCGGATTGATCGGGCGCATCTGCTTCGTCACCCAGAGGCCGACATCGGTCGCACCGGCGACGATCGTGGCCGCGGGATGTTCGGCCAGCACCGTCGCAAGCCCGGCGGTATCCGCCGGAACGATAAGACAGTCTTCGCCCTTGCCGATGACGATCGTTTCCGTCGCCCGTAGCGCCTTGAGCCGCGCCGCTACCGTCTCGCGCGTCCGGGTAATCGGATCAAAAACCGCCGACGGCCGCTCCTTTGCCGCGGCCTCGGCCGCGCGGATGATCGGCTCGTAGCCGGTGCAGCGACAGAGATTGCCTTGCAGGGCCTTCTCGATCGCCGCGCGGCTCGGATTGTCTTTCGTCAGCCACAGCCCATAGAGCGACATGACGATGCCGGGCGTGCAGAAGCCGCATTGCGAGCCGTGAAAATCGATCATTGCCTGCTGCACCGGATGCAGCGTTCCGTCGCTTGCGGCCAGATGCTCGACGGTGACGGCATGCGTCGCGTTCAGTGAGCCGACAAAGCGGATGCAGGCGTTGACGGTTTCGTAGACCAGGCTCTCGCTGTTGCCGGTGAGCCGGCCGACGAGCACGGTGCAGGCGCCGCAGTCGCCCTCGGCACAGCCTTCCTTGGTGCCGGTCAGGCGACGCTCAAGCCTGAGAAAGTCGAGCAGCGTGTCTGTCGGCGCAACATCGGAAAGCGCGACCTCCCTGTCGTTCAGGATGAAGCGGATGCTGTCGGATGCCTGTGCCATGCGTCCTTCTCGATCCCGCTCTATTGCGCCGTCCAGCCGCCGTCCATCGAGACATGCGTGCCGGTGATCTGGGCGGCCTCGTCGCTGGCAAGATAGAGCGCCAGCGAGGCAACTTGCTCGACGGTGATGAATTTCTTGGTCGGCTGGCCCTTGAGCATCACCTCGTTGATCACCTGTTCCTCGGTGATGCCGCGCGTCCTTGCCTGGTCCGGTATCTGCTTTTCGACGAGCGGCGTCAGCACATAGCCGGGGCAGATCGAGTTCACGGTGATGCCGTTTTCCGCGACCTCGAGCGCCACGGTCTTGGTGAGCCCCATGATACCATGCTTGGCGGCCACATAGGCGGACTTGAAGGGCGAGGCGACGAGGCCATGCGCCGAGGCGATATTGACGATGCGGCCCCAGCCCTTCTGTTTCATCGCGGGAATCGCCGCCCGGATCGTGTGGAAGGAGGAGGAGAGGTTGATGGCGATGATCCGGTCCCATTGCTCGACCGGAAAATCCTCGATCTTTTCAACGAACTGCACGCCGGCATTGTTGACGAGGATGTCGGCACCGCCGAGGCGGGCGGTGGCGGTCGCGATCAGGTCGGCGATCTCGGCCGGCTTCGTCATGTCGGCCGGGTGGTGAAGCACCGTGCCGGCGCCGAGACCCGCCACCTCGTCCGTCACGGTCCTGATTTCGTCGGCCGAACCGAAACCGTTCAGCACGATGTTGGCGCCGGTTTTCGCAAAGGCCTTGGCGATTGCCAGGCCGATGCCGCTCGTCGAACCCGTTATGACCGCTGTTTTCGTCATTCTCGATCTCTCCCTCGGTGCCGCAGACCCGTCCCATCGTGCGATGGGACAAAGTGCAGACCGTGCCGCATTCTTATCCGCTCGGCGCCCTCGTTTTGCGACGCAACAGCCGCAGCCTACGCGCAAAAGCGCGGCGGTGACAATTGTGTTTTTCGGGGCGGCGACGCAGAGTTGGTGCCGCGGTGAAAAGGGCGGAAGAGTTGCGTTTTGTTTTCGTTTGACATTCGTTTATCCGTCGTATTCAAGTCTTCCGAAGGTTGCCGCTAGAGGAAGGGCGGCGGCTGTTGCGTGCCGAGGAGGGGCATATGGGCGGATATATTCTCGCGATCGATCAGGGTACGACGTCCACGCGGGCGATCGTTTTCGACGGCAAGCAGCAGGTCGCGGGCGTCGGCCAGAGAGAATTCAGGCAGCATTTTCCGAAATCCGGCTGGGTGGAACACGACCCGGAGGAGATCTGGGAGACAGTTCTCTTCACCGCTCGACAGGCGATCGAGAAGGCCGGCATTTCCACGAGTGAAATCGCTGCGATCGGCATCACCAACCAACGCGAGACGGTGGTGGTGTGGGATCGCGCGACGGGCAAACCGATCCACAACGCGATCGTCTGGCAGGACCGCCGCACCGCTTCCTTCTGCGATAAGCTGAAGAAGCAGGGCCTCGAAAAGACCTTCACCAAGAAAACCGGGCTGCTGCTCGATCCGTATTTCTCCGGCACGAAGCTCAACTGGCTGCTCACCAATGTGAAGGGCGCGCAGGCGCGCGCCGCCAAGGGCGAACTCTGCTTCGGCACCATCGACACGTTCCTCATCTGGCGGCTCACCGGCGGCAAGTCCTTCGTCACCGACGCGACCAACGCGTCGCGCACGCTGATCTACAACATCGTCGACAATAGCTGGGACGACGAGCTCACCGACATCCTGCGCATCCCGCGGGCGATGCTGCCGGACGTGAAGGATTGCGCCGCCGACTTCGGCGTCACGGATGCGTCCCTCTTCAGCGCGGCGATCCCGATCCTCGGCGTTGCTGGCGACCAGCAGGCGGCAACGATCGGCCAGGCCTGCTTCAAGCCCGGCATGCTGAAATCCACCTACGGCACCGGCTGTTTCGCGCTGCTCAACACGGGGAAGGATATCGTTCGTTCCAAGAATCGGCTGCTCACCACCATCGCCTATCGCCTCAATGGCGAGACGACTTATGCGCTCGAAGGCTCGATTTTCGTGGCCGGCGCTGCCGTTCAGTGGTTGCGCGACGGGCTCAAGGTCATCAAGGCGGCACCCGACACCGGTACGCTTGCCGAAAGCGCCGACCCGACGCAGGAGGTTTATCTCGTGCCGGCCTTCACCGGCCTCGGTGCGCCGCACTGGGATCCGGATGCCCGCGGCGCGATCTACGGGATGACGCGCAACACCGGCCCGGCCGAATTCGCCCGTGCCGCTCTCGAATCCGTCTGCTATCAGACGCGCGATCTGCTCGACGCCATGCACCGGGACTGGCGCAGCAACGGCAAGGACACGGTGTTGCGTGTCGATGGCGGCATGGTCGCCTCCGACTGGACGATGCAAAGGCTGTCCGATCTGCTCGACGCCCCGGTCGACCGGCCGGTCATCCTCGAGACGACGGCGCTCGGCGTCGCCTGGCTCGCCGGCAGCCGCGCCGGAGTCTGGCCCACCCAGGAGGAGTTCGCCAAGTCCTGGGCGCGCGACCGGCGCTTCGAACCGAAGATGGACGGGACGACGCGCAAGGGCAAGCTCAAGGGCTGGCGCAGCGCGGTGAAGCGGACGCTGATGGCGGCGTAGGGCGCCGCCTTTCGTCTGCGACGTTGCCCTCTAAACATGTCCTCACTGAAAGGCGCATAGCGCAGGCAACGTGGCGCGCGTCGCTGCGAGCACGCACGATCGATGACGATGATGCGTCATGCATAGCCAACTGGATATAGTTCTTCAAGAACGCGCGTTGAGGAGTGGTGCTCACGCGAAATTTCGAGATTGCTTGAAAACAGATATGTCTGGTCATTTGCCATGAAGTTTCAACGCCAACAGACGGGCGGTTCGCCCGTCTTGGCTACCGTGACGAGGACTCTCGGTGAGTCGGGGTTGACTCATTCATACCTCGTTGGCTATATATCGATTAATAGCCAACGGGGTATTGATCCCAAATGTCGGAGACTCACGATTTACTCTTCAGGACGCTTGCCGATCCGACGCGGCGTGCTCTCTTCGAGCGATTGTGCCGCGAGGGAGAAAAGTCGGTTGGCGCTCTGACGGCGCGGGCCGGGGTTTCGCAACCGGTCGTCTCAAAGCATCTCGGGATCCTACGGGAGGCTGGGTTGGTGCGCGACCGGCACGAAGGTCGCCACACCTACTACAGCGCGCAACTCGGCGCGCTTGTCCCCCTGGTCGATTGGACAAGCGAGATGGCTGGATTCTGGCAGCGCCGCTTCGACGATCTGGAAGATCTACTGAAAAGGATGGACCAATGAACGAAACGCGCGCAGTCGTCGTCGAACGTGAAATCCCGCATCCGCCCGAAAAGATCTGGCGTGCGCTCACCCAACCACACCTGATCGAGGAGTGGCTGATGAAAAACGACTTCAGCCCGGTGGTGGGTCACCGTTTCAATCTGCGCGGCGAATGGGGCGGCGTTTTGGACTGCGAGGTGCTTGCCGTAGAGCCGAACAGAAGGCTGACATACACTTGGAACTTCGCCCACGAGGATGCGGCCTTCGACCTCAAAAGCGTGGTGACGTTCATCCTCACGCCAACGACCACAGGGACCCAGCTACGCATGGAGCAGTCGGGCTTCCGGCCGGAGCAGCGCCAGGCCTTTGGTGGCGCCAAGGCCGGGTGGCAGCAGTTCCTTGCAAATCTGGAGCAGGTTCTGGCACGGCTCGATTGAAACTGGCGAGAACCGTATGTGATCGAATTTCCTGGGAGGTTTTAATGAGTGCTTGGATTCGGCAAATTCACCGCTGGCTGTCGATCATTTTCACGGCGACCGTGATTGCCAATTTCGTCGCCATGGCGCTGGGTGAGCCGCCCGCCTGGATCGTCTATTCGCCGCTGCTTCCTCTGTTCCTGTTGTTGTTCAGTGGCCTCTATATGTTCGCGCTCCCCTATGCCACGAGATGGCGGAGCGGTCGGTCCTCCGCTCAAGGGAGGTGAACACAACGGTCCGCCGACATCGATCGACTTGTTCGGGAAACGATGTGTTTCCCGGATGAGCATTTGCTGCCCGTGCGTGCGCCAACTATCTGTTGTCAAAACAGAAACAGGACGGGCAGCATGGAACTCGGGCTTTACACATTCGCGGATGTCGATCCGAACGCCGAAAGCAAGGGCAGGGAAGGGCGCCGCCGGCTTGCCAACCTCATCGAAGAGATCGAGCTTGCCGACCAGGTCGGCCTTGATGTCTTCGGGCTTGGCGAACACCACCGCCCCGACTACGCGGCCTCTGCGCCGGCGGTCATTCTGGCGGCGGCGGCGGCCAAGACGAAGAACATCCGGCTGACGAGCGCGGTGACGGTGCTGAGCTCCGACGATCCGGTCCGCGTCTTCCAGCAATTCGCGACGCTCGATCTCGTCTCCAACGGTCGCGCGGAAATCATGGCCGGGCGCGGCTCCTTCATCGAATCCTTCCCGCTGTTCGGCCAGTCGCTGGACGATTACGACCGGCTTTTCGCCGAGAAGTTGGACCTCTTGCTGGCGATCCGCGACAGCGAGAAGGTCACCTGGTCCGGCGAGATGCGGCCGCCGATCGACGATCGCGGCGTCTATCCGCGGCCGCTGCAGGATCCGCTGCCGCTCTGGATTGCCGTCGGCGGCACGCCGCAGTCGGTCGCCCGCGCCGGCGCGCTCGGCCTGCCGATGGCGCTTGCGATCATCGGTGGAGAACCGCGGCGGTTC
The DNA here is from genome assembly GCF_001461695.1 of Sinorhizobium fredii USDA 205. Classification (GTDB taxonomy): domain Bacteria; phylum Pseudomonadota; class Alphaproteobacteria; order Rhizobiales; family Rhizobiaceae; genus Sinorhizobium; species Sinorhizobium fredii. Next base: position 81,760 of record NZ_AUTC01000024.1, on the reverse strand, counting down.
GCACCGCTCTTCGATCTCTACCGCGAGGCGGCGCGGCGCGCCGGACAGGATGCATCGAAATTGAAGACGAGCATCAACGTCCACGGCTTCATCGCCGACACGACCGATTTGGCGGCCGACCGCTTCTATGGACCGCAGGCGGAGGTGATGAACCGCATCGGCCGAGAGCGCGGCTGGGGACCGACGAACCGCGCCCACTATGACCAGGCGCGCAGCCCGACCGGCAACCTCTTCATCGGCGACCCGGAGACGGTCGCGCAAAAGATCGTCGCGCACCAGAAGCTCTTCCGCAACGATCGCTTCCTCTTGCAGATGGCGATCGGCCCGATGCCGCACGGTGAGATCATGCGCGGCATCGAGCTCTACGGCACCAAGGTCGCGCCGCGGGTCCGCGAGATGCTGGCGGACGAGCGTCAGTAGCTGCGCTCGCGTGGTCGGTACTGGCATCGCCAGCGTCGGCACGCTACATGTGGCCGCGAAAGCGAGACATCATGACCCTCAACAACGACGAAGATCTTGAGCGGCTGAAGGAAATCGGCCGCATCTGCGCCAATGCGCTTCAGGCGATGGGCGAGGCGCTCGAACCCGGCATCACCACGGCGGAACTCGACGCGATTGGCCGCCGGGTGCTCGAGGATGCGGGCGCGCGTTCGGCGCCGGAGCTCTGCTACAAGTTCCCCGGTGCGACGTGCATCAGCGTCAACGAGGAAGTCGCCCATGGTATTCCGGGCAGCCGGGTGATCCGCGCCGGCGATCTCGTCAACATCGACGTCTCCGCCGAGAAGGACGGTCTGTTTGCCGATACCGGCGCCTCCTTCCCCGTGCCGCCGGTCACGTCCGCCATCGACCGGCTCTGCCGCGATGGCAAGCGGGCCATGTGGGTGGGCTTGAAGCAGGTGCGGCCGGACCAGTCGTTGGCCTCGATCGGCAACGCCATCGGCGAATTCGCGCGCAGGAACCGCTATTCGCTCGTCACCAACCTGGCGAGCCACGGCATCGGCCGGTCGTTGCACGAGGATCCGGCCGAGATCGCCACCTGGCCGGATCCCTCCGAAAGGCGCCGGATGAAGGAAGGCATGGTCTTCACCGTCGAACCGTTCCTGTCGATGGGCGCGCATTGGGCCGAGGGCGGCGACGATGACTGGACGCTTTACAGCGAACCACGCGCTCCGACGGTGCAATACGAACATACGGTCGTCGTCACCCGGACCGGGCCGCTGGTGGTAACGCTGCCAGGGTGAGCAGAGCAGATGCAGCCGTGCCGTCGCGGCTGCGACCGTTCGATTCCATTAATCGAAGGTTCAATCATAATGATTTGTCGCCTTGTTGCTGCGATGCAATAAGAAGGGATGAGTACGCTCCACAGATTACCGGACCGCGACGAAAAGCACGTCGGCATGACCGACCGCACTGATCCGCGTCGAACGGGGCACTTGGAGGAACCGTCGTCTCCTGCGCCTCGTGAGGCGTCACGCAGCAGCCTCGCCGCGACGGCGATCGCAGGGGCCGTTGCCATGGCCGTCGCCATGGGCTTCGGCCGGTTCTCCTATACGCCCATCCTGCCGGCGATGATGGCCGATGCGGGGCTTTCGCCGGCGGATGCCGGGCTGATCGCCTCGGCCAACTTCGTCGGCTATCTCGCGGGTGCCGTGCTTGCCGCCTATGGCTGGGCCTACGGGCATGAGCGGCGGATCGGCCTTGCTGCGCTTGGCGCGACAACACTCTTGCTCGCGGCGATGGGGCTCACCTCGTCGGTTCTCGTCTATTCGATCGTCCGCCTCCTTGCCGGACTGGCGAGCGCCTTTGCGATGATCTTCCTGTCCGGGATCGTGCTGGGGCAGGGGCTGCGCGCGAAATCCGAACATGTGCCCTCGGTGCATTTCGGCGGCGTCGGTTTCGGCATTGCGCTTTCCTCGATCTGCGTCTGGGCCGCACCGCTTGCGGGCGTCGCAGGCCTCTCCGCCTCACAAGGAGATTGGTTCACCGGCGCGCTTGTGGCGCTCCTGGGTACGGCTCTTGTTGCCGCTCTGCTGCCCGGCAGCGATCACGTGGGGAAGGGCGCCGGGCGCGAGGCGCCGCTTACCTGGACCCGGCCGCTGACCGTGGTCACGCTCACCTATGGCTTCTTCGGCTTCGGCTACGTCATCACCGCGACGTTCCTCGTTGCCATGGCGCGCGGCGACAGCGGCGGGCACAGTGTCGAGTTTCTCGCCTGGCTGATCACCGGTGTCAGCGCTGCGCTGTCGATCTATCTGTGGCGTTTCGCCGTGCCGCGCCTCGGGCTGGCGGGCGTCTATGCCGCGGGCCTCCTGGTCGAGGCTGTCGGCCTCCTGCTGACCGTTTCTCTGCCGGTGTCCGTGGCGCCGCTTGTCGGCGGGCTGATGCTCGGCGCTACCTTCATGATGGTGACGGCCTATGGCCTGCAGATCGGCCGTCAGCTTGCGCCCGAAAGTCCGCGGAGGGCGCTCGCCCTGATGACCGCGGCTTTCGGCATCGGCCAGATCATCGGACCGGTGGTGGCTGGGTGGCTGGCGGAGCGGACCGGAAGTTTCGCACTGCCGACGCTGGTTGCTGCCGTTGTTCTGTTCTGCTGCGGTATGGTGGTGGTGCTGGAACTGCGCAGGATTCGGGCTGCGTTGGCACGGTGAAGTTCTGACGATTTGCGGGCGCTGGGGACGGCGTTCCCCGGGCGGGAGCTTCATGAAATAACAGTAACATTGGGATTGCGTAATTGTTGCCGCGCGCAATTTGCCCTAGTTTCGGCCGCATCAGGAGGCAAGTCGTTGCCCTCCGAAGAAAAGCGAGTGCCGTCCCTTGTTCCAATCCTTCTTCCCCAAGCCGAAGCAGTTCTTCATCTCCGTCGTTATCTGGTCGCTGATTGCCGTTGCCTTCTGGTATGGCTGGGGTGAAAGGATCGGCGCCTTCGTTGGCTTGCCCCCCGCGCCGGCTGATGCCCCGCCGATCGTCGGTATCTCGGCCTTCTGGTCGCCTGCCTTCCTCTGGTTCTATATCTACTTTGGATTGGTGGTGGCTATTTTCGCCGCCTTCTGGCAGGTCTACTCTCCGCATCGCTGGCAGAGCTGGTCTATTTGGGGATCCGCTCTCATCCTTTTCGTCACCTACTTCCAAGTGCAGGTGAGCGTGGCGATCAACAACTGGTACGGTCCGTTCTGGGACCTGATCCAGGCCGCGGTTTCCAAGGCGGCTGTTGTCACGGCCGAAGAGTTCTACGCTCAGATCGGCACCTTCCTCGGCATCGCCATGGTCGCCGTGGCAGTCGCGGTCATGACGCGTTTCTTCGTCAGCCATTACATCTTCCGTTGGCGTACGGCGATGAACGAATACTACATGGCCAACTGGGGCAAGCTGCGTCACATCGAGGGTGCCTCGCAGCGCGTACAGGAAGATACGATGCGCTTCTCCTCGACGGTCGAAGGGCTCGGCGTCAGCCTGATTGACAGCGTCATGACTTTGATCGCCTTCACGCCTGTGCTGATCCGACTTTCGGAGAACGTCACCGAACTACCGATCGTCGGCAGCATTCCTTACCCGTTGGTCACGGCAGCCGTCCTGTGGTCGCTTTTCGGTACCGTGTTCCTCGCCCTGGTCGGGATCAAGCTTCCGGGACTGGAGTTTCGCAACCAGCGTGTGGAAGCCGCCTACCGCAAGGAGCTGGTTTACGGCGAGGATCACGTCGATCGCGCCCAGCCGGAAACCGTTGCGGAGCTTTTCAGCAATGTTCGCATGAACTATTTCCGGCTGTATTTCCACTACCTGTACTTCAATATCGCGCGCATTTTCTATCTGCAGATCAACAACATCTTCTCGTTGCTAATCCTCGCGCCTTCGATTATCGCGGGTAAGATTTCGCTTGGCGCGCTAAACCAGATTTCCGGTGCGTTCGGTCAGGTGAGCTCCTCTTTCCAATACCTGGTCAATTCCTGGCCGACGATCGTCGAGCTGCTTTCGATCTACAAGCGTCTTCGCGCCTTCGAGTCGGTGCTCGATGAGCAGCCGTTGCCGGAGATCGACCAGCAGTTCATCGAAGCGGGCGGCCAGGAAGAACTCGCGCTGTAATAGCAAGCCATATCAGAAGGCGGAGCGATCCGCCTTCCTCCTGGCATCCTCGATCATCGGCAAGGCGTCGGCATAGCTGACGCAGGCGACGTCCGGCTTCTTACAGGTTTCCGTCAGGAAGCGGTCAAGCGCCCGCCAATAGGCGCCGCCGTTCATCTCGACGAAGTGGAAGCCGAGTTGCAGCGGGATGCGCTCGCCGTCATATTCCTTGCGGAAGGCCTCGCGATAGGCGGCGAGCGTGCGTTCCTCGAAGCGGGCGCTGTCCTTCTTGTTTTCGACGCCCATCGAATGGCGGATGAACAGGTTGTAGTCCATGCCGATCACCGGGCGGTGCGAGGGTCCCTCCGGGATGAGCGGCAGGCCGAAGCGCGGCATCCCGTCCCCGGTCATGGGCCAGCCCGGCCCCTTGGTGACGAGACTCGCATCATAGGTGAACTTGAAGGCTTCTAGCGCCGGCATCAGACCGCTGCTCAACGAAAGGTAGGGCGCGCGAAAACCCTTGACGTCATTGCGGGCGAAGTCCGCCCAGCCTTGCGGTTCGGCTTCCGGTTCGCCGGCCTTTTTCCAGGCGTCGACGAGAGCGGTACGGAAAGCGGCAAATTCGCTCTCCCAGTCGGCAGCGCTCCAGCCCTTGCCGTCGAAATGGCCGCAGGCATGGCTGCCGATGTCGTGGCCCTCGAGATGCGCCTGCCAGATATGGCCGGCACGGATGGCGATCTCCTCGCGACTCTGGGCGAAGCCGACATTCGAGCGACCGGCCTTCTGCCCCGGCGCCTTGTAGCTCTGTCTCCCATCCGCCTTCGTCATCAGGAAGGTGCAGGAGAGAAAATAGGTGAAATGCGCGCCGGTACGCTTCGCCATGGCGAGACTCTTTTCCCACAGCGCGTTGTCGTGCGCACCATCGAAGGAGACGATGACGAGCTGCGTTTCCTTGGCGGGCGGCGGTGCCGCCGGCGGATCGGCGAATGTCGCCGTGGGAAGAAGACAAAGCGAGAGCGCGAGGATCTTGCGTGGCATAGGGACGGCTTCTCGGGAGAATCAGCGGATGCGACGAGTGGTTGTTGCCGTCCCTTGTTCAACAATGCGGCAATCCTTTGATCCCGCTGGAATTTGCAGGGGATATCGTTATGCGATGGTAAACAAAGGAATAAAGCGGGATCAGCGAGGCTCGAAGCGGCGAAGCGCTTGCATCGCGCTGAGATTTGTTGATCGATGGCGTTCGAAATCCGGGTGTCCGGAAGCGGCAAAATCTAGCGTGGGTGAGTTATGACTCTTTTGGTCCTCGGTATCGTGATATTCCTCGGCATGCACCTCGTCCGCGTGGTTGCGCCCGATATTCGCGCTAGCTTCATCGAGAACCGCGGCAAGGGCGCATGGATGGGACTTTATGCGCTCGTCAGCCTCGTCGGTCTCTGTCTTATCATCTACGGATTCGGCCAGGCGCGCGGCGAAACGGCGATGCTCTACAATCCGCCGGTGTTCCTGCGCCACATTGCCCTTCTGCTGATGTTGTTTGCCTTTGTCTTGCTCGCCGCGGGCTTCCTGCCGGCGGGGCGCATCGCCGCCGCGGTCAAGCATCCGCAGATCCTGTCGATCAAGATCTGGGCGCTGGCACATTTGCTTGCGAACGGCGAGACGTCATCGGTGCTGCTCTTCGGGTCCTTTCTCGCTTGGGCGGTGATCCTGCGTATCTCGCTGAAACGACGCGAGCGCGCCGGCGAAACCGTGCTGCCGGTGTTCAAGTCGACGCAGAACGACATGCTGGCGATCCTTATCGGCCTCGTTGCCTATGTGCTCTTCATCTGGAAGCTGCACGATTGGCTGATCGGCGTCGCGCCTATCGTGATGGGCTAAATGTCGCCAGCCCCCTTACAAGCGGCGCAAAATCGGGTAGAAGGCGCAAAATCCACATAGAGCGACGCGTGTCCGTCTGGACGCGCAACGGATGCTCGAACATTTGAGATTGCGCGTATCCTTTCCGGACATCGGTGTCGATTGTCGGGGGGCTACGTGCCAGCGTGCAGGCAAGGCCGGGGCGAAAGATGGCAAACCAGGACGACAGCTTTATCCGCGAGGTCAATGAAGAACTCCGCTCGGACCAGATGAAGGCCATCTGGACGCGCTTCGGCGGCGTCATCATCGGGATTGCGGCACTCATCGTCCTCGGCACCGTCGGCAAGGTCGGCTATGACTATTGGCAGGAGAGCTCCTCGTCGCAGTCGGGCGACGCCTTTCTCGTAGCCCTCGATCTCGCCAAGGAAAACAAATCGGAGGAGGCTCTCGGCGCACTGACGAAGCTGGAGCAGGAGGGTTACGGCTCCTATCCGGTTCTGGCGCGGCTCCGTTCGGCGACGCTTAAGGCCCAGAAGGGCGAAACGGAAGCGGCTGTTGCGGCGTTCACCGAGATTGGCAAGGATACCCGCATTCCGCCGGCACTCCGCGATGCGGCGCGGTTGCGCGCGGCATACCTGCTCATCGATACAGGCACCTACGATCAGGTCTCGGCCGAGGTCGAACAGTTGGCCGTGCCGCAGAACGCCATGCGCCATTCGGCGCGCGAGGCGCTTGGCCTTGCGGCCTATAAGGCAGGCGACTACGCCAAGGCGAAGGGCTGGTTCCAGCAGATCGCCGACGACACCGACAGCCCGCGCGGCGTCGTCAATCGAGCGCAGATGCTGCTTGATGTGATTGCGGCGAGCGGCAAAGCTTGAGGCATTTGATATGAGTTTCACCGTCGCCATCGTCGGGCGTCCCAATGTCGGCAAGTCGACCTTGTTCAACCGCCTGGTTGGCAAGAAGCTGGCGCTCGTCGACGACACGCCGGGGGTGACGCGTGACCGCCGCCCCGGCGACGCGAAACTCGTCGATTTGAAGTTCCGCATCATCGATACCGCCGGTCTCGAGCAGTCGGCCCCCGACAGCCTGCAGGGGCGGATGTGGGCGCAGACCGAACAGGCAATCGACGAGGCGGACCTGTCGCTGTTTGTCATCGATGCCAAGGCAGGCCTGACGCCGGCCGATGAAACGCTTGCCGAAATGCTGCGCCGGCGCGGCAAGCCCGTCATCGTCGTCGCCAACAAGTCAGAGGCGCGCGGCTCCGATGGCGGCTTCTACGACGCCTTCACGCTCGGCCTCGGCGAGCCGTGCCCGATCTCGGCCGAGCACGGCCAGGGCATGCTCGATCTCCGCGACGCGATCGTCACCGCGCTCGGCGAAGAGAGAGCCTTCCCGCCCAGGGAAGACGTCGCCGAGACCGATGTCGATATCCGCCCGACCGGTGCAGGCGGGGGGGAGGACGAAGAATCCGAACCAACCTATGACGAGACGAAGCCCCTGCGCGTCGCGATCGTCGGTCGGCCGAATGCCGGCAAGTCGACGCTGATCAACCGCTTCCTCGGCGAAGACCGGCTGCTGACCGGCCCCGAAGCCGGCATCACCCGCGATTCCATCTCGGTTGAATGGGAATGGCGCGGCCGCACGATCAAGATGTTCGACACGGCCGGCATGCGTCGCAAGGCCAAGGTGCAGGAGAAGCTGGAAAAACTTTCGGTTGCCGACGCGCTCCGAGCGATTCGCTTTGCCGAAACGGTGGTCATCATCTTCGATGCGACGATCCCCTTCGAGAAGCAGGATCTGCAGATCGTCGATCTGGTCATGCGCGAGGGGCGTGCAGCGGTACTCGCCTTCAACAAATGGGATCTGGTCGAGGACTGGCAGGCGGTACTTGCGGACCTTCGCGAAAAGACCGAACGACTGCTGCCGCAGGCTCGCGGCATCCGTGCCGTGCCGATTTCCGGCCACACGGGTTATGGGCTCGACCGGCTGATGCAGGCGATCATCGAGACGGACAAGGTCTGGAACCGGCGCATCTCGACGGCGCGGCTCAATCGCTGGCTGGAATCGCAGCAGGTCCAACACCCGCCGCCGGCCGTCTCAGGCCGTCGCCTGAAGCTCAAATACATGACCCAGGTGAAGGCCCGCCCGCCGGGCTTCATGATCTCCTGCACGCGCCCCGAGGCGGTGCCGGAATCCTATGTCCGCTACCTGATCAACGGGCTGCGCAACGATTTCGACATGCCGGGCGTGCCGATCCGCGTCCATTTCCGCGCCTCGGACAATCCTTTCGAATCGAAGGCGCGCAAGAGGCGCTGATCGCGTCGGTCCGCCCCTCATCCGGCTGCCGCCACCTTCTCCCCGCAAGCGGGGCGAAGGGAATCGCGGCGCGCGCTTAGGTCCCCTCTCCCCAGTGCGGGGAGAGGGCTAGGGTGAGGGGCAATTTTCCCGATTTAATCCGCTTCAGGCAACTTCTCGCGTTCCACCAGCGCCCCATGATGGCCGATCACGGCCGCCGCGACGCGGGCGGCGAAGGCGGCGGCGTCGGCCGGATTGTCGCCGGCTGCGAGGCGCGCCAGGAACGAACCGTTGAAGCTGTCGCCGGCGCTCGTGGTGTCGACGACATGAGAGACAGACGCGGCCGGAACATGCCGGCGCTCGGCTTCGCCGAACTGCAGCGTGACGCCGTTGGCGCCGTCCTTGACGGCAATGTCTTTGACGCCGAGGCCGCGATAGCGTTCGATCGTCTCGCCGACGGACGCATCGCCGAAATGCGTTGCCTCGTCGTCATAGCTTGGCAGCAGCATGGTCGCCGCCCGCGCGCCGGCTTCAAGCGTCGCCCGCATCCTGACCGCGTCGTCCCAAAGGCGCGGGCGGATGTTCGGATCGAAGACGACACGCTTGCCGCTCGCCTTTGCCCGCCGCAGTTCCGCCAGCAAGGTTTCGACCGCATCCGGGGCAAGGATTGCGAGCGTGATTCCGGAGAAGAAGACGATATCGCCCTTTTCGATCGCCGCCCGCAACCGTTCGGGATCGTCGGCGAGCAGCTTGGCTGCCGAGGTCGAGCGCCAGTAGGAGAAGCTGCGCTCGCCGTCCTTGAGGTGAATCATGTAGAGCCCCGGCATGCGGCCCTCGATCCGGGCGATATGCGCGGTGCCGACCCCGGTGCCTTCGATGAATGACAACATCTCGTCGGACACGACGTCGGTGCCGACGGCGGTCAGATACTCGACGGCCCATCCGGCCGGTGCGAACAGACGGGCGTAATAGGTAGTATTGAAGGTGTCGCCGGCATAGCCCTTGCGCAACATGCCTCCTTCCGCCTGCATCAGTTCGACCATGCATTCGCCGATTGAAAGCATGCTGCCGGCCATTCGTGCTTCTCCTCCATTTGCGTCGCTCATGGGTTAGCGATCTGTCGGCCTCGCAGCAAGCGAATGTTGCAAGCGCCGTTTACTCGGTGAATTCGCGGCGATACATCTCTCATCGAGCAGTTGGAACGGCGGGGTTTGCGGATGGCGATTGAATCGGGGTCTGGCGACGATTGGTGGCGCGGCGCGGTGGTCTATCAGGTCTATCCGCGGTCTTTCCAGGACACGGATGGCGACGGCATCGGCGACCTCAACGGTGTGACCCGGCGTCTGTCGCATGTCGCCTCGCTCGGCGTCGATGCCATCTGGCTGTCGCCGTTCTTCAAGTCGCCGCAAGCGGATATGGGCTACGACGTTTCCGACTATTGCGACGTCGACCCGATGTTCGGCACGCTTGCCGATTTCGACGCTTTGATGAGGGAGGCGCACCGGCTGGGGCTGAAGGTCATCATCGACCAGGTAATCTCGCACACCTCCGACCGCCACCCCTGGTTCGTCGAAAGTCGCTCGAGCCGCACCAATGCCAAGGCGGACTGGTATGTCTGGGCCGATCCGAAGCCGGACGGCACGGCGCCGAATAATTGGCTGTCGATTTTCGGCGGCCCGGCCTGGGAATGGGACGGTGTGCGCAAGCAGTATTACATGCACAATTTCCTGTCGTCGCAGCCGGACCTCAATTTTCACGAACCCGCGGTCCAGGAGGCGCTGCTCGCCACCGTCCGTTTCTGGCTCGACCGCGGCGTCGACGGCTTCCGGCTCGATACGGTGAACTACTATTTCCACGATCGGCACTTGCGGGACAATCCGCCGCTGATCCCGGATCCCGATGCGACCAGCCATGATGCGCCGGAGGTCAACCCCTACGGGATGCAGGATCATCATTACGACAAGACCCAGCCTGAGAATGTTGCGTTCCTACAGCGCTTGCGGGGCTTGCTCGACGAATATGGCGGCCGCGCAACGGTCGGCGAGGTCGGCGACGGCGCCCGTTCGCTGAAGACCGTTGCCGCCTATACGAGCGGCGGCGACAAGCTGCATATGTGCTACACCTTCGACCTGCTCGGCCCGGAATTGTCGGCACGCCATGTCCGGCGCTGCGTCGAGAACTTCCAGGCGATCGTTACCGATGGCTGGGTCTGCTGGGCCTTCTCCAACCACGATGTGATGCGGCATGTCAGCCGTTTTGCGCTGCGCGAGGCCGACCGGGAACGGGTGGCGAAGCTCGCCATCTCGCTGCTCGCCAGCCTGCGCGGAACGATCTGCCTCTACCAGGGCGAGGAATTGGGCCTACCAGACGCGGAGCTCACCTATGAGGAGTTGCGCGACCCCTATGGCATCCGATTCTGGCCGGCCTTCAAGGGCCGTGACGGATGCCGGACGCCAATGGTCTGGGAACGGGACGAGGCGAATGCAGGCTTCTCCTCCGGCTATCCCTGGCTGCCGGTGCGCGATGACCATCGGGTCCTGGCGGTCAATACCCAGGAGGGTGTCGCGGGGTCGGTGCTGGAGCATTACCGCCGGACGCTCGCTTTCCGTCGCGCGCATACGGCCCTCCTCGATGGCGACATGTCATTTCTTGCCACCAATCAGGATGTGTTGGCCTTCACCAGGAAAAAAGGCAGCGAGACGCTGCTTTTCGTCTTCAACCTGACGGGGGAGCCGCAGACGGTTCAGCTTGCCGCCGACATGGTTGTTGCCGAGGCGCTGCCGATGCCGGGCTTTGGAGCGACCATAAGCAACGGTGGAATCCGGCTGGATGCGCTGGATTTATTCTGTGGGAGGATGGCGTCCAATCTCTCAAACCGGACCAGCAGGTGACGATGTCGCCGTCGTCTGCGGCCTCAGCCGATACGATGCACGTAAAGTATAGGTCAGGATAGCGACAATGCCCCAGAGCCGAATGTATGAAAACATTAAGATCCAAGCGACAAATGCGAGATATTTCGTCTGGCCGTAGCCGGGGCCATCAAATAATGGCGAGAGCAACTTTGCGACCTGTGTCTGCAGGAACGTCGCGGCTATCAGAAACGCGCAATTGTAAACGACCGCGCGCGAGAGGTGTCGGCCATGAAATCTGAATTCACGTAGAACGCCGACGAAACGGGGCCGGCGATCCATTCCCTTTTCAACGACCAGCATGAACGCGATCATCGAAACAATGGCGATCCATAGCTGAAGCGGGCCTTGCCACCAAGGATAAGCAATACCGTCAAAGCCAAACCAAAGCTGAGCTGCGGCGAACCTGTCGATGCCGGCTAAATTGGCTGCGCAAACAGTCAAGAAAAACAGCGACAAAAGCCGCCAGATTACCCGCCAGCCGAAAACCACCTGTTCCCTGAATGCGAGTCGCGAAAGCGAAGTCCAGCCATTTGCCAGTTCAATCATTTTCTGACTAGCGAGAAGAAACGCAATAAAAACTGCAAGCTGGACCAATATCATTCCCAAGAGGGCGAGGGCGTCAGGCATCGCCTTTGCATAGGTCCGGAGTACCGTTGCCAATAATAGCCAGGGCACGGTGTGTAGAAGTAAATATGGCCCATAGGTTGGAACGGAACGGAATACGCGGCTTGTCCGGCTAGACGCAATTGCTGTTTCGACGTTCTCCATCGGCGCATTATAGCGGGAATACATAAAGCGCCGTTTATCGCATTCGTTAAAATCCAGACGACCGTCGGATTTTCAAGCCGCCAGGCAGCCTTTCAGCCTCACCCAATCAGCGCGAACTTGTCGACATCCACCAGGCCGCGATCCGAAATCTTCAGGTGCGGGATCACCGGCAGCGGCAGGAAGGCGAGCTGCAGGAAGGGTTCCTCCAGCGTCGCGCCCAGCGCGAAGGCGGCCTGGCGCAGATGGTGGAGGATGTCGCGCACCCGCTCGTAAGGCTCGATGCTCATCAGGCCGGCGATCGGCAAGGCGATCTCGCCGGTCACCCGGCCGTCCTCGACGACGACGAAGCCGCCCTTGATCTCGCCGAGCCGATTTGCGGCCAGCGCCATGTCCTCCTCGTTGACGCCGACGACGCAGATATTGTGGCTGTCATGTCCGACAGTGGAGGCGATTGCGCCCTTCTTCAGGCCGAAGCCCTGGACGAAGCCGTTGGCATGGTTGCCGTTGATGCCGTGGCGCTCAATGACGGCAACCTTGATGATGTCGCGGCCGAGATCGGGGCCGGCCTGGTTGCCCTCGGCCGGCAGGCGGTAGCGACGATGCTCGGTGATGATCTTGCCGGGCAGCACGCCGATCACCGAGGTCTCGCCCTCGCTGTAGGGCACCGCGAAATCCGCCGGCTTGATCTCACTCGCCTTGACGCTGTCGAGTCCCACCGGCTCGACCGGCTTGCGCCGGGCAAAGAGCGCATCGGTGACGCGTTTCCCGCCGGAATAGACCATCTCGGCCTTGCAGTTCTCCAGGCTGTCGATGATGACAAGATCGGCGCGCCAGCCGGGCGCAACCAGACCGCGGTCGCGCAGCCCGAAGGCACGCGCCGCCGAGATCGAGGCGGCGCGGTAGATTGCCAGCGGCTCGACGCCCGCGGCGATCGCCGTGCGGATCATGTGGTCGATGTGGCCCTGCTCGGCGATGTCGAGCGGATTGCGGTCGTCCGTGCAGAGCGCCAGGTAGGGTGACAGCCGCTCGGTGATGATCGGCATCAGGGCATGCAGGTCCTTCGACACCGACCCTTCGCGCACCAGGATGTGCATGCCCTTGCGGATCTTCTCGAGGGCCTCCTCGGCGCTGGTGCATTCGTGGTCGGTGCGGATGCCGGTTGCCAAGTAACCGTTCAGTTCCTTTCCACGCAACAGCGGCGCATGGCCGTCGATGTGGCCGTCCTGAAAGGCTTCGAGCTTGGCGAGGCAGACCGGGTCCTTGTGGATGACGCCGGGGAAATTCATGAACTCGGCAAGGCCGATCACCTTCGGGTGATGGCGAAAGGGCGTCAGCCGCTCGATCGGCAGATCGGCACCGGCGGTTTCCAGATGCGTTGCCGGGACGCAGGAGGAAAGCTGGACGCGGATGTCCATGATGGTTTCCATCGCCGAATCCAGGAAAAACTGGATGCCTTCGGTGCCGAGTACATTGGCGATCTCGTGCGGATCGCAGATCGCCGTGGTGATGCCGAGCGGCAGGACGCAACGGTCGAATTCGTGCGGCGTCACAAGCGAGGACTCGATGTGGAGATGCGTATCGATGAAGCCGGGGACGACGATGCGGCCGGAGACGTCGATCTCCTCGCGGCCCTCGTAGGCGCCGCAGGTACCGACGATCCGATCGCCCGAGATGGCAACGTCGGACGCGACGAGTTCGCCGGTGACGAGATCGAAGAACCGCCCGCCCTTGAGCACGATGTCGGCCGGCTCGCGGCCGACGCCCTGATCGATAAACCGTTCCAGCGTCTCGGACATTCTGCACCTCGCCCCTTCTGCTTTGCCCGATGAGAATAACCCTCTCCGCGCGGACGGGGAAAGGGTTCGAGAAGCGTGAGGCCGAGTTTTCAGATATTGTTCTTCAGAACGTCGCGCAGCTTGTCGATCAGCTCGTCGATCTGGTGTTTCTCGATGATCAGCGGCGGCGACAGAGCAATGATGTCGCCGGTCGTGCGGATCAGCAGCCCTTTCTCATAGGCCTTCAGGAAGGCGGAGAAGGCGCGCTTCGTCGGCTCTCCGGCGATCGGCTCGAGCTCGACTGCGCCGATCAGGCCGATATTGCGGATGTCGATCACATGCGGGCAGTCTTTCAGCGAATGCAGCGCTTCTTCCCAGTAGGAGGCGAGTTCTGCGGCGCGCGTCAGCAACCCTTCCTCCTTGTAGGTGTCGAGCGTTCCGAGTGCTGCGGCTGAAGCGATCGGGTTGCCGGAATAGGTATAGCCGTGGAAGAACTCGATGAGGTGTTCGGGCCCGGTCATGAAGGCGTCGTGGATCTCCGAGGTGACGAACACCGCGCCCATCGGGATGACGCCGTTGGTCAGACCCTTGGCGGTGGTGATGATGTCCGGCTTCACGTCGAAATACTGCGCGGCAAAGGGCGTGCCGAGGCGGCCGTAGCCGGTGATCACCTCGTCGAAGATCAGCAGGATACCGTGCTTGGTGCAGATTTCGCGCAGCTTCTGGAGATAGCCCTTCGGCGGGATGAGCACGCCGGTGGAGCCGGCGACCGGCTCGACGATGACGGCGGCGATCGTCGAGGCGTCGTGGAGCGTGACGATCCGCTCCAGTTCGCTGGCGAGATCGCCGCCATGCTTGGGCTCGCCGCGGGTGAATGCGTTCTTGGCGGGCAGGTGAGTGTGCGGCAAGTGGTCGACGCCGGTCAGCAGCGTCCCGAACATCTTGCGGTTGGCGACGATGCCGCCGACCGAAATGCCGCCGAAGTTGACGCCGTGATAGCCGCGTTCGCGGCCGATGAGGCGGAAGCGCGAGCCGTTGCCCTTGGCGCGGTGATAGGCGAGCGCCACTTTGAGCGCGGTATCGACCGATTCCGAACCGGAATTGGTGTAGAGCACATGGTTCAGGCCCTCGGGAGCGATATCGACGAGCCGGTTGGCGAGCTCGAAGGCCTTCGGATGGCCGAGCTGAAAGGCCGGCGCATAGTCGAGTTCGCCCGCCTGCTCGCGGATTGCCTCGGTGATCTTCGGCCGACAGTGACCGGCATTGACGCACCAGAGTCCCGCCGTTCCATCGAGCACGGTTCGCCCGTCATGGGTGGTGTAGTACATGTCCTTGGCGCCGACGAACAGACGCGGCTCTTTCTTGAACTGCCGATTGGCGGTGAACGGCATCCAGAAGGCGCTGAGATCGTTCGGGGTGGTGTTCAGACGGTTCGACATGTCCTGTTCTCCTCGGCGGAGCCTGTGGCGGGCAGCGCGAGCGGCCGACCGGCTCCGGAATCTTTTACTCATTGGTCAAATTATCAGCGCCCCTGTGAGCGTCAAGCCTGCCGACGGCCTGCGGCTTTTCGCTTCTCAACGAAAAAGCCCCGCGATTGCTCGTCGGGGCTTTGGGCATTCAGCTCTTGTCGGCGTCTTGGGAGTCAGGCCGACTTGCGCACGAAAGGCTTTTCTATCACGACGCTCGTGGCTGCGCCGTAGATCTCCGAGAGTGCGCCCAAAATCTTCATGACGGAGTCGGACGAGCTCGAATAGTAGATCGTCTGAGCGTCACGTCGGGTACTAACCAGATTCTGGGCACGCAACTTCGAGAGGTGCTGGGAAAGAGCCGATTGGCTCAGCCCGACCTTGTTGGCCAATGCGCCTACCGCCATTTCTTCTTTGACCAGCGAGTCGAGAATGAGCAGGCGTTTTGGATTTGCCATGGCCGAGAGGAAACCAGCTGCTATTTCGGCTTCCTCATGTTTTTCAGGCGAAAGTGGCTGCATTGCGTGCTCCATGCGAGAATTACATCACACGTCGTTATGTTTTACGAAGCACGATAATTAGACGTGATGCATAAAAGGGCAACCACCCACTGCAAGAATTGGGGGTAGCTAAGTGTCGATTAACCGTTAAGTTTTTTCAAAACAGGCCGCAACTGCGCCGTGTCCTCGATAACCGCATCGAAGTCGAGACGTCGCAATCTCTCTCCGTCGGAAAGGTCGACACCGGCGGCATCAATCCCGACGATCTTCCAGTCGCCATCCCCGGCACGGCAGTGGACGGCCGCATAATGCTTCACGGCGTCTCGGTGATCGGAATTCATGTGGTCGATGGCGCTGCCTTCCATCTCGGCGAGCGCGGCCAGGGCGGGCGACGCGATGACAAGGTCCTTGTTGGTCAGCACATAGGCGCGGCCGAAGCCGCCATTGAGGCTGGCGCGCAGCGGCACAAGGCGGAAAAAGCCGAAATCCGGAAAGTCGACATAGAGCCGGGCCTTGGGGTGGCGGCGAAGAAACCGTTCGCGGATGCGGCCATGCGCGGCGCTGTCGCGCGGAACCTCCTCGGCCTCGCACTGCACGGTAAGGCGCGGATGGGGAGGGGATCGCCCTTGCCGGGCTCGCCGGTCAGCAGGGATGCGCGCCGGTCGGCAAGCAGCGCCTGGGTGTGGGTCGAAAGCCGCGAGACGAGAATGACCGGCACGCCGTCAATGTCGATGCCGATCAAGGCACGGCTGACGAAGGGGAAGCCATTACCTTCAGGTTCGAGCACAGCCAGCGCGCCGCTGCGCGCCGACCGGAGCAACACTCGGGCAAGCTGGCGCGCTTCGTCGTCGGTCTCACGCAGGACGTTCGGTTTGTCGCTCATGGTGCGCTTCCTCGCCTCGAGCCCGAATGAAAAAGCCTGGAGCAGCTACTCCAGGCTTCTTTTGAACCCCGCAGTTTTGCGCGTCAATCTTTGCTGCGGTGTCGCGTCAAACCTTCGACGATGTTTTGCGCGTCGATGGTGCCGACCACTGCGCCGTTATCGACGACGCCGATGCTGCCCGGCTGGCGGGACATGGCGTCGAGGATGTCGACGAGCGGCGTCGTCGGTTTGGCGGTTGCCGTCACGCCAGTACTGGCAGCGGTCCGCCCGACGCCGGTCTGCATGACGTCCTTCGCCGTCAGCATGGTGATCGGGTTCATGTGCTGGACGAAGTCGGCCACGTATTGGTTGGCGGGGTTCTTGACGATCTCCTGCGGCGTGCCGCACTGGATGATCCGCCCGCCCTCCATGATGGCGATGCGATTGCCGATGCGGAAGGCCTCGTCGAGATCGTGGCTGACGAAGATGATCGTCTTCTTCAGCCGCCGCTGGAATTCGAGCAGCTCGTCCTGCAGGCGCGTCCGGATCAGCGGGTCGAGGGCCGAGAACGGCTCGTCCATCAGCAGGATCGGGGCGCCGGTGGCGAAAGCCCGCGCAAGGCCGACCCGCTGCTGCATGCCGCCCGAAAGCTCGTTCACCTTGCGGTCTGCCCACTTGGTCAGATTGACAAGTTCAAGCTGCTCGCCGACGCGCTTCTTTCGCTCCGCATCGCCAACCCCGGCCAGTTCGAGGCCGAAACCGACATTGTCGGCAACCGTCCGCCAGGGAAGCAGGGCGAACTGCTGGAACACCATCGACACGGTGTGCATGCGGAAGTCGCGCAAGGCTTTGGCATTGCATCGATAGGGGTTCAGCGATCCGGTCGGCGTCTTGACTTCGACCTCGCCGCGCACCACCGGGGCTAGGCCGTTGACGGCTCTCAACAGCGTCGATTTGCCGGAGCCGGACAGGCCCATCAGCACGAGGATCTCGCCTTCGTGGATGGCCAGCGAGGCGCCGGCAACGCCGAGCACCAGGCCGGTGGCAGCACCGATCTCGTCGCGGGTCTTGCCCTGATCGACCATCTGCAGGGCCGGCTGCGGGTTCTTGCCGAAGATGATGTCGACATTCTTGAAAACGACGGCTTCGGTCATGCGCCTTCTCCTTCGTCGGACGTGCGGAAAAGACGATCAAGAACGATGGCCAGGATGACGATACAGAGTCCGGACTCGAACCCCCTGGCGATATTGACGGTGTTCAGCGCCCGAAGGACAGGCACGCCGAGGCCGTCGGCACCGACGAGTGCCGCAATGACCACCATCGACAGCGACAGCATGATCGTCTGCGTCAGCCCCGCCATGATTTGCGGCATCGCGAAGGGAATCTCGACCTTGCGCAGCACCTGCCATGGCGTGGCGCCGAAGGATTCGGCCGCCTCGACCAGCGACGGCGGCGTCGAGATGATGCCGAGGCGCGTCAGGCGGATCGGCGCGGGAATGGCGAAAATGACGGTGGCGATCAGCCCGGGCACCATGCCGAGACCGAAGAGGATCAGCGCCGGAATGAGGTAGACGAAGGTCGGGATCGTCTGCATCAGGTCGAGGATCGGCCGCATGATCGAGTAAACCCAGGCACGCCGCGCAGCCACGATGCCAAGGGGCACCCCGACGGCCATGCTGACGAAGCTCGCCGCGAGCACCAGCGCCAGCGTCTCCGTGGTTTCCTGCCAGTAGCCCTGATTGACGATCAGGAGCAGCCCAAGACAGGTAAAGGCGGCGATGCCGATGGAACGGCGGAACCACCACGCAAGGGCGGTCACGATTACGATGACGATGAGCGGGTGCGGCGTCTGGAGGATGTAGAGCAGGACGGAAATGATGCCCGAGAGCAGATTTGCAAGCTGGTCGAAGAACAGCTCGAAATTCGTTGTCAGCCAGTCGACGAACGCTTTAGCCCAGCCGCCGATCGGGATGCGATTTTCTGTCAGAAATTCCACGAACTGGATCCCTCTTGTCAGGGTCAAACACTTGGATCGCATGAAGCGGTGGAAAAAGGCGGGGAGTTTCCCCGCCCGACTGCATGTTTCCTTCAATCAGAGCCGATTCAGGAGAGTCATGCAGCAATTCAGAGTGCTGCAGCGACCTTTGCGCGCCTTATCGGACGCGCGGCGCTACGGCAATCAGAGACCGAGCTCGGTCTTCACCGCAGCCAGTCCTTCGCCACCATCCTTGGTGGTCACGCCGGCAAGCCAGGGCTCGATGGCGGAGGGGTTGTCCTTGAGCCAGGCGGCAGCCGCCTTCTCCGGATCTTCGCCGTCGTTCAGGATCTTGCCCATGATCTCGTTCTCCATCTGGAGCGAGAAGTTCAGGTTCTTGAGCAAGGCGCCGACATTCGGGCATTCGGTCGTGTAACCGGCGCGCACATTGGTGTGCACGGTGGCGCCGCCGAAGTTCGGGCCGAAGACGTCATCGCCGCCGGAAAGATAGGTCAGCTTGAAGTTGGCGTTCATCGGATGCGGCTCCCAGCCGAGGAAGACGATAGGCTCGCCATCCTTCTCGGCGCGCGCCACCTGCGCCAGCATGCCCTGCTCGGAGGATTCGACGACTTCGAAGCCCTTGAGATCGAACATACTCTTCTCGACCATGTCGATGATCAGGCGGTTGCCGTCGTTGCCGGGCTCGATCCCGTAGATCTTGCCTTCGAGCGCATCCTTTTGGGCGGCGATGTCCTTGAAGTCCTTGATACCGAGTTCAGCGCCCTTGGCGTTGGTCGCCAGCGTGTATTTGGCGCCTTCGAGATTTTGGCGGACGGTCTCGACCGACTTGTCGTCGCGATAGGGCGCGATGTCGGCTTCCATCGTCGGCATCCAGTTGCCGAGGAAGACGTCGATATCCTTGTTCTTCAGGGACGTGTAGGTAACGGGGACCGAAAGCACCTTGACGTCCGTCTCATAGCCGAGCGCCTTGAGAAGGGTGGTTGCCGTCGCGGTCGTTGCGGTGATGTCCGTCCAGCCGACGTCGGAGAAGCGGACGGTGCCGCAGCTTTCCGCCTCGGCCGCGGCCGCATTGCCCGCGCTCAAGGCCGCCATGCAGATGGCCCCCGCCAGCATGAATTTGAGTGAGAATGTCCTTGTCATCGTTATCGTTCCCCTGCCTGTGTTCTTTTTTTAGCCAAACACCAATGCGCCCCGAATTCAAGGCCTTGGCGCGAGGGAAGTGTATTGCCTCAATCCGCTGAGGGGATGCACAGAGCGACGCCGAATGTCGCAATGGCCACGAAATGACGATCGTCAGTACTCATCGTGCAGCCGTGGAGCGAAGGCAGTCCGGCTGAAAATCTGTGGGTGGCGTCTCCGCGCTCTGGTCATTGCGCGCAAGCCTCGTCATTTAGCGGGGGCACCACGTCTGGGAACCGTGACCATGGCCAAGCTCTATTTCAGCTATGCGACGATGAATGCCGGCAAGAGCACGCTGCTCCTGCAGGCCGCCTACAACTATCAGGAGCGCGGCATGCGCGTCGTGATGCTGATCGCCGCCTTCGACGATCGGGCTGGTACCGGACGAATCGCATCGCGCATCGGGCTTAAATCGGACGGGATCCCGTTCCATGGCGGCGACGATCTTTACGGCCTCATCGAACGCCTGAACAACGACGGTTCCGGCGAGATTGCCTGCGTTTTCGTCGACGAGGCGCAATTCCTCGACGAGGACCAGGTCTGGCAGCTCGCGCGCGTCGCCGACCGCCTCGGCATTCCGGTCATGGCCTATGGCCTCAGAACGGACTTTCAGGGGAAGCTTTTTCCCGGCTCCATGGCTTTGCTTGCGCTCGCCGACGAGCTGCGCGAGGTCAGGACGATCTGCCATTGCGGACGCAAGGCGACCATGGTCGTGCGTCTCGACGGCGACGGCAATGTCGTGCGCGAGGGCGCGCAGGTCGATGTCGGCGGCAATGAGAAATACGTGTCCTACTGCCGGCGGCATTGGGAAGACCGGATGCGCGACGGTTGAGACGACATGCCGTCCCCTCAACAGGAGTCCCAACGATGCGATCCTTCGTCGTCGCTGCGCTGCCGGCCATTGAACGGAGTCGTCCCGGCCGGTTGAAAAAAGCCCGTCGGCGTCTCTTGTCCTGACCTGCTAAACACCCTTTATATAAGTGCAATCAAGGGCTGAGCAGTTTGGTTCACGGGCGCGATGCCCGGATGGACGAAGGGGATAGGAAATGGCTACTCTTCAGAATTTTGACGCCGAGATCGCCAAGACGCGGAGCGTCGTCGACGAGATGCGCGGCAAGCTCGAACAGTCAGGCGTCGTCCTCGAGCAGTTCGCCAAGGCGGACACCAAGCTCGGCGACGTCAATTTCGACATCGAAAACGCCCGCATCCAGGACGTCCTCAAGCAGCAGAAGGCGATGGAAGCCAATATCGCCGATCTGATCATCGGGCTTGAAGATGCGACGAACGTTTTCGGTGCCGAGTTCGAGAGCATGAAGAGCTACACCGGCTACGAGAAGTTCGTCGGCTTCTTCTCCAAGCAGTCGATGCAGCGCATGCGTACCGACCGGGTGCGCAACATGTCGCTCGCCGGCAATCTCCAGGAGCTGCTCGTCAAGTCCGACACCATCGTCGGCATCCTCAAGGAGCAGAAGGCGATCCTCGATCAGCGCTACAAGACGTCCGAGCAGAGCCTCATCCAGGTGATCGAGCGCCGCAAAGGTACGATGGCTGCGCTCGTGGAGACACAGAAGCGCATCGAGGAGCTCAATCCGCTGCTGCTCGACATCGAGAACCGGATCGCGGCTTCCACGGATCAGACGACCCGTACCGATCTCGAGGCGGAGCGTTCGCGTCTCGCTACCGAATATAACGAGAAGCAGGCCAAGGAACAGGAACTGCTCGCCGAGAGCCAGACGCTCGAGCGCTACACCGCGATGTTCCAGACCTTCGTCGATTCGCTCAACAACCAGATCGCCGCGCAGAACACGCTGATCAACAAGCTGACGATCGATACCGAACAGCGCATCGTGCTCTACAAGTCGCTGGAGGATTCGCTGAAGACGGCGGCACAGCAGGATGTGGCGCACAAGATCAACACGCTCGGCAGCCAGGTCGACACCGCCGCCGAGGAAACGATGGCTGGAATTGGCGCCGCGGCCCAGCGCCATATCGGCGATCTGCTCGAGATGCATGAAAAGAACATGCTTGCGACGCAGGATATCCAGCGGCGCAAGAAACTGGCCGACGACGCCTTTGCCCGTCGCTTCCAGACGGTGATGGACAAGCACAATGCCGCAAACTACGTGAAGCAGTGATCGGCAAGGCGGCAATGACCAGCTTTCCGACCGCCTTTCGGCATTTGCCGGAGGGGTTTCAATGAATACAGCCGTCTCCCCCGCCGTCAGGCAATATTTCACCTCGATCCGGGCCGCGCTGGCGGGGCTCGAACTATTCCTCGGCGACCGCAATTCGCCGCTCTATCGCAACACGGTCGTTGGTGAAGTCATCGTTCCGTATCTGGCGCGGCTGAAGGCGTCGGTCGCCTGCTGGGAAAACCGCATAGGCTTCGTCGAGCACTTCCGGATCTCGCGCGCCGAGAGCGGCTTTCCGGTGTTCCAGAATGTGCTGGAGCTCGAGAACGACCGGCAGAGCGCCGAGAAGCGACTGGCGAGCATCCCGCCCGCCGATGCGCTGCGCGAGGAAATGGTCGATTTCATCCTGCGGCAGAAGGCCTTTCCGGAGGCATTGCAGGCCCGCATGGCGGAGCGGCTCTATCTCGAGCAGATCGGCAAGGGTGACATCTTCTCGCCCTTCATCCTGCCGCAGACGATCCGGGTCGCCGTCAATCCGAAGACGATGCGGCCCTATTACGTCGTTGCCTGGGGGGCCTTTGACGGCACGCAGACGCTTCCGCTGATCTACATGGCGACGATCGAGGACTCTTCGGAAAATATCGTCGAGATGCTGGTAACCGAGGACGGCAAGCTCAATCTGGAGATCGAGATCCCCCTGCCGGTCGGCGGACTGCTCAATCCAGAGCTTGCAAGCCGTTTCGACGATTTCGCCTCGAAGAACAGCGCCTATTCGCTCACCCCCGTGACGATCGCCACCAATCTCGACAAGGATTTTCCGGAACTGCATCCGAAGCAATTGAGGCGCATCGTCCTCGGGCCGTTCTATTCGGCCGGCATCACCGAGAACAATGCCAGGATCAACGACATCCTCTCGAAGGTGCGCAAGACGGAGAATGCCTGGCTCTTGACCTGGACGGTGCAGGAGGTCTTCTCCAAGGCCGAGCGCCCCGCCGAGCGCGGCTTCTGGTCCTCGACGCCGGCGCAGGAAGAGTTTCACATCGATACCGACAACCTCGAGGCGGCGCGCATGGGCGTCAGCGCTTATGAGAAACATGCGCTGGTGCCGCACGATGCCTACCAGGCGCTCTACGCGGCCGGCGAGGCGACGCAGGTTTTCGGCGACTACAAGGTGCATGTGATCTCCGGCAACCAGGTGGTAAGCGAGGTTTGAGATGACGCTGAATACGGGCCTGACGACGCTGCACGAGGACGACATCGCCAAACATCAGGCGGTGGCGCAGAGCCTGGTGACTAAGCTCGCCCTCCTCGAGCGGGACGAGCCTTCGGCGGGCACGCCGCTTGCGGGCACCGGCCGCCGCTTCGTTTCGAGCGTCTCGACCGGCGGCCAGCGCCGCACTCGCGAGGTGGAGCTCGCCCGGACGATCCAAACGGTGCGCGGTGCCGATCCGCTGCTGTCGCCGGCACAGCATGGCGTCCTCTACCGCACGCGGCGCGGCATCCAGGTGGCGCTGGCGGTGGCGGACGTGTTCGCGCGGCAGACGAACCTCGAACAATTGCAGGCGCGCAATGCCGCCACCCCGCTTGCCGGCGAAGACGCGAGCCATTTCAAGGCGCTGCTTTCGGCAGCCGCCTATGTCGCCGCTTTCACGCTGGCCGCCTATCTCGGCGCGACGCTGCAGGGGGAGGGGGAGCCGGTCGACGATGCCGCCGAGCCGGACTTCCTCTTCGACACGCCGCAGGACGCGTTGAAAAGCATGGTCGCCGCACTCGACAGGAGCATTGCTGGCGCCCCGGACGATCTTGCCCTGACGGCCCGCGCCCGCGCCTTCTCCCGCGTCGCGATCGAGGGCCTGCTCGCGCGCAAGGCGCGCTTCAGCGGGCTGCAGAACTTCGAGAACGTCCACCTCCGGCTAGACCAGGACGATTTCACCTTGAACGGTTTCGATGTCGCACCCGGGCAGAAGCGTAAACCCCTGGTGATGACCTTCAAGAAGCCGGACGAGATCATCGGCAACCACATCGCCAAGTATCAGGCGCTGAAGCTTGCCAAGATGCTGATGGCCTACGACTTCGACCGGCAGATGAATCCCTTCGTCGAACTCGGCGGCTTCCTCTTCACTTTCATCGGCGACGGCATGCCGGGCACCGGCAAGACCATATTGATCCAGATGCTTGCCGGCATGCTGCACGACTATTGCGGCGTCGCCGGCTATGCCTTCCACTACGAGAACTTCGGCGTCGACCAGATATCCTCCTACCAGGGCAAATCGGGCCAGAACTGCAAGGAGTTCGTCAACAACGTCATCAACCCGCGGGCGATCGGATTCGGCACGATCGACGATGTCGACCAGGTGACGGCGAAGCGCTCCGACGACCGCGCCTCGGCCGGCCAGCACGAGGTGACGGCGGTGCTGATGGAGAGTTTTGCCGGTGCCTCGACCGTGGTGCGCGGCAATTGCACCTTCGGCATGTTCTCCAACTACCCGGAGAATGTCGACGATGCACTCCGCCAGCGGGCCGGCGCGCGCTGGCTGGTCGACGGGCCACAGACGGAAGGTGATTACATCGACATTTTCGCGCTGCTGGTCGGCAAGAACCACAAGATCCCGCTCGGTCAGCACGACCTCTTTGCCGGCCAGGAAATCAAGCGCGCCGTGTCGCAATCCTACGCGGCGCATGCGCGGCCGCAGGAGGAGGGCCTCGCCACCGTCTGGGAGCGTTACGAGAAGGAGAAGGGCAAGATCGCCTCGCTCGCCGATGTCGGCGCCTATCTGCACATGATCAAGGAGGCGGAACCCCGCTTCACCGGCCGGGCGATCCGCAACATCACCGACGCGATCAAGATGCGGGCGATGGACGTCGAGCTGCCGGACGACTGGTTCAGGGACGCAGGTTCCTTCATGCACAAGTCCTACGACGAGAAGAAGGCGATGATCGAGGAACTGCGCGGCCCGATCACCATCGACATGGTGCTGCAGGAAATCAACCGCTACGCCGACAGCGAATTCCGCTACACCGACAAGTCGGATGACGCCGCCATCGCCGAGATCATCCGCCGCGAGCGCCAGCGCGAGAAGGCGATCCGCGAGATCGAGACGATGAAGCGCGAGGGCAGGTGGCAGGGATGATTGATTGCCTTGTTGCCTTGGGCTTTGTTAGCGCCTTGGGCTTTGCCCCTCACCCTAGCCCTCTCCCCGCTCGCGGGGAGAGGGGACATCGCTGGGCAGGACAGCGCAGGTTCCTGCCACAAATATCCGTTTCTCGCGTTCTCCACGAAAGACCCGATGTGCCGACAGCGATGGAAATGGGTGAGGCGCGAACGCGGACCTCGTCCCCTCTCCCCGCGAGCGGGGAGAGGGCTAGGGTGAGGGGCAACTCTCCGGCTGCGAGGCGCCAATGAGAGGAGCCAACGAAAGCCGGACGCAGCGCGCCAGAGATCTCAGACAAGGCGACAACGACGC
Organism: Sinorhizobium fredii USDA 205; assembly: GCF_001461695.1. Lineage (GTDB taxonomy): Bacteria > Pseudomonadota > Alphaproteobacteria > Rhizobiales > Rhizobiaceae > Sinorhizobium > Sinorhizobium fredii. The sequence goes on along the minus strand of NZ_AUTC01000024.1, from coordinate 56,498 downwards.
AGAGTCGATCCTGTGGTCGGAACTGCGAGACAGGCGTCTCAACGGCTTCAAGTTCGTTCGGCAACTCCCGATCGGGCCGTATTTCGCTGATTTCGCTTGCCGCGACGAGCGTCTGGTCGTTGAAGTAGACGGCAGCCAGCACGCCGAGAGTAGCCGCGATGCTGCGCGTGATAAGTACATGCTCCTGAACGATTGGAGCGTGGCTCGCTTCTGGAACATGCACATATTCAACGATCGGGCCTCCGTTCTTGAAACAATCGTCGCCATTCTGGAGAGGCGTCTGACGGCTGAGGTGAGTGCAGTGGATTTAACGTTCATTCCGGCGGGTGGAAGAGATGGTTGACGTATCGGGATTTGTCGCGCCCTCTGCCCCTCACCCTAGCCCTCTCCCCGCTCGCGGGGAGAGGGGACGTGGCCCCGTGGGCGAATTGACCGGCGCGAATCAACGCTGCAGCATCCCCCCTCCCCGCGAGCGGGGAGAGGGCCAGGGTGAGGGGCAGAGCGTGCCCCGCGCCGCGCCCCGGAGAATTTCCGCATGAAACGTCTCCTCGAAGCCGAGCTCATCTATGGGCGGCTGCTCGACGTTTCCGAGCCGCACCTCGTCGCGCGCTATAACAAGGCGCTCGAAGGCTTCGGGTTGAAGTCGACGGCGCTCGAGCGATTCAGCATCGATATGACCGGCTTCTCGCCGGAGATCGCTCAGGAGCTGGGAGACCGCGACTATCTCGATCCGAACCGGGTCAACCGGCGCTTCATCGTCCTGACGCCCGCCCAGGCGGAACTGCCGGTCGTCCATACGAGCTTTTCCAACACCGCGGCGCTGATGCACGAGTTCTTCAACGCCAACATGCGCGCGATCAACGCCGTCACGATCAAGGACGCGCTTTACGGCGAGATCGAGGATTCGGTGTCGGTGGTCGAGGACATCGACGATCTCCTGTCGATCAACGAGGTCCGCTTCCGGGTGCTTTCCGCCGAGGACATGCTCGGCAAGGCGGCGGAGCTCCGGGAGCTCGTGGATCGGCTGAAGAAGGTGCCGACCGCCTGGTCCGACGACGCGATGCTGGACCGGATGGTGGAACTTGCCAAGTTGACCGGCGACATCCGTCAGAATGCACTCGTCCCCGAGGAGCTGGTCTTCCGGCACGAGGCTTTCTGGGCCAATCATTTCGGCGGCGTCTATGTCTTTCTCGACCAGAAGACGACGACGGTGATCTGCGATCCTTCGGTGCCAGGCTTCCGGCGCTCGCGGCCCTGGCAGGTGAGCTATATCGCCATCAGCGATCACGCACGCATCTACGATTTCCTGGCGTCGACCAACCGGCTGCAATTGCCGCAGGCCTCCTGGGTGCAGGAATCGGGCCTGTTCCAGCACCGGGCGGACATGGCTATCCGCGGGCTGATCAACGAAGCCGATCCGGACGCCGATCTCCTCAATGCCGACCGGATCTGGCTGCAGACCTGGATCCATCGCAATGCCGCGCTGGTGGCGCGCGACGGCACCTATCCGTTCCTGCAGGAAATCACGCGGGCGATCGCTGCGACGGGCACGATCAAGATGCAGGAGATCGCCCCCGAAAACCGCTTCCTGCTGGTGCGGGCTGCGCCCGACCATCCGGACAAATGGCTGGTCAACCAGCTCATCTCACAGCTCGTGCCGCGCGACTTCGTGTCGCGCTTCGTGTTCGATAAGCAAGGCTTTTATGGTGCCTACGAGCACTACGGCGAAAAGTTTCGCGAATATGTTGTGGCAACACTGACGGGCACATATCTGAAAGACAAGGCCGCCTTCCGCCACAGGCTTTACGGTCTCAAAGAGGAATAGAACATGCTCGATCCGATCGTTGTGTTTTTTCAGCGCGTGTTCACGGCGATCGGCCGCGGCATAGGCCTGGCGGTTGCCTGGCTCCTCTGGCCCTTCGTGGCGCTCGGCAACTGGTATCGAGGAAGGAGCTGGATCATCAAGGGCCCTATCGGCCTGGTGCTGCTCGCGCTGGTCTTCTTCTACGGCTACTTCGTCTGGCAAACGCAGGCCTGGACCAATTTCGATCCGGATTACGTTGATCGTTACAAGCTGTCCCAGCGCAAGGTGCCGGCCGGGTCGCCGATCAGCGGCCCCGGCGCCACGACGGGACAATCCGGTAGCGCGGCGCCTGCCAGCCAGGCCGCCGTAGTGGCCCCCTCCGACGCGTCGACGACCGAAGCGCTCGATATGGCGCAGCTGCCGGCCGGCACGGTCTGCCAGACTTCGGCGGTGGTCGATGTGGCGGCCGATCTCATCGACCTTAACGTCAACCAGAACGCCTGGATCTCCTCGATGCTCGCCTACAAGCTCGGGCTGTTCGGGCTCGACTGGGACGACACGCCCTGGCTCGACAACCAGGCGTCGTTCCAGCGCGGCATCAACCAGGCGGTGCGCCGCACCACTGTCGAGCTGGTCGACTCGCTTGGCCGGGTGCGCGGCACGTCCGGCGTCAACAACGACCTGCAAAGTGCCCGCGGCAACATCCAGTTCGACGAAGAAACCTGGTATTTCGGCCTCAATCCTTTCGGTCCGAAGACCCCGACCCCAAGTTTCTATCGCGCCGCGATGCGCGATCTCCGGAAATTCAATGTTTCGCTCGGCAAGTGCGAGGCGATCTTCGACGGCCGGTCCGACAATATGGTGGAGTTCCTCGACCGTATTGCCAATGACCTTGGCAACACCTCGGCGATCATCCGCGAGCGTTCGGAATTCCACAATGGCGGCTGGTTCGATACGCGCGCCGACGACCGCTTCTGGTTCGCCTTCGGTCAGCTTTACGGCTACTACGGCATCCTCTCCGCGGCCGGCGCCGATTTCCAGAACGTCGTCGCGCAGCGCGGCCTGTCTCCGATCTACACGGAAACGATGAAGCAGCTTCGCTCGGCGCTCCGCATCCAGCCGCTCATCATCTCGAACGGCCGCGAGGACGGCTGGATCATGCCGACGCATCTGGCGACGATGGGATTTTACATTCTCCGCGTGCGGTCCAACCTCGTGGAGATGCGCGACATCCTTGCCCGTTGACGGACGGCATGGCAGCGTAAGCGCAAAGAAACGAAGCGTGCATCTCGCAGAGGAGGCGGGCTGCGCGCAGCAAAGAGGGGGGAAGCCATGCCGGAGGTCAAGTCCGATATCGAGATCGCGCGTGCTGCACGCAAGCAACCCATCATGGAGATCGGCGCGAAACTCGGTATTCCGCCGGAGCACCTGCTGCCCTACGGCCATGACAAGGCTAAGGTGAGTGCCGAATTCATAGCGGCGCAGAAGGGGAAGAGAAGCGGCCGGCTGATCCTCGTGACGGCGATCAACCCGACGCCGGCCGGCGAGGGCAAGACGACGACGACCGTCGGCCTCGGCGACGGGCTCAACCGTATCGGCAAGAAGACCATCGTTTGCATCCGCGAAGCCTCGCTCGGCCCCTGCTTCGGCATCAAGGGGGGCGCGGCCGGCGGCGGTTACGCCCAGGTCGTACCGATGGAGGACATCAACCTACATTTCACCGGCGATTTCCATGCCATCACCTCGGCGCACAACCTGCTCGCCGCGCTGATCGACAACCATATCTACTGGGGCAACGAACAGGCCATCGACATCCGCCGCATCGCCTGGCGGCGGGTGATGGACATGAACGACCGGGCACTGCGCCAGATCATCGGCTCGCTCGGCGGCGTCGCCAACGGCTATCCGCGTGAGACGGGGTTCGACATCACCGTCGCCTCGGAGGTCATGGCGATCCTGTGCCTTGCCGCCGACATCAAGGACCTGGAAAAACGCCTCGGCAACATCATCATCGGCTACCGGCGTGACAAGAGCCCCGTCTACGCGCGGGACATCAAGGCGGACGGGGCGATGGCGGTCCTGCTCAAGGATGCGATGCAGCCGAACCTGGTGCAGACACTCGAGAACAACCCGGCCTTCGTTCATGGCGGCCCCTTCGCCAACATCGCGCATGGCTGCAATTCGGTCGTGGCGACGACGACGGCGCTGAAGCTTGCCGACTATGTCGTGACAGAAGCGGGTTTCGGCGCGGATCTCGGCGCGGAAAAATTCTTCGATATCAAGTGCCGCAAGGCCGGCTTGAAGCCGGACGCGGCCGCCGTCGTTGCCACCGTCAGGGCAATCAAGATGAATGGCGGCGTGAAGAAGGACGACCTCGGCAAGGAGAATCTCGAGGCGCTCAGGAAAGGATGCGCCAATCTCGGGCGCCATGTGCAGAACGTCAAGAAATTCGGCGTGCCGGTGCTCGTCGCGATCAATCACTTCACCTCCGATACGGAGGCCGAGATCCAGGCGATCAAGGATTATGTCCGCACGCTCGGTTCCGAAGCCGTCCTGTGCCGGCACTGGGCTGAGGGCTCGGCCGGCATCGAGGAATTGGCGCACAAGGTCGTCGATCTGGCCAATGCGGGACACTCACAGTTCTCGCCGCTTTATCCGGACGACATGCCGCTCTTCCACAAGATCGAGACGATCGCCAAGGACATCTACCACGCCAATGAAGTCATTGCCGACAAGCTGGTGCGGGAGCAACTCAGGACCTGGGAAGACCAGGGCTACGGGCACCTGCCGATCTGCATGGCGAAAACCCAATATTCCTTCTCCACCGACCCCAATCTGCGCGGCGCCCCGAGCGGCCATGCGGTGCCGATCCGCGAAGTCCGCCTTGCGGCCGGCGCCGGCTTCGTCGTCGTCATCACGGGCGAGATCATGACGATGCCGGGCCTGCCGAAGGTACCGTCTTCGGAGAGGATCCGCCTCAATGAAGCAGGCTACATAGAGGGCTTGTTCTGACGACGGTGCAGCCCACCGTCGTCAATCGAGGCCGCCGATAAAGTCCGCCTTGCCGATCGGCACGCCCTTGTGGCGCAGGATGTCGTAGGCTGTGGTCAAATGGAAATAGAAGTTCGGCAGCACGAACTTCAAGAGGTAGTCGTCGCCGCTGAAGTTCACCTTCAAATTCGGAAAGTTGAGGGTCACTTCGCGCTTCTCACTGCCATCGAGGTCTTCCGGCGTGACGTTTGCGAAGAACGCCACCGTCTTGGCAATCCGCGCGCGCAGATCGGCGAAGCTCTGCTCGTCGTCGGGAAAACGCGGCACCTCGAGCGTCGTCAGCCGTGCGATCGCGTTCTTGCTCGTGTCGCTCGCCCGCTGGATCTGGCCCGACAGCGGCAGCATGTCCGGAGCGAGCCGTGCGTTGAAGAGATCGTCGAGCGGCGTGCCCGATTCGACGGCAAAAGCCTCGGCCTTGTCGAGGAGCCCGCCGAGCGCGGAAAAGCCGCGCGTGAAGACGGGAATCGAGAGCGTGTACATTGTCAAAGGCATGGGATTTCCTCGCTTAAGGCTTTGCGGACGGTGCCGCTGATAGATCGTATCGAGCGGGGTTGGGTTCAACCAGCCGCGGAAATCTTTGCCGATCCGAAAGAGAATTCGTGCTCTGCTCGATTTGCGCCCGGTGGCGCGCTACCTTGGAAACACAATGACACCTTCGGAACTTCAGGCTTATCTTCATGCGCATATTCCTCTCTCCGCTGCCATGCAGGTGGAAGTGGCGGCAGTGGCGTGGGAACATGTCCTCCTTCGCGCACCGCTGGCGCCGAATATCAATCATCGTGAAACGGTTTTCGGCGGGAGCGCTTCGGCATTGTCGATTCTCGCGGCCTGGTCGCTGCTGCATGCCCGGCTTCGCTCGAGCGGCATTGCCAGCCGCCTGGTGATACAGAGCAACCGGATGGATTATCTGTTGCCGATCGCCGGTCCTTTTTCGGCGCGCTCGAGTCTCGAAGACCCTGATCAATGGCCAGGATTCATGCGCCTGCTCGAACGGCGGGGCAGGGCGCGTCTCAAGGTGACGGCCGAGCTCATGGCCGAGAGCGGGGTTGCCGGTCTGTTCTCCGGCGAATTCGTGGCGCTTGGGTATGAGACGGCGCGGATATAGCTATCGACAATAGCGATAGCCGTTCTTCCGTTCGATGACGTCGAGATGCAGGTGGTCCTCATGCGCCGCATCGCTGCCCGGATCGAGCACGGTCTTAAAGTACAGACAGGCGGAGGCGGTGACGGCGCGCTGGAAGGCGCCGGTCAAGGTGCCGTCTTCGTCGCGGGGCTGGATCTCGATGGTCTTGCCATCCGACAGGCTGAAGGAAGCGATGTCCACCGCGTTCCCACGGGCGTGCTCGGAGATCTTGCCGGTATTCGCATTGTTGCGCAGCCGGCAGACGTAGGTTGAAGCCTGGTTCAGGGCTGAAAGACGAGCGTCGGGCCCGAAAGCGGTCTGGGCGGCTGGCGTGGCGGTCTCCCTGGTCCAGCGGGCGAGCGCCAAGGCGGTCTCGCAGCGCATCACGCCCTCCGGCTTTAGCGCGACGCCCGGCAGTACCGACGTTACGCGGATTGGCTTGTCGATCCCGCAGCCCTTCCCGTCATCGACGCGAGCGGTCTCCGCAAAGGCAGCGCCGATCTCCTTGAGTGCCGCGAGACAGGATGCATAGGCTTTCGGCTCCTCGGTTTCGATCTTGAGAACAGTCTCCTCGGGGCGCACAACATCGTCTTTCCAGCCAGGTGGCAAGCCTCGCCCGGGCTCCACTTTTCCGCGCTCGCTCGCTTGACGCCCACCCTCAGGGGCAGGCTTTGGTGTGGGTGTTGGCTGCTCGCCTTGAACCGCTTCGGGCCTCGGCACCGGCAGTGGGCCTCTCTTCGGAAGAGTCGCCCCGGAAAGCACCAAGGCAGACATCAGAATTGCTCCGACAGCGCGCATGCAGGTCCTTCCTGTCTGTCATGATCAAACGCACGAGAGAGCATTCCTGTTTCAAATTGTGCTGAAACTGAGGAAGGGGCGCGTGGTACAGCGTTTGCTAATGCAGCCCCTAAAATTATATTGACTTTTTCACTCATGTTTTTTATGTGGCCTAAATAAGGCGACGGCATGGCCGTCTCGCCCGAAACCCGACACCTGCCCAGCCAGCCCTTGAGTGCCGCTCAACAGCAAGCCCGGCCAACATTTTCAAAGGACTGGTCCATGCTCAACCGGCATCATCGCCTGGCTCTTCTCGCATGCACGGCGACACTCGCGTTGTCCGTCGCCTCCAACAGCTTCGCGCAAAGCGCGACGGCGTCCCAGCAGACGGAGGCCGAAGAGGCAGAAAAGAAGGGCGAGACCTATCTCTCGCCGATCGTCGCCAAGGGCGGGCGCGAGGCTGATCCCTATGCGAAGCCCGGTCCGTCGAGCGTCGTCAGCACGGACGAAATCGAGCTTCAGGCCGGCCAGGAGACCGACGATCTCCTGCGCAGCGTGCCCGGCACCTCGACGGCGAACAACCCGCAGAACCCCGGCGTCGCCGTCAATATTCGCGGTTTCGAAGGTTCCGGCCGCGTCAACATGATGATCGACGGCGTGCGCCAGAACTTCCGCTTCACCGGCCACGAGGCCCAGGGCTTCGCCTATGTCGATCCCGCCTTCCTTTCCGAGATCGATCTGACCCGCGGCGCCGTCACCGGCGTCGGCGGCGGTGCGCTGGCCGGTTCGGTCAACTTCAAGACCTACGACATCGAGGACCTGATCCAGGACGGCAAGAACTATGGCGGCCAGGCCGTCGCCACCTATGGCAGCAATGGCGCCGGCTGGTCGGAATCACTGCTCGGTGCCTATCGCTTCAACGACGTCTTCTCGGTGCTCGGCGGTATCAGCAAGAGCGATCCGGGCAACTACGACAATGGCGACGGTATAGAAGTGCCGTTCACCGAGGAGGATCTGCTCTCCGGGCTCATCAAGGCCGAGATCACGCCGGACAAGGACCATTCGTTCAAGTTCAGCGCGATGTCCTATGACAATGACTTCTTCGCGAACTCCTATTTCCAGAACGTGACGAACCAGACCGTCAGCGCCAACTATGCCTATACGCCCGACAACGAACTGATCGATCTGCGCGCCAACGCCTACTGGAACAGGCTGCGGATGAAGTACGATACCAATCTTCTGGGCGCCGGCGCGGCGGCCGGGCGGCGGATCACCGACACCGGCACCGGCTTCGACATTTCGAACACCTCGACATTCGACCTCGGCGAGGTTACCGTCCGCTCCAACTACGGCGTCGAGTATTTCCAGGATGACTACGACGTCATCAACAGCGCGGCGCAGCCGACCGGCGGTGTCAACGGCAGCGGCAAGAACGCGACGACCGGAATTTTCAATTCGACGACCTTCACCCATGGCATCGTCGATTTGACCACCGGCCTGCGCTATGATCGCTTCACGATCGACGGCACCGGTTCGGTCAGCGCCGGCAATCCGCTCGGCATGCCGGCGGGCGCCTATAGCGTCGACGAATCGGATGGCCGCCTCAACCCGAGCATCACGCTGGCCGTCAATGCCACCGAATGGCTACAGCCCTACGTGACCTATGCCGAGACCTCGCGCGCTCCGACGGTCAACGAGATATTCGTGGGCGGTTCGCATCCGGGTGGATTCCAGATGTTCTTCCCCAACCCGTTCCTTCAGCCGGAAATATCCAAGGGCTGGGAAATCGGGGCGAACATCAATCTGGACGACCTCATTGCTACGGGAGACAGCTTCCGCCTGAAGGCGAACTATTTCCACAACAGGGTGGACAACTATATCACTGCGGCCTTGGCCGGCGGCGGGATGCAAATATTCTTTGTCAACAATCCCGGGATATCTACGGTTCAGGGCTTTGAACTGCAGGCAGCCTATGATGCGGGCTACGTCTTTGGCGACCTTGCCTACACGCATACGGAGAGCGATCTCCCGTCACAGGTCAATGGCTTTGGCGTACAGAGCTTCCTTCCTGACGACATCGTAAGTGCGACCCTCGGGGCGCGCTTCCTCGAGGAACAGCGCCTCACGGTAGGTACGCGTATCTATGCCGTTTCCAATGCCTTCATCGGCGAGGAGAACGCGGGGGCAAGCGGATCCGCCACCGTCCCCGGTTATGGGCTCGTCGACCTCTTCGCGAACTACAAGTTCGAGAACGGTCTCGAACTCACCGGCAGCGTCACGAACGTTTTCGACAAGACCTACACGCCGGCCTCGAGCACGATCGCCGGCAGCACGGTCGACACCGGTCGGGGCCGGACGTTCCTCGTAACGGCGAAGGCGAAGTTCTGAGCTTCGATGCGTCGGCGACTGCGCAGGAGGCGGCTCGAAGGGCCGCCTCTTTTCTTTGAGGCGCGAACGGCCGGCCCCGGTGTCGTTTTCCCGCTTGCGTGAGACCACGAGCCACGCTAACACTTCGCCCATGGCAAACACGCAGAACATTTCGATCTGGTGGTGGGCTCGCTGAGGCGGCCTTGACCAGTCATGCGTGATTGAGACATGAAGCCGCCCGGAGATTTCGAGGCGGCTTTTTCGTATTCGGGCCGCGTGGAATGACCGGGCTTTTTTTACGGAGCGAGACGAATGGCAACGGTAATTCTGGACGACGGCGCGGAGAGTTACACCACAACGGGTGGCATCGTCGTGACGCGCAGGCGGCGCGATGCCTCCTACGCGGACGCGATCGCCTCCTATGTGGACAAGCTCGACGAGCGTCGCGGTGCGGTCTTCTCGTCGAACTACGAGTATCCGGGCCGCTATACCCGCTGGGACACCGCCGTCGTCGACCCGCCGCTCGCCATCTCCTCCTTCGGTCGTTCGCTCTGGATCGAAGCCTATAACGAGCGCGGTGAAGTGCTGTTGGCGCTGATCGCCGAACACCTGAAAAGCGTTGTCGACATCACGCTCGGCGCCTCGAACCGCCGCCGTCTCGATCTCAGCATCAATGAGCCCGATCGTGTCTTCACCGAGGAAGAGCGCTCGAAGATGCCGACCGTCTTCACCGTGCTTCGCGCCGTGACGAACCTGTTCCATTCGGAGGAAGACGCGAGCCTCGGCCTCTACGGCGCCTTCGGCTACGACCTCGCCTTCCAGTTCGACGCGATCGACCTGAAGCTCACCCGGCCGGACGACCAGCGCGACATGGTGCTCTTCCTGCCGGACGAGATCCTCGTCGTCGACCACTACGCTGCCAGGGCCTGGATCGATCGTTACGATTTCGCCAAGGACGGGGTCTCGACGGAGGGCAAGGCGGCGGATATCGCGTCCGACCCGTTCCGCACCGTCGACAGCATCCCGCCGCACGGCGATCATCGTCCCGGCGAATATGCCGAGCTCGTCGTCAAGGCGAAGGAAAGCTTCCGCCGCGGCGATCTCTTCGAAGTCGTGCCGGGCCAAAAGTTCTACGAGCGCTGCGAAAGCCGCCCCTCGGAGATTTCCAACCGGCTGAAGGCGATCAACCCGTCGCCCTATTCGTTCTTCATCAATCTCGGCAACCAGGAATATCTGGTCGGCGCCTCGCCGGAGATGTTCGTGCGCGTTTCCGGCCGCCGCATCGAGACCTGCCCGATCTCCGGCACGATCAAGCGCGGCGACGATCCGATCGCCGACAGCGAGCAGATCCTCAAGCTTTTGAATTCGAAGAAGGACGAGTCCGAGCTCACCATGTGCTCGGACGTCGACCGCAACGACAAGAGCCGCGTCTGCGTGCCGGGCTCGGTGAAGGTGATCGGCCGCCGCCAGATCGAAATGTATTCGCGGCTGATCCACACGGTCGACCATATCGAGGGCCGGCTGCGCGACGACATGGACGCCTTCGACGGGTTCCTCAGCCACGCCTGGGCCGTCACCGTCACCGGCGCGCCGAAGCTCTGGGCGATGCGCTTCATCGAGAGCCATGAGAAGAGCCCGCGCGCCTGGTACGGTGGCGCAATCGGCATGGTTGGCTTCAACGGCGACATGAACACCGGGCTGACGCTGCGCACGATCCGCATCAAGGACGGCATTGCCGAGGTGCGGGCGGGTGCGACGCTGCTCTACGATTCCAATCCGGAAGAGGAAGAAGCCGAAACCGAACTGAAAGCCTCCGCCATGATTGCAGCCATTCGCGACGCGAAATCCGCCAACAGCGCCAAGGCGGCGCGCGACGTCGCCCCCGTCGGCGCCGGCGTCAACATCCTGCTGGTCGACCACGAGGACAGCTTCGTCCATACGCTGGCGAATTATTTCCGCCAGACCGGCGCGACGGTGACGACCGTGCGCACGCCGGTCGCCGAGGAAATCTTCGACCGGGTCAAGCCTGACCTCGTCGTGCTTTCTCCCGGCCCCGGCACCCCGAAGGACTTCGACTGCAAGGCGACGATCAAGAAGGCGCGGGCGCGCAGCCTGCCGATCTTCGGCGTCTGCCTCGGCCTGCAGGCGCTGGCCGAGGCCTATGGCGGCGATCTCAGGCAACTGGCGATCCCGATGCATGGCAAGCCGTCGCGCATCCGCGTGCTGGAACCGGGCATGGTCTTCTCCGGTCTTGGCAAGGAAGTGACGGTGGGGCGCTATCATTCGATCTTTGCCGACCCATCGACCCTGCCGCGCGATTTCATGATCACCGCCGAAAGCGAGGACGGAACGATCATGGGCATCGAGCACGCCAAGGAGCCGGTGGCCGCCGTGCAGTTCCATCCGGAATCGATCATGACGCTCGGCGGCGACGCCGGCATGCGGATGATCGAGAACGTCGTGGCGCATCTGGCGAAAAGGGCGAAGATCAAGGCCGCTTGACGCCCTCGCAGGCGGGTGGCTGGAGCAGAAGCGCGAAGTTGCGATCACGCCTTTGACAAGCCGTTCATTATCGCCCATATGATGCATGAATATCCGCCTGCGCGAAAACCCGCGCGGGCGGTTTTGCGTTTCAATGGGCATGCATTTGCAACTCGTTTGCATCTGCACGAGGAATGAAGATGACCGCGTCCGACAACCGAACGGTTCTAAGGCTCGCCTTTTGGGGCATTCCGCTTTCGCTCAGCGTCATGGGGCTGAAGTTGCTTGCGTGGTGGGTGACGGGGTCGGTCGCACTGCTGTCCGACGGCCTGGAATCCCTGGTCAATGTCGTCGCTGCGGTGATCGCCTATGCGATGATCGGCTACGCAGCGAAGCCGGCGGACGCCGGCCACCCCTTCGGACATCACAAGGCGGAGTATTTTTCGGCGGTCATCGAAGGTGTTTTGATCGTCGTGGCGGCGCTCTTGATCCTCTGGGAGGCGGTGCCCGAAATGATGGCGCCGTCGCTGCTGAACGCCCCGGCACTCGGCCTTGCGATCAACTTCGGTGCGGGTGTTGTCAATGCGCTCTGGGCCTATGTCCTGATCCGCGCCGGCGAGGCGCACCGGTCGCCGGCGCTGAGCGCCGACGGGCATCACATCCTCTCGGACGTCGTCACCTCGGCGGGGGTGCTGGCGGGCCTTGTTCTTGCCATCGCCACCGGCTATGCCATCCTCGATCCCCTGCTTGCGGTGGTCGTGGCCGGCAATATCCTGTTCCAGGGCTGGACGGTCATCTCGCGCTCGATCGACGGGCTGATGGACAAGGCCGTGCCGGTGGAGGAAGAGGAGGCGATCAAGCAGGCGATCGCCGCCGCTGCCGGCGGATCGCTTGGCGTCCATGACCTGAAGACACGACAGGCGGGTCCGGCGACCTTCGTGGATTTCCACATGGTCGTGCCGGAGACGATGCCGGTCGGCGACGCCCATGATATCTGCGACCGGATCGAAGATGCGATCCGCGCCGTTCATCCGGGCGCGAGGATCGCCATTCATGTCGAGCCGGAAGGCGAAAAGGCGCACGGCGTGCGTGTCAAGACTACAGCGTCGCGCGTCTGACCAGACGCGCAGAGTGGAGCATCACGGAAATGACGAAGACGGACGTATCAGGACTTTCACAACTGGGAACAAAGGTCGACCTGCCGCAGAGCCCCGAGGAAGCGGTACTGGAACGGGTGCCCAGCGGCCATGAGGGCACGGATTTCGTCGTCCGCTTCACGGCGCCGGAATTCACCTCGCTCTGCCCGATGACCGGACAGCCGGACTTCGCCCATATCGTCATCGACTACGTGCCGAACGGCTGGCTGGTCGAATCGAAATCGCTGAAGCTGTTCCTGCATTCGTTCCGCAACCACGGCGCCTTCCACGAGGATTGCACGATCGACATCGCCAAGCGGCTGGTGTCTCTGCTGTCCCCGAAGTGGCTTCGGATCGGCGCCTACTGGTATCCGCGCGGCGGCATCCCGATCGATGTGTTCTGGCAGACCGGCAATCCGCCGGAAGGCGTCTGGCTGCCGGACCAGGGCGTGCCGACGTACCGCGGCCGGGGGTGAAGCGGCGGGGAGTTCCCGCCGCCTACTGCATGTGTCCTTAAATCGAGCCGATTTAAGGACACAAACATGCAGCGATTCAAAGTTCTACAGCGACCTTTGTGCGTCTGAAAGGACGCACGGCGCTGTAGAGCACCACAGCGATGCCCGTCAGCCGAAGATCAGGGCTGCTCCGGCCAGGGCGGTCACACCGCCGAGCAGGCGGGCAAGGGTGCCGGTGCTCGAAAGCCTCGCGAGCGCAATGCCGAGGCCGACGCCTGTAGCATGCAGCAATGCGGTCGCGATGATGAATCCCATGGCGAAAGACCAGGCGCCGGCCGGCCCCAGTTCGCCGCCATGGGCGTGGCCGTGGAAGAGCGCGAAGATGCCGACGATCGCTGCGGCAGGCGCCACATCGAACCGCACGGCCATTGCGACGATCAGGCCGAGGGCAACGACCGAGGCGAGGATTGCCGGCTCGACGAAGGGCAGGGGAACGGCGGCAAGCGCTAGGCCGAAGCCGACAGCCATCATGGCGACGAAGGCGGCAGGAACCGCCCAGAGGGCGCGGCCGCCGATCTGCGCCGCCCAGAGGCCGACCGCGACCATGGCAAGCACATGATCCGCGCCGAAAAACGGATGGGAAAGGCCCGCCGCCAGTGCGCCGTGCTCGGCCGGCTCGAGATGCGCGAAGGCGGGTGCGGCGGAAGCGCCGAGCGCTGCAGCGGCAATGAGCATGCGTGTCTTCATTCTGATCCCCACTTGTCGACAGGCTTGGGAGGCGGCCCGTCCGCTCTGATGACGCGCTGATCTTATTGGGCTTTTGCCCGCTGTCCATACGGCATTTGACGGGGCTCGCATTTACCATCGCGGCAGCGCTGTCGGTCCCAACCTTTCTTCGCCAGCCGGTTTGCATTGTCATCGGCATCGAGTCGCATTATCTGACCTTGAGACATTTCACGAGGAGTCCGAAGAATGCGGATGAACGACGACGACCAGGAAGAAAAGAAGACCGAGCTGCCGTTGGGCAAGGAAACCGAGGCGAACCTTTTCAAGTCGCGTTCGATTTTCATCTACGGAACGATCACCCAGGAACTGGCCCAGAAGGTCTGCTCGCAGCTTGTGGCCCTTGCCTCGGCCAGCGACGAAGACATTCGCATCTTCGTCAACTCACCGGGCGGCCACGTCGAATCCGGCGACAGCATTCACGACATGATCAAGTTCGTGAAGCCGAAGGTCTGGACAATCGGCACCGGCTGGGTTGCCTCGGCCGGCGCGCTCATCTTCGTCGCTCCGCCGAAGGAGCAACGCCTCTGCCTGCCGAACACCCGCTTCCTGCTGCACCAACCGTCCGGCGGCACGCGCGGCATGGCCTCGGATATCGAGATACAGGCGCGTGAAATCATCAAGATGAACGAGCGGTTGAACAAGATCTTCTCCGAAGCGACCGGCCAACCGGTCGAGAAGATCGCCAAGGACACGGACCGCGATTACTGGCTCGGCGCCGACGAGGCGAAGTCCTATGGGCTCGTTTCGCGGATCGTCACCTCCGTTGCGGAGATCTAATCGGCCCTGTTTTCCAACGGGTTCCCATTGAAGGGCATCGGCTAAGGCCGGTGCCCTTTTCATTTGCAAACGGAGCAGCGGACTGAGAGGGGCAGGATATTTCTCGATCTCCCTTGCTCCGGTCGGGCCGGGCGTGTATAGGCACTCCCATGACCAAGGCTTACGCGCATAAGATCGCAGCGATCTTCTCCGGACACGATCACGATCGTGCCCCCTCGCGTGCCTTTGCCTCGCTTCTTCTTCTCGGCCTTACTCGCGGTTGCCGGGTCCGGTGAGGAGCGCCCGGCGGCCGAAAAGCCCTGCCGGCGGATTGCTCCTCGAACTCCCAAAAACTGAAACAATGGCGTCGGCATCAGCCTCGCAATATCGTCCGTGATCGGCTATTGCATCCGGCAAGCCACGCTCCAGCGACGAAGAGAAGCTGCACATGATACTGAGATCGCATCCCATCAAGACCGGCATGCCAGAGGCCGCGGTGAAATATCAGGCCTATCCGCAGGTGGCGCTGTCGGACCGCACCTGGCCTTCCAAGACGATCGACAAGGCGCCGATCTGGTGCTCGGTGGACCTGCGCGACGGCAATCAGGCGCTGGTCGACCCGATGGGACACGACCGCAAGGCTCGCATGTTCCATCTGCTCGTGGACATGGGGTTCAAGGAAATCGAAATCGGCTTCCCATCCGCTTCGCAGACCGATTTCGACTTTGCCCGCTGGTGCGTCGAAGAGGGCAATGTGCCGGCTGACGTTTCGCTGCAGGTGCTCGTGCAGTGCCGGCCGGAGCTGATCACCCGTACCTTCGAGGCGCTTGACGGCGCCCACCGGCCGATCGTGCACTTCTACAACTCCACGAGCGAGCTGCAGCGCCGCGTCGTCTTCGCCAAGGATGTCGCCGGCATCAAGCAGATCGCCACCGACGCCGCCAAGATGATCACCGACATGGCTGCCAAGGCCGGCGGCGGCTATCGTTTCGAATATTCGCCGGAGAGCTTCACCGGCACGGAACTCGAAGTGGCGCTGGAGATCTGCAACGCGGTCATCGAGATCGTCAAGCCGACGCCGGACAACAAGCTGATCATCAACCTGCCGTCGACCGTCGAGATGGCGACGCCCAACGTCTATGCCGACCAGATCGAGTGGATGTGCCGCAACCTCGACAACCGCGAGAACCTGCTCATCTCGCTGCATCCGCACAACGACCGCGGCACCGGCATCGCCGCCACGGAACTCGGCCTGATGGCCGGCGCGGACCGCGTCGAAGGCACGCTGTTCGGCAATGGCGAGCGCACCGGCAACGTCGACGTCGTGACCCTGGCTCTCAACATGTTCACGCAAGGCGTCGACCCGAAGCTGGATTGCTCGGACATCGAGAGGATCAAGGAAGTCTACGAATACTCGAACCAGATGGTCATTGCGGAGCGTCACCCCTATGTCGGCGAACTGGTCTACACCGCCTTCTCCGGCTCCCACCAGGACGCCATCAACAAGGGCATGAAGGCGTTGAAGCAGGCCAACAGGCCCACCTGGGAGGTGCCCTATCTGCCGATCGACCCGCGCGACGTTGGCCGCAGCTACGAGGCGATCATCCGTATCAACTCGCAGTCGGGCAAGGGCGGCATCGCCTATATCATGCAGGAGGACTACGGCATCAACCTGCCGCGTAAGCTGCAGATCGAGTTCCGTGAGGACATCCAGCGGATCACCGACGAGGAAGGCAAGGAATTGCCGTCGAAGCGCATCCATCAGCGTTTCATCGAGCGCTATGTCGAGCAGCCGGGAGCACGCATCAAGTTCGTCGATCACCACACCTATCCGGTGGGCGACCACAAGGGCCTGCGCGTGGTGGCTGCCGAGATCACCGACCGCGGCGAGACGAAGCGGATCGAAGGCAAGGGCACCGGTCCGATCGACGGCTTCATCAATGCGCTGTCGATTTATCTCGGCGTCGAGCTCTCGGTCGCGGACTATTGCGAGCACTCGCTGCAGCACGGCTCGAACGCCGCCGCGATCGCCTATGTCGAGGCGGAGTATCCGGGCGGCACGTTGTTCGGAGCCGGCATCAACACCAACATCGTCGCGGCCTCGCTCGAAGCGATCGTTTCGGCCGCCAATCGTGTTTTGGAGACGTTGGGGAAATAGCCGCTGGGGAAGGTGGACGCCAAAGGCGGGGTGCGTCTTGATTTGCCCCTCTCCTCGGGTTTAACCCGAGGACTAACCCTCTCCCAGCATACGGGGAGAGGGGACTTTAGGCGGCGAGGCGAGTCTCCTTCGACCCGTTGGGGAGAAGGTGGCCGGCAGGCCGGATGAGGGGGCCGAAACCGCGACTTCCGACGAGATCAGATGACCGCCGCCACCGTGTGGGCGAGATCCTGCAAGCCGGCGGCCGATGACGGCCCGACGACGACGAAGGAGGAGCCCTCCTTCTGCCAGGAGACGAATCCCAGATCGCCGCGGATCGTTTCGCTGAACTCGTTCCCCTGCGTCCCGTCGCCGCCTCTCAAGAAACAGATGGCGAAAATCTCGCCCTCCTGGTCGCGATAGACGAGCTGCGCCACCGGCTTGCCGTTGGCGACCAGCAGCCTTGCGCCTTCGAAGACGAGGCTCTTGCGCGTCAGATCTGGAACCTTGAAGGAAACGCCGACGCTCGAGGTCAGCCAGGTTTCTATATGCGCCGCTTGCGAGGCTGGCACCTCGACGAGATGCGCCTTCTGGCGCGAATAGATGCGATGGTAGTCGGCAATCTCGTTGATCCACGGGGTTGCGGCCGCCTCGCCGCCCGGCTCGACGAAATTGGCCGTGCTGCCGAGGATGAACCCGGCGACGCCTCCCGCGAGCAGCAGGCCAAGCGATGCCGCCACCAGGCGTGGCAAGACGCGGGCGCTTCGTTTCGGAAGGTTCGACGTCGTGACCCGCTCCAGCTTCGGACTGATGCCGCCGCCTTGCTTGATGTGCCGCACCAAAGCCAATGGCACCGGGTCGTGAAGGAAATCCTCGAACGCCCGGTTTCCGAATGCGCTGCCGGCCTTCAGTTTCTCGAGCAGCGCCCTGGCGTCGTCATCGCGCGCCAAAAGGGCGTCGAGCTCGGACCTTTCCGCCTCGCCAAGTTCGCCGTCGATATAGGCGGACAACCGCACTTCGAGCGCCAGCCCCTTCGTCTGCTGCAACGGTCAGGCCCTCCTTTCCGTATCCTCGGACAACATCGCCGCGAGCCGCAGGCGCGCTGTCGAGAGCCTGCTCATCACCGTGCCGATCGGGATGCCGAGGATCGTCGCGGTTTCCCGGTAGCTGTGACCTTCGACGTTGACCAACAGGAAGACGCTTGCCAGTCCTTCCGGCATGGAGAGGATCATCTTCTGCAACTGGTTGGCATAGACCGCCTTCTCGGCCGTGGCTTCGACATTCAGTTCGTCCTGCTCGAATATATCGACCATGCTGCCTGTGCCGCGGACCTTCCGCTTGCGGACTTCGTCCACCCAGAGATTGCGGGTCATCGTATAGATCCAGCTCTCCAGCCGGCCCTCGCCGTTCCACAGGTGGCTGCGGCTGATCGCCCGCTCGCAAACTTCCTGGACGAGATCGTCGGCATCGTTGGCATTGCGCGTCAGCGTCATCGCGAAACGGCGCAATTTGGGCAGCAGGCTGACCAAATCCCGTCTGAAGTCCTTCATCTCTGCCGCTGGGCGCATTTCTCTTCCAGTGAGACGTGCCGGATCATCCGTCTATTCGCCGTGCGAACGCACGGCTCATGATATGAAACTTGATCCGAAGTCTGCAAGGGAAGAGCCGGATCGCAAAGAGTTTTTTCCCGTTCCGGAATTCCCAGGCGATTGGCGCGCCTGCAGCGCGGCAGAAAGGAAGATCGCGTGTCAGTATTGACGAATTCCTCCGAGCGACTGGAGCAAGGCCCTGTATGCCCAACTGTCTTCGCCGCCGCGGTCGCGAATCTCCACAAGCTGCGCTCTCGCTTCCTCGACGCGCCCCTGCTCGACCAGAGCCTGGCCCATATAGGAGCGCGCGAGAATGTAATTCTCGTCGGCCTGAATGGCGCGCCTGTAGTATTGCATGCCGAGTTCCATGCGCCCGGCCTTGCGGTTGGCGTAGCCCATATAATTCAGGACGCGGGCGCTCCGCTGCTCCCTCATGGCATCCAGAACCTTGATCGCATTCTCGTATTGGCCGGCATAGGCGAGCTCGCGCGCCGCGTCGAACAGGATATCGTCACCGAGATCGCTCCGCTTTGCTTCGACGCATCTGTTCCTCTTGGCATCCCAGATCTTGCCGTCCTTGCACTGGGTGGTCGTCTTCGTCTTCTTTGGCGGCTCGCTGTTATTGTCGCCGACGGCCCAGGCCGCGGAGCCCGCCATCGACGCCGCGAAGGTTGCAAGAGTGAAGAGGATGATCTTGCGGTTCATGATGCCTTTTCTCCTGTGGACACTGCGGCGGCCGGTGACCGGTCGACGCAAATATCGCTCCGGCGGCGCTCGACCTCCAACGCGAAATAGACGCCGGAGCCTAGCCGATTATTCGGCGGTCGGCGAAAAAAACCGCTAGGGCCATTCCGTACACTACCTTCCGGGCGCCCCTCAAGCGTTGAACCGGGTTGTTTCGGCAAGGCTGACGGTCTTGGCGTCGGCGCCGAGGGCGAAGCGCTCGCGCGTCAGTCTCCAGGCTCCCGGTTCGCCGGCGATCGAGAAAAGGTTGTAGGCTGCGACCGGCTTGCTGCCGCCCGGCCCCTGCGAAGCGGAGGCGATGCCGACGACCGGCACCGGCGCCGCGTGCCCTCTCAGCCAATAGACCGTGTTGAGATGGGTGTGGCCGTGGATCACCAATTCGGCACCTCCCGACGAAATGGTCGCGGCGAAACGGCGGATGCCGATCATGCGCTTGTGCATGGATGTCGCACCGCGAATCGGCGGATGATGGATCATGACGACCCGGAACAGGCCGGCCTCACCGGCCGCGCGCAAGAGGTTGACCGTGGCGCGCGCCTGCCGCGGACCGAAATAGCCGCTTGCCGCAAAGGGGGGCGTGGCGACCGCCGTCGAGCAGCCGATGAGGGCGACGGAACCGCGCACCCGCATATAGGGAAAGCAGTGATGATCCTTGATCCATCCGGCAGGGCCGCTATCGCCGCGCATGAAAGGAAACCAGGCGCGTGCCGTCTTCTCGTAGGCGCCGGGCACATAGGCGTCGTGATTGCCCGGCACGACGGAGATGTCCTGCGGGTCGCCGGCCTCGGTGAGCCATTCGGTGACGGCCCCGATCTCCAGGGAGGAGGCAAGATTGACGAGGTCGCCGGTGATCGCCAGATGGTCCGGATCGCGTTTTTCGATATCGTCCATCAGACATGCGAGCGTTCCGGGAAAGAGGTGGCGCGCCCGGTTCCTGTGCCAATTGACGAAACCGGTGATGCGCTTGGAGGCGAGTTCGCGAAACGACAGGTCGGGCAGCGGGCCGAGATGGACGTCAGAAATATGCGCAAGTTTGAACATCGCTTCGGTCTAGAGCCTTTCCTGGTTAAATTGAACCATTCTGTTGGCTCAAGCGGAGCGGAATGTTTGCTCGGCTGGCGTGCGTCGTAGCCCAAGCATACGGCCAAGCCAGCCGAGCAAACAGGCCGCCCGCTTCAGCCAACCCGAAGGGCCGGGCATCTTTCCGCCAGGCTCAGAGGCGATCGCCTCGGCCGTACCTTCAGGTACGACCTTCGACAATCGCCTCTGCCCTGACGAAAACCTGCTCCGGCAGAATGCTTCAATTTAACCAGGAAAGGCTCTAGCGCATATTCCGCGGCAGGGGAATCACTTGTATGGGTTATCCCGACGTGCCGCTAGCCGCCTAAAAGGTCGCTTTCGCACTACAGCGCCGCGCGCCTTATCAGGCGCGCAAAGGTCGCTGTAGCAATTTGAATTGCTGCATGTCTTTGTCCTTGGATCGAGGTCGATCCAAGGAGACATGCGGTAGGAATTGCCGGGGAGGAGAAGCCAATGGACCAGGACCGCCCGCGAGAGGCGCGCAACTGGCTCTACCCCCTGACGCGGCTCGCTCACATCTATTTCGCCGTGTCGCGCGGCATGACGCTCGGAGTTCGGGCGGCCTGTTTCGATGACCAGGGCCGGGTGTTTCTCGTCAGGCACTCCTACCTGCCCGGATGGCATTTCCCGGGCGGGGGCGTCGACCGGCGCGAGACGGCCGTCGACGGGCTTGTTCGCGAACTTCGGGAGGAAGGCAATCTGGAACTGACGGCACCGCCGCTCCTCGTGCAAGTCTATTACAACCCCGGGACCAGCAAGCGCGATCATGTCGTCTTTTTCCGCTGTGACAACGTTCGCCAGCAGCGGCCGAAAGTTGCAGACCTGGAAATTGCCGCGGCCCGCTTCTTCCCGCTCGACGATCTGCCCACCGACGCCACCCCGGCGACCCGCCGCAGGCTTGCCGAGCTCGCCGGAACCGTCAAGCCGGATACGGTGTGGTAGCCCAAAGCGCGTCGCATTCAAATGTATTCACGCGGCGCGCTTAGAGCCTTTCCTGGTTAAATTGAATCATTGTGTTGGCTCAAGCGGAGTGGAATGATTGCTCGGCTGGCGCGCGGCGTAGCCCAAGCATACGTCCAAGCCAGCCGAGCAAACAGGCCGCCCGCTTCAGCCAACCCGAAGGGCCGGGCATCTTTCCGCCAGGATCAGAGGCGATCGCCTCGGCCGTACCTTCGGGTACGACCTTCGACAATCGCCTCTGCCCTGACGAAAACCTGCTCCGGCAGAATGCTTCAATTTAACCAGGAAAGGCTCTGGGTTTTTGTTTTTATGCATGTCGTTACCCCAAAACCGCTGCGCATTTTTGGGCGACATGCACTATGGATTGTCGCGGCCGTGCGGCACCTCGAGATCGAGCTCCGGCCCGACGGGCACGATTCCGGTCGGATTGATCATCCTGTGGCTGCGGTAATAATGCTCCTTGATGTGGCGCATGTTGACCGTCTCCGCGACGCCCGGCACCTGATAGAGATCACGCAGGTAACCGCTGAGATTCGGATAGTCGGCGATGCGGCGGATATTGCACTTGAAATGGCCGACATAGACCGGGTCGAAGCGCAGCAACGTCGTGAACAGGCGCCAGTCTGCCTCCGTCAGCCGGTCGCCGAAGAGATAGCGTTGCGAGGCAATGCGGCTCTCCAGCTCGTCCAGCAGGGCGAACAGGGCCGTGACGCTCTCCGCATAGGCTTCCTGGCGCGTGGCGAAGCCGGCCTTGTAGACGCCATTGTTGACCCTGTCGTAGATGCGGGCATTGAGCGCATCGATGTCTTCCCGCAGGTCCTCCGGATAGAAATCCGCCGTCGAGCCGGTGAGATGGTCGAAGGTGGAATTGAACATGCGGATGATTTCGGCGGATTCGTTGGAAACGATCGTGCCCTTCTTCTTGTCCCAGAGCACCGGGACGGTGACACGTCCGGAGTAGTTGGGGTCTGCGCGCGCATAGACCTGCCAAAGCGCCTTGGAGCCGAAGAGGTGGTCGACGGTGCCGCCGTTCTCGCCTTTGAATTCCCAGCCGTTTTCCAGCATCAACGGATCGACGACGGAGAGCGGGATCATATCCTCGAGCTTCTTGAGCTTGCGGAAGATCAGCGTGCGATGCGCCCACGGACAGGCAAGCGACACATAGAGATGGTAGCGGTCCGCCTCGGCCGCGAAGCCGCCTTCTCCCGAGGAGCCGGGCGAACCATCGGCGGTCACCCAGCTGCGAAATTGCGACACGCTGCGCTTGAAGTGCCCGTTCGTCTCGACGGTATCGTACCAGACGTCCTGCCAGACGCCGTCCACCAGCCTGCCCATGAGCGCGTTCCTTCCTGTTCTTTCTCACACGATAGATAACGCGCGATCGCCTCGCCGATAGGTGCGAAATTCTGAACAGTGCGTTTTGGGCTTTGACAGGCGGCGATTTTCTGCTATCGGCGATCCGAAGCTTTTTCACTCTGGAAACGATCCCATGATCCTGTCGGGAAGCCTGCGACGACGCTGATGCCGCTAACGCCCTTGAGGCGCGCCATCCCTATTGTCCGTTCGCATGCCGGTTCTCGACATCCATGAAAAAGCACGATCTCGTCTATCTGACCGAAGACGCCTCCCACGACGCAGCCATCGAAATCATCAATGAGGAAGCCTTCGGCCCCGGTCGGTTTGCCCGCGCCGCCGCTCGGATCCGCGAGCAGGGCCCGCACGACCGGTCGCTGTCCTTCATCTGCACCGACAATGGCGAAACGATCGCATCGGTGCGGATGACCCCGGTGAACGCCGGCTCCGTCAAAGGACACCTGCTCGGCCCGCTCGCCGTCCGCCCCTCGCACAAGAACAAGGGCATCGGCCGGCAACTGGTGCGGATTGCCGTCGAGGCGGCGCGGCGCAAAGGTTCCGAGGCGGTCATCCTGGTCGGCGACCCGCCCTACTACCAGCCGCTGGGTTTCGAGAAGGTCCGGTATGGCGCGCTCGAGTTCCCCGGTCCGGTCGATCCGGCCCGGGTGCTGGTCGTGCCGATCGCAGCCGGCGTCCACGCGCGGCTTGAGGGCGTGATTGCCTGGCGGGACGACGGTGCTGTGCCTGCTGTTGAGGTCGTTGTGCAGCCACCGGCGGAAGGCGCTGCCGCCTGATCTCATCAAGCGGGCGAAAGCGCCTTCTTGAGGAACACTCGGTTGCGGCCTTTCGGAAAATCAGGAAGCTCGCCGAAGGGGACATAGCCCTGTCGCTCATAGGCCCGGCGTGCCGCAGGGTTGAAGGTGTCGATCCAGGCACTGTGGCAGCCGCGGCGGCTACCAGAAGTTTTCCGGCAAGGCCCTGGCCACGTAGGGCTTCCGGCAACCAGAGCCATTGCACGAAAAGCCAGCCCCAGCCAGTATAGCCGCTGAGGCCACCCTTTCTCCCATTGAGCTTGGGGCCGCCAATGAGCACTGCCAGCGGCCGGCGTTCGGAGGGGCCAACGTCGGCGTCATTGAATTCGAGAGGCCGTTGCCAATGGCCTCGATAGCTCCGGCGGCGGTGTATCGGTTATCTCGAACATGAGATTTTCGAGATCGTCATCCTGCATCGACTTTTCGACCTCATTCTCAACGGGGGCAGACACAAGTCACCGACCCTCGCGGTACCACATTGCCGAGATCAGGAAGAGCAGGGCGGCGAGGCCGAAGAGGCCGGCGAACAGCGACAGCGAATTGACGCCCTTGAGCACCGTCTCGTCGGTCATGCGCAGCGACAGGCGCTGGTCGTCGGCGACGCGCACGGCGCCGCGGACCGGCAGGATGGAGGGCAGGTCGACAGGGCCATCCGCATCCGCGAGCCTGCGGACGATGCCCTTGGTCTTGTCCACCCAGGGCTTCAGTTTTTCCTCCGTCGAGATCGCCGCCTTGAACTCCGGCGCATCGACATTGCCGACATGGACCAGCGTCGTCAGCTCGTCATTGGCGACCTCGAAGAGTCCGATCTCGCCTGTCTTCACTTCCGCCTTGTAGAGCCCCGGCTCGCGTTCGGTGAGCCCAATCTCCTGCGTTCTGCCGGAGGGGTAGGT
Source organism: Sinorhizobium fredii USDA 205 (assembly GCF_001461695.1). GTDB lineage: Bacteria > Pseudomonadota > Alphaproteobacteria > Rhizobiales > Rhizobiaceae > Sinorhizobium > Sinorhizobium fredii. The sequence goes on along the minus strand of NZ_AUTC01000024.1, from coordinate 32,194 downwards.
GAGCGTTGCTTGGCCCGGGTCGCCTTCAATCGTCTGCCGGGTGATTTCCAGTGTCCGTCCCAAGGCGCGTGCGGTCAGCGCCTCTTCCTCGAGCGCCGGTTCCTGCATCAGCCAATGGGCGGTGCGCCGGTAGAGCGAGATGTGCGGCCCGCCGCCCTCAAAGCCGCGCGCCCAGAGCCAGCCCTGGTCGGAGAGCAGCATGGCGACGCGACCCTTGCCGACGCGGTTGAGGACTAGGAGCGGCTTGCCATCCGCTGCCTCCATGACCGTCTGGCCGAGCGGCCGGTCGACGTCGACGGTGCGGAACCAGCGCCCCCAGCCGGGCGGCTCGCTCGAGCCGCCTTCAAGGCCGCGGGTCACAGGATGTTTCTTCCCTTCCTCCGACAGCCGCGGGAAGAAGGCCTTTTCATTCATGACGCCGGTGGGGTTCGCCGGCAGGACGGTCGAAAGCGGCGTTGCCGCGATCGAATCGTCGCCGGCATGTTCCGGCCCCGCCGCGATCAGCAGCGCGCCGCCGTTCTGCACGTACTGGGCGATGTTGTCGTAGTAGAGAATGGGCAGCACGCCGCGATGCTGGTAGCGATCGAAGATGATCAGATCGAACTCGCTGATCTTGTCGACGAAGAGTTCGCGCGTCGGAAAGGCGATGAGCGAGAGTTCGTTGATCGGCGTACCGTCCTGCTTTTCCGGCGGACGCAGGATGGTGAAGTGCACGAGGTCGACGGCGGCATCGGATTTCAGAAGATTGCGCCAGGCGCGTTCGCCTGCATGCGGTTCGCCGGAGACGAGGAGGACGCGCAGGTTCTCGCGAATGCCATCCAAGACGTAAACGGCGCGGTTGTTGACCTCCGTCACTTCGCCCTGGATCGGATTGACCGCGAACTCGAGAATGTTGTTGCCGCCGCGCGGCACGGTGAAGCTGAATGGGACATCCGTTCCCGGTTCCACGTGTTCCGTGGCGATCTCGTTGCCGTTGAGGCGGATGGTGACTTCGGCACTGCCGCCGTTGGCCGCCCCGTCGTCGACAACGCGGAAGGTCAGCCTCTGTTGCTCGCCGACGATGCCGAAGCGCGGTGCATTGACGATCTCGATGCGTCGGTCGACCTCATCCGGCTTGCCGGTGATCAATCCGTGGATCGGCGCCTCAAAACCGAGCTTCTGGTTGATGTCCGGCACGTCGTGGACCTGGCCGTCGGTGATGAAGACGGCGCCGCCGACGCGGGCCGGTGGCACATCGGCTATGGCCGTCGCGAGAGCGCCGAAGAGCTTGGTCGAGGGCGCCTCGGTCTCCTCGCCATCCTTTGCCTCGACGACGCGTGTCTCGATCTGCGGGAAGCGGGCGAGCCGCTCCGTGAGGTCGGCAAGCGCCTTGTCGGTCTGTTCGCGCCGGCCGGCATTGTCCTGGCTCTGGCTGCGGTCGACGACGACGGCGGCGATGGTCGAAAGAGGCTCGCGCTCCTCCTGGAAAAGCACCGGATTGGCAAGTGAAAGGCAGAACGCCGCTAGTGCCGCGGCCCGGAGCCAGGCGCCGCGAACGCCCCGCCAGATGCCGAACGCCGCCAGAACCAACGCAACGAGCGCCAGTGCGGCAAGGTAGGGCCAGGGAAGGAGCGTTGAAAAATCGATCGTCATCGCTGCCTCATTGTCCAAGCCGCTCGAGCAGGGCGGGGACGTGTACCTGGTCGGCCTTGTAGTTGCCGGTCAGCATGTACATCATGATGTTCACGCCGGAGCGGAAGGCAAATTCGCGCTGCATCTCGTCCGGCGGGACAGTCGGCAGCAGGGCGGCGCCGTTGGCGTCCACCGCCCAGGCACCGGCGAAATCGTTGCCGGTGATCATGATCGGCGTGACACCGTCGCCCGAACGGGCCGGTCGGTTGCTCGGCTCGTCGCGATTTTCGAACTGCGCCTCGATCCAGAGCGGGCCGCCGGTGTAGCGGCCGGGGAAATTCGTCAGGAGATAGAAGGCCTTCGTCAGGACGTGGTCGGCGGGTACCGGCTCCAGCGGCGGGATATCCAGGTTGGCCAATATGGCCTGCAGCCGTTCCGTGTTGGGGCTGGTGCCGCCCGAGGTGGCGCCGAGCGAGGAGAACTGGTCGCGCGTGTCGAACAGGACGGTGCCGCCGGCACGCATATAGGCGTCGATGCGGCTGACGGCTTGCGGGCTCGGCATCGGGGCACCGGCCGAGACCGGCCAGTAGATGATCGGATAGAAGCTGAGTTCGTCCCTCATGATGTCGAGACCGACAGGCGCGCCGGGTTCGAGCGTCGTGCGGTAGGTGAGGAAATCGGTCAGGCCCCGAAGCCCGCTTTCCGAAAGCCGGTCGACATCGTCCTCGCCCGTGACGACATAGGCGAGATGCGTCGTGTCCAAACGTTCGAGAATACGCTCGTCGTCGGGTCGCGTATCGTCCGCAAAGGCTTGTGGCGGCGTGAAAAGGGCGATTGCGACAACCGCGAAGACCAGCACCGAAGCGCTACGCGCCATGCGCAGGCGAGAGAAGGCGCCCCCCATGAAGAGCACGATGACGGCGTCGGCGATGAGCAGAAGCAAAGCGAGGGTCAGCAGGGCCGGCTTCAGCGACCAGCTCTCTGCACGCACCAGCCGTTCCACAGTATGGGATCCCGCAAGAGTCGTGTCGATCCGCTTGAGTTCGGCGTCGCGCGGCAACAGGTTCAGGGCCGTGAAGCCGTCCTCGGAGCCATAGAGACCCGGCGGGTTGTCCGGCGTGGTGGCGGGAGTCTTACCCGGCTCCATCTCCAGCGGGCGGGCATTGCCGGTTTCCGCGACCAGCACGCCGTCGGCATTGAGAAGCCGGAAGGGCGCCAGCGTGTGTGCCTGCGCCGCCTTGCTTTCACCGGCGACGCCGCCGCTGCGCGAAAGCTGGACGCTGCGGCGAAGCATCTCGACGAAATGCCCGGAGATCGGCAGGTTCGACCACGTCGCCTCGGCGCTGACATGGAAGAGGACGATGCGACCGGTGCCGCTCGCTGCCGTAGTCACCAGAGGCGTGCCGTCGGCGAGGCTCGCCCAGGTGCGCTCGACCAGATCCGCAGTCGGCTCGGCCAGAACCTGCCGCTTGACCAGAATGTCGCTCGGCCGTGCCATGCCCGCGAAGGGACTGTTGGCGGGATAGTCCGCAAGCGGCTGCGGCTCCGACCAGGAAAGTGCGCCGCCGAGCGCCCGCTCCCCCTGCCGGAGGGTGACCGGAACGAGCGGATCGTCCGCGGGTGCGGCGGCAAGGCGCGGACCGGCGAAGCGGATCAGCATGCCGCCGCTCTCGATCCACTTCGCCAGAAGCGGATAGGTCTCCTCTGGCAACCGGCCGATGTCGGCCATGATCAGGACGGAGGGGCGCTGTTCCAGGAGCTCGGGAATGGCCACCGCGAGGTCGGTCTCGCGCGGTTCGATGAGGTCCGCATAGGGGGCGAGCGCGCGATTGATGTAGTAGAGCGGCGACAGCAGCGGTTGCGACAGGTCGCGCGCCTCGCCGCTCAGCAGCGCGACACGACGCCGGCGGAAGCCATCGTCGAGCAGATGGGTGGCGCCGGCGCTCGCCGCGCCTTCGATGCCGAGGCGGGCGAAATCGTTGCGCAATTCGAACGGGGCTTCGATCGTTCCCTTGGCACCAGCCGCTCCAGGGGAGAAATCGATCGTGCCATCGGCGATGGCACGGCCGCGGGCATCGTAAGCGACGATCGAAAGGGACCGACGGTCGTCCGTCTTCAAGCGGGTTGCCGTCACCGACATGCCGCTCGACTCGTTGCTCGTGCTGGTCAGTGCCACGGCCTGGCCGCCGTCTGCCTCGATCACCCGGAGTTCAGCCGCGCCGATCTCGTTCAGCGCCGTCATGGTCTTTTGATCGGCCGATTCGATGCCATCGGTGAGGAAGGCGATCGTCCCGGGCGGGAAGGCATCGAAAGCCGTCCTGAGTGCCGCCAGAGCCGATCGCCGATCGGTGGGAAGCGGCACGGGTGAAGCGGCGGCGAGCCGGGTGCGGGCGGCGGCAGCCGAGGCAGGCGTTGCATCGTGCTGGCGATCGCCGGTGAAAAGGACCGAAACGGCCAGATCCCTCGCCTCGGCATCGTCGATCAACCCCGACGCAGCCTCGACCCTGCGCTCCCAATCGGGTGCCGTCGCCCAGCTGTTGTCGATCAGCAGCGCCAAGGGGCCGGACGAGGCGAGCGTGTTGCTGCGCGGATTGAAGACCGGGTCCGCGATCGCAAAGATAACCGCGGCAGCCATCAGCATCCGGAGAAGCGTCAGCCACCAGGGGCTTTTCGAGGGTGTCTCCTCGCGTTTCATCACCGAGGCCAGGATGCGCAGCGGCGGAAAAACTTCCGCTGCCGGTCGCGGCGGCATCATGCGCAGCAGCCACCAGATCACGGGCAACGCCGCGAGGGCTGCCAGTATTGCGGGATTGGCAAAGGCGAAGGCGAGGCCGCCGATCATAGCTGCCCCCCGTGTGTGGCGCGGGTGGGCATTCCCGAAAGATACATATGCACGGCGACCAAGGCCTCCGATGCCGGCCGGTCGGTCCGGTGCGGAATGAAGGTCCAGCCGAGGTGGCGAAGGCCGGAGCCGAGGCTGTCGCGACGGGCCCGGTAGGCGCGCTGATAGTCCTCGCGCAGGATCTCGGCGCGGCCAGCCGTCAGTTTCTCGCCGGTTTCCGGATCGGTGAATTCGGTGCGGCCCGCATAGGGGAAGACCTCTTCGGCCGGGTCGGCGATTTCCACGACATGGCCGCGCAATCCTCTTCGGGCGAGCGGACCGAGCCGCTCCATCACCGTGTCGGCCGGATCGAGAAAGTCGCCGATCAGCACCAGGTCGCTGGCGCCTCGGATCATGCCGGTCTCGGGCAGGCCGCCGCCAAGCGGGCTCAGCATGATCGCAGCCGCGAGGCGCTCGGCGGCGTTGCGCGCCGACACCGGCTCCATGACCCCGGGGCAGCCGATCCGCTCGCCGGAGCGGGCGAGGATTTCGGCAAGCGCCAGCATCAGCACCAGCGCACGGCTTTCCTTCGAGACGGCGCCGAGTGTCGACTTGTACATCATCGAGGGTGAAAGATCGGCCCAGAGCCAGATCGTGTGCGCCGCTTCCCATTCGCGGTCGCGAACATAGGTGTGATCGTCACGGGCGGAGCGGCGCCAGTCGATGCGCGACAGGCTTTCGCCCTGGCTGTACGGGCGGAACTGCCAGAAATTCTCGCCGATGCCGCGCTTGCGCCGGCCGTGCCAGCCGGCAATCACCGTATTGGCGATGCGCCGGGCCTCGACAAGGCAGTCGGGTACGAGCATCGCGCGTTGCTGGGCGCGCGACAGGACTTCTCCGGACGGTGTACGCGCGACTGTTTGCCCGATCGAGGCCATGCGCTATCCCTTGGCTCGCTTCACAAGGTCAGCAATGACATCCCGCACCGTCATGCCCTCGGCGCGGGCGGCGAAGGTCAGCGCCATGCGATGCTGCAGCACGGGTTCGGCAAGCGCGAGGATATCGTCGATCGAAGGCGCCAGCCGGCCGTCGTAAAGCGCGCGGGCCCGGGCACAGAGCATCAGCGCCTGGCCGGCACGCGGACCCGGTCCCCAGGCGACGTTCTTGTCGGTGGCGGCGTTACCGTTGCCCGGCCGGGCGGATCGGACGAGCGACAGGATGGCGTCGACGACCTTCTCGCCGACCGGCATCTGGCGAATGAGGTTCTGAAGTTGCTGAAGGCGTTCTGCATTGATGACGGGGCGGGCTTCAGCCTCAGTTACACCCGTTGTCTCCAGCAGAATCTGCCGCTCGGCGGCGAGCTCCGGATAGCCGACATCGACCTGCATCAGGAAGCGGTCGAGCTGAGCCTCGGGCAGCGGATAGGTGCCCTCCTGTTCGAGGGGATTCTGGGTCGCCAGCACGTGGAAGGGATGCGGCAGGTCCTTGCGGGCGCCGGCAATGGTGATGTGGTATTCCTGCATGGCCTGCAGCAGCGCCGACTGGGTGCGCGGCGAGGCGCGGTTGATCTCGTCGGCCATCAGAAGCTGGGTGAATATCGGACCGGGAACGAAGCGGAAGGATCGATGGCCGGCAGCATCCTGGTCCATCACTTCGGAGCCAAGGATGTCCGAGGGCATCAGGTCCGGCGTGAACTGAATGCGGCTGTTGGCGAGCCCCAGAACGGTTCCGAGCGTGGCGACGAGCTTGGTCTTGGCGAGGCCGGGTACGCCGACGAGGAGCGCATGGCCGCCGGAAAGCACCGCCAGCAGGGTCTGCTCGACGACGCTCTCCTGGCCGAAGATAACCTTGCCGACCTCCGCGCGAATGAGCGCAATTTCCCCGAGAGCCGCCTCCGCGGCAGCGACGATCGCCTTCTCGTCAGCCGTTTCGGCCGCGGTTTTCATAACACTCATCGCCTGTCTCCCGCTCGTGCGCGTCGAACCGATTCGGCATTACCCGCCTTCGGTTCCCCTTTTTTCAATTTAGACCCTGGCAGACGGCTGACAAGCCGCCGCCAACGCACTATCTCGTGAGCTTCAAGAAGCCCCGAAGCATACCGGTGTTTCTCGGCGAAGCGCGAAGTGCGGTCAAGGTGCTCGTAACCGATGACGAACATCCCGCACGTCTCGTGGACGCGCTATGCTTCCGAGGCAAGATTGGGGCCAAACGGGACAGAACAATGGCAGAAACCAAGATTCAGCAAACGGGCGATGCGGCGGGACTTGCCGCCCTGATCGCGCGCGCTGCCGGCCAGACTGGGGGCGAAGCGAGAGGACTGCCGCCGGTCGATCGCTGGAATCCGCCATTCTGCGGCGATATCGACATGGAAATCCGCGGCGATGGAACGTGGTTCTACATGGGCACGCCAATCGGCCGCCAACCGCTGGTGAGGTTGTTTTCCACGGTGCTGCGCAAGGACGACGACGGCAGGACCTATCTGGTCACGCCGGTGGAAAAGGTCGGCATCCGTGTCGCCGATGCGCCGTTCGTCGCCGTCGAAATGAGCGTGACGGTGAGGGACGGCAAAACCGTGCTCACCTTCCGCACCAATGTCGGCGACGTGGTGGAGGCGGGGTCGGAGCATCCGCTGCGCTTCGTCATCCATGGCGACAACCGCGAACTGAAGCCCTATCTGCACGTGCGCGGACGCCTTGAGGCGCTCGTTTCCCGGCCGGTCATGTACGACATCGTCGAACTCGGCGCGACCGCCCTGATCGACGGCGTCGAGATGTTCTGCGTCGGATCCGCGGGGGCCGTCTTCCCGATCATGCCGGCAGCCGAACTGGAAGCGCTGTCGCGATGAACCATCCGCTGTTTTCCGCCGACGAGTTCCGCCGCCGCGCGCTCAGGCAGACAGGCGGTCCGATCGAGACCGCCTGGCGCGACCACGGCGACTTTCTCCTCAACCCCGGCATCGTGTCCTATGTCGAGTCCCTGCATCTGAAGGATGCGGCGGTGCTCGTTCCGGTCGTCGACGACGGCGACGATGCGAGCGTCATCTTTACACAGCGCACCTCGCATCTGCGCAAGCATTCGGGCCAGGTGGCCTTTCCGGGCGGCGCTGTCGATCCCGAGGATCATTCCATCGAGGTGGCGGCGCTGCGCGAAGCGCAGGAGGAGATCGGCCTCGATCCGCGTTTCGTCGAGACGATCGGCCGCCTGCCGCACTACATGGCGATGTCCGGCTTCCGCATCACGCCGGTGCTTGCCGTTGTCCAGCCCGGTTTCGAGCTCGTGCCCAATCCCGAAGAGGTCGAAAGCGTCTTCGAAGTGCCGCTCTCCTTTCTGATGGATCCTCGCAATCATGGGCGCGGAAGCCGCCACTGGGAGGGCGCGGAACGGCATTTCTACAGGATGCCCTATGGCGAACGGAACATCTGGGGGATAACGGCCGGCATCGTCCGCATGCTTTACGAAAGGCTTTATGCATGACTTCGATCGCCGCCGAACCCTGGTTCAAGGCTCCTTCGCTCGGCCGCGTCTTCGAGCTGTTGAACGCCGACGGCGGCGAAGTGCGGGTCGTCGGCGGCGCCGTCCGCAACAGCCTCCTCGGCCTCCCGGCCGGTGACGTCGATCTGGCGACGACCTGGCGCCCGCAGGATGTGGTGGAACGGGCGAAGGGTGCCGGCATCAAGGTGGTGCCGACGGGCATCGACCACGGCACCGTCACCCTGGTGATTGACGGAATACCCTATGAGGTGACGACGCTGCGCCGCGACGTGGCGACCGACGGCCGCCGCGCCGAAGTGGCCTTCGGCATTGACTGGAACGCCGACGCGGAACGCCGCGACTTCACCATCAACGCCCTCTATGCCGACGCCAAAGGTGAGATTTTCGACTATGTCGGCGGGCTGCCCGACATCGAGCGCCGGACGCTGCGCTTCATCGGCAGCGCCGCCGAACGGGTCGCGGAGGACTATCTGCGCATCCTGCGCTTCTTCCGCTTTTTCGCGCATTACGGTTCGGGCCGCCCGGATGCGGAGGGGCTGAGGTCTTGCGCGCAGGCGCGCGCGAAGCTTGCGACACTTTCGGCCGAGCGCGTCTGGGGCGAGATGAAGAAGCTGCTTGCGGCCGAAGATCCGGGTCGCGCCCTGCTTTGGATGCGCCAGGCAGGCGTGCTCGGCGAGGTCCTGCCGGAAACCGAGAAATGGGGGATCGACGCCATTCCGGGCCTGATCGCGGCCGAGAAAATTTTCTCCTGGGTGCCGGAGCCGCTTTTGCGGCTGGCGGCCATCGTCCCGCCCGACGCCGATCGGCTCGAGGCGATGGCGGCGCGGCTGCGCCTGTCGAAAGCGGAAGCGGCCTTTCTTGCTCGATTTGCCGAGACTCCGGCCATTGCCGCCACGCTCGCCGACGCAGCGCTCGACCGCGAACTCTATCGGAAGGGTGCCGAGGGCATTGTTGCGCGCCTCAAGCTTTCGCTCGCGTCAGCGCGGCGCAAATCGGAAACGGATCCGGCCTTCCTGGCCGAGACTGCCGCCTTTCAGCGGCTGTTGACGCGGGCGGAGAAGTGGCAGCGTCCCGTCTTCCCCCTGAGCGGGGTCGATGTCCTGAAGGCGGGCGTCCCCGCCGGACCAAAGGTCGGGGAACTGCTGACGGAACTCGAAAATTTCTGGATCGACCGCAACTTCAATATCGACCGGGCGACGCTTGTCGCCCGGCTCGAATCCTGGCTGCGTCCGGACTGAACGACCGTGTCGCAGTCAGGCAGCCTGGGTCTCGTCGACGATGCGAGCCTTGATGTTGTCGACCATGTTTTCGCGGATGACCGTCTCCCCATGGGTGTCGCGCATGTGCTCGACGACCCGGCGGACGATTTCCGCATCGTTGTCGGCACGGGTATGCCAGGGGCAACCCGGAACGAGAGAACCGCATTCGAATAGGCGCATGGTGTTCTCCTTTCTCTGGACCAGCATGCTTTCGCATCAAGCCAAAGCTGCGTGATCTCATCCAAGAAGTCGGTGCGGGATGCGGGCGAAAGACCGCCGCCACCTTTTCATCCCGCTCTGTCATATTGCAAGTGAACAGAGCCGCGGCCGGGAACTGTCAAGGTCAGCGTAACATCAACCCGAGGTCCGGCCAAATTGTTCCGGCCGGCCGTTGCGCAAAGAATTCCCTGTGAACAAGCGTCTCGATGGTGCTATGGCTTTGCCATCCTCAAGACTTCCAAAGGCCGTTTCCACATCATGATCGCTGTCCAATCGGAACTGACTGCCGCCATCCGTAGCATTCCGGATTATCCGAAGCCTGGCATCGTGTTTCGCGATATCACGACGCTGCTCGGCAATCCGAGGACGTTCCGCCGGGCGATCGATGAACTCGTCCATCCCTATGCCGGAACCAAGGTCGACAAGATCGCCGGCATCGAAGCGCGCGGCTTCATCCTGGGCGGCGCGATCGCGCATCAACTGTCGGCCGGCTTCGTGCCGATCCGCAAGAAGGGCAAGCTGCCGCACGAGACGGTGAGGATCGCCTATAGCCTCGAATACGGCGTTGACGAGATGGAGATGCACAAGGATGCGATCGAGCCCGGCGAAAAGGTCATCCTGGTGGATGATCTGATCGCCACCGGCGGAACCGCCGAGGGCGCCACCAAGCTCCTGCAGCAGATGGGCGCCGACATCGTCGCCGCCTGCTTCATCATCGACCTGCCGGAACTCGGCGGGCGCAAGAAGCTCGAAGCACTCGGCGTCAAGGTCCGTACGTTGATCGAGTTCGAGGGGCATTAGAGCGGGATGAGGAAAAGTGTGCGCGGTTTTCCGCCCACATCCCGCTCCATCGTGGGAGCTGGGCACTCGTTCTGCGCTCGCCTTACGTGAATTCGATGACCCTGCTTTGGAAGCGGATCACTGGCTCGCCGCGTTGGTTCTCGCCCTCGCAGAGGATCGTGTTGATGCGCCAGCCGGGACGGGAGGCGAGGGCGCGGGCTTCGAGGAGCGTGACGGCATAGGTGACGGTGTCGCCGGCATAGACCGGCTTCAGCCACTTGAGCTCCCGGAAGCCGGTAGCGGGTCCGAGTTTCGGCGCGTGCAGTCCTTCTGCCGCGAGCCGCCGGACCTCATCCGTCCAGAAGCGGACGAAGCACTTCATCCAGCCGGCGCTGGTGTGCCAGCCGGAGGCGCATAGACCGCCGAGAAGCGAGTGTCTGGCCTTCTCCTCGTCGAGATGGAAAGGCTGCGGATCGAAATCGCGGGCGAAGCGGATGATGTCCTCCGCCGTGAATGCCAGGCTGCCGACGACGGTCTTGCGGCCGGCCTGATAGAGTTCTTCGAGCGTCATCATGGCTGATGTCCACTCTCGCGGCGTCGAAATATTACCGTAGCTTCGGAAACCGCGACCGGTTCGCCACTCTGATTGCTGATTTCATTGCGGAACTTGACGAAACCGACGCCGGGCTTCGATTTCGACGGGCGCGACTCCAGCACCAGGCTGAAGCCGGAAAGCACATCTCCCGCCAGGACGGGCTTTTTCCAGTCCATGAATTCGATGCCGGGCGAGCCCTGCGAGGACGAGTTACCGAGAAAGGCGTCGATCATCATCCGCATGCCGATAGCGCTCGTATGCCAGCCGGAGGCCGAAAGGCCGCCAAGGATGCTGCGCCTACCGGCTTCTTCGTCGAGATGCATCGGCTGCGGGTCGAACTCGCCGGCAAAGGCGATCATGTCCGCAGCCTGCATTTCTACCGGTCGATAGTCGAAACGTCGCCCCGGCGTGAAATCCTCGAAGTAGAGCATGGCGCCCTCCATGTTAGCCGGACGGATGCGGCTCGCATGTCACGTGTTGAAGCGGAAGTGGATCACGTCGCCGTCCTGTACGACATATTCCTTGCCTTCGTCGCGTGCCTTGCCGACCTCCTTGGCGCCGGTCTCGCCGTTATAGGCAATGTAGTCGTCATAGGCGATCGTGTTGGCGCGGATGAAGCCGCGCTCGAAATCCGAGTGGATGACGCCGGCCGCCTGCGGCGCCTTGGTGCCGCGCGGGATCGTCCAGGCGCGCGTCTCCTTCGGGCCGACCGTGAAATAGGTGATGAGGTCGAGCAACTTGTAGCCGGCGCGGATCAGCCGGTCGAGGCCGGCTTCTTCCAGTCCCAAGGCGGCTAGGAATTCCTTGGCTTCGTCTTCCGGCAATTGGGCGACCTCGGATTCGATCGCCGCCGAGATGACGACGCTTTCGGCGCCCTGGGCCTTGGCCATTTCGGCGACGGCGCGGGTGTGTTCGTTGCCCTCTGCCGCATCGGCTTCGGCGACGTTGCAGACGTAGAGAACCGGATGGGCGGTCAGAAGGTTGAGACCCTGCAGGATGCGCAGCTCCTCGGCATCGAGCTTCGGCAACAGGGTGCGGACCGGCTTGCCTTCCTGCAGGAGCTTCAGCGAGGCATCCATGATCGGAAGCTGCGCCATCGACTCCTTGTCCTTGCCGATCGCCCGCTTGCGGGTCTGCTCGGTGCGCCGCTCGAGGCTATCGAGGTCGGCAAGCATCAGCTCGGTCTCGATCGTCTCGGCGTCCTCGACCGGATGGATGCGGCCTTCGACATGGGTGATGTCGTCGTCCTCGAAGCAGCGCAGCACATGCACCACCGCATCCACTTCGCGAATGTTGGCGAGGAACTGGTTGCCGAGGCCTTCTCCCTTGGAAGCGCCGCGCACCAGGCCGGCGATGTCGACGAAGGAGATGCGGGTCGGAATGATCTCCTTCGACTTGGCGATGTCCGCAAGCTTGCGCATGCGCGGGTCGGGCACCGCGACCTCGCCGGTGTTCGGCTCGATCGTGCAGAAGGGATAGTTCGCCGCCTGCGCCGCCGCCGTCTTGGTCAGCGCGTTGAAGAGTGTGGACTTGCCGACATTCGGCAGCCCGACGATACCGCATTTGAAGCCCATGGCCTAAACCTGTCGTTCTCGAATTTCTTGGGCGTGGCTATGGGATAAAGGAGAGGAGCGGTCAAGGTCTTCGCGCGCTTCGGCTGGAACTCAGCCGGCTTCGACTTGAATGCCGGTGCCGCGCGCGCGATACTGGGTCCGACCCCACCGCATGTCATCAACCGGTGAGTTTTCCGATGAGTGACAATGAAGTCGCCCCCAAACGAAAAACGAGGGTGAAGCCCAAGCTCGAGCGGCCGAGGCTCTATAAGGTGATCCTCGTCAACGACGACTATACGCCGCGCGACTTCGTGGTGATGGTGTTGAAGGCCATTTTTCGCATGAGCGAGGAGGCCGGCTATCGGGTGATGATGACCGCCCATAAGCTCGGCACGTCGGTCGTCGTCGTCTGCGCCCGGGATATCGCTGAGACCAAGGCCAAGGAAGCGACAGACCTCGGCAAGGAAGCCGGCTTTCCCCTGATGTTCACGACGGAGCCGGAAGAGTGAGCCTCGGGGGCTCGCTGAATCCGGTCGAACTTTGGGCGAGATTACGGTAGCAATTCAAAGTTCTACAGCGATCTTTTGAGCGTCTGATAAAACGGGCGGCGCCGCAGGACCGGTGCCGGGAGCGAGGCGGCCTGCTATGCCATCGTGGTCTACCGGGGTGGCTTTCGTCGGCTCGCTCGTATCGAATGGGCATCCTATCGATAGCTCCGGGTCCATGCGGGCGCGCATCTTCGCCTCGAATTCTTCCCGGACCCGCACGATTTTCTGGCGCAGCCACTGGTGAGCGGGATCGCCATTATGGCGGGCGTGCCAGAATACGCTGATATTCGTTGTCGGGAGCGGCACGGGCGCGTTGTAGATTTTCAGGCCCAGATGCGTGGCCATCAGTTCCGCAAATTGGCGCGGAACAGTGGCGAGATGCAGAGAATGGGCGGTCGCAATGGCAACACCTAGCGTATGCGGCAGGATTAGCGCCACATGGCGCTTGCGTCCAACCTTGGCGAGCGCTGGATCCACCACACAGTTCAGCGCGCCGCTGGATGATCTCACCACATGATGAAGTTGGCAAAACAGATCAAGGGGGATCACCTCGCGCGGGGCAATGCCTGCCGCAGCAATACCAGGATGCTTGGCTGAAGCCACGACGACATAGGGCGCAGACAGGAGATGCATGCTGGAGACCCATTCGGGGACATCGAGTTCGGTTTCCAGGGCGATGTCGACCGCGTCTTCCTGGAGCAGCCTCTCGGCATTTCCCCAAGCGTTGTCAACGAGTTGAAGCGAAATAGCCGGGGCTTCCTCAGCGCAGCAACGGGAGAGAGCCGACATCATCATCACCGAGAACACGTCCGAACCAAGGAGCGTAAACCGGCGCTGAATCGTCCCCGGATCGAAGTGCTTTCGCTTGTGCAAGGCAAGCTCGATCTTCCCTAGCGCATCGCGGACAGGCGAGCCGAGCTCCACCGCGCGGGGCGTCGGAATCATGTCGTTGCCACGGCGGATGAAGAGCTGGTCATCAAGGAGGTCGCGCAGCCTTCTGAGCGCCGCGCTCACCGCCGGCTGACTAAGACCGATCTGGTCGCCGGCGCGGGTCACGCTGCGCTCACGGATGAGCGCATCGAAAACCCGCAGGAGATTGAGATCGAATGCATTCAAATTCATCGGTATCCCCACGCTGCAGCGATTTCCCCTCCCCGGAGCAGCCCCAGGGAACGCATCTCTGGCCGATCGGTTTTCGTCGCCATGGACGGGACAGAGAGTGAATTCGTATCCAGAGCGAGGTCGTGCACGCAAGTGCAAATTGCATTCTCGGCAGCCCGACGACAAAACTCGACTTCAACCCGCATCTATCGCATCGTCGCCGCGCTGCGCCGTGCCCGAGGGAACAGGTCGAAGACGGAGCGAGCGGCCCAGCCCGCCGCAGAGCTCCATTCACGGCGTGGATGCGGCACATGTGAATATTGAATTTCACAAAGGCCCGATCGCTTCTTAAACGATGGGTCCAACACGAGTCCGAGCAAGGAACAAGCAGGTCTGACCTGCCGGAGTTGTTTCCGGTTGTATCCAAGGCTGTTGCCGAGGGCATAGGCCGGAATGGACGGGCCGTCTCGCGTCGGCCCGCGCCGTCCACCAATTGCAGCGATCCTGGAGCCGCCCGGCTGTGACGGGCGGGCAAGGCGATCGTGCGTCCATCAAGGAGGGAATGAGGCAATGGCAACGAATCCGGGCACCGACCAGCAGGATTTCATTCTAGGTACGAATACGGCCGATACCCTTTCCGGCGGCTTCAGCTCGGATCAGATATTCGGGCTCTCCGATAATGATGTGCTGTCCGGCGGTTTCCAGAATGACGTGCTCCACGGTGACGACGGAAACGACGCAATCAGCGGCGGTTCCGGCTCCGACAACATTCAAGGGGGAGCCGGAGCCGATTCGATCAATGCCGGTACCGGCGACGACATGATCATGGATTTCGAGCCCGGTGAAAGCGACGGGGATGTGGTTGATGGCGGATTGGGATTCGATACGTTATCGCTGATGTTCATGGATGACGCGACCGCGCTGACCTTCGTCGCGCCGGATCCGATTGCGCAATCGACCCTTGCCGGCGGAATCAAGGTCACCAACGTCGAGCAGTTTATGATTGTCGGCACGAATTTCGCTGACACGATCACCGGCGGCCGTTGGAACGACTTCCTCAACGGCGGCGGTGGAAACGACACGCTGAACGGCGGCATCGGTCGCGATATGCTCGACGGCGCCGACGGCGACGATACGCTCAATGGCGGCAACGGGTTCGATTTTCTGAGTGGCGAAGCTGGCGCGGACACGATCAGGGGCGGCTACGGCATAGACGTCGCCGATGGCGGCGACGGCAACGACAAGCTCTTCGGCGAGGCCGGCAACGACAATCTCACCGGCGGCAACGGGGCTGACGCGCTTTCGGGCGGCGACGGCGACGATACGCTCTACGGCGATGTCGCCTTCAACCTGACCCAGAGCGGAAACGACACTCTCGACGGGGGGAGCGGCAACGACTATCTCAACGGCGGCTTAGGTCTCGACACCGTCACTGGGGGAGACGGCAACGACCGTGTCGGCGTTACCATCGGCCACGGCCGGGACACCATCAACGGCGGCACGGGCACCGATATTCTCGAAGTCATGAACATTAGCGGCACCTTCACCGCCAAGGCGTCCAATCTCTCCAACACCCTGTCGGATGGCACGACCTTCATCAACATGGAGGCCTATTCGCTCGACAGCGGCATGGGCAGTTCAACCGTTGACAACTGGACTACGGGTGACGGCAACGACACGATGCGCGCCCACGACGGGAACGATACCCTCAGCAGCGGCAAGGGCAACGACTCGATCGATGCCGGGAATGGCGTCGACATCGTCAACAGTGGCGACGGCAATGACACGATTGAGGTCGGCAACGGCGGCAAGGACACGATCAGGGCCGGTGCCGGCACGGACACAGTGACGATCGTTCGGCGCGATGCGACCACGGCGCTTACCTTTTCGATCACCGGCGTGACCGGCACGCTCAACGACGGCACAACTGTCACCGACGCCGAGCACTATGCGATCCGGGCGGGTTCCGGCAACGATACACTCACCGCAGGCACGGCGCTCTCCGTCAAGTTCTACGGCGCCAACGGCAACGACAGGCTCAGCGGCGGAAAAGGCAGCGATCTCCTGGACGGGGGAGCGGGCAACGATACGCTCAGTGGTGGCGACGGCAACGACACGATTATTGACGACGGCGGTGCCAACACGATCGATGCGGGGACCGGCAACGACTTGGTGGAACTCGAGATCGCGTCAGGCACCGCTGCCAATTCCATCCTGCTGGGAACCGGCAATGACACGGTGACCATCAACTCGTTTCGCGGGCTCACCGCGGGCAAATTCACCGTCGACGGAGGCACCGGAACGGATACGGCTTCGGTCAACCGCTCCATGGGCACCGCCAACATGAGCTTCGTGCTGTCGCCAAATGCGGTCCTGACCAATGGCGACGTGACACTCAAGAACATCGAAGCCGTGCAGATCTGGACCGGATCGGGCACCGACAGCCTGACGGGCGGCGCGCTCAGCGATCTCTTCCATGGCGGCGCCGGCAATGACACGCTCAAGGGTCTTGCCGGCAATGACAGGCTCTATGGCGGGGTGGGGGCCGACCGGCTCGAAGGCGGTGACGGCAACGATACGCTTCAGGCGACCTACAGCACGCAGTTCGACACCCAGGCCGACAAGCTCTACGGAGGTGCCGGCAATGACAGCCTGCGGATCAACCAGGGCGACTATGCCGATGCGGGCACGGGCACCGACCGCGTCTATGTCGATCTCGCCAATCAGACGACCGGCGTGAGCTTTGCCTTCTCGAACGGCACCGTGACGGTCAACTCGACAACCAAATTTGCCGGCGCCGAAAGCCTGGAATTCTACGGCACCAGCGGCAACGACAGCGTCACCGCCGGCGCTCTCAACGACGTGCTCAAGGGCAATGGCGGCAACGATACGCTGCGAGGCGGCGCGGGCGACGACCGCCTCGAGGATGGTGCCGGCAACGACAAGCTCTATGGCGACGCCGGCAACGACACGCTGATCCGCACCAATGAGACCGGCACCGACAGTTTCGACGGCGGCGCCGGCACGGACACACTGAGGTTCGGCTTCGGCTCGTCCATGTCGGTGAAGCTCGACCTTGCCAACAACGCCAACAATGGCGGCATGGCCAAGGGGTTGACGGTCACCGGGGTCGAGGTCGTCTACGGTTCGGCACAGGACGACGACATTCGCGGCACGTCCGCCAACGAGAAATTCTTCGGCGGCGGCGCGGACGACTTCCTCTTCGGCGGGGCCGGAGACGACGTCCTCGAAGGCGGTGCGGCCGGGGATCTGCTGCAGGGCGGCACCGGCAAGGACCAGTTCGTGTTCCACAGCGACGGCATCGGAACGGGCGACCAGATCGTTGACTTCACGCGTGGCCAGGACAAGCTGGTCGTCGACCGCTCGGATTTCGGCATTGCCGCAAGCGGCAATCCCGGGTTGGTGGTCGGCGCCAACCCGACCGCATCGGGAACGGGGCCGCAATTCCTCTTCGAAACGGACAATGGCCGCCTCTGGTACGACCGCGACGGCACCGGCAACAATTATGACGCCGAACTGATCGTGACGCTGGCAAACAGCAGCACGCACGTATCGACGCTGGCGCTCAGCGACTTCCTGTTCGTCTAGCTTCCGCTGGGGCGGGGCCGGCGGCTGTCGAGGCGCTTGCGGACCATGCCTCGGCGGCCGCCGGAGAGGTCACCGCATCAATCGTCGGGTCGGGCCAGATGGCCGACCCGCATCGAATGAGCCCGCGATGAATGAGCGTCGCGGGTCCTTCATCCACTTGAATCAGACAAGGCCCGCCTGTCGTTCGGCAAGACGATCTCAGCCATGCCACCGCGCAAGGCGAGGCGGCACTAAATTTTGAACCCCGTGAAGGGAGAGACATGATGGCAACGAATCCAGGAACCGACCAGCAGGATGTCATCTTCGGCACCGATACGACCGATACCCTGTCAGGCGGTTTCAGCTCCGATCGGATATTTGGGTACTCCGATAATGATGTGCTGTCCGGCGGGTTTCAAGGTGACGGGCTCAACGGGGACAATGGCAACGACTCAATCAGCGGCGGCTCCGGCGCCGACACCATTCAGGGGGGGATCGGAGCCGATACGATCGATGCCGGCACGGGCGACGACCTAGTGATAGCTTCGCGGACTGAACTTGACGGGGACGTGGTTGATGGCGGATTGGGGTTCGATTCGTTGTGGCTGTCCTTATGGGATCATACGACCGCGCTCACCTTCGTCGCCCCGGACCCGATTGCGCAATCGACACTGCTCGGTGGGATCAAGGTCACCAACGTCGAGCAATTTACGATTGTCGGTACGAGTTTCGGCGACACGATCACCGGTGGCCGTTGGAATGACGTCCTCAGCGGCGGCGATGGAAACGACACGCTCAGCGGCGGCATCGGTCGAGATTCGCTCAACGGCGGGACGGGGGACGACACGCTCAACGGCGGCAACGGCATCGACGTTCTAAGTGGCGATGCCGGCGCGGACACGATCAGGGGCGGCTACGGCAACGACAGCGGCGATGGCGGCGACGGCAACGACGAGCTCTACGGCGAGGCGGGCAATGACAATCTCACCGGCGGCAATGGGGATGACGCGCTTTCGGGCGGCGACGGCGACGATGTGCTGTCGGGCGACTACGGGTCGCCCCAGGGCGGGAGCGACACTCTCGACGGGGGTAGCGGCGACGACATTCTCTATGGCGGCGCCGGGACCGACTCCGTCACTGGCGGAGACGGCAACGACTATGTCGGCGTTACGATCGGCAACGGCGAGGACACCATCAACGGCGGCGCGGGCATTGATACTCTCGAAGTCCGGAAACTGAGTGGCACCTTCACCGCCAAGGCGTCCAATCTCTCCAATACACTGTCGGATGGCACGACCTTCATCAACATGGAGGCATATTCGCTTACCAGCGGTTTCGGCACTTCAACCGTTGAAAACTGGACTACGGGTGACGGCAACGACACGATGTACGCCTTTGACGGGAACGATATTCTCAGCAGCGGGAAGGGCAACGACTATATCGATGCCGGAGTTGGCGTCGACATCGTCAACAGTGGCGACGGCAATGATAGAATTGTGGCCGGCAACGGCGGCAAGGACACGATCAGGGCTGGTGCCGGTACGGATACGGTCACCATCGAGCGGCGCGATGCGGCCACGGCGCTCACCTTTTCGATCACCGGCGTGACCGGCACAATCAACGACGGCACGACCGTCTCCGACGCTGAGCATTATTCCATCTATGCAGGTTCCGGGAGCGATACACTGACCGCAGGCGCGGCGCTTTCCGTCAAGTTCTATGGCGCCAACGGCAATGACAGGCTGACGGGCGGAAAGGGCAGCGATTGGCTCGACGGGGGAGCGGGCAATGATACGCTCACAGGTGGAGACGGCAACGACACGATTTATGACGAGGGCGGCGCCAACACGGTCGATGCGGGCACCGGCAACGACCTAGTGGACATCGAGATCGGCTCGGGCACCGCTGCCAATTCGGTCCTGCTGGGAACCGGCAATGACTTGGTGAAGATCAACTCCGTAGACGGACTCACCGCCGGCAAATTCACCGTCGACGGAGGCACGGGAACGGATACGGCTTCGGTCAACCGCTCCATGGGTACCGCCAACATGAGCTTCGTGCTGTCGCCAAATGCGGTCCTCACCAATGGCGATGTGACCCTCAGGAATATCGAAGCCGTGCAGATCTGGACCGGATCGGGCACCGACAGCCTGACGGGCGGCGCGCTCAACGATCTCTTCCATGGCGGCGCCGGCAATGACACGCTCAAGGGCCTTGCAGGCAATGACAGGCTTTATGGCGGGGTAGGAGCCGACCGGCTCGAAGGCGGTGACGGAAACGACACGCTTCAGGCGACCCATGGCACGCGGTTCGACACACAGGCCGACAGGCTCTACGGTGGTGCCGGCAATGACAGCCTGCGCATCAACCAGGGCGACTATGCCGATGCAGGCACGGGAACCGACCGCGTCTATGTCGATCTCGCCAACCAGGCGACCGGCGTAAGCTTTGCCTTCTCGAACGGCACCGTGACGGTTAACGCGACAACCAAATTTGCGGGCGCCGAAAGCCTGGAATTCTACGGCACCAGCGGCAACGACAGCGTCACCGCCGGCGCTCTCAACGACGTGCTCAAGGGCAATAGCGGCAACGATACGCTGAGAGGCGGCGCGGGCGACGACCTCCTCGAGGATGGCGCCGGAAACGACAAGCTCTATGGCGATGCTGGCAACGACACGCTGATCCGCACCAATGAGATTGGCACCGACAGCTTCGACGGCGGCGCCGGTACGGACACACTGAAGTTCAGTCTCAGCTCCACCATGTCGGTGAAGCTCGACCTTGCCAACAGCGCCAACAACGGCGGCATGGCCAAGGGGTTGACGGTGACCGGCGTCGAGGTCGTCTATGGTTCGGACCGGGACGACGACATTCGCGGCACGTCCGCCAACGAGAAATTCTTCGGTGGCGGCGCCGACGACTTCCTTTTCGGCGGTGCCGGGGACGACGTGCTCGAAGGCGGTGCAGCCGGGGATCTGCTGCAGGGCGGCACCGGCACGAACCAGTTCGTATTCCACAGCGACGGCTTCGGCACGGGCGACCAGATCGTCGACTTCACGCGCGGCCAGGACAAGCTGGTCGTCGACCGCTCGGACTTCGGCATCGCGGCAAGCGGCAATCCCGGTTTCATCATCGGCGCCAACCCGACCGCATCGGGAACCGGGCCGCAATTCCTCTTCGAAACGGACAATGGCCGCCTCTGGTACGACCGCGACGGCACCGGCAACAACTATGACGCCGAGCTGATCGTGACGCTGGCGAATGGCAGCACGCACGTATCGACGCTGGCGATCAGCGACTTCCTGTTTGTGTGAAATCGTCGGTGCCCCGCCGGGCCTGCTCGGCGGGCACCGCAGCAGTGGGGATCATTCATCATTGCGAAGATCTGCACCGATGACGCCCGAACGCTTTGCTGAATGCCTTGTCAGTTTGAGATGGACGACGATCGAGCTGACATCCGCGCTTCAATGCCAGCTCTCATGGGTGGAAGCCATGGAGAGCGGCCATACGGAGATCCCGGAGGATCTCGCTCTCTGGCTCGATCGGCTGGCCCGATGCCATGAAACTGCGGCGGTCCCCACGTCCTATCGCGGCCTGGCGGGGTGATGACACTCTCGACTTTTCCGGAGGAAAACGGATGCACCGTTCTGATCTCTGGCTCCTGCTCGTTTCCGGCTTGCGCATCTTCACGGTGATGCGCGTTCGGCAAATACCGCGGGAATCCCCTCGTGAAACGAAGCCTCTTTCGGAGCGCGAGCAGTTTTCCGCGAGCGGTACCAGATCGGAGGGCTAATCCCCTTTCGAGCCGAACATCTTCTTCAGCATGTCGGCCATCGGACCGGTTGCCGGCAGCTTTTTCGGCTGGGCGGCGTTGCGGGCCTTATGGATATGGGATTGGCCGACCTGCTTCTTCGGCGCCTGCGGCTCTTCCGCGTCGGGCTTACCGCCCGTGGCAAGGGCGATCTTGTTCATGAGTTGTGAGTCCTCGCCTTTGACGAGCATGCCGGCATTATCCGCGATGGTGTCGAGAAGGGCCGAAACCCAGGCCTGATCGGCTTTGGCGAAATCGCCGAGCACATGCGCATGAACCAGATCCTTGACGCCCGGATGACCGATCCCGAGGCGCAGGCGGCGGTACTCCTTGCCGCAATGCGCGTCGATCGACTTGATGCCGTTGTGGCCACCATGACCGCCGCCGATCTTGATCCGCGCCTTGCCGGCGGCAAGGTCCAGCTCGTCATAGATGACGGTGATGTCCTTCGGTGCGAGCTTGTAGAAGCGCATTGCTTCGCCGACCGCCTCGCCGGAAAGGTTCATGAAGGTCTGCGGCTTCATGAGCAGCACGCGTTCGCCGGCGATCTCGCCCTCGGCGATTTCCGCCTTGAACTTCTTCGACCAGGAGGAGAAACCCTGGCGCCGCTGGATGGCATCGACCGCCATGAAGCCGATATTGTGGCGGTTACCGGTGTATTTGGACCCTGGATTGCCAAGTCCGGCGATGATCAGCATGCGGCCGACTCCTGATGCTTCCTGCTTCGCGGAAACGGGCACTGAATTCAGAAGGCGTGGACGCGCTTTCTTCTACGTCCGCCCCTCATCCGCCTGCCGGCACCTTCTCCCGCTCGCGGGGAGAGGGCTAGTCCTCGGGTTTAACCCGAGGAGAGGGGCATTCACCCGTATCCCGCAACTCAACCCCAAACACCGTCATCCGAGCAAGTCAATCTCTATTTCGCCGCCTGCCTTATTCCGTCGGGACGAAGGCCATACTGCTCGTAGATCCGATCCTGGCTTCCCGCGGCGATCAGGCGGTTGAGTTCGACCTGCATGCGGGTGACGATATCATCGGGCATGTCGATGTGGCAGGCGATGCCGTATTGCTTGCCTTCAAGCACCAGCGCCGCTTCGACAGGCTTTCCGTCGGCCTGCATCGTCTCGAAGGTCTTTTCCGAGGTCATCATCAGGTCGACGCGGCCGGCGATGAGCTTCTTGAGCGTCGAGTCGAGGCTGGAGGCATAATCGATCCTCTGAAAGCCATGCTCCTTCAGATAGTTGGCGGAAAAGTCCTCGCGCTGCGTCCCGACGATGAACTGTCTGGCCTCATCGAGAGAATCAAGCTCGATGGCGGAATCCTTGTGGCGCACCATGATCATGTGATCGACGAGAAGCGGCTCGATCCACTTGAACTTCTTGTCCCGCTCGGCATCGTGGCCGGTCGTGAAAACGCAATGGAAGGGTTTGCTTTCTGCAAGCGCAAAGGCGCGCGCCCAGGGCAGGACCTCGATCTCGTACGGCAGCTTGACGGCCTTCATGATCAGGGCGATTTGGTCGACCGAGGCGCCGCTCGCTCCCTTGTCGGTCGAGAAATTGTAGGGCGGGTACTCTTCGGTGACGAAATGGATGGTCTCGGCGTGAGCGGCGGCGGAGAGACCGAGGAAGAATGCCAGGATCAGTTGCTTCACGCCTTATCTCCTTCTGGCCCACTCCTAGGCAGGAGTGCTGGCCTTCGCTTCGGATTCGTTCTCCAGCATGGTCAGCATACCGTCGATCGGCATCGGCCGGCTGAAGAGATAGCCCTGGCCATAATCCACACCGAGCTTGCGCAGGAGTTGCCACTGCTCATCCGTCTCGATGCCTTCCGCGACGACCGTGCAGCCCATCTGGTGGGAGATCGTCCGAATGCCCTTGATCAGCATGCGGCTCTTGCGCCGGACATCGGCGGCGCCGGAGCTCAGGGAGCGCGTGAAGGACTGATCGACCTTGACGATATCCACCGGGAAGCGGTTGAGGTAGCTGAGCGACGAATAGCCGGTGCCGAAATCGTCGAGCGCGATGCGGCAGCCGAACTCGTTCAGCTGTTTCAGGACTGCGTGGACTTCCGGATTGTCGAGCATCAGCACCGCTTCGGTGATCTCGACGACGATGCGCTGCGGCGAAATATGATGCTTGAGAAGGAGTGCTGCGAGCTTGTGGGGCAGGGTCAATTCGAACTGCAATGGCGAGAAGTTGACGGCGAGATAGGTGCTCTGGGTTCCGTCCAGCGCGGAGATGGCAGCAAGATGCCGGATCGCCTTTTCCAGGACGCGGTCGCCGATGCGGCCGATCGTGCCGGTCTCCTCGGCAATGCCGATGATCTTGCCCGGCGGCATCAGGCCCTTGTCCGGATGATTGAGGCGCATCAGCGCTTCGAACCCGACAATCTGCCCGTCGTCGAGGCTGACGATCGGCTGCAGCCAGGCCTCGAACCAGTCTTCCTTCAGGCCGGCCTCTATGCATTGCTCGATCTCGTGGCGCTCGCGCGCCGCGTCGAGCATGCCGGCATCGAAGACCTGCAGGCCATTCTTGCCGTCGCGTTTGCGGGCATACATGGCCATGTCTGCCTTGAGCAGCAGATCGGAGGCGCCGGAGGCGTGGGTCGGGTAGACCGAAACGCCGACGCTGGCGCTGACGAAGAGCTCGTTTCCGGTAATCGGCATCGGTTCGTGCAGCGCCGCGCAGATGCTCTCGCCGATCTCGCTCGCCAGGGCAGCGACGTCCGCTGCGGCAATGAGAATGGCGAATTCGTCGCCGCCGAGCCGCGCGATCACATCTTCAGGTCGAAGCGCCGCCTGTATGCGCTCCACCGTCTGGCGCAACACCGCATCGCCGGCGGCGTGGCCGAAATTGTCGTTGATCCACTTGAAGCGGTCGAGATCGATGAACAGGCAGGCGAGCTGCATGCCGCATTGGTCGGCGCTTAGAATTGCCTCGTCGAGTGCGTTCTCGAACCCTTGCCGATTGAGGAGCCCGGTCAGGTGATCGGTGATCGCCTGGGTGTGGTTGCGGCTTTCGGCCTGTTTCAAGGCCGTGACGTCGGTCATCACCGAGAGCGAGATCCCTCCGCCGCTCGTTTCAGTCTCCAGGATGAGTACGGTCATGAACTCGCCATCCGCCTTGCGGAAGGGCAGGGTCAAATCGCTGATGTCGTGACCATCCGCCGCTGCCGCTTTTGAGCGCTGGTGGTAGGCTTCGTGCCATGAAGGATCGATGAAATCGGTGAAGCTTCGCCTGATCACTTCGTCGCGGAGATAGCCGGTCGCCAGCAGCCAATAGTCGCTGACCGCGCTCAGCCGACCTGCGGCGTCGAGGGAGAAGAGCATGGCAGGCGTCAGATTATACGTCTCCGTCGCGCGATCATGCGCGCTCTTCAACTCCTTTTCCTCGCGCTCGAGCCGGTCCTGCATCGCGTTGAAGTTACCGGCCAAGGCGCCCATCTCGTCGTCCGAGTTCCAGTCGACCCGATGGCGCGATCCGAGGCGCCGCGTCGCTTCGACTGCAGCGGTGAGCCGCATTAGCGGCCGGATCACGATGAAGCGGTTGCCGATCAGCGCCGCCGCGAAGACCGTTGCGACGGCAAACAGGAGGATGCCGAGGATCGCCCACTCGTCCTTGCTGAAGCGTAGCAGGAGGCCGGACGTGGGAACCACGACCGTCAATCCGCCGACGGGTACGGGTCCTTTGACGCTGTCATAGGAAATCGCGGTTTCCAAGGACTTGCCGTCCACAGCGTCAAGGCTTCCCGGGGGCAGTTCGGCAAGGATGTTTCCCGCAGTATCGCGGATCGTGACGGCGCGAACGTCGCTGGCGTTCATCAGCGAAAGAGCAATCCGCTCGATGCCGTCCTGATCGAAGTCCCAGAGCGGCTTGCCAAGCGCTTCGCCGCTTGCTTCCATCAACAGCTCGACGTTCTGCAGTCGCTCCCGCGCGACGCGCTCGCTGGATATGGCGAGGAACAACGCCAACAAAGGCGCAACGAATACAAGCATTGCGCTGCAGACAATCGCAATAAACCGGCTTTCCACCGAGTGCATCATCGGATGCTCCCGGCGGCGCACGTCACCATTCTCAACATTCGGATTCTCTTGCACTGCCACGCTTTGTCCCCCGCGCGCAGCACATCATCAAAACCTTAAATGTTGCTGAAATTGCACGCCGAGATTTCATGAGGCGCGACGGTGCTTCGCGGTTTGCGTGCGGTGCGCAACGAAAAAACCCGCCCCTGGCTATGGGACGGGTCTCTCGAATGCTGCGACCGGAAGGGCGTCAGCCGCTGACGGTGATCGAGGATCAAGCTTCCGCTTCGCCCTCGGCCTCTTCGGCTGCTTCGACTTCCTGCGCGCGGCCGGCGATCGTGGCGACCGTGAAGTCGCGATCGGCGATGACCGGGGTCGCGCCTGCCGGAAGCTTGACGTCCGAAATGTGAACGGTGTCGCCGATCTTGAGGCCGCTGAGATCGACGCTCAGGAACTCCGGAATGTTGTCGGCGGAAACGTTCAGTTCGACTTCATGGCGAACGATGTTCAGCGTGCCGCCCTGCTTGAGGCCCGGAGACTTCTCTTCGTTTTCGAAGTGAACCGGAACCTGGACCGACACCTGGCTGCCCTTCGAGACGCGCAGGAAGTCGACATGCATGGTGAAATCACGAACCGGATCCAGCTGGTAGTCCTTCGGCAGGACGCGGATCTTCTCGCCATTGACGTCGATCGTCGCGACGGTGGTCATGAAACCGCCGGCGTGGATCTTCATCGTCACTTCCTTGGTGGAGAGCGTGATGGAAAGCGGGGCCTGCTTGTCACCGTAGATGACAGCCGGGATAAGACCGTTGCGGCGAAGTTCGCGGGAGGACCCCTTACCAACCCGTTCGCGCGTCTCGGCCTTGAGCTCGTAAGTCTGGCTCATGGATAGACCTTTCTGGTTATTTGGAGAGTTCGTCCGCAACGGGCGGAAAAACCTGAAGCCGCACGCAGCTTCATCCGCGTTGCCTCCAAGGGTGTCTGCGCGGACGCCGGGTCCATAGCGGAGAACCGGCCGAAATGCAAGAAGCGCCGCGCCTGTCAGCTTTTGCGCCGGGAAAAACGCGTAAGCGCCAGCATGAGGCCGCCGGCGACGAGGCCCCAGAAGGCGCCGGAGACGCCGGCAAAACTGACGCCCGATGCGGTGACGAGGAACGTGATGGCGGCGGCTTCGCGGGTCCGCGCTTCGGTGAAGGCGGCCACGGCGGAACTCGAAAAGGCGCCGATGAGCGCCAGGCCTGCGACGGCCTCGATCAGCACCGGCGGCGCCAGGCTGACGAAGGTGGTGACGGCGCCGGCGAGCAGGCCGAATATGATATAGGCAATGCCGGCGTTGATCGCCGACCAGTAACGGCGTTTGCGGTCCGGATGGGAATCGGGACCGGCGCACATGGCCGCGGTGATCGCCGCCAGGTTGACGGCGTGGCCGCCGAACGGTGCGCTGAACAACGAAAAGAGCCCCGTCGTCGCGAAGAGCGGGCCGGGATTCGGGTGATAATCGTTGACCTTCAACACCGCGATGCCGGGAATGTTCTGTGACGCCATGGTTACGATGAAGAGCGGCAGGGCGATGCTGATCATCGCCGCGGCATTGAAAACCGGCGGAACGAATTCAGCCTTGGGGACGAGAGCGGACGAGAGCTTCGCGAAGGCGCCGTCCGGCATCTCGACGCCGAAGGCGATCACAAGAACGAAGGCGAGAAGCGCGGCGGGAACCGCATAGAGCCTGTTGACGCTGCCGACGATCGCCCAGGCGAGGATGATCGGCAGACCGAAGAGGGGATTGAAAGCGATCGCCTTCACCGGCGCGAAGCAGAGGCTCAACAGCACACCGGCGAGCATCGCGTTTGCCAGGGCCGGCGGAATGGAGGACACCACCCGGCCGAGCGGCTTCCAGAGGCCGGCGACGACGATCAGCAGGGCGCAAACGAGGAAGGCCCCGACAGCGGCGTTGAAGCCTCCCTGGACGGCTCCTGTCGTTGCCAGCAGCGCCGCACCGGGAGTCGACCAGGCGATGCTGACGGGAAGCCGCGTGACGGTGCTGATGACGATCGCGCAGACACCCATGGAAAGAGACAGGGCCATCAGTCCCGAGGCTGCCTGGCTTTCCGTGGCGCCGACGCCGGCGAGGCCATGCAGAATGACGGCGAAGGAACTGGCGAAGCCGACAAAGGCGATCAGGACGCCCATGAAGAGGCTTTGCGCTGAGAAATCTCGAAGCATGGCGGACGACCGGTGTTGCGGGCGGGTGTTGCGGGCGGGTGTTGCGGGCGGGTGTTGCGGGCGAGTCACGGGAACTGGCCGACGGCGTAGCACATCGGCGGCCCGGTCGATACTGCCGGCCGGCATGCGGACGAAGGGCTGCGCTCGCCCGACCTTCGTCTGGGTAGACCCGCCGCGCGGTCTCAGCCATAGTGGCCGCCGATACGGCTGTACCGAACCGGGAGATCGGTGCAGGCGATTTGCCGCCGGAGGACGCTTTCAGGGAGGGAGCGAATGCCTGCAATCAGGGACCATACGGAACACGTCTACAGAACGGCGCAACAGTCGTCGGCCGCCGTCAGTTCGCCGGTCGCCGCCTCGTGGCGGCGCTGCATGACCCTGCACGGTCTGGCCCCTGAGGAGGCGCGCTTGCCATGGCGCCTCACGGATGGCGAGTTTCGGCAGGCGCGCGGACGCTCCGAGGTGCTGATTGCGGAAGCCGTCGGCGAACTCGACCGGTTGTTCGCCGTCATCGTCAAGTCCGGATGCTGCCTGTTGCTGACCGACGACAAAGGCATTGCGCTCGAGCGCCGCGGGGCAGACGGGGACGATGCGGATTTTCGCGGCGTCGGGCTTTGGTCGGGGACCGTGTGGAGCGAGGCGAGCGTCGGAACCAACGGCATCGGCACGGCGATTGCCGACGAGCGCCCCGTCGTCATCCATCGCGACCAGCATTTCTTGAGCCGTAATATCGGCTTGAGCTGCGTGACAGCGCCGATCCGCGACGAAGCCGGGCGCATTGCCGCGGCGCTCGACATTTCCACCTGCCGCGACGACGCCAACGAGGCGACGCTCGCGATCCTTTCGCAAGCGGTGCGCGATGCGGCCGCCCGTATCGAGGCAAACCTGTTCCGCCGGGCCTTTGCCGAGGCGCGGATCGTGCTGGTGCCGGCCGATCGCCAAGGTCCGGCGCTGCTCGCCGTCGATCGCGACGACCTTGTGCTCGGCGCAACGCGCGCGGCCCGGCAGTGGCTCGGGCTCGACGACAAGCGCATTGCAGCCGGCGTTCCCGCTTCCGACCTGCTTCAGGAGGGTGTTCCCAGGGAGGGTGCCGAATTGCCGGATGCGGAACGCGCGGCGTTGCGCCGGATGCTGTCGCGCACCAACGGCAATGTGTCGATGGCCGCCGACCTGCTCGGCATCAGCCGTGCAACGCTCTACCGCAAGATGAAGCGGCTTTCGTCGAATTGAGTTGCCGATCTTATCCTAAAAAATGGCCCTCTCCTCGGGTTTAACCCGAGGACTAACCCTCTCCCGTTTTGACGGGGACAGGGGACTGGC
This sequence comes from Sinorhizobium fredii USDA 205, assembly GCF_001461695.1. Taxonomy (GTDB): domain Bacteria; phylum Pseudomonadota; class Alphaproteobacteria; order Rhizobiales; family Rhizobiaceae; genus Sinorhizobium; species Sinorhizobium fredii. The sequence continues at coordinate 3,255 of NZ_AUTC01000024.1, read as the reverse complement.
ACCGGCGCGGCATCACCCCTTCTCCCCGGGCCCGGGAGAAGGTTGCGGCAGCGGGATGAGGGCAGTCCCGCCGATTGCTGCGATGCAGCACAACGATGGACAATAACCTGTCTCAATTCTGAAACAGATGACATCGCAGGCTGCTGCGGTGCACTACCGAAAATCCGCGCTCGGCCTCACTCTACCTTCCACAGCAAATTGGAGTGCTGTTTTTCCAAGGGAGGAAGCGATGCTGCATCAGAAGATTCTCGATAACCCGTTCAAGCACAAGTACGGAAATTTCATCGGCGGTGAGTGGCGCGAGCCGGTCGCCGGCCGCTATTTCGACAATACCACGCCTGTCACCGGCGGGTCGCTCTGCCAAATTGCCCGTTCGGATGCCGCCGATATCGAGCTCGCGCTCGATGCCGCCCATGCCGCCAAGGAGAAGTGGGGCCGGACCTCGACCACCGAGCGCTCCAACATCCTGATGAAGATCGCGGCGCGGATGGAGGACAATCTCGAGCTTCTGGCACGCGCCGAGACTTGGGACAACGGCAAGCCGGTCCGCGAGACCATGGCCGCCGATATACCGCTGGCAATCGATCATTTCCGCTACTTTGCCGCCTGCATCCGTGCGCAGGAAGGCACGATCGGCGAGATCGACCACGATACCGTCGCCTATCATTTCCACGAGCCGCTTGGTGTCGTCGGCCAGATCATTCCGTGGAATTTCCCGATCCTGATGGCCGCCTGGAAGGTGGCGCCGGCACTTGCCGCCGGCAACTGCGTCGTCCTGAAGCCGGCCGAGCAGACGCCGGCATCGATCCTCATACTCGCCGAATTGATCGCCGACCTGTTGCCGCCGGGCGTGCTGAACATCGTCAACGGCTTCGGGCTCGAAGCGGGCAAGCCGCTGGCGACCAGCCCGCGCATCGCCAAGATCGCCTTTACCGGGGAGACGACGACGGGGCGGCTGATCATGCAATATGCCAGCCAGAACCTCATTCCCGTCACACTCGAGCTCGGCGGCAAGTCGCCGAACATCTTCTTCGCCGACGTGCTCAATGAGGACGACGACTATTTCGACAAGGCGCTGGAAGGCTTCGCCATGTTTGCGCTCAACCAGGGTGAGGTCTGCACCTGCCCGAGCCGGGCGCTGGTGCAGGAAAGCATCTATGACCGCTTCATGGAGCGGGCGGTGAAGCGGGTGGAGGCGATCCGGCAGGGCAATCCGCTCGACACAACAACAATGATCGGCGCACAGGCGTCGGGCGAACAGTTGGAGAAGATCCTCTCCTATATCGACATCGGCAAGCAGGAAGGCGCCGAGGTCCTGACCGGCGGCGGGCGCAACGTGCTCGAGGGCGACCTCTCGGGTGGCTACTACGTCAAGCCGACGGTCTTCCGCGGGCATAACAAGATGCGCATCTTCCAGGAGGAGATCTTCGGCCCGGTCGTGTCGGTGACCACCTTCAAGACGGAGGACGAGGCGCTCGAGATCGCCAATGACACGCTCTACGGCCTCGGTGCCGGCGTGTGGAGCCGCGATGCCAATCGCTGCTACCGGTTCGGCCGCGAGATCCAGGCCGGCCGCGTCTGGACCAATTGCTACCATGCCTATCCGGCGCATGCCGCCTTCGGCGGCTACAAGCAATCGGGCATCGGCCGCGAGACGCACAAGATGATGCTCGACCATTACCAGCAGACGAAGAATATGCTGGTGAGCTACAGCCCGAAAGCGCTCGGCTTCTTCTGATCGCCGGCGTCAGAAATCAGGCGGGATTGCGGGCGGCAGACCGCTCACACTTCCTCATCCCGCCTGTGCCGGCGATCCTCCCGGCAGGCTCCCGATGTTCCATCGGGAGCCGTCGGCGTCCAGGAAGGAGCAAACGGTGACGGAAACACATGGCGAGCCGCGCGTGCTTGCGACCGACGCGGCGATCGATCTCATCCGCGAAATCCGGCGCGATCATCCGGATATCCTGTTCCACCAATCGGGCGGCTGCTGCGATGGCTCGTCGCCCATGTGCTACCCGGCCGACGACTACATCGTCGGCGACAACGACGTGAAGCTTGGCGAGATCGACGGCGTGCCGGTCTATATCAGCGCCAGCCAATACGAGGTCTGGAAGCACACCCAATTGATCATCGACGTCGTGCCGGGGAGGGGCGGCATGTTCTCGCTCGACAATGGGCGCGAGAAGCGTTTTCTCACGCGCTCGCGCCTCTTCGGCGGCGGCGAGGCTTGTGCTGTGCCGCCTCGGGCTTTGCCTCGCCGCGAGACATAGTCTGCATTGGGTGGCAAGCGGTCGCCCGCAGCGACCAGCACGAAGGGACGCGATGCGGGACAAAGCTGCCGTTCAGCGTGGCCTGATTCATTTCGGATCTGCGAAGATCCTTGGGCCGACCGCAAAGATCAAAGATTCTGCCAAGCGGTGAGTTCGGGAAACCTATGATGCATAGCGAGAGAGCGGTCGCTTAACCGATTTTTGCAGGCTCGGACGCACCACCACTGACAGGCTAGCGCCTTAAGGCACGCGGTCAGGTGCAATTATACCGCCTTCATTCTCAAGTATGTCGATACGTTTGGCTTCAGATTTTGAGAATTTCAGGCGCACGCCGATGCCCCCGCCATTGTCAGGAATGAAGACGGCGCCGCCTCTTTCCAGAGCTGATTGCAAGGCAAACACTTCATCATCATTCGGTTTGTCGAGCTTACGTTCAAAACGAAGGATGGTTTCCACGCCAACATCGGCAGATATTGCGAGGCGCTCGCGCGAGAGGTCGGTAAGTGCACGTGCCGCACGACATTGGGACCCAGTAATCATGGTCTATTTGTCCTTTTCTGCAAATCGGACCGCCTACCATGGGAGCGATCAACCGTGGCCATTCGGCCAGCAAAGCAAAGCACCAATGCCGGCCGCGCTCGAGCCGCTGAAAGGGTCCGCACATCAGCGATGATCGTTCTCTGCTTTGCAAGAAGGCTTCATGGCTCGGAGGAACGGAAGGCTTCGCTTCCGCCCGATGCTTGGTAACTGCCAACATCGTCAGTTTGTGCTGCCTATCATCCCGACCGGTCCAGCCCATCGTCTGACCGGCTGACAAGCCGAGAAGGGCAGTTCCGATGGGTCAGGACGGATATCTTTCCTGCCGAAATATCCGCGTCTTTCGGGAACACAAGCGTCACTGCTCGCCCATCTCCGGCTCACTGTGCGCCATCACCAGACCTCTCCGGTTCGCTCGAAGACGAGCCACGCGGTTCCCTTTTGCGCG
>NZ_AUTC01000023.1 GCF_001461695.1 Sinorhizobium fredii USDA 205 | reverse complement strand
CCTCCATCATCGTCGCCAGCCGGACAGCCCACCGGAAGCGCGCGGGCACAGTTCTTCTGCTGCCGGCTTCGCCAAGGGCTTACGGACACTCGATACATTCCTGGCAGATGCCGTACCCGTCGGGGTCGCCTCCCATTGGGCGCTGGCAACACGAGCACCGCATTGTTCCCTTCACAGCGCATCTTTTGGGCTCAGGCGGGATTATCTCTACCGCCTCCTGATCCAATTCCACGGTGTCGGTTTCCATCTTTCTCCTCCACGACACGTATGTGGATTGAGATGGGAACGGACGTCCGCAGCTTCCAGGCTCGTAGGTGGATTTTCATGGGAGTGCTGTGACTAGCCTGCTGTGTCCTTTCCAAGTTCGATTGGCCAAGCTCCGAATTTCCCAAAAGAGGTGGGGGTGTGTTCCACAGGTCACAGAACGGAATGCTAGGTTCCTCGTCGGCAGGGGCGCGAAGCATAAAGCAGGAGACTTCTCGATGAGCAGAACTGTCATAAACGCCGTGGGCGAGCCGCTGTGCTATAGCGGCAATTCTACGGCATGGTTTTCCGCCGCCGGATCGGGTCCAAAGCTCTATGGCTCGGCCGGCAACGATTCCATCTATGGCGACAGTTCCGTCAATGTCACCATGATCGGCGGCAAGGGTGACGATATTATTATCTCTATTCGGGGACCAATCAGGCCTATGAAGCAGCCGACGAAGGCGTCGATACGATAAGCACATGGATGAGCTATACGCTGCCGGACAATTTCGAAAACCTGACGGTCACCGGCAGCGACCGTTACGCCTTCGGCAATAATACTGACAACATCGTCACAGGCGGCTCGGACAGCCAGACGATCGATGGCCGCCGCGGCAACGATGTCCTCATTGGGGCAGTGGTGCAGACACCCTTCGTTTTCAAGAAAGGCAATGGCAACGACCTCATCGGAGACTACGACGCCGACGACATCGTTCGGCTCGAAGGTTACGCCTTCACGTCTTTCGAGCAGATCCTTGCGAACGTCGCCCAGGAGGGCGCCAATCTCGGGCTCAGCCTCGCCGACGGCGAAAGCCTTGTGTTTGCAAATACCACTGCCGATCAGTTACAGGCGGGCCAGTTCAGACTCAGTCTGGATCGCTCCGCCCTGACGCAAACCTTTTCGGACGACTTCAACAGGCTACAACTCCACAATGGCACAAGCGGCGTCTGGGATCCGAAATTCTGGTGGGCGCCGGAGAAGGGAGGCTCGCTCCCCGGAAAGCGCTTGGCCGGCCTTCTGGCTTCGGCCGACCGACGGCTCCTGGCCGCCGGAACTGGACGTCGTCGAAATGCGCGGCCAGGATCCGAATACGATGATCGCCACCGTGCATTCCAACGATACCGGTTCGCAGACGAGAATCGCGAGCGATGTGAAGGTTTCTGACACAAGCGGATTCCACAAATATGGACTGCTTTGGACGGAGGAGGAAATCGTCTGGTATCTCGATGATGCCGCGATCGCCCGCGCCGACACCCCTTCGGATATGCACGATCCGATGTACATGCTTGTCAATCTCGCCGTGGGCGGCATGGCCGGCAAGCCATCCGACGGTCTCGTCGACGGGGCCGAGATGGTCGACTACACCAAGGTCTATTCATCGGGCGCCGACTGGCAGATCTAAGCGGCAACCGTCAAGGAGGGGGCGGCGGCAGCCGGAGCTGCCGGTCCCCCTGCCAAAGTCTATTGTTGGATGCAGGTGTACACCGTGGCCTTGACGTGCCGATCACTCGGCGGAGGCTGAACGAGAGCCGGCTGAATGTAGAGAGGAGGGTATGATGAACGACATGATGGGCAGCGGTATGATGTGGGCTATGGGGGGCGTCGGCATCCTCGGGACACTCGTCATCGCGCTCGTGATAACGGCCCTTGTCAAGTATCTGTTCTTTCGCTGAAGTCTCCGCGCGCCGCAGACGCAATGTTGACGTCACAGCCTTCCGAAGCTCTGACGGTGATCGTCGATGAGGTGAAGGAGATCGATCGTCATATCGACGCCATCGTCGAGGCCGCCCGCGAACAGGCCACCGCACTGCAGGAGATCAACACGGCGGTCAACACAATGGAACAGGGCACGCAGCAGAACACGGGCGGAGGAATCGACCGCTGCCAGCCATAGCCTCGTTCAAGAAAATCAGCCTTGCGGACATGCTCCGCGTATTCAATATCGGCAAGCCATCTGCCTCGTTGAGTCGTTCGCAACCGTCCCGGCATGAGGATTGTGTGTCCGCGTCTCCCGCCCATGAGTTGCGTTCGAAATTGGCGAAAGCTTATCCCAGCCTGACCATGTTATAAGGAAGCTGGGAGGAATTCTGAGCTTTGTAGGCTTCTCCTCGCCGCGCGCGGGGTAGCCGGCCCAGCGAAGAACCGCCAACTTTGCAAACAGCTCTCTCATATCTCGGGCTCCAGAATACCGCCCGTCGCGCCGCTGCGCGACGCTTGCTCGGCGAGAAAGCCAGATCCTGATGACAGACCGGGGAAGGAACCAGCGCCGGAGCTCGAACCCATTCCACTCATTGATCCAGACGAACAGGAGCGGCCGATCACGCCTATGCCGCCGGTTCGCTGAGGGTCGCCTGGGGAGTGCTCAGCGCGTAATCCGCAGGCTCATGGGCCGCATCAGCACCATCTTCGTGAGAGAACTGAGCTAATTCGCGATTACGCCCTTGCTTGCGAGCCATGCTTCAAAGGTGCCTGGACAGCCTTCCTGAATCCACAGTTCGCGATACGAGAAACCGTGGCAGGCACGCGCGTTCACGGGCCATTCAGCAGCGCCGCACCAAGTCCCAACCATCTTGTGCACCGTTGCGTGATACGACTTCTTCGCCATTGGGAACTTCTTCCCTGTCGTAGCTCTCTTCGGGCTCGAAATCTGTTGGAACTTTGTCAAATTGAGCGCGCGTTGCAGTCAAGAATTAGAGTCGCCGCCCAAACGAGTTACCGGCCAGCGACGATACCATACAGCAAGGGCGCCAATGCATATCGAGCAGGGGGCGGGAGCTCCCGGCCTCCGCCGATTATGTTCTCCTCAAGCGATCCCCAATTCACCTTCGGGCGATTTGCTGCAGGCGGGCCGCTGTTGGCCCGATGCTGCCCGACATCCCATCGACCTGAGGGACTGCAAAGGGCTCAATCGTCGCGTTCGTCGTGTCCTGCGCCAAGGACCGCAACGGGTCGAACCGAGTCGTTGCCCTTGCTTGTCACCAGCGGCCGCTTCGGGTCAATTTGGGGAGCAAAGCTGTCGAGGCGACTCCAACAGCCGGGAATGCCTTTCCGTTAGTTGAATTTTTCCAGCGCTTGAGTCCCTTAGTTGTCGCCGCATGATGAACATTCCGAGCTCACAGAACGTTTTCCTTTGCCCCAGATGGGCAACGGAGGAAATTGAGATGAGTGCTGACCAGCGTACCATCATGTCGATCGCGCTTACTGCGGTGATCGCTCTTTTCGTGGCGTCCATGATTGGAATATTTCTCGCCTAATCGTCCCACCGTCTGGAAGGTGCCGGATAGGACTTCGCCCGTCAAAATGCCACTTACCGCTGCCCCGCGGGTAAGTGTTGTCGGCACCATTGTCGGCGACACCAATTTGCGTGCCGAATCATCAACAGGAGAAAATTTCCAATACTGGTACGAATGGACATCAACATTCTTTGCGCCAAGTTCTTTAACTGTAATTTACGATTTCGTCTCAGAGGATCATTTTCCACAAATAATGGTATAGTTCTTCTCTGCGGGCACGTATCGTTTATTATTCTTGGAACCCCAAATCTCTCCTGTGAATGTTTGCCACACGTGAAGAATAAAGAGAATTTCGATGGCTGATAGAGGACCATCAGTGGTAAATACTGGCAATGGTGGCGCTTGGGCCGTCGCATCAGTTCTGGTTCTGCTGATTGTCGGCGCCTTGTTCGTGTTTGGTGGCAACCTGTTCGACGGCGCCGATGGGGGCGGTGACACCGATGTGAATGTTCAACGTGCCGAAAGTCGAAGCTCCGGCTGGTGGGCAGGGAACCCGAGATGCGCCAGGAGGCGGGCAAGCCACACAACCGGCTCCCTCAGGTGCACAGGGCACGCAGCAAGCTCCATCAGGCAGCACCCGTAGCGAACGAGCCCTCGCTCTCGAGCGATGGCTCTGGCATCTCGGCCTGGTCCACACCGAAGTAATCGTGGACATTCAGAAGAGGATCAACGCTACCCCAATCAGGGATCGAGTGCAGTTCCTCGCCGTCACCACCGACCCTACTGCCAGCGCGGCGAGCTAAGACAATTGGGGTAGTATATTGCTTTCTGCCGGTGGACTGCGACTCTATCCCCTCCCAAGGAGACCGAATAACGGTGCCGCTATAGGGGGAATTCTGCAGTCTGCGGATTGTGGTCCAGGCAATCTGGGTCTTCGCGTGCCCCAAAAACGGCGAAGTTGAATCCGTTCACCAGACAAGTGCGCACATTGGAAATGACTCGCGTTTCCTCCCGGCTTGAGCGTTAACTGTGTTGTTCTGACGGAGGAGGCAAATCATGGCCATCTATCTCACGCGCTTCAGCTACACGCCCGAAACGTGGGCGCGAATGATCGAAAATCCCGAGGATCGCCGAGAGGCGGCACGCACTTACATTGAATCCGTAGGCGGAAAGCTCCATGGGTTCTGGTACGCCTTTGGCGAGCATGATGGTTGGAATCTGTGGGAGGCGCCTGATAACGTATCGATGGCGGCTGTCGCGCTTGCTATCGGCGCAGGAGGCGCGCTCAGCTCTATTGAAACCACTGTCCTCCTCAGCGTCGAGGATACGATGGAAGCCTTGAAAAAGGCAAAGTCGATTCGGTATCGTCCACCGGCAGCGTAGGCGCGGCCACTGCTTTCGTTGCGAACTAATGACCTCGGCATCACGGTCCGTTCTGCAGGGCCCGCCGAATTGCGGATACCGCTGTGGAGAGAGTTGAGGGACGCCTGTAAAATCGAAACGGCAAATATTGTTCCAGCGCAAGGGGGAACAGGTCGCAGGGGCGGCAACATACACAAAACCCGGACAAGCCGTGCATCAGTGCATTGAACGCCTGTTCGCTCGGGCAAAGTTCCTTTTAGAATTTTCTGATCTGCTACCGGCACTGTCTGCGGGGCCCTCCGCTATAAGGCTGGTAGCTGTTGTCCTCTGGGCGGTACGAACGGTAGCGGCTGAAGCAATAGCTAACGTGTTCTTCCGCCAGGGCTGGATTTTCATATGCGTCAACCGAAAGGTTCATCTGGGTTGAAGGATCGTCGACGTCTTCCCCGAAGCTATCGCGTGGTTGTGACGAAACATCTTCTGGCGGGCTCATAGCCGTATCCACGTAAGGCGAGATGCAGGTGCGCCGACGGCCGCTAAAGGGTGTGTAGGTGTTGTCGCTCGGACGGTAGGACCGATAGCGGTTCGCGCACCATTCGTCGTGAGCAGTCGGCAGGGCCGACGCCGTCGTTTGCCCCTCATCGGGCTTCGGTCGAATAGCGGCGGTCGGCATCGTGTCTAAAGACTCCCAAGAGAGTTCCTCCTCGGCCTTGTTGCCCGGGGGGATCACACTCCGTTCTGAAAGGACGTCCTCCGAGGCCTCGTTGCGTGCTACAGCCACCTCAGGGGCTCTTTGTGGATCAGTTGCGCCTGCGCGGGCGGGGACACGCTCGAACTGCTGAGTTGCCGGGTTCACTGCCCGCGGCTGCTCGGTCCATAGTTCCGACTGATTCATATCCAGCCGCGGCTCGCGCGCTGGCGTCCCGTTTAGGATAAGAGTTGCGACAGCCGCCCCGCTCAGGAACACCGCGAGGGCGAGTGCGAACCCGCAAAGTCCCGCCAACAAGCCCTTCACGTTATCCTCCTGGGTTTTTATTCGTAGGAAGAAGAGCTCGATCGTCTCTGTGCAGCGAAAATTGCAGAGCGTCGCGCTCTATGCCCACTCTAGCCTCGCACAGCCCCATCTCTTCATCATTCATGCGCCGTCATGGATCCGGAGCTGTAGGAAACAGACCTTCTGAACGTCCAAGTCGACCACTCAGGATTCCGTGCGAACGACAATGAGTGAAACAGTATTCGCTAATGAAAAGTTCCCCAAGAGCCGTTATGACCTCGCGGCTCGACCATCCCTTCAAGGACCAGAGCCGAGCTCCTTCCGTTCAAGCTGCGTTCATGCAAGACGCGCTATAAACCATTGAAAGGCAAGACGATGATGGCCGCCGAACAAAAGCTGGCAGGCGCTCGAACTATGCGGAAAAAGCCGGAGTAAAATCAATTACCGGATGTGGCATGACGCCTTGCCTCGCTGGGAGTTGAAAACGTGAAACGCACCCCTTTGAAATTTGCCGCGACCGCTATGCTCTTGCTGGCTCCGGCGATCGCTCAGGCGGCAGAAGGCTTCGCGACGGCGAATGTCAATATGCGCGCCGGCCCAAGCACAGCATATCCGGCGATCACTGTAATTCCGGCCGGCGAATCCATCGAAATCTACGGCTGTCTTGCCGACGTGCCATGGTGTGACGTGGAGTTCTACGACGGCCGTGGCTGGGTGCACGGCCGATATATCCAGGCAATTTATCAACAGCGCCGCGTTCATGTCGGGCCTCGATATTATCAATCGCTCGGTATTCCCCTCGTTGTCTTCAGCTTCAGCAGCTATTGGGATCGTCATTACCGCGACTATGACTTTTATCGCGACCGCGATCGCTGGCGCCGCGGACCGGACTTCTATCGCGGCCCGGATCGCCGTCCGGAACCTTACCGTCCCCCCAGCCGCATTCCTGATTTCGAGCCGAGGCCGGCTCCGCCGCCGGAATTCGAGCGGAGATTGGAGCGCAGACCCGATTTGAGCCGTCCCCCTGAAAGACGCCGCGACTTTAACGAGCGTCCGGATCGCCTTCCGGATTTTGGTCAGGCGCCCAACCGCAGGCCGAATGTCGACGGGCAGCCGGACTTTAACCGTGATCTGCCCGGCGGTGATCGCAACCGCCGGAATTTCGAACGTGGGGGCGATGATGGCAATCGCATCATCCGCCGCGGCGACGACAATCGTAACCGCAGCGGTGGCGATACTGAACGCCGCAGGCCGCAGCGACGTGTCTGCCAACCCGACGATCCGGATTGCCGGAACTAATGTGATTCGGGGGCGGAGGTCGTCAACAGCTATCCTGACGTGACCTGGTCCTGGCGCCACCTCGGCGTCTGGTCGGCGATGAGCGGAGACGTGGAGGGACCCGCCCGATGGGCCGCGCAGAAGCTATTGGCGACCAAGCCAGGGTTTACAATCGAGTGGTATCGAGCGCTGCCCCGATTTTAAAACATACCGCAATGGGAAGCTCAAATGGCCGAGGGGTCTGCGGCAAGCAGGATTGCCCGAACGCTGATTGCCGTTCAAGGACATGCGAGGTCTGCTCTCGGCCGAGGATTTGATTTTTTGGCGGAGCCGGCCAATGTCTTGGAAGGGTAGGAAATAGCCATTTGGCGCGGTTCGGATGTTAAGAAGACGGTTTTCCATAACGTCTGATTTTTTTGAGGACCGTAGAGACCGATACTGAAAATTGACTTGGGGGACCTAATAATTTTGCCATCAAGTGGCGGTGAGGCGCGTAGCCAAATTGGCACAGCATCGAACGGCAACATTCGCTTAGAACGTGAAATGGCGGACATTACGGCCAGCCCTGATTTCGGACTTTTTCAAGAATATCGGTGGAACTTTGACGTACGAGCCCGGTAACTAACTGGGCAACCAGCGGCAAATTCCGGACACTCCTGGCGCTGCTTCAAAGCTGACATCTATGGTATACAAGTGTCGATCCTTCGACGATTTCATGGCGACCCCACCGAAGGTGCGGAATTGCCGTGATTGGTGATACCCTTGCAACGCCGCTCGCAAGCGTCCTTCCACGGCTCACCAAGCCAGCGGATTGGATATCCCAGTCCGAGATCGCAGTCGGCGGTTTTCTGTCAGAACTCAGTGGTAGTCAGGTGTCCCTGATCTGGTCGACAGCGGTCGCCAGCAGCTCGTCCATGATGACGCGAATCTGTTGATCGGACTGGGCGACCCCAGCCGCGTCGAAATCGGCGCGAACCTTGCGGAACACATCGTTGTCCCCTGTTTCCTCGAAGTCCGCGCTGACCACCTCCTTCGCATAGGCGTCGGCATCCGCGCCGGTTTTACCGAGCTTTTCAGCGGCCCACAGACCAAGCAGCTTGTTACGCCGCGCCATCGCCTTGAACTTCAACTCCTCGTCCATCGCGAACTTCTTTTCGAAGCCTTCCTGACGGTCCCTTATGCTGCTCATCGCTAAGCCTTCGTTTCAGGTTGTGAGTTTCGACCTTCATCCGACATCCAGAAGATGACCGGCTAGTCGCAGTCGAGAGTGGCGCGAACGGACATCGTTGGCAAGGCCAGACCATTCACGCAGATGATCGGCGAGCACTACAGACTAAAGCTGGCACGGTGCGGTTCTTGTTCTGACCCCGGAAGGTGGGTGACGGCGGGCAATCCGGACCTTCCGACGGGCCGTCGGGAACGCCCACTTCGGGTCGAACTTGGCCTTCCGGGTGGCGAGATAGCGGCGCCTCTGTTTGAAGCGCCGCTATTGAGTACAACTCCACCTGCTCAGAAATGGCCAGGGCGTCGTCCACCTCGATCCCGAGATATTGTACGGTGCTCGAGCTTCTTGTGGCCGAGCAAGAGCTGGACGGGGCGCAGTTTGCCTGTCTTCTCGTATATGCGCCGCCTTCGTCCTCCTCATCAAATGCGTGCCATGGCGTTTGGGGTCAAGTCCGATACTCGACACCCCACCGCTCGACAATCCTGCTATATTGCCGCGTCGACAGATGCGGCAATGCGTGCACGCGGCTGGGAAACAGGTAATCCCGTTCCCCGAGCCTGCGACTTCCAATCCATGC
>NZ_AUTC01000022.1 GCF_001461695.1 Sinorhizobium fredii USDA 205 | reverse complement strand
TCACAACTGGCTGATTTCACTCAACTCTTTTTCGGTCAGGCTCTAAGATGGTGCAAATTAGCGAAGGTGTTGGCTTGGACTGCAGCGAAAGTGTTCAGCGACAGTTCAAATCCCACCATCATTGTTGACTTGAAGACGGATCCGGCCAGTTCCTGTGACTCAATAGCATGCGTCAACTGCTCGCCCCTTTTGATTGCCGTGGATTGACCGACGATCGAGTTTTCGACAGTTTCGAAGGGCTTTTCTGCGGTCCTGGACATTTCGCTTTCCTCTCGTTACAGCGGCTCTGGCGACCATCTTGCACATCGTCAACGCCCATTTGTCGCAAGAACTCAATTGAATAGTATTGTGAAATCTTCATACGTGGCGCAGTCGAGGCATAGGATTGTTGCCGCAATGAGCAGCTCCGCCGCCTCGCAATGAGCAGTTTCAAGATTTGTGCCAGTTCTGTCGGTGGCGCCAAAAATCAGTCATCTCGCTATCCTCCACCCGGGTCTTTATCGACAATCGATGCAGCGGCTGCGGACTTTGGCTGGAGGCCGATTAAGATGTCTCGGCGGTCATTTGATGGAGGCAAATAACATTTCTTGCCGGCCAAGGTTTGCCTTGAGACAAAGGTGAGAATTATGGACAGAAGGCGGTGAGGTGGCAGTCCCGTCGTGCCAGACCGATGGTGTTCGCGCACTCAAATTCGTGGATCACGTCGGCGGCGAAGAGCTTGGCGATAATGTCAGAGGCGTCGTCCTAATCGCCTGCACTACCATCAGTATGTCGCCGTGGCCGGTTACCGGGATGGCGGGGCTGGCCGGGTCGAGAACAGTAAGCACTTCGGGCGTCAGGATCTGCGGTTTAGTCGATCGTGAAGAACTCGCTTTCAGGCAGGTTGCTGCGGCATTGGTCGGCTCTGGAACGTGAGGAGTAGTGCGGCGAGCAGACACAAAAGCTGCCTGAACCATCGCAGCAGGAGGGAGAAGTTGTATCCGGCGGCGGCCAGAACGGCATTGACGGCATCCCCCTGTTCGCCAGCGAGATAATTCCGGTCCATTCTGTGTTCGCTCTTGAGGTGTCCAATGACGGGTTCGACCGCCGATCGTCGTCGCATCTGGCGTTTGATGGGGGGCGTGAGGCGGCGCTTCTGGCCACTGGTGAAGACCCTCAGCTTGTGCCTTTCGGGAGCATTATGGCCGCGGTATCCAGCATCGGCCAGAATGCGGGAGAGCTCGTTGCCAAGCATCTTTTCCATATCCGGAATGACGGTCGCGAGCGTATGGCCGTCGTAGGGATTGCCGGGCAGCGCCGTCGCGTGCAGGGCGAACTGCCCGCCCTTTGAACGGTTCAGTGTTGTGGCCACGGACACCTTCACTCCGAACTCATAGGGCTTGTGCGCCTTGCCTTTACCAATGCACTCGACTTCGTCGGCATGCAGGCTGTAGATCTTGCGGCCACGCTGACGTTGCCGCTGCGCGATGACCGTTTTTGCCTGATAAAGCGACCATTTGAAGATCGCGTCGAGTTGTTCGTCGCCGGCGATCTGACGCTCGATGTCGCGAACGGTCCGGCCGAGATAGGTCTTCAACTTGCGCAGCGCCTTGCCGGCCCGTTTGAATTGCTTCGCATGAGCGTAGCGCTGGTGTGAATAAGCTTGGCATCCGTCGGGAACATGACGTTCTTCGGTTGAACGGTCGTGTCCACGATCACCTGCCGCGTATCCTGCGGCTTCATCGCGCCTGTCTTGACTGCCACGGCCAAGCTCTCCTGCAAGAGCCCGCCGATCCGTTCCTCGCCCATGCGCTGCCGCCAGCGCGTCATCGAGGAGCGGTCGAACGATAGTTCGTGCCGAAAGAACTCCTCGCCGCACAGGTACTGAAAGTAGGGGTTCTCCACCCAGCGCTCGCACAGCGCCTCGTCCGACAGGTTGAACGTGTGCTTCAGAATGGCCAGCCCGCCATCAGCCGCGTCGGCAATGGCGGCATGCCCGCTCCGTCCGAATAGACCGTCCCAAAGCGGCCTTCCAACACAGGCCAGTCAATAGCCTGCGCCAGACGCACCAGTTCGTGCTTCATATTGATGATCTGGTCGAGCCGGGATCGGAATAAATCCTGTTCACCCGTTTGGCGCCGTTCGCGTGGTTTACCCATTCCTGGTTCTCCGATTCACCGCGATAAACCCAGTGAATCACGCTTCGCCAACCAGGCAAACCTCAAACTGATTTTGCAAGGAACAGCCCGTTCGGCGGCTGTTTCCGGCAATTAGAAGATCTGCAGATCCCTCGATTCTTACGTCAAATCAGCGGCTTCCGAGTTCTTCACGGCCGACGGTTTAATGGCAACTGGCACGGCCATTGCTCATCAGCTTCACATGACAGTCGCCGCTGTCGGCTTTCGGAAAATCGGCCTGGCAGGCGACCGGGCGCGCGCCATATGGAGGATCTCCTGATGACCATTGAGCATTCCGCGGAGACCCGCGCCAAGCCACCCTTATATCGCCATCTCTATGCCCAGGTTCTGGCAGCGATCGCGGGCATCCTGTTTGGATATTTCTATCCGGACATCGGAAAGCTTGGAATGATCATTGCACCGGTGATCTTCCTGAAGGTCGCGACGGAAATCGCAGGCATAACCGGTCTCGCCAAGGTTGGTCCCATCGCCGGCAAGGCGAGTTTGATACCTGACCTCGACTTTGGTACTTGCCGTCCACCTCGCGGTCATCAACGTGATGCAGTCGGGTGCGGGCAGTGCTTATCGATCCGGCCTCGCTCAATGCCGAGGCGGTCGCCGGCTGTGTGGAAAAGGCGCAAGAACAGTTGATGACCGGTTTCCTGATGCTGGTTATCCCGTCGACGCTTGTCAGCGACGAAGGAAGACTTTGCGACACTGGTCGACATCCACGTCATCGCCGCCGCCAGAAAAAGTGACAGCGGGTACAGCGACACAGGCCGCGACCCTACCAGGCAAAAAGCTCCGCATATCCATAGACGCTATGAACAGAATTTAGAAAATCAATTTTTGAGGAGTGTGAATTGCCCATATCTAGGGACGATCGGCCACTGGCATGCCGATCCTGCAACGACTTGGAGCCGCCCCACAAACACCGTGGCGGCGAATGGATAAAAACAAGGAGAAAGGACGAGATGCTGGACATCGGCGTCATTGGAAGACTGAAGTTTGCGACCGCGTTCATGGCCATGTCCTTACTACTGGTGCCGGCTGCGGAGGCTCATGAGCAGCCGGTCTGGCACTACGGACTGTCGCTCGTCGATGATCTCAAATATCCGCCCGGCTTCAAAAAGTTCGACTATGTGAATCCCGAGGCACCTAAGGGCGGAGATCTCAGGCTTTCACAGACAGGCACCTTCGACACGTTCAATCCCCTGCTGGTGAAGGGCGAAACGGCCGTCGGCCTGGATTTCGTCTTCGACACGCTCATGAAACCGTCAGAGGACGAGATTTCGACGGCCTACGGGCTTCTGGCCGAAGGCGTTTCCTTCCCCGACGACATCTCCTCGGCCACGTTCCGGCTGAGGCAGGAAGCGAAATGGGCCGACGGCAAGCCGGTGACGCCGGAAGACGTCGTCTTCAGCTTCGACAAGGCGAAGGAACTGAACCCGCTCTATCAAAGCTACTATCGGCATGTCGTGAAGGCGGAAAAGACAGGGGATCGGGACGTCACCTTTCACTTCGACGACAAAAACAATCACGAACTTCCTCATATCCTCGGGCAGATCCGGATTGTGCCGAAGCACTGGTGGGAGGGCACTGGACCGGACGGCAAGCCGCGCGACATTTCGCGAACGACGCTTGAACCGGTGATGGGGTCAGGTCCCTACCGGATCGCTTCGTTCGCCCCCGGCGGGACCATTCGTTATGAGCGCCGGCCCGATTACTGGGGCGTCGCGCTCAACGTCAATGTCGGGCAGAACAATTTCGATTCGATCACCTATTCCTTTTTTGGCGATCGCGACGTCGAGTTCGAGGCCTTCCGCTCCGGCAACACCGATTATTGGCGGGAGAACCAGGCGATGCGCTGGGCTACGGCCTTCGATTTTCCGGCGGTGAAGGATGGCCGCGTTAAACGCGAGGAAATTCCCAACCCCTTCCGGGCAACGGCCGTGATGCAGGCGATGGTGCCGAACATGCGCCGCAAGCCCTTCGACGACGAGAGGGTGCGCCAGGCATTGAACTATGCGCTCGACTTCGAAGAACTGAACCGGACCATCTTCTACAATCAGTATCAGCGCGTGAACAGCTTCTTCTTCGCCACAGAACTCGCTTCCTCCGGTCTGCCGGAAGGCAAGGAACTGAAGAACCTGAACGAGGTCAAGGACCTCGTGCCGCCCGAAGTGTTCACCACCCCTTATAGCAACCCGGTCGGCGGCACGCCGCAAAAGGCGCGCGAAAACCTGCGCAAGGCGATCGAGCTCCTGAACAAGGCGGGGTTCGAGCTCAACGGTAACCGGATGGTGAATACTGAGACGGGCAAGCCGTTCTCCTTCGAGATCATGTTGAGCAGCCCGTCATTCGAGCGCGTCGCCTTGCCCTATGCGCAGAACCTGAAGCGGATCGGTATCGAAGCGCGCGTGCGCACGGTGGACCCATCGCAATATACCAATCGCAAGCGTGCCTTCGACTACGATGTGACCTGGGAAGTTTGGGGTCAGTCCTTGAGCCCCGGAAACGAACAGGCGGACTACTGGGGATCGGCAGCCGCCACACGCCAGGGCTCCAGGAATTATGCCGGCATCTCCGACCCTGGCGTCGACGCATTGATTGAGCGCGTGATCTTCGCAAAGGATCGCGAAACGCTGGTTGCCGCAACGAAGGCACTCGATCGCGTCCTGCTCGCCCATAATTACGTCATTCCGCTCTATTACAAGCTGGCCGCCCAAATCGCCTATTGGGACGCGCTGGCCCGGCCGAAAGAGTTGCCGAAATACGGACTGGGCTTCCCCGAGGTGTGGTGGTCGAAGAGCGCTGCCTGTCATTTGCCCGCTTCGCTGTAGTTGCATTTGTGGGAGCTCTGGCGAAGCCGGGCGTCTCCAGTTCACGCCCAACCGTGTTCTCATCCGAAATGCGCAACTTCTGGACCAATCTGCGCGCCAGTGAATTTTTAGGATAGCCTGCTTTCGACGTCCTTTGCCAGCCCCGGGCGCTGACGTCATTCAGTGTCACTCGGTCGCGCGGTGCACCGTTCGTTGGGGTCCGAGTCGGATCGCAGCACCCGGCCCAACACTGCAGCATCTCGCTGGCGAATGGCGCTGCCTCCGAACGCGGGCCGCCATCGTAGAGTGAGGCAAGTGCCAGCAATCGCCGCTATGGCTGGCATCCTCCGTCTGCCATCAAGCTTTCGAAGAGCTGCGCCGCCGAAGTCATCACATCGCATCCTGTTTGCGGCACAGAGGCGCTCTTTGGTGTGGGCTAATTCGACAATGTCCGATTTCCGACATTATCGGACAAATGTCATACCGATGTTTGAGTTTCGGTGTTGTTTCAGAACCGTTTTTTCGTTGGCATAGTTTGTGCTTGACCGATTTGCAAAGGCCTTTTCGAACCAGGAGAAACGATCCATGATAGGTCTCAACGGAAGAGCCGTTAGTGCAGTGAAGCTCGCTCCTTCCCGCGATTCTGAACCCACCGATGGCTTATGCATATGACGGTTCAAGCGGACGGCTGTGCATATACCATTTTGCATTAGAGACTGAGTCGCGCGAGGGCGACACTGTTATCGAGAAGGATGGGATCAACATATTTGTTGACTCGGACCCCCAACCCCATGTGGCCGGCCTGGCCCGGGACGTCATCCCAAGGACGTCATCCCAAGGGTGGATTCGCCCGGGTTTGTCTTCAACGTTTCAACACGCGGGAGAGGTGAGCCTGCGGCAAATCGTTCGGCTGATCGCCACGCACGGGAGAACAGTAATGCTGGATCAAAAAGCACTTCTACAATGCCACGATCGCCATTTGTAAACCTTTCGTCGTTTCGGTAGCTGGAGAATTATCTTGAGGCCTATCTATCTCGACAACAACGCAACGACGCGCGTCGATGCGGAAGTTCTCCAGGCGATGCTGCCATTCTTCGCAGATGTGTTTGGCAACGCTTCCTCGATGCATGACGCTGGTGCTACTGCCGGGGCAGCGATTAACGTAGCGCGCAGGCAGTTGCAAGCACTGATCGGTGCAAAGTTCGACCCAGAGATCACCTTTACCTCGGGCGGGACCGAAAGCAACAATGCGGCGATCCTTTCGGGGCTCGAGGCTATGCCTGAGCGCACTGAGATCGTAACTTCGGCGGTCGAGCATCCTGCGGTGCTGACGCTCTGCACCCATCTGGAGAAGACACGCGGCACCAAGGTGCACAAGGTCCCAGTGGATCACCAGGGCCGACTTGACCTTGACGCTTATCAGGACGCCCTTACACACCGTGTAGCAATCGTTTCGATCATGTGGGCCAACAACGAGACGGGAACGCTCTTTCCTGTGGTAAAGCTAGCTGAGATGGCCAAAAAAGTCGGCGCAATTTTCCACACCGATGCGGTGCAAGCAGTCGGCAAGCTACCGATTGACTTGAAATCAACGGCGATCGACATGCTGTCGCTTTCCGCGCACAAGTTCCATGGCCCGAAGGGCGTCGGGGCACTCTACATAAAGCGCGGGGTGCCCTTTCACGCACTCATTAAGGGTGGCCACCAGGAGCGCGACCGGCGCGCGGGCACGGAGAACACGCCCGGGATAGTAGGTCTGGGCAAGGCGGCAGAACTCGCGTTGGATTGTATGGACAAGGACAATGCGATAATAAGATCATTCCGCGATCGATTGGAGAAAGGACTTCTCGAGCGTGTCCCCCAAGTCTTCGTAATGGGTGATCCGGTGACGCGGTTGCCCAACACAACGAGCATTGCCTTTGAAGGCGTCGGTGGTGAAGCCATGCAGTTTCTGCTCAATCGCCATGGCATCGCCTGCTCCTCCGGAACCGCCTGTACCTCTCGTTCTTTATCGACGAGCCATGTTCTAAAAGCCATGGGTACTCCCCACAGGCAGGCGGTCGGAGCAGTCCGCTTCTCGTTGTCAGGCTATAACTGTGAAGAGGATATAGATCGGGTGTTGCAGGTGATACCCGCAGTTGTGAAAAAACTGCGTGAATCTCGTCCAGTATTTGCCGGGTAGACGCTCTGCCGGCACATACGATCGTTTCAGCGCTTGGGAATGTCCGAATACCCGTCACTGATGGCGTCTCGATCACAGCTCTTCCCAGGGTCATCATGGGGTGCAGGGCCGGGACCATGTGTTGGAACGAAAGCAGCTATTCCGCGGCCAGTAGGAGAATGCAATGTCTTATGATGATGCGACCTTTGCCCCTGATGGCACTGACATTCTGACTTGGCTGAAGGATTTGTCGGCCGCCGAGGAGTTCTTCGATGCCCTCGGCGTCACCTATGACCCAAAGGTGCTAAACACATCACGGCTCCACATAATGAAGCGCATGGGTCAGTATCTGGTCGCGGAGGACTTTTCCGATCTCCCCACAGGCACGGCCGCCACCCGTGCGCGCGCCGCACTCGAGCGCGCTTACAGGGACTTTGCAACTTCGTCGCCACTCAAACATCGTGTTTTCAAGGTGCTTGAGGATCGCGAGCCGACCAAAGCTGCTGCGCCGATCCAAGTCTTCGTACCATTGGAAGAACTCTTGCAGCCATCCGAAATCAGTGACTGCGGCGGGGTTGCGACACAGCGATGTCATCAGTCCGACAAAGTAGTCGCGGCTCCGGACGCGCTGGAATGAAGCGGTTAGCAGGTTGTAATAAAACTCGTTGGCACGTGGTGCATGGAAGGGTCGGAAGACCAAGGCGATCGAAACCTAGACAGATCATAATGCACATCGCTGATACCGAGTCGGCGCAGATGCGCGTCCATTGCTAATGCGTCGGTGCCTAAAGTGCCAACCCGATGCCGTCGGCCTGCTTCAGCGCTGGTCGCGGTCAGGGTTGCATGAGCCTGGGTCATGTCCATGATACGCATACAGCTCTGATCTCCCCACCGCCGCGGGGGGTCGTCGACCTGCTGTGCCGGCCGTTTGGCAGTGCGTGATTCGTCGACGCTTCTCTCTGACGCCGCTACGCCGTCGTCACGCTTTTGAGCGTATCCCGATGTTTCACTGAATGAATCGACTGGCGGAATCCGCAACTGAGCGGGCAAAAAGAGAGCGCTGTCCTTAGTGAAGAATTTTGCGGATGTCTACATTTCGGAGCGGCCGATTGGCCGGTTCGGGACTAAAGGTCGGCAAGTTGACAATGCATGCACTCTGAAAATGCACAAAATGACGACATTTTTAGGTTGGCACGGCGCTTGCTCGTTCACGGCATCATCCACGCCGGCAAGAGCGAGGCGGTGTAATTGGCAACTATGAGCAAAGGAATTAGCTATGGCGCGAGCTGACGTAGAGCGATTCGTCAACGATTTGGACAAAGGCAGGCTGCCTGCAAACCTCAAGCCAAGTGCCACGGGTCTTGCACCAATCGTAGCGATCGGAAAGAGTCTCGGCTACAACATAACGCTTGACGAAGTTCAAAACTACATCCGATTGGACAGCCGACGGAAGTCTACTGGCAAGAAGCTCGACGCGATGGCGAACAGCAAGCGTGGCTCGCGCGTTCCGGCCTTGCCGCGCTTTGTACAATCTACTGCCTTAGATAGTCCCGTTACGGATGGACTCACGCGGCCGTTGCATATGGCTGAAAAGGGCGCCGCCGTCGCCGCGGTCGTTCAACTTGTTGTAATTGTTGTTCATGTTTCAAGCTGATTTTTTTACCGGAGCGCATTGGCTTGGACGATCGGTGCGAAGAGAGCATGACAGCAAATATCATCGGGAACGAGACATGCGATCTGGCCTACAAGAAACGGCTTCAAGGGCTCACCTTAGAGCCTGACTCGAAAAGGTCTCAACAATATCCGTACCTTGCCA
>NZ_AUTC01000021.1 GCF_001461695.1 Sinorhizobium fredii USDA 205 | reverse complement strand
CTCATCCAGATTGTCGCGCTGATCTCAGCCAGATTGTCGCTCTACAGGGCAGCGTGTGTTGCATGTATCTTGGCGGGGGGACTGTGCGCTTGTCGAGGCCTGCCTTTATCGTTCAACGACACCTTGCAGCGATATTTTCGGCTGACGTCGCGGGTTACACCCGATTGATGAGCGCCGATGAGGTCGGGACGTTACGTCTCCTCGCCTCTCATCGGGAGATGACCGACCGCCTTATCCCGCAACACGGCGGTCGTATTGCCAACACCGCGGGGGACGGCATTTTGGCTGAGTTCCCGAGCGCTGTAGATGCTCTTCGATGTTCACTCGACATCCAGGAGAAAGTCGCCAACGTAAATGCGGAAGTTCCTGACGAGCGACGTGTAGTGTTCCGTATTGGCATACATGTCGGAGAGGCAATGATCAGGAATGGCGACCTGTTCGGCGACGGAGTAAATATCGCTGCCCGTATGCAGACTTTGGCTGAGCCTGGACTGGTATGCCTCTCGGCAACCGCCCACGAGTATGTCTGCAGAATCTTCCCGGTGCATTTCGAAGACCTTGGACCACAGCGGGTCAAGAACCTCGATACGCCAGTCCACGCGTATATCGCTCGGCCGGCGGGGCCACCATCGTTGTATTCCATTCCGCCGATCCATCGAAATAATGAGGCCAATCTTGTAAGGCGCTGCCACACGATCTTCCGCGATGCGCTGACGGAGGTCTCCAGACGGGAGGGCCTGGAGCCGATCGAGTTTGCAATACTTGCATCGCTCGGCGATGCGCCGGGGATCAGCCAGCGCGTGCTTGCAAAGCGAGTTGGTATTGACGCCGGGACCGCTCGGCGAATGATCAAGCGACTGGAGCGTCACGGGTTGGTTCAGCAGCTATCAAAATTGGACAGGCGGAACGCTCTTGGGCTGATGCTGACACAATCGGGTGCCGAGCTTTATCCGCGGTTGCGCCCGGCAATGGATGGCGTTTTGGACCGCGCCATGGCTCCCTTGTCAGATCACGAGCGGGAATCGCTTAGAGACCTTTTGGCAAGGATAATTATGGCTAACGAGGCCAGAGGCGAGAATGGGCGGGCCCGAGACGACTGAGCCGCGGCTAGATACGCTTTCGTGACAGGTAAAGCTTCCGACGCCGAACGGCAGTTCTTGGCGCAACCAAGTACTTCGGAGAGCTCCGCCGAACGGCAAGTTTTCCACCCATTGCGATCCTTCTGGATCGTTGGGTTCCATCGGCATGCCGCACCGGCCACGGCACGCTGCTGGTCGATGCCGTGTTTCGCGCGAAAAGCGGGGAGTTCAAGCGAGCCCCGCCAATGCGGAGGCCTGGCGAATGGCGAGCACGGCATCCGGGTTCGTCACGGGACGGCCCGCGATGAAGCGTTCCACGGAAAAGTCGGGAAATTCAGCTTTCAAGCGAGCCGTAGCCTTGGCCACCTCGCCGGTCTCGCCCACGGCCGCATGCGCAAGCGCCAGGAACATAAGCACGTCCGGCGACTGCGGTGCGCTTCTGTGGAGCGCTGCAATGGCCTCCGCATGCCTGCCGGCGACGAAGAGGATGCGACCCTGCATGGCGAAATACCAGGGCGGGGCCAGCGGATTGAGTCGCATTGCGCGCTCCATGAGCGGAATCGCCTCGGACGGATCGCCGACAACAAGAGCCCTGCTGCCGGCCAGCAGCGCCAGTATGCCAGCGTGGTTGGAACCGTATTCGAATGCACGCCGATGCGCGCGCTCCGCCCCCTCGAGGTCGCCAAGGCATGCCCTGAGATCGCCAAGGGAAGCGTAGGCGCAGCTGTCCGTCGGGTCGAGCTGCAGCGCGTTTTCAACCGCCGTCCGCCAGTTTTCGATCGACGTTAGCAGATCGTCGCCAAAGCCGTTGCAGGCCTCCATCGAATAGGCATAGCCGAGCTCGGCCCAGGCATTGGCGAAGGTAGGGTCAAGTTCCAGCGCGCGTGAAAACAGGCGGATTGCCTCGGCATTCCCGGCGCGGCTGAACGTAGTGTGCTGTTCGAGCGCAAGCAGATAACAGTCGTAGGCACCCAAACTGGCCGGCGGCTTGCGGCGAACAGCCTTGCGGCCGACCGTGGCGAGCGTGCCGAAACTGCCGGCGAGCACATTGATGATGCTTTCCGCCAGGCGGTCCTGCAGCGCGAAAACATCCTCGACTGGGCGGTCGTAGCGCTCGCGCCACAGGCTGACGCCGGTGCGAGCGTCGGCAAGCTCGATCGTCAACCGAATCCTATTGTCGTCCGCGCGCAACCGGCCCGATACGAGATAGGTGACGCCTAGCGCCTTGCCGTCCGCCGCGAAATCGGCCGGCTTGCTACCCAGCGATTTCATTGTGTGGAAAGCGATGACAGGCAACCCCGCGTATCGCGCCATGTCTATCGTGATATCTGACGACAGTCCGTCGGCAAGGCGGAGCCATCGCTCTTCGGAATTCAAGCATTCGATTGGGAATATGGCGAGCACCGGCGGGGCGTCAGACAAAGGTAAAAGGGCGTCTGGCTGCGCTGCGGAGGTGCCGGTAAAGTACGCCGCGAGCCCGATCTTGCTATGCACTCCAAGTTTTTCGTAGATGGTCGCGAGGTGAGTGCGAACAGTGGTCGGGGCAATGAAAAGTGCCTTGCCGATTTCACGGTAGGTCAGGCCGGACGCGAATTTTTCTGCGATCGCGCGCTCGCGATTCGACAAGGCATCGAGCGCCTGAGCTTTCGAAGTGTGACCGAGCATCATGGTGACCCCCGTCCCAGGAAGCTTCTTCGCTGCCGTTCAGGAGAATACTACAGATGCAGTAGGTCGAATACTGCATCTGTCCGATCGCACCGCAGACGCACACGTTGCAAGATTCGCGCTGCAACAAGCCGCAATCGGCCGGGGGCCGTACGATCTGTTTCCATAGTGCTGACATGCACGATCTTGAGTTTTCCAACGCCAAGATGCCGTGGTTCGCAAACGGATGCGGGCCGTTGCTGGAACCAGACGTGAAAACGGCCAGCACTCGCGTACGTGCCGACAACCTAGCCAATGCCGCCCGCAAGGGCTGGAACAACGCGTCTCTATCGATCGTCAGCGGCTTAAAGCGGAAGTTCGAGGAGCTGAGGCTCCAATTGATCGTCGGCCGGCATCGCACTCAGTTGGCAGACGGTTAGCAAGCAGACATCCGCCCCTTTGGCGCAAGTTTTGTCGAGACATCCACATGTCGAAGGTACAGGCCAACTGTCTGCTTCTGCTTGCCGCCGCCTTTTGGGGTTTCGGTAATGTTGCACAGAAGACCGTGTTGAATCATCTCGATCCTCTCAGCGCCGTGGGTATGCGCTGCCTGATCGCGGGGCTCATGGCCGCGCCATTGACGATGCTCGAATGGAGAAGAAAATTTGGACCAGGCTACTCGATGAGTCTCATCAAAGTATGCATGCTGTTTTCAATTTCCATCGCCATCCAGCAGGTCTCCTATCTCGGCACCTCGGTCACCAATGCGAGCTTCCTGGTGAACACTGCAACGGTGATGACACCGCTCGTGGCCTGGTTGCTGATTGGCGCGCGCCCGACAGCGATCGGCGGGCTTGTGGCCGCCACGACATTGGTCGGAGTGCTGCTGCTGTCCGGAGGCCTGACCGACAGCTTCAATCAGGGCGATCTCGCTGCGATACTTTCGGCCGCGTGTTACGCGCTTTGGATGGTGCAGCTTGGCCACCACATGCAGACCCACGGCGCGCCGGTAACGACGGCTGCCGCTCAATTCCTCGCCGCGGCCGTGATCACTCTGCCCCTCGGCGCTCTTCAGGGCAATTTATCGCCGGCTGCCATCAAAGATGCGGGCCTGGAACTCGCAGTGCTCGGCATCTTCTCGACCGCAGCCGCCTTCGGCATCCAGACAATCGCTCAACGCTTCACTTCCGCCAGCCATGCCGCCGTGATCGTCAGCGCGGAGAGCGTGTTCGGAGCGATTGGCGCGGCCATATTTCTCGGCGAACGGCTGTCGCCGGTCGGTGCAGTCGGTGCAGCGCTCGTATTTGGATCAATCACCTTGCTGTCTCTGTCGACCAACAGGACCGAAATCAGCAAGCCGGCGGTGGCAGACTGAGAACCCGTGCGCATCCCGATACGACGAGTGTCTGCAGAAACATCGCATGTCCCGCCTGCTGATATTGACGGAACAAGAAACTGGAGGGGCCAACAATGAGCGTGAACTCATTCTTGAGACTGGCGGGGACGCTTGCTTCCGTGTTTTGGGGGCTGCAGGCACATGCCGCCGATGTTGATGCCGCCATCGTATTCGCGGTCGATTTCTCATCCTCGATCGACCCAGATAATGCCGACCTGCAGCGCAAGGGACATGCCGCGGCCCTTACTTCGCCCGAGATCGTTGCGGCCATTACCGGCAATCATCTTGGTTGCATCAGCATTGCGTATTTTGAATGGGCGAGTCCGGGGCGCATAAGGACCGTGCTGCCCTGGACGAATATCTGCGGGCTTGAAGATGCCAAAGCAGCCGCCCTGGTAATCAACGAGAGGGGGGACACTGGCTTTAGCCGCGGGGGGCGAGGCGGCACGTCCGTTTCCTCGGCCATCGACGTTGCAAGCCTGTTTCTCGATCAGTTTCCAGGAAGGGCCACCAAAAAAATAATCGACATCTCCGCCAATGGCGAGAATAACGACGGGCTTCCTGTTCAGCCGAGCAGGCTGAAGGCAATTGCCAAAGGATACACGATCAACGCGATTGCTATTCCAGCCCAGGACGAAAATCCTGGCCATCAGTTGGCATCCTATTTTGCCGACTATGTCATTGGTGGTCCCGAGGCTTTCGTAATGAAGCCGACGGGTCCAAGCGACTACGCCACGGCTCTCCGCCGCAAATTGGTGACTGAAATAAGTATGAACGTTGACCCACAATTCCCGTAAGAGAATTGACGGATGCGTTGGTGGGTAGGCGGCTGTACCGCCATTCGAGAGGCTTGCCTCGTGGTGCCGCCTCGGGAAGGCTTGCATGGGATGATCCCCACTCCAGCCGTAGCGCGCAGGCCGTCTTCGGGGATGCGGCGGTAAAGTCAGCAAATGGCGGATACTGGTGAAAAAGTCCGTTTTCTACAGCGTCTGATCTTTTGGAGGGCCGCAGAGGCCGACACAGAAAATTGCGCAATTAGGTAGCAACTGCCACCCGTCCCCCGATCGTTCTCTGACGAGCTTACACCTTCGATCTGTCTTGCTGACAAATTCAAAAAGGATCAAACTTGATTTTTGATACCTGTTCATGGGGGAAAGTCAGTAACCAGCGCCGGGAAGTGGCAACTTTCTGCTTGGCGGAGAACACAAATTACCCGCTCCGTTACCGGGGAAACATTGATGGTGAATGAACTGCGATAACTCTCAGGAGCTCGCAAAATGGTAAGCACCAAACGGCCCTATGATGAGTCACTTTTGCGGAAGGCCTTCGATGTGGCGCGGCGTTCGCGTGAAGGCGGGGATCACCCCTTTGGTTCAATTCTCGCCGACCATGATGGCAATGTTTTACTGGAACAGTGCAATGGCTACAGTTCGGAAGGTGGCGACCGCACGGCCCATGCGGAGCGGCTTCTCGCCACGCGCGCCGGCAAAGCCTATGATTTGGATTTTCTTGCCGGATGCACGATGTACACATCCGCGGAGCCATGCGCCATGTGCTCCGGCGCGATCTATTGGGCAGGCATAGGGCGCGTCGTGTTTGGCCTGTCCGAAAGAGAGATGAAACAACTGACGGGCGACCACGTGGAAAATCCGACGCTTGATCTCCCCTGCCACATCGTGTTCGCCGCCGGTCAGCGCCCAACGGAGGTCGTCGGCCCCATGCTTGCGGGCGAGGCGGCGAAACTCCACGAAGAATACTGGTCTCGCCGTTAATGGCACATCACGTCATTTCGTTGCGCAGCAAAACTCGGGAAGGAGCACCCGCTTTGCCGATGCAGAATTCGTGAGAGGGGCGTAGAGGTGGAACAGAACTCGGAGATCGGCCCAGCCAGACCTGACGACTTCCCTGCCATTCGAGGCTTGTGCAACGGCTTCATCGACTGGTGCCGGTCGCGCTATGGCGAGAACGCTTGGTTCGTCGACCGCTACTACACGCCAGAAGAATGGACCGCGCTCCTGGACAGCCTGCCGAGGATACACTCGGCTCCATATGGGGAGATACTTGTTGCCCGCCTGAACGGAAAGGCGGTCGGCTGTGTGATGATGCAGCGGATCGACGAACACACATGCGAGATGAAGCGCATGTTCATCAGCCCCGAGGGCCGAGGCTTAGGGCTGGGCCGCCGCCTCGCCGAGAACATCGTGCGCGTGGCTGC
This sequence comes from Sinorhizobium fredii USDA 205, assembly GCF_001461695.1. Taxonomy (GTDB): domain Bacteria; phylum Pseudomonadota; class Alphaproteobacteria; order Rhizobiales; family Rhizobiaceae; genus Sinorhizobium; species Sinorhizobium fredii. The sequence continues at coordinate 2,681 of NZ_AUTC01000021.1, read as the reverse complement.
TGAGCGGGGCTACACCACCATGCGGCTGGATACCGGCCGCAACCACGATGAGGCGCTAAGCCTCTACCGCTCTCTCGGATTCCAGGAGATCGCGCCCTACTACGAAGCACCTCCTGAACTGCGCAACCATCTCATCTTCATGGAAGCCCCTCTGGCGGGGTAGCTCCGCATCGCCGTCTGCTGTGGGCCGCAAAGTCGTCATCCAGCGCACCGCCCGAAAGTTGTTTCCGATGAATAGGGAAACGGGGATGTGCTTGGCTGCATTAACGGGCGATCGTGTGAAGGTTCCCGGAGCAGGGTCGTCCCAGGCGAGCCTCCATGACTCGGAGCCATGATTGACCTCGTCTTCGGCGAATGACCGGCGGCGCTGCAGGTAGGGCGCGGAAGCGAGATAGTTGACAATCGCAACGCTTTGTCTAGCCTGAGACAGCGGAGGCAAGACATCAGCTTGCCTGGGGCTGATCAAGGCTCCCCAGCGAGTTGCCCAATATGGCGATCGACCGTTCAAGGACTGCGGAGTGGCGCATTTAGATGCGTCGTCTTGTGCGAGGATTCTCCTCCCAACTGAGGGGCGACCCTTCTGAGGTTCGCTGCACGTCCGCTTCAGAGATGAAGCAAAGGACGTGTCCTCATGAGAAACAGTCGCAAGATAAAAAAGCTCAGGAACAAAGCCGCCCAAGGTCAACAATGGCATTGCTACTACTGCCGAGAACCCATGTGGGACGAAGACCCAAGGGCATTCGGTGAGCGTTTCTCTCTGTCATTGGGGGAGGCGCTGCGATACCGCTGCACCGCGGAGCATCTCCACGAAAGAGGCAAAGCAGGGGCCGATGTCGAGCGCAACGTGGTCGCCGCTTGCCGTTACTGCAACAGGACTCGACACCGTGCGAAACGGCCGAGAGACGCGGCATCTTACGCGAAGCATGTCCGGTCCCGAATGGAAGGAGGACGATGGCACCCTTTCAGGCTGCGGCGACAGCCGGACCTTTGATCCAGACGATGCTTTGGCGGCAATCAATATAGGCGCGTCTTGATGTTCATCGTGATAGTCGCAGCCGTTTCGATCCTGGCGATGTCGCTCTAGCCCCTAGTGCAATCGCCACCGTAACCGTGATCCCTGTTGAAGGCAGAACTTGCGCGGCGTAACCTCCTCCAATGCCGGACGACGACGAACCCCCTTGGTTTCTGCCGGGCCGCAAAGGAAGCTGGCAGTCATTCTTGCGGCTGATGTCGCAGGTTACAGCCGCTTGATGGAGAGCGACGAGGAGGGTGCCCACGAGCGGCTGCAGGGGCTGCTGCGCGAGATTGTTCGGCCGGGCGCATCTTCAAGACCGCAGGGGACGGCTTCCTAGCGGAATTCGCAAGCCCCATCGAGGCGGTGCGCTGCGCCGTTGACCTCCAGCGAGCGACAGCCGAGCGGAACGAGGATGTTGCCCAAGATCGCCGACTGGTTTTCCGCATGGCTATCAACCTCGGAGATGTCTTAGCTGACCAGGACGATATATTCGGAGACGGCGTCAATGTCGCGGCCCGGCTGGAGGCCATGGCCGAACCAGGCGGCGTACTGAGGACTATGCGCGCTTGGTGAGCAAGACGAACGGCGAGTACAACGTGACCGGCGCGACGAAGATCGACGCCCAGACGGCCAAGCGACTGCATGACGGTGGTGTCAAACTGCTTGATGTGCGCAGCTCGGTGAGCTTCGGGCGATCCCACGTGCCAGGAGCTGTCAACCTGCCCAGTCGAGAGTGACGGGAAGCAATAGCGCTCAACGCCCGATGAGCACTCACTCCGGCAATCCGGCCATGCGATAGCCTTCGACGAACCGCTGGACTGTTTCCATGTCGCGGGCGGGTTGTGCCGCGGCCCAGTGCGTAATCGTGAATTTCGGGGTCATCGCCATGAAAAGGGCTGCCTCACGCATCGCCTCGTCTCTGCGTCCGAGTTGGGCAAGGCTAGCCGCCAGTATGCGGCGCGAGGGGCTGCGGTAGATCGTCTCCATGCGCAAAATCTTGACGGCTTCTTCATATTGGCAGGCCGCGTAATGCGCGAGTCCAAGCTGCCAATAATACCACCCGGCCGGGTGCGGATTCAGTCGAAGCGCCCTTTGGATCAGTTCGATCGCTTCCGATGGGCGACCTGCGAACGCCGCAAGCTCCGAACAGATGGCCAGGGCATCCGCATTGTTTGGTTCCAGCGCGAAGGCGGCTGCGAACTCTTCATCGGACTCGGGCCAGCGTTTTTCGTTGGCTAACAAAAATCCGATAAACCAATGACCGGCGGCGTCGTTCTCGTCCAATGCTACCGCCTGGCGGGCCAGTTCAAGGGCTCGTGATCGGTTCTCTCCCGTGGGTTCGATGCTCTGCGCCCACAATTGCCAGTAAACAAAAGCCAGCCAGCGAAATGCCTCCGAATATTCGGGGTCGATGGAGACTGCCTGGTTCAAGAGTATCTGGGCCTCGCGCAGCGCTTCTGGAGAACTGTTGAACGCTGAGACCAGACTTCGCCCACGGACACAAAGGTCGTAAGCCTCCAGGCTCTTCGGACGGTTGCGTGACGCTGATGCCGCCAAGCGTCCAACAAGGGCCTCGACGATCTTGTCTGTGACTTCGTCCTGTACGCCGAAAATGTCTGCGAGATTTCGGTCGAAGCGTTCGGCCCAGAGATGATCTCCGCCAACG
>NZ_AUTC01000020.1 GCF_001461695.1 Sinorhizobium fredii USDA 205 | reverse complement strand
CCTTCGTGCTCGCCACCGGCATGATGGATCAGCATCTGACCTATGTGGCGATGACCCGCCATCGCCACCGCGCCGATCTCTATGTGGCGAAAGAGGACTTCGAGGTGAGGCCGGAGTGGGGGAGGAAGCCGCGCGTCGATCATGCCGCCGGCGTCATCGGGGAGTTGGTTGAAACTGGTGAGGCGAAATTCCGGCCCCAGGAGAGGCAAGCGAAGGAAAGCCCCTACGCCGATGTGAGGACCGACGACGGAACCGTCCATCGACTTTGGGGCGTGAGTCTGCCGAAGGCGCTTGAGGAGGGCAGCGTCTCGACGGGCGATACCGTCACGCTCCGCAAGGACGGTGTCGAGAAGGTCATTGTGAAGATTCCCGTCACCGACGAGGAAACAGGCGAGAAGCGTCTCGAGGAACGTGAGGTCGAGCGCAATGTCTGGACCGCGAACCGAGTCGAAACCGCCGATGCGCGCCAGGAGAGGATCAAGCGGGAAAGGCATCGGCTGGAACTGTTCAAGCAGCTTGTCGAGCGCCTTGGGCGATCCGGCGCCAAGACGACGACGCTCGATTTCGCGAGCGAGGAAGTCTATCAAGCGCACGCCCGCGATTTCGCGCGGCGGCGTGGTATCGACACGCTCGCCGAGGTCGCGGCCGGGATGGAGGAGGGTGTTTCCCGGCGGCTGGCGTGGATTGCGGAAAAGCGTGGGCAGGTGGCGAAGCTTTGGGAGCGGGCGAGCGTTGCGCTCGGCTTTGCGATCGAGCGCGAACGGCGTGTCTCGTATAACGAGGAACGGACCGCATCCTTTTCGGCGGGAATCCCGTTGGTTGGGAAATATCTGATGCCGCCCACCACGAAATTCTCCCGCAGTGTCGAGGAGGATGCACGTCTTGCTCAGCTCTCCTCGGAGCGGTGGAAGGAGCGAGAGGCCGTCCTGCGCCCAGTGCTGGCGAAAATCTATCTCGACCCAGATGGCGCGCTGTCGGCGCTGAATGCACTGGCATCGGACACCGCCATCGAGCCACGCAAGCTCGCCGAAAATCTCGGGTCTGTGCCAGACCGCCTGGGCCGTCTGCGGGGATCCAACCTGATGGTCGATGGCCGCGCCGCGCGTGACGACCGCACCGCGGCCACGGCTGCGGTGTCGGAATTGCTACCTCTGGCGCGCGCTCATTCGACCGAGTTCCGCAGGCAGGCGGAGCGCTTCGGTATCCGCGAGCAGCAGCGGCGCGCGCATATGTCATTGTCGGTTCCCGCGCTCTCGAAAACGGCGATGGCGCGTCTGGTCGAAATCGAGGCGGTCTGCGACCGCGGCGGGGCCGATGCCTACAAGACGGCCTTCGCCTATGCCGTCGAGGACCGCTTGCTGGTCCAGGAGGTCAAGGCCGTCAATGAGGCGCTGACCGCACGCTTCGGCTGGAGCGCCTTCACCGCGAAAGCGGATGTAGTCGCCGAGCGCAATATGTTCGAACGCATGCCGGAGGATATTCCCCCCGAGCGCCGCGAGAAGCTCGCCCGCCTGTTCGCCGTCATCAGGCGCTTTGTCGAGGAACAGCATCTTGCCGAAAGACAGGATCGGTCGAAGATCGTTGCCGGCGCCAGTGTCGAGTGGGGGAAGGAGACGATGGCCGTGCTTCCAATGCTTCCAGCTGTCACGGAGTTCAAGACGACGGTCGCCGATGAAGCGAAGGAGCGAGCGCTCGCCGCTCCTCACTACGGACACCACCGCGCCGCCCTCGTTGAGACGGCAACACGCGTCTGGCGAGATCCAGCAGACGCGATCGGCAACATCGAGGAGCTGGTCGTGAAGGGCTTTGCCAGTGAGCGGATCGCGGCGGCCGTTAGCAACGATCCCGCCGCCTACGGTGCGCTACGCGGCTCCGACCGCATCATGGACAAGCTGCTTACCACAGGACGCGAGCGAAAAGAGGCATTGCAGGCGGTGCCGGAAGTGGCAAGCCGTGTCCGCTCGCTCGGCGCGTCTTATGCCAGTGCCGTCGATGCCGAGACCCAGGCCATCGCGGAAGAGCGACGGCGGATGGCGATCGCCATTCCCGGGCTGTCGCAAGCGGCCGAGGACGCGCTCAAGCGACTGGCGGCGGAGATAAAGAAGAAGGACGGGAAGCTCGACGTCGCCGCGGGCTCGCTCGATGCGCGCATCCGCCAGGAATTCGCCGGGGTCAGCCGGGCGCTTGATGAGCGCTTCGGCAGAAACGCCATCCTGCGCGGTGAGAAGGACGTCATCAATCGCGTGTCGCCGGCCCAGCGCCGCGCCTTCGAGGCGATGCGAGATCGGCTGCAGGTCTTGCAGCAGACGGTTCGCCTGCAGAGCAGTCAGGAGATCATTTCGGAGCGTCAGCGGCGCGTCATTGATCGCGCCCGCGGTGTCACCCGATGAGGATATTCAAGAAAGCAGAAGGAGAAACAAATGCCTGAACCGGAAACCTCCTACGACGCGATCGTCCGCGCCGAGATCGCCATCGAGATCGTCAACCAGGCGCGCGCCATCGTCACGGCCCGCGTCTACGAGCTTGAAGACAAGGAGCCCGGCGCGGCAGAGGAACTGCGCCGGCGCCGGCGGGAGCTCATTGAACTGCAGCAGAGCATCCGCGCCGGCGACCGCGATGCAATCGAAAACCTCATCGCGCTCTGGGGTCCGCGCGTCCAGGACGAGGCCCGCTTCTGGGCGGAATTCTGACAATGGTGGCGGAGGCATCCGGCCCGCTCTCGCCGGAGAGGAACGAGAGTATTTTCCGCAACGACATTCTGCCCGATTATCTGCCGGAGACGATGCGGCCAGCAGAGCGCCCGCGGCTCATCCTGCTCGGCGGACAGCCGGGCGCGGGCAAGACGGCGGTCCTGATCGCGAGCCATGCGGAGCTCGAGCAATACGGATCGACAATCCGCATCGTCGGCGACGATCTGCGCTCCTATCACCCGCAGTTCCTTGCCTTCCAGCGGCAAGATCCCGAGACAGCGTCACAGTTTACTCAAGGTGATGCTGGTCGCTGGACGGAGAAGCTGCTGGCCGCCGCCGCGGAGCGAAAGGTCAACATCGTCTTCGAGACCACGATGCGGACCCCGGAGAACGTCACCCGCGTGATCGGGGTGGCGCGTGATGCCGGCTATGACGTCGAAGCCCGTGCCGTCGCGGTCAACCCGCGCCTCAGCTGGCAGGGCAATAACTATCGGTTCGAGGAGATGTTGCGTTTGGGCGACGCGGCGCGAATTCCGCCGCAGCACGTCCATGACGCCGCCGTCACCGGGCTTCGGGTCAGCCTGGACAAGCTGGAGAGCGAGCGCCTGGTGGATCGCGTGGAAGTGCGGACACGCGGCGGCAGGATCCTCTACGACAATGAGATGCGGGACGGGGATTGGTCGCGCGCGGTCGGTGCGAGGCAGGCGCTGGAAGCGGAGCAGTCTCGACCGATGACACGTCCTGAGCTCCAAAGCTTTGCCGACGACTGGGACTATGTGGTCAGCCGGATGGAAGAGCGAAACGCCCCGGACGATCGGATTGCCGCGGTGAGGACCCGCGCCGTCGAGGATGTGAACTATCTGCTCACGCAACGCCGCGCCGCCGACGGCGACGAGGGTTCTCGGCGGGGGCGGACGATTTTCCAGAGCCAGGCCGATGGGCTGGGTCTGTTCGTGGAACTCTATGACAACGCGGTGCGCGACGCCGAGCGCCGGCCCGCTGGAAACATCGAAGCCCATGCGTCCGGCCGTCTTGCGCAGACCTACATGGCTTTGAAGCTGGTCGAGGCTGCTCGCGATCTCGGCCTTCTGCCGGAGGACGGGAAATTCGTCGCGACGCGCGCCATGGTCCAGGACAAGCGCGGAACCCAAGAGTTTCCGGCGGCGCACCGTCTGCCGGCCGATCTTGCCGTGGAAACGCCGGACGGCGCGCGTCGGCGGCTCACGGATCATTTTGCAGTCGTGCTCAATCGTGTCGCCGTCGATCGCGAGGTGTTCAGCCGAACAGATCGCTTATCGCGTATGGCCAATGTCATGGACTCCTGGCTCGAAGCCGCCGGAATGCGCAAAACGCTCGATCGAGCTGCCAACGCGGTCGCGACCGGCGGAATGTCGGCCGACGCCGCGATGACAGGGGTCATTGAACCGGGTTATGCGGCGGCAATTGCGCTGGCCCGGCGCCGCCTTGACCGGAACTTCGCAATCGCCGAGCGCGCCGTCATCGCCACCGCGATCATCGATGAGAAGGGGGAGCCGTTTCGCGCCATGCGGGACGATCTTCGGCTACGAACGGCCGATCTCGCCAACCGGGCGCGAGCGAAAGCCATGATGAAGGCGGTTCTGGCGGAGACGGCGCGGCATGGTCATCTTGATCCGGAACAGCGCCGAGCAGCAGATGAGTTTGTCCGCGGGATTGCCGAGAACGAACGCAGTCACGGTGTGCGTCGTGCGCCGTTGCAGGATCCGACTGCCACGCAATCCGGTGCCCTCGTGCCAGCGCGGCAACTGCCCGACCTAACCGAGCCGGAGGTCGCCGATCGCCTGCGCGCGTCGTCACGCCTGGCCGACAAGCGCGCCGAGATCGAGAACCTGTCGCGGCTGGTGTTCGGCAGCAGCCAAGCGGTTTCCGCAGCTGTCGACCGGATCACCGATGCGCGAAGCGGTGCGGCCGCCGGCACTGATGTTCGTGCGGGCGGCCTTGGCGACATGGCCGGGGAGGGGCGGAAACGGTTGCGGGGTCCGAGCCCTGAGCGCCAGACGGCGGAGGCACATGCGCCGCGGCTTGCGACAGCCCTTGCCGATTATGGTCTGGCGGTGGATTTCGAGCGGCACCAGATCGTGACACAGCATCGCGAGGAGCAAGCGCGGCAACGGATGGAAATTCCACGACCGTCAGAAGGGCTATCGAAAGTGCTGAACGCCGAAGGTCACGAGCAGGTCCGTCGACTGAATGCCGAGCCAACGCTGCGCCGCGAGCTTGAGACCGTGACGCTCGCGATCACCAAACGGCTCTCTCCAGCAGAGAAAGCAGACCTGAAGGGAGGCAATGTCGTCGGCCTCGCGTCGTCGCTTGGAGTAAGCCATGAGCAGGCCGCTTCGCTCCGGCTTGTCCACGAGCGCGCCAGGGCGCTGCAGGGCAGGTCGCTGCGACAGAGCCGGGAAATCGCACGGGCAAACCAGCTGGATATTCGATCCTGACGGTCTGAAGGCTGGCTCGACAAGGTCGGCCGGGCTATCGTCCGCCCGGCCAGTTTTGCCGATTTTCAAGGCGCTCGCGGATCGCTCTGAAGGGCACGCTGCCAGCGGGCTGCCACTCGACGGCTGCATCCGGAACTGTCGTGATGGTCGCCAGGCTTCCTTGCAACAGCGTCCGGATGCTGGAGAAGATGACGAAGTCCTCAGCTTCCACCCGGAAGTGCAGCGCTTCATCGGTCGCTCTCAGGATTGCGCGTGCGGCGCCAAAGTCGAGAAGCTTGTCGGTGCTGTGGGCGCCGATCGACCGGCAATAGGCGCTAGATCGGGCGCAGACGTTCTCAGCGAGGCACTCTGCGTGTGGGGTCCGCACGAACCCCTCAGCGATATGTCTGTACAGGAGCCACCTCCATGACCTGGGTTCCTATTGGGATACGACTGTTCGGTTTGGTTCACACCGACAGCGGTGCGGGTGCGCGCGCGCGCCGGTTGAGCGGCTCGGCCACCTTGATCTTGCGGCGCATAGGCGACGCTCGTAACCTCTCCCGTCGCCCTGCATTGATCCCACGCACGACTGCATCCGCAGTCGCCAGTTGCGCCGCGATATGAGGATCCATCAACTCACCAAGGGAAACCGCAGGTTCCGCCGCACTTTCTTCTTTGTGTCCTGTCCCAACCGAAGGTCACGCGATTTCTGTATAAGAAATACCGTCGGAGGCTAACGCACTCAGAGCCGTGCGCAGTCTTGAAGAATTGAATCCCCTGCTATGCGACCGCACCGAAGTTGATAAGCTGTCGGTCTCTACAGGACGCCGAAGCGCTGACGATGACAAAGTTGGCATGGTTGAGTGCCTCACCGATCGCAAAAGAATCCCTCCTTCCAGCAGTTGCACGCTTCATCTTGGAAGCGCCACAAAGTTGCGTTCAACAGAAATGGCGGTAGATTGACGGCAGAGGCACGATAGGAAACGAACTCTAGCGAAGCGAAACGAAATCAGGGCCCGTAAGCCGTTGATAAAGAATGGAAAGTTTTTTCTTCCTCCGTCGAAAGACGGGAGCGATTTCAAAGAGCTGTTCAAACAACTAGCTGCGGCGGGGGCGGGTCGGCCGTTGGGAAGTGATGGGTTTCCCGCAGGCCCATGGACGCCCGAGCTTCTTGCAGAGGCGATTTCACAGATCGATTCCAACCGGATCGGGGTCGATCTGCGAACGGTGCAGCTTTGGTTTCAAGAGAACGACAAGGGAATTAGCACCGCCAACATTCGTTGGCTGGCAAGGATTTTTGGGTGCGATGATCCGGCGGCCACAAGCGAATGGCAGATAGAACTTAGCGCGGCGCAATCTCGGTTAACCGCCAAGAGGCGAGATTCAAAGAAAGCGGAAAACAGCGATGCGCAGTACGCTCCAGATCTGGAGCGTACTGCGACCGCCGATGATGAGACGGAGTCTCCGTCGGAGCTGACACAGGATACGCACGCCCAGGAGCCGCGTCGGCCTTTCAGCTTGGCGAGGAGATCAGAGGCGCTTTTTAGTCGCGGATCTCCCTTGGATTTACCGGCGTCGGTATTTGCCGGTGCCACCGCTCTTGGGTTTTTGTCTTATATTACGGGGATTCACAACGCTACTTACGGCCGTGCGGATGGCATTGTTAAGCAGGTCGGATTTCTTTGGGCACCAAATTGGACATTCGTCTTCATGGTGCTCCTCCCACTGTTTTTTGCGTTCGCAATTGAGCTGCTGGTCTTCTGGAAATATGAAGGGCGCTTAAAGCTTGTAGCGCAGGCCGACCGGATGGAAAGCGACGACGCTTGGGAGCGCAACGTTGAAGCTTCGTCGTACACATATTGGGCGGTCTTTTTCATCTGTGTATTGTTCGCCGGTCTATTTCAATGGGTCGGCGTCTGCTTGCTCCCGTTGATCAACGGCGGTGGCAACTATGCGGTCGATTGGGGCAAGCTGGCACTTGTGCGCCCTGAAGTCATATCAGTGCCGACGTCGATTGTATTCACGGGACTCGCTTACCTCTACATGTGTCTGTGCTTCTATCTGTTCTTCGCAGGCCTCATTTTGCTTCATACGTTGGTTCACGACCTTTGGAAAATTGGTGAGGCATCGAAGAACTGGGCGGGAGTGGATTATCCATACGAAGTCAATGAAGTCAGCCTGCGGGTGATGCGCGGAATTTTTCGATGCACTGTTTTGGGGATTCTGATCGCCATATGCATGAAGGCCCAAAGCTCTTACCTAACGTCGAATGGAAAGAATATTGTGGCTTGGTTGGTCGGCGATATGTTTTCAGCCTTCCAGGTACGCAACAATGTGAGCGACGGGGTTCGCTATAGAATGCCGACGCATTACAGCAGCCTACTTATCGCTATCTCGACCTGTGTTGTTTTTCTGTACGGTTCCATCCGTTTAGGTGTCGGACGTCGGTGTCATTTTCCTTTGTGGAGGATGTCGGCGGTCGTAGCGTTACTCTTTGCTAGCTACCTGCTGATCGACGTATTCGCTGGCTTTTCAATCCTTATGGGCGTTGGAGTGCTGCTTGCGATGTACGGCCTGTTTGATCCAGGGGTTGGGCAATGGCGAGCGAGTGAGTTAGGAAACAATCAGAGTGTATCATAGTTGGCTTGACCGTTGGGATGAGAGGCGGGCGCGACGCGGCGAGGAAGGGAAGCGAAGAACGGGTCTCATCCTTGACGCGGAACGCGCGTTTCCAGACGCGAAGAACGTAGCGACGATCGAGGAGTTTTGTGTTCTTGCGGACCAGGCCGTGACTGATCCGGCCTATTTCGATGAGCCGGGCGGGAGTAACCAGGGTTTTGAAAGGCAAGACGGGTGGCTCAAATTTCCATCTGACATTTCCACTGACGTCGAAGACAACAACGTCGTCTGGGCAAAAATCACAGAAAGCGGGTCGCTTGAACAGGCATTGGTGATTTTTCACCATTGGAATGCAGCCGTGCGAAATCGTCAGATTGCCAAATTTTTCTCACGGCGTGGCATCACGGTTGTTGAGATTGCTATGCCTTATCATTTCGAGCGCCGACGTCCGGGCTCCTCGCACGCCGATTATATGCTCAGTGCGAATCTCGGTCGAACGATCCAAGCTGTAAGGCAGGCAGTATGGGATGGGCGAAAACTCATACGTTGGTTGAAGAGCGAAGGCTATCGAGAGATTTCGGTTCTCGGTATGAGCTTGGGCTCCTGGGTCGCGGGGATCATTGCGGCGCACGACTCGGCTGTGTCTAAAGCCTCGCTGTTTCTGACCGCGGGGAGTCTTGCGGATATGGTTTGGACGGGTCGCGCGACACGATTGATACGCGATAGCCTTGAGCCTGAGATTGAGCTGAGCAATCTAAGAAGGGCTTGGGGTCCACTTAACATGGAGAATTACGCGCATCGTTTGGCACAGCGTGATCTCGACCTTCAGGTTGTGTTGGCTAAGAGAGACAAAGTGGTCTTGCCAGAGCTGTCGGAGAGATTCATGCAGAGGCTGAAGGACGCCGGAGCTAAGCCAAATATTTTAGAATTAAACTGTGGCCACTATTCGCTTGCCATGCCGCCTTACATTTTACTGGCCGGTTTGAGCTTGAAGCGGTTTCTATCGTGTGCTGACAAACCGGCCCCTGAACATTAAAGGGGCACCGATATACGATAGGCGGATCGAAGGGCGAACGGGATGGCGCCGAGGCCGGTTTTGTCAAGAGCAGGCTTGTCTTCCTAATCGCCGGTCAGGTTCACCTGCTCCCAGGTGAGCGGGCGACAGGCTGGAAAGCAGGTGCTCGGGTACAGCTTTGCCCGTTCGCGCAGGGCATCGACCACGCGGCCGGTATCGATCGTGTTCCAGTGAAGGTAGCTCCTTGGGCTGCAATTTGATCGACGTGTGTAATGATATAACATATCGCATAAGCTTAATTATGGAAC
>NZ_AUTC01000019.1 GCF_001461695.1 Sinorhizobium fredii USDA 205 | reverse complement strand
AAACAAATAAATTTGCCAATGATGAGCCAGGCCGTCCGTCACCGGACTCCGCGCCGCATCTAGAACGGTTGACCGGACGTGGTCGCCATTCGAGAAACGATCCTAGAACAGCCCCTAACTTGCAACGGCGGCGCGGCATGACGAAAGTATCTGCTCCCATGGGCGCTTAGCCCCTTTTTCGCTTACACGGGCGAATCGCTTGTTTCCTGATGCCTTGCGAACCGCAGACACGATTCTTTGAAAATCGGCATCGTCTGTCGGCTCGAACCGGACTCCTAGGCGAGCGAGACGACCATTCACTGCTCCGATGATTTCTGCAGCACCGTCCCAATTTTCTTTCGCTGCGAGCACTCCGCTTATCGCTGCGACAGCAAGGTTCACCACCATCGGGTAGTCATATCTCTCGCCGATAGCCAGGGCCTGGCCGGCGAGTGCCGCGGCGTTCCGCCAGTCATTGCTGTGCAGCCTGAAATGGGCAAGGTTTTGCAGCAGATGGCCGTGCCAGTAGGTATCACCCAGCTTGTCGAGCAGCTTGAGGGCATCGAGATAGAATTCTTCGGCAGCAGCCTCGTCCCCCTCTGCGCGCGTTCCTTCCCCGATTGCAATCAGGGCAACCACGGTTCCATGATCGTCGCCGATGAGCTTCGCCAGTTCGAATGACTCCACGATCAAGGCGCCGCCTGCCTCGGGTTCACCTGTCGTGGCTTTGGCAATGCCGGCAATAATCCCGGCACTCGCAATTCCGGCCTTGTTCCCCAGCTCGCTGTAGATACGGTGACTTTCAACGCCATTTTCACGCGCTGATTCAGGATCACCGGACATGTACCGGATGAAGGCGGCCGAGTTCAAGATTCGCGCCAACGGCTCTGCTTCGCCTGTGGTCCGGGCGTGTTGCAGAGCCTTGTCCGACCAAGTTCTCGCCTCCGAAAACTGGCCTCTCGATATCCAGAGCCACGTCAGCGCCTCGATCAGCGTGGCCGAATGATGCGCACTGGGTTGCCCCATCCGCCATTCGAGTGCCACCCGAATGTTGCCGGCTTCGTTCATCAGGTGCTCGACGGAATCGCGCTGGTTGAACGTCATCACGTTGGGCGCGGCTGACAGGACAAGCTCGGTGAAATGGTCCGCATGCCGTTCACGGATGGTTTCGTATGCGTCCGTCCGTCGCAACTTGTCGAGCGCATAATCGCGAACCGTGTCGAGCATGTTGAGGCGCGCATGGCCGAGAGCCATTGTTCTGAACAACAGGCTCTTGTCCAGAAGGGCCTCCACATGGTCAACGACATCGACCTCGCCCTCAAACAGGGAGGCGACGGCACGAAGGCCGAACCCGCCGTTAAAGACAGCCGACGCATAGAAAACGCGGCGTTGGCCTTCCGTCAGGAGATTGTCGCTCCAACCGATCATCAGTCGAAGGGTGCGGTGGCGGGGATCAATATCCCGCGCCTTGCTTCGAAGATCCTGAATGCTGCTTTGAAGCCGGTCCTCCAGCTCCGCGACGCTGAGGAGCCCGACATGCGAGGCTGCCAGTTCAAGCGCCAGCGGTAGCCCGTCAAGCCTCCGGCAGATCCTGGCGACCGCCCCCAGCGTTTCACTTCCCACGGCGAAGTCCGACTGTTCGCGGCGTGCAAGCCTCTCAAAGAGCTGCACGGACGGGTTCGCCAAAATCCGAGCGTCGCTCTCTCCTTCATCAGGCACGCTGAGCGGAGGAACGGCGAATTCCAGCTCGGAACGCAATTTAAGCGGTTCGCGGCTGGTGCTCAGCACGGTGATCCCCGGACAGGCCTTGAGAATGGCATTTATGACCGGACCCGCCTCGACCAGATGCTCGAAGGTATCGAAGATCAAAAGCACCTCGGCGCTCCCCAGCGAATTGCACACCGTCTCTATGGCGGAGACACCCGGAGCTTCATGCAGGCCAATGGCCTTGCAGATTTCCGAACCGATGAGATCCGGATCGTCGATTTCTCTCAGCTGAACGAAGAACACCCCGCGCGGGTACAAGGGTAGCGCTGATCTTCCGGCGCAGATCGCCAGGCTTGTCTTGCCCACGCCGCCAACGCCCGTCAGCGTAACAATACGGTTCTGTTTGTCCGTCAGGATCTGATTTAGCCGGGCGAGTTCCAGGCGCCGGCCGTAGAGAACCGGCACATCGGACGGGAGGTTGGTGCGGTTGGCGCCGATCGATGAGATCGGTGCAAATTCGCTTTGCAGTCCCGGGACCACCAGGTCGAACAGGGCTTCAGGATAGCGAAGATCCTTGAGGCGATGGAATCCGAGATCGCGGACTTCCACGGTCGCTCTGATGTGGCCTTCCGCCAGCTCATCGCGAACCACGTTCGAAATGACGATCTGGCCTCCATGCGCCACCGATGCGATACGAGCCGCACGATGCACCTCTATCCCGGTGACGGTGGCGTCGTGTCTTCTCACGGTTCCGCAATGCAGGCCCATCCGGACCAGTGGCTTGCATCCTTGCGCCCATTCTTCCTTCGTCAGGGCAAATTGGGCGTCAATCGCTGCCTGAACCCCTTGGACGGATCCAGGAAAGAGTGCGAATACGGAGTCGCCAACAACGTTTACTTCCTCGCCACCATAGGTGTGGATGGCGTTGCGCAGCAACTCATTGTGCCGAAGGAGCATCTCATCGTAGAGATCGGGATAGGAATCCACCAGGTTTGTCGAACCCTCAATGTCAGTAAAGAGCATGCAAACGCTGTTGCCCGACGATTGAGTCTGGCTTTCTATTGAGGGTGCCATAACAAAACCTCTCTCGGCTTCGTTGACGGAGCCCCAGCGAACAAGGATGTTCGTCGAAGGCATTTGGTTAGAGCAAGTTCAGAGCAATGTGCGCTCAGGCGTTCGGAGAAGGACGAACCACTTCCTTTGCGTATGAGGAGCTCATTCCATGAGCCGACACGATGGGCGTCGGCCAGCTGACGTTCCGCTTGCCGGACGTCCTCGTTTTCGGACCGAAGTCCGCATCGCCGAGCCTCGGCGACAGCCCTGCAAAAGACGTTGAACCGCATCAGCTCGGCCTCTAGCTCGCCCGAGCCGTTAAGGATATTCCAAACCGACGCAGTCGGCACCGTCAATTCTCCGCTGAGCCAGTCAATTTCATTGTCGAGTCGTGGGTAGCCCCTCCCCGAACAGCAAAGCCACTCGATGAACTCGGCTTCAATCTGTTGCCGGTCCGCGCCACTCAGCGCATCGGGGGCCCGTCCCCTGCCGTCTCCTAGCAGACCAAACAGCTGAGGCGATCTGGAAGCGCGGGGCGGACCTCGATCAACCTCCAGTAATTTCAAGACCTTGTTTGCGGCCTGAACGGCGTCGGTGCGCTTTGTGTCTATTGCCTTGAAAAAGTCGAGCAGTTCGCCCGAGAGGTGGCGCCCGGCTTTCCGGTAGGCGGCGGGCCAGGTCCTCAGGGAAAAATGAAGCAATTGCGCTGCCGAGATAACTTCCTCGGCTTCGGCTTTTCCAACGAGACCGATCCTGGTCGCCCGCCGCAGCGCGATCCGCATGTTGATCAATGGTTCTGTAAGCGCCGGAAAAGCCCTGTCCTCGCGGAAGAGGACTGCCACCTCGTCCTCAGTGGATATGATCCGGTCCTTGAACAGTCGAAATATCATCCCCGCGCCATGCACGCCTGCCGGCGCGCAATCCGCCGCCCGGAGCGCCCCCATACTGGAGGCACCGACCACGACCGCCCCGTCCTGGACAACGTCAACGACTTCCCGTGGCGAAATGGAAAGGACATTGGCAAATGCGCCGTCCAGGATCAGAAAGACCTCGTGCTTCAAAATGCGACAAGCATAAAGCTCCCCCCGCCTCGCCGGAGGTCTGATGATCGCATCTGGCAAAATGGACAGGATGTCCGAAGCGGGCGCGCTTGGCCCCAGGAAGACGACCGGCGGCATCCGCATCGCACCCATCACAAGAGGTGCCTTGCACTTCGCCAGCCGACCCGGCGGGGGTCGACCGTAAAGAGCGACAGACCGGGTACACGCACCCTCACAACGGGCAGGCCCAGCGACTTTCGGCTCAGGTCAATGACGATGACCTGCGTAAGTCCGGCGGACGTCAGCCGTTCCAGCACAAATTCGAACTCCGACTCGAGGTCTGGCAAGTCCACATTGGGAATGGTGGAGAAATCATGCACGGTTGCGGGAACCCCGGGCGCGGATAGGCTGGCCCGCCGCGAAAAGGGTACCTGGTTGTAGGAGTCACGGGCACCGTGAATGACCCCGAGCCTCGATTGGAATGCCTCAAGGATAGCATGTGTAACGGCAGCACCGGCCAGAAGGTCAGCGCCCCACCCCGCCACGACCAGCGGCATCGGCCCCGCGGCACTACAATAGGACGGGTCTATTAGCGTGCTCGCGATAACCGGTATCTCAAGGTCGCTCGTCAGATCGTCCAGGATGAGTTCGAGATTTGCTTCCCTGGCGCGCTCGGCAAGCGCCCTTTGTGCTGGAGGGAGTGAATCCAGATCAATCCTGCGTCCGACAGGCCCGGCGTCCCCCGCCTGTCCATACTGTTCAAAGAAGTGATGCTGACTGACGGCATCCCGTTCGACAACCTCCAGGATCGCGCTGCGTACCGCCCGCCCACGCGTGAACCCGGCAGCCAGGCCATTGGTATCGACCTGATCCAGTATGCCTTCCTTTGCAGGAGACCGCGCCAGGTCGGCCGGAACCCAGATCGGACGAGCGCTGATGAATTCCCAACCCTCTACCCACTCAATCCCCGAATCCGGGCGATAACGGGTCAGCGGGGGAAGATCGAAGGAGAGAGGATCGGCAGCGTAGGCACCGGAAGCTTTAAGCTCGACATAAGTAGCATGCCGGGACTGGCACCCGAACTCCTCTGCGCAAACCCTCTCGATCGACTCCATGATGGCACTGACGCGGGCCGTTTCCTTGTCCACCCCTTTGCCCAGATGGGTGGTCAAGTCTCGTGCAAGGGGAGTGACCGTTGCAAACACGGGAATGCCCAGAACGTCGAGTGGCGTGATGTCGGCTATGCGCGTGACCGGGACCTGCTTGATCGTCGATTTGAGGAGCAGCTTGCGTCTGGCCTCTTCGAGGGCGCCATGCCCCTCATTGCGGCGGTCGTATAGCGGCCACCGGTCCAGCAAACCGGCCGACACCACGACTTCAGAGTCCACAGATGACCTGGTGATTATTGTTGAGGTATATGTGGGTCCCGGTGGATTTACTTAAGTTTTCGAGAACCGCCATTTCGTCGTCGCCAAGGCCTGCGATCGCATCTCGGACCGCTGGCGGGAGCAAATTCTCGTCCACATCGGGAATGACATTCGAATTCTTCAGCCTGTCGAAATTTGTCTGGAAGTCCGCCATTTGTGATCTCCTCAGGCTCTGAGCAGTTTTTCGATGCTTGCTAGATTGCTGTCAGTGATCTTGGGATCGTGAGAGGATGTCTGTCGGTAACAATAGGACGACACTCCCTTATCTGTCCAGTACTACTCTTTAATACTAAAGAGCTACCTATATTTTGACTGAGCAGAACTTGAAAGGCATCTGGAATGAGTTATGATTTCCCGGGTTTGTTTGTTGCTCTCGGGCTGGTATCGCTATGGGTATTTTTGAAAGGCAAGCGAATAGTGGCGTTGTAAGGGGTAGAATCGAACTCTGCATGCCCGCTCTCAGGGCTGCTTTTGGCGACCTTTGGCGAACCGAGCCTCCACCGGAAATGACGATCGCTTTCCTGGTCTTGCTGCATCAAATCATGCGGGCGTCGGTTCCCCTCATGCAATCCGCAGCGGGCAAATGCGATCAACTGGAAGGAACCGATAAGCTTGCTGCTTTGCTCGGAGAATACTATCGGCATCATGTTTCCGAAGAACTGCATCACGACACCTGGGCACTCGAGGACCTTGAGGCTGCAGGGTGCGATCCCAAGCGGGTTCTATCCATCACCCCTTCCGTCGAAGTCGCGCGGTTGGTCGGCACCCAGTATTATTGGCTTCATCACCATCATCCGCTCATGCTTCTCGGATACATCACGGTTCTCGAGGCGTTTCCTCCTGCCGACAGTATGATCGATGAGATTCGAGATCGTTCAGGCCTGCCGGACTCGACGTTCAGGACTTTGAGAATTCATGGGGACCTCGATCCAACCCATAGCGCTGAGATCGACCAGACGTTTGATGCGCTGCCGCTGGATCAGGAGCACTTGGAAATGGTTGGTTTGAGCGTTCTCCATAGCTGCGATGCACTCGCGGCAAGCGTGCGAGTTCTGCGCCCACTCTACCTTTTTAGCGGATCGAAATCCGACTGACTCCGCCATTTGCCGTCGGTTTGATGCTCCCTTCAGAGACATCCCTGTCGCCAAAGTCGGCACCAACCCACTACCGCATGTTTCCTTGTGGTGGATGGCGCCTTACCGCTGGGTGTCGAAACTGCCGCCGACATTGCGTGGCGGAAGGACCTGCTGCGAAAGATCGGCTACAAGCTATAGTGGCTGGATGATGCCGATCAACGGCCCATTGCGACTTTAATACCGCCGAGTTCATGACGGTCGGCGGGGCGCTTGGCGCAGATCCCCATAAGAAGATGTAGCTAGCGGCCCTCAAAAGCGCTCGCTCCCAAACGCAAACATCCCCGTTGGTTAGACGGAGATGGCGATGGGCGCGTGTATTGTAGAAACACGAAAGCCCCCTTGCATTTCTGCTTGGGGGCTTGTTGCTGAGGTTTTGGTTGCGGGGGCCTGATCACACAGAGACTTGTATTGCAGAGCGCCAAAACCGAACGACTTTGATCACTATGCGCCTGTGTGACGCCGAGCGCCAAATAATCCCCGGTCCCTCGCTTTCCGGAATTTCTACTGCGCGTTCAACGACAGGGGCACCTCGACGCTCTAGGCAAAATTGGCGTCATGAACTTTGTGCTTCCAAGCTATTCGCCGCGAAACAACTTCCACTTGGTGGGTCGAAAAGCAATTCGGCTGTGGTCGGCCGAGAACGCGCGCTCGGGTGGCAACTCGATCTCGATCGGCGGCTGCGTCTTGCCGAGATCCAGTTCGAGGTGGCGCGTCCCCGCGACGCGCCGACTTGCCGTGACGCGGCCGCCGAGGCAGCCGAGATCCCCCTCGACGAGTTCAACGTCGTGCGGGCGGAAATAGAGGGTTGCCGGTCCATCCGGTTCACTTGCCGCGCGCAGGCCGATCGGCCGGTCCTCGAGAGCGATCTCGCCGTTCACGACGGTGACGTTGAGACAGTTCGACTGGCCGACGAAGCCGTAGACGAACGGCGAGACCGGGTGGTCATAGATTTCGCCGGGCGTGCCAACCTGCTCGATCGCCCCCTTGCTCATCACTACGACGCGATCGGCGAGCTCAAGTGCCTCTTCCTGGTCATGCGTGACGAAGACGGTCGTGTAACCGGTGCGGTCGTGGATTTCGCGGAGCCACCTCCGGAGTTCCTTGCGAACCTGCGCGTCGAGCGCGCCCAACGGCTCGTCGAGCAGCAACACGCTCGGTTCGACCGCCATCGCGCGCGCGAGCGCCACGCGCTGGCGCTGGCCGCCGGAAAGCTGGGCGGGATAGCGCTCTTCCAGTTCCGAAAGCTGTACCAGTTCCAAGAGGCCGAGGGCTTGGCGGCGGATCTCGGCAGCCGGCGGCCGGCTGCTGGCGGGTCGGACCCTGAGCCCGAAGGAGACGTTGTCGAGCACCGTCATGTGGCGGAACAGCGCGTAGTGCTGGAAGACGAAGCCGATATTTCGCTGTTGGACGGTCTTCTTCGAGGCGTCCTCGTTGCCGAAGAAAATCATGCCCTCGGTCGGACTTTCGAGACCGGCAATAAGCCTAAGCAACGTCGTCTTGCCGGAGCCGGAAGGGCCGAGCAGCGCAATCAGTTCGCCGGAGCGGATGTCGAGTGTGACGTCGACGAGCGCGGGGAAGCGGCCGAATTCCTTGCGCAAGTTCTCGACGCGGACTTCCATGAAAGCTCTGGCCTCTTCAGTGCCCGCAGCGAGCAGCAACGTCATCGCTGCAGTGAAGCTCCCTCTCGGCTGCCTTGGGAAACCTATCGTCCCGGCATATAGATCTGGTCGAAGATCCCTCCGGCGCCGAAGAATTTCGACTGAGCTTCCTTCCAACCGCCGAATTCGTCAATGGTGACGAGTGAGACATCGGCGAAGCGCGCCGCGTCATCGGGGTCAGCAAGTTGAGGCTTGTAGGGGCGATAGTAATGCTTGGCGGCGATCTTCTGGCCGGCATCGCTGTAGAGAAAGTCGAGATAAGCTTCGGCCACCTTGCGGGTGCCCTTGGTATCGACATTGCCGTCGACAAGCGCCACCGGCGGCTCGGCCTTGATCGAAATCGAAGGCGTGACGATCTCGAAATTGTCGGGGCCGAGTTCCTCGAGAGAAAGATAGGCTTCGTTCTCCCAGGCGAGCAGCACGTCGCCGAGGCCACGCTGAACGAAGGAGGTCATCGCTCCCCAGGCGCCGGTGTCGAGGACGAGAACGTGCTTGAAGAGTTGCGTCACATATTCCTGCGCCTTTGCATCGTCACCGCCATTGGCAGCACGCGCCCAGGCCCAGGCGGCGAGGAAGTTCCAGCGTGCGCCGCCCGAGGTCTTTGGATTCGGCGTGATCACCTGGATGCCTTCCTTGGTCAAGTCGCCCCAGTCCTTGATACCCTTCGGGTTTCCCTTGCGGACCAGAAAGACGATCGTCGAGGTGTAGGGGGCGCTGTTGTTGTCCAGGCGAGTCTTCCAGTCGGCCGGAATCTTGCCGGTCGCTTGAGCAATCGCATCGATGTCGGCTTCGAGTGCCAGCGTCACCACGTCGGCCTTCACGCCATCGATCACCAATCGGGCTTGCTTGCCGGAGCCACCATGAGAGGTGTGGATCGTTACGGTCTCGCCGGTATCCGCCGCCCATTTTTCAGCGAAGGCGGCATTGAATTCCTTGTACAGTTTTCGGGTCGAGTCATAGGACACGTTCAGGATCGTTGTATCTGCGAGAGTGGGGCTCATGGGGCCAAGCTGCAGGACTGCGACCAGAAAGGCTCGCTTCACGACTCCGGCAAGTCTATTCGCTCCCATGTCGACCTCCATGCTGAGCCCGATAAACTATCCCGCGACGGCTGGGCGGGGAAGCCGAGATGCAGCAATCGTGCACGTCCGCCGTCGTGAATGTGCGCCGTGCCCAAGCAGCAATACATATTTCGGCAGGCGCTTATGGACCACCCGCCACCGAAACTGGAGGAGAGCTTTGCAAAGATTCTCCGTCACGCTCATAAGGAGGCGAGAATGCCTGTGCGCTCTTTTCACCGCCTAGGCGGTGTCTCGAAAGGCTTGCCAACCTGCTGCCATTGCGTCCCTCCGGCACTCTCGAGCGCATACATCGCCATG
>NZ_AUTC01000018.1 GCF_001461695.1 Sinorhizobium fredii USDA 205 | reverse complement strand
CGCCCAGACCGCCACCATCACCATCACCGGCGCCAATGACGCCCCGGTCAACACGGTACCAGTCTCCCAGACAGTCGGCTCCAACACCGCGACCCCGATTACCGGTGTCGCTGTGGCCGATATAGACAGCGACAATGTGACCACGACTCTCTCCGTTTCCAGCGGCAAACTGACGGTCGGAACGGGAGGCGGCTTCACCGTGAACAACAATGGCACGAACAAGGTGACGATCAGCGGGACCCTTGCCCAGGTCAATGCCGCGCTGGCTACGCTGAGCTATCTCAGCAATACCAATTACAGCGGCGCCGACACGTTGACGGTGGTCACGTCGGACGGCTTGGCAAGCGATGCCGATACGGTGGCGATTACGGTCACTCCACCGGCCAATGGCGCGCCGGCGGTGTCCAATGATGCTATCGTCATATCAACAGGAACGTCCGTTTTCTTATCAGCCGCCTGGTTGCTCAACAATGACGCGGACACCGACGGAGACGCCCTTTCGATTTCTGCATCGAGCATTATCGGTTCGCTGCCGAGCGGTTGGACGATCACGCCGGTGACTGCCGGCGGGGTTATCACCGGATTCAACGTGAGCACGGGCAATGCCAACCAAGCAGCCACTCTATCGTACACGGTAGACGATGGACAGGGACACACGTCGACTGCCCAATTCACAATCCGGACACCGTCCACGAACTCCAACAGCGGGGGAAACGATATCGACTTGGCCTCCCTAAACTACAACTATTCGTACATCGACGGAAAGGATCAGCGTGATGAACTCACTGCCAACCTGACGCTTACCGGAACGCAAGGAAACGACGTATTCGTCGGCAGTAGCGGCGATGACGTTCTCGATGCTGGCGCCGGCAACAACATTCTCACCGGAGGAGTCGGCAGCGACACGTTTGTCTTCCGGAACTTCGCAAGCACAAGAAGCCACGTCACTGACTTCAACCCAGGAGCGAACTCGACGTCTGTTGATAGGTTGGAATTCGAAGTCGGGACCGCGGCCAACGAGTTCTCCGTCGGTAACAACGATACGGCCTTTATTTTCAAAACCGGGAACGACGTAGCGACCAATGTTGCGGGCACAGAGGTAGCCGTGAAAGCGGATGCCAGCGTCACCAACGCGACAGTCCAGAGCACGATCAACGGCTACGGCAACATCGCGATGGGTGCATTCTTCGTATTCCACAATACGGATCTAGGCACGCTGCGGTTTACTACGATCCTAATCCCGCTGTGGCCGGCGGCGCAGTGCTGGTCGCGGAACTCGACAATGTCACTATGTTGGGCAATCTCGCCGCCTTCAATCCTGGGGACTTTTTGTTCGTCTAAAGGCGAGGAAAGCGAGGATCCATGGCGCATCCGACCATTCCTCGCTCCAGGCGGTGTTGGCCGAACTCCGGCGTGCCGCCTGGCCGCTCTTCGCCTTCGGCGCGCCAATCAACTTACGGCACCGCTTTACATTACTGCGGTTCTACAAGAGCGTGCTATCTGCCGGATCAGGACGAGAAGGTTCGGGCGGTCGGTCTCCTGAAAGCGCTCGCCGAACAGGATCGATCAAGAGCGGATTCGCCCCTTCCTGTTTGAGCAGCTGCACTCAGCATGAAGAACCACCGTCTGAATTCAAAGTATGGGGTGGCCTTCGCGCTGTTCCAACAGACGCAGAACTTCGGCTTGAATGCTTGCACGACTGTCACGTTGCTGAGAGGTGAGGTCGGGCTCCTGCGGTCCCTCCAGAGCGAACCTTTCCAGTGCTTCGGCCGCCAGGCATAGGCTTCGAAGAGATCATTTCACTCGGTGGCGATGTCCGTCAGTTAAGGACCGCGTGGCGGGCAGGCAAACCCGGCGACGCGATGGTAAATCACTGACGAGCTGGACCTCGAAGGAACCAGAGTCATCAGCCCTCCGCGACGATTGGCAATCGTGACCATGCATCAGCCGTCGTCGGCCTCCTCCGGAACGCGCCATGCACCGGAGTTTCCCAGCGTTATCCTCGAGTTCAGCAAAGGGTCGACTTCTGCCGTCTATTACCTCACGTTCAATGAGTTTTTGGGTCTGGTCATCCACCAGGCCACGGAGGGTGGCTTCCTGTCGCACTGATCGCTGGCCGGAACGGGTCGGCGAGCGGCTCGTTTCGATTGAGGGCGTCATCGGTGACAGCAAACGGGACGGATCTATCGAGAGGTGGAGTCTCTTGGCGATTCACCAGCGACCGATCTTCGGTAAGCCACCATATGCCTCGTCAGGGCAGCAGCGGGCGCGTGAGCGGCTCATAAGTCCGCCGGTAGAGGCCATCGCCGAACAGCCGCAGGACAGCGTTCCGTATCCTGCTCGAGCCGCTCCTCAGTTTGTCGCGTGCGCGGGACTTTTTCTGTACCCACCCGACTCGGCCGATGCGCGCCTCGTGGAACCGTTCAAGGATACCATCGATCGGTCCGCCCTTCGACACTAGCTCCGCAAGGACGACTGCGTCCTCGATTGCCATGCCCGCGCCCTGAGCCATGCTGGGCGAGCAGGCGTGCGCGGCGTCACCGATCAGGACATGGCGGTCCGCTATCCATCGTTTTGCGGGAACCTCCTGCAAGATGGCTCGATGGACGGCGGTAGCTGGATCTAAAGCCGCCACCATCGGCCCGAGCGGCCCGGCGAAGCCGCTGAAAAGCCGCTTCATAGTGTTGACGGACCCGTCGCCGAACTCGCTCGAGCGACAGTCGGCGTAGATGTATGTTTCGGCTTCGCTGATCGGGATGCCGAGCAGGGTGCGGCCGTTCCCGAGCATTGCCGTCCAGCCATCGATCTCGCCATTGTTCGGGACCACTAGGCGCCAGCACGAGATGTCGATTTCGCGAGCGGCGTTTGAACCGAACACTGCGCTCCGGAGCGGCGAATTGACGCCTGCCGCGCCGACCACAAGATCGTACTCTTTTTCCTGTCCATCGGAGAAGCGAACCATGCGCATTTTACCGCGCGACGCTGTCGAAACCGCTTCTAACCCATAGCTCACGGTTCCAGGAATCAGCGATCTCTGGAGGATCCCTGTCAGGGATTGGCGTGATAGGGCAAGACAGGGCCCGCACTCTCTCCAGACATTTGCGGTCCTCACGTGGTTCAGGACGGAACCGGTGGACGATAGGATTCGCTGGGTAGCTATCGGATAGGCGACGGATCTTACTTCGTCGAGCAGTCCCAGGTCGCCGAGTGCTCTTGCTGCATTCCCCAGAAGGAAAATTCCCGCGCCCTCGGTTGGTGGCCGTTCCCGCTTTTCGACGACCTCGCAATCGATGCCGTTGATCTCCAGTGCTCTGGCAGCAGAAAGTCCGGCTATGCCCGCCCCAGCAATCAGCACCCTCATCGATCATTCCTACGCCAGCGACTTGCGGTCGAGGTTATTCTCAACGCGGGCAAGGGTATGACACAGTTTTGCGTCGGCTTCACCTAGAGGCGGCCGAGAAATGCCAAGCGAGCTACATGCCGCGGATGGGGAATTTCCCGGTTCGCCGCCTTTCGGCGCCCCTCCATTGGTCAATCACAGCACACCTTGCGAACATAGGTGTTGCCTTAGGTGACGAACGCGTCGTCCGGGACAGCGCCACGCGCCTTCAGGATTTTCATAATGTCGACAGCGCCCTCGATACTATAGGTGTCTTTCAGCGTAATGGCCATCCAGCCGCTCGAAACCAGATAGGCCGAAAAGCGGCAGCGACGATGCCCGGACAAAAGCCTCAGCATCCGAATAGTTAGCGAAGCTCCTAATTTGGACGTGCCTGTCTTCGAAGGCGCCTCTGTCGTACTCTCGAACCGAAACCTGGTTTCGTGCAAGAATCCATTGGTGCCTGCCTGCCTTACGTCAAACCACCGGTCTGCACTGGCCAGAATATCGACTGGCGCGCCATTCTTCAGCGTAGCCACGGTACCGGACTTGTTGTCTGGCCCCGACTTCAGCGCAGCTCGACCCTTCGGGTGTCGCACCAAACCTGACCGTGCTTCCGGAATCACGAAGCGCCCGCTCGCCTGCATAGAGGGCTGGCCAATGGTGGTGTTGCAGGGAGCTGCTCGGCGACAGCGGGCCTCTCCGCCAGATCTGCGGACGAGGAGCTGTCGGTCGTCACCCGGAACTGCGCCATTTCGCTCAGAGACAGGTAGCGCATGTCGCCGCTGGCATACTGGAGCGCCAACTGTAGCAATGCAGGATCAGCCCCCATCTCCGAGATATAGGCCATTATGTCGGCGGTAAGACGTTGAATGTGTGATACCGCGTCGTCGACCGACATACTCCGTGTATCGCTGAACGACGATCTATGGACGCCGATCGATCCCGGCTGAGCGAAACGCTGCAGGCCACCCAAGAAGGCCAGTGCACAGGCAGACGCGCATTCCGAGCCACGCGACTGAATGGTGACGAACCCCTCCGAACGGATCAATCGGCCCAGTTCCATAGCTTTCGACACGTTGCCTCCCGGTGAATTGAAGGCAACCGCAACGGCCCTATGAGCTCTGACCACAGCCACGAAGGCGCTCAGATCGTCTTCGTAGGCAAAGTCACCTGTAACCATCACGAATTGATGACCGCCTTCGGTGGTGTCGGGGATGAAGCGCAGCCCCGCATGCGCAGACGACGGGCTCCGCCGAAGAGAAACGCAATCACGCTAAGAACAGTCCGCAACATTTGCCTTGGCAAAATTGCCTGAACGCGCGAGCTTGTCATCCCGCGCACGCCTTACATTGCTGCCTATGTGGTGATGGCGGATAGGGTTCGTATTCTGCGTGTGTTGCATGGCGCCCAGATGTGGCCCGACCAGCTTGACGAAAAGTAGAACTGGCCGCGGCATTCACCGGGAGAACAGATCTGATGGTAAGTGACGCCGAGGATGATGGCACACGCGACGACGATCTCGTCTGGCGATGGCACGACAACCTCATTTACGGGATAAGGTTCGACATCGGCGATCCCGAAAAGCAGAAGTGGCGCAGCGAGCTGGTGCTCGACATCGACTTCATCGACGAGTGGCTTTGTGAAAAGTCCGACAAGGCTCGCTTTCGCGTGGCGCCGGCCACGCTGACGTTCCACGACGTCGCTGATTTGCGGCTTTCTATAGATCATGGCGACAGCGAGGGGCGAACCGCGATGAGTGAACTGTCCATCGACTCGCGAGCGTTTGGAGCGTCCATTCGAGTTTTGGCGTTGGACGATCAGCTTGAACTCGCCTCCGGCTGGCAAGATCGTGTTCTGTGCCAGTGGGTATTCGGAAATGGTGCGGGCCGATCCCCGGCTAGTAAGCGAGCAACGTCTACCTCGCGGCGAGCGCTCTTGAGGCCCTTACCTGCCATCAAGTTCTCGCGACGAGACCTTCGCGATCTTTTTGTCGACCCATGCAGACAGATCGGCCCAAAGCTGCTGATCGGCCCCACGCTGCGCGCAATCTCGATAATCCCTTGATACGAGATTGGCGTGACAGCGGCTTAGCCGCTGCTATATCTCGGGTCGATCAGACCCAGCTTCGCCTTCCGTGCCGTGGGAAAACTTGGGTGGTCGGGCAAAGGCGGGCCACGGCGGCCGTATGAAGTTTACTGTGCTCGCCGATCGCCGCCGCCAGTACCGCGTTGCGCATCCATTGATAAGCCTCGCCGGCGAACGGGGGGCGCATAATCGATTGCTGCATCGAGCGCGAAGACCTTGGAGATGTACTCCCAATAGCCGATCCCCTTGCCTGCAAGGGTGCAACGGGAACGCACGCCGCTTGTCGGATTATCCTGCTCGACATAGTTCCCATTGCACTGGGGCTTTCCTAAGTGCGACCGGGCGGGCGTTCCCACCCGGCTCGGTAAACTTGTATTCGATGACGAGCGCGGCCATTGAGCCGAGGGCAAGGGCGTCGACCTGCGTGGGCCGGGGTTCGCCCAAGAGCCAATCCACACTCGAGTGTTATCGACCAGGGACCGCCGGGTGCCACACCCCCGAGCCGAGCAATGGCGTCGAGGACGCGATCCCGATCGATGCTCATCTTGAGTGTGCCGAACACATCAATGGCGATGGCCTGCGATGAATGAGCCATTGCCTGTCTCACAATGCAGCTCGCTGATCTGCCGGGTCATCCGATCAGGCAATTGGGCTCTCCGTTGTGGACGATCTCCTTGACAAAGCGGGCATTCCGTCGCCAAGCCAAGGCACGGCGATGAGAGCCTAGCCCATCGCGTTCATGAAACTCTCTCGTCAAACGTCGATATAAAGAATTCGGCGTCTGGGGCCGCTCGAAAGCAAAACGCCTACCATGACGCTTGAGCTACGCTCATATCTCACAACTAGTCATGGGATCAGTGTTTCACACAGTCGGGGTTCGCACTTTGCCGTCTCCAGGGGAGCCTATCCAACGGCTGTTGTGTGGCGAACCGCCAAAATCTGGTCGTGCCAGGTGCTTAAGGGTACCCGCCCGATCGTTTTGGTAGTGTTCGCCCCGTCCCGCAAACGACCCCATTGGCTTTCCAGCTAAATTCCTCCGGTGCCGAAGGTTGGCAGTGGGGTGAAGTCGGGAAAGCCAAGCCTGGGATAATCGCAGCGAATATCGAACTTGGACGGTAATTCACTACGGCGACAGCTCGGGTCGGTTTTGTAGGCGTACCCTGGCAGATACACGTATCGGCTGCTCTGGCTACAGCCCAATATCAGTGCCCAAAGGAGGGCCGATTTTAGCAGGACTTTCATGACGTGACCCCTCGAGAGAACATACCCGCGCAGGTACTAGTCACATGTCTGCCTTGTCGGCTTCGAGTCTCTCGGATGACCGGCGGACGAAAAACAAACTCTCTCATGAAATGGTTTGAACTGCGATTTGAACAAAAGTGTTAGCGCGACCTAAGCGAAGTCCGCCCCCTAATCAGAGAAGGAAAGCGGGAGCCCTGCGGCGTTTCGCGGCCGGTCTAAGTTCGGCGCCGCACCCAGGATAATCTCGATCAACGCTGCGGTCATGGACCGACCGGCAGAATCTCTGCCTGGCAATTCTTTCACAGAGTGATCGTCGTGCTCGTTTCACCGTTTAGCAGTCGCTTCAGGTGAAAGCTCGCGAGCCCGTCTTCCGCGTCGCGACTGACGAGGGCAGCAAACGCAGTAACTGCATGACGATCGCCTGCCGCTAACTCTTCGAAAGCAATTAAGTACGCCTGCGTTTCTGCGCTGGCATATCTTTCGGCTTCAAGCGGCTCGAAAGCGCGGATCGGCTCGGTCCGGCCCCTGAGGAGGAGATCACCCACGGGGCGGCCGCGGAAGCCCGCAGTGTGTTTGCGCCCCGAGAACTTCCCGGAAGTCGTCTTTTCCAGGGCCTCGTACGAAATCCACACCTGTGCTGGCGAGGCGGCGGCGTTTGATTTGGTGTTGGAATCATCAAGCAGGACTTTTGCCAGGAACTCCCAGACTCGATCAATACGGTCGCTTGCAAGGAAGGCCACGAAGCCGAACGGATCGCCAGGCGATGGCATTGCATGTGCGCCTCGAAAGAATAGCTTCCCCGCTTTTTGCGGCCGTTAAGCTCATGGAGAAAACAGCGACGATGCCGTGAACGCTCGTAATCGGGCGTGCCGGCAATGGCTCTGGGGACGTCACGGGCATCCTCCTTGAGATCACGAGGAACTTTGCGAGCGACTGCATTCGGGCAGCAGCGCTGTTTGAGTTCGCACGCGTCGCAGTTCTTCTTGCTGGCCCGATAGAGCCGGGTGCGTTCACTGGTAATGCCCGATCGGGCGTCGCGTAGGTGCGGCGGAACTGAACCAGCTACTTGCCCCGCCGAAATCATGCGGCGTCGCGCGCAGGCCGTCGATCGGCCGCTGGTACATTGGCACTTTCAATGGCAGACAAATAGGACTATATAGCTAGACAGTCTAGCCAACTTGGAACGAAACTATGGAATGGCAACTGCAGGACGCCAAGAACCAATTCTCGAAGGTGGTGCAGAAGGCGCGCCATGAAGGGCCGCAGATTGTCACGCTGCGCGGTGAGCGCACGGCCGTCGTACTGTCCGCTCATGACTACGACGCTCTGCGCGCCGGCCGGCCAACTCTGGTCGATGATCTGCTTGGCGGTCCCGCTTGGGACGATCAGCTTGCTGATGCGGTGAATGTACGCGTCAAGACGCCAAGCCGCGATGTGGCTTTTTGATGTATCTGGTTGACACCAGCATCGTCTCAGAGGCGCGACGCGGCACGCCGCAGGCGGTGTCCTGGCTGCGCTCTGTCGATCCGCTCGGCATCCACCTGAGTGCGCTCACCCTCGGCGAAATCATGCGCGGCATTGCCCTGAAACAGAGGTCGGATCCGAAGACTGCCGCGCACCTCGCCGAATGGCTGCGCAAGCTGCGCCACGACCATGGCGACCGCATTTTGCCGATAACCGACCAAATCGCGGTCGAATGGGGCCGCATCGCGGCAATCGCCCCCCGCGGCGATATCGACGGGTTGATCGCCGCGACCGCCATCGTCCACGATCTCATCCTTGTCACACGCAACGTCAAGGATTTCGAAGACACAGACGCCTCCGTAATCGACCCTTGGGAGACGTCGGCGTGAGCCGCTCGGCGTCGAGCATCCGCAGTATGCCGGCATTAAATGCATCCATTCGACGGAAGTACGGGCTCCTGTCTTAGACCTCTGAAGTTGCATAATGTATCAACAGGAACCTGCGCCACGGCCATGCCTGGTATCGCGACGTCGGACTCGCTCAAGAGCACCGTTCCAATGCCGCGGCGAAGTCCCGGCCGATCGCCGCAGGATGCCTTGGCGGCTGCCTCCCAGCCCATCCGTGCTAACCGCGTCGGCGGCGATAAAATGCGGTGTCCATGCGGTCGGATCGATGTAGTAATGGACCGATTCTCCGCTTAAACGTGCAGACACATGGAAACGTCGCTCTATCTGCCCATCAAAGGCTTTCTCGAAAAGGCAGGTTACGTCGTCAAGGGCGAGGTCGGCGGCTGCGATCTCGTCGGCTTGAGCGATGACGATCCGCCTGTGGTCGTGATCTGCGAGTTGAAACTGAGCTTCAATCTGGAGCTCATACTGCAAGCCGTCGACCGCGCAGCGATCGCGGACGAGGTCTGGATCGCGGCGCGAGTCTCGGCCAAGGGCAAAGGTCGGGAGGCCGACAAACGCTACCGCGATCTCTGCCGCAGGCTCGGGATCGGCATGCTCGGCATTTCCGATGCGGGCGACGTCAGCGTTATCGTCGGTTCCGTATCGCCGATGCCGCGAACCAATCCGAAACGGCGTTCGAGGCTCATGCGTGAACACCAGAGGCGACGCGGCGATCCGGCAGTAGGCGGGAGCACACGCGCGCCTGTCATGACCGCGTACCGTCAGCAGGCGCTCGGCTGTGCGGCAGCGCTGGTATCACGACCGCTGCGCGTGCGTGAAATCAAATGGAGCATACCGGATGCCGGGAAGATTTTGCTTTCGAATGTCTATGGCTGGTTTGAACGGCTTGACAGAGGCATCTACGGCTTGACCGACGCTGGACGGGAAGCACTGCAGCGGTGGCCGCAGCAAGACACGCAGGCAACGATAGCCGCCCCAGCCTGATTTGTATCCCACGAGAGAGGTTTTGCGTCACGATCGATGGCATGGCCTGGAGGTCGACTCCGCTCAAGCCGAGGGAAAAACAGTCGATTTCCCGAAACGC
>NZ_AUTC01000017.1 GCF_001461695.1 Sinorhizobium fredii USDA 205 | reverse complement strand
GAGGCCAAGCGTACAATGTAATGAACTTCAGTTCCAGGTGACTAGGGCGTGAACTCATAAACGTGCCCCCGCGGATGCTTGCGAGGGTCTGCCCTGTCTCTGATAGCCGACGAATGGTTGCAGCGAACGAGGCGATGTGCATTCAGCGGACTCATGCGGCGCAGCATCGCAGCTAACAATCCCGCCAGCCTTAGCTGGACGGGATAGTTAGACTCGGAAGCTCAGGGTGCTTCAGCCGCGCTTGGCGGCCGCGACCTAGCGGGCGGTGACCTCGTCTTTGTGGGCCGCGAAGGCTGCCAGGACTTCGTCCTTCTCGCGTTTCGGGACCTTGAAGAAGTCCAGGGTCCGTCCGAGTTCCGCTGCAACCTCATCGAATTCTTCGGGTGAGATCCGGAGGTCTCGGTGGGCCTCCTCAAGGCCGAGCGGCGTCGTGCCGGGCTTGGTGGCCGTGAACTGGAAGGGCTCACCGGAAACGTCGCAGACCCACAGCGTCCGCATGAACTTGAGGCCGGGCAGCCTGCCGAGGTTCTTGGTGTGCCATTCCCGCAGCTGCGGGTTCTTGGACTCCTGGCCGACGATGGGGTTCTTCACGACGGCGTCGCTGAAGTGATCCACCACCGCCGCGATGGCGAAGACGCCGCCCAGCCGTTCGTACAGACTTTTCTCAGGAATGGTTTGGTTGGCCTGCGCGTTATCCGTCCCCGCCAACACAACCACCGAGGCGGCGGTCAGCGCCAGCCCTGCGACCACGCTTCGTCTTGTGATAGAAGTCGAAACAGCCTGTGTCATGGTCACCTCCTTGGTAGTGGGAGAATGCTGGTCCGTTTAGAACAAACCGTCAATTCAAACTTGACCACTTTGTCCGCCAACGGACTAATTTAAACTCCACTGGATTTAGATTGGGGCGCAGGGGTAAAATACGGACAGCATCCATCGCGCGTCTAACTTGATCGAACGTTCTTCAACAAGATTAGGCGATGTCGGCGTGTTGCGACTCGATATGGCAAACTCGAGCCAACTATTTGGCTTTCAAAGGCGCGCATCAATCCGAACTTGGCAACGCTAGTCAAGCTAGGTCAATGACATTTGGCGAGGAGAATTATAATATACGTTGAAAATAGAACCTTCATTGCGAACAAGTGATCCGCGGCCAGGATTGGATCTATTAAGCCATGATCGATTTTCAAAATATTGAAGACGCGCAGACGTTGGCACAAGCAATTGTGAATACCATTCCAGAGCCCTTTATTGTGCTCGACGACCAGTTTTGTGTGCTGGCTGCCAGCCGTTCCTTTTATGAGACGTTCAAGTCCGATCCCGAATATACAAGAGGCCGCCTGCTTTACGCACTCGGTGACGGCCAATGGGACATTCCCGCCCTGCGCGTTCTTCTGGAGACGATCATTCCAAAACATGTCTCGATGGATGGCTTTGAGGTTGCGCATGATTTTCCCGATCTCGGCCGCCGGATCATGCTGCTCAACGCCCGACAGGTCACTTACGGGAGCCGCTCGACGATCCTCCTGGCATTCACTGATGTCACGGAACGCCGCAAGATCGAGTGGGAAAGGGAAGAGCTCCTTAAGCAGACAGAACAGCTGCTCCATCAGAAGGAAATCCTGCTGCAGGAAATGCAGCACCGCGTTGCCAATAGTCTCCAGATCATCGCCAGCATATTGCTGTTGAAAGCGCGGTCGGTCACGTCCGAGGAAACACGCCGCGACTTGCGGGATGCCCACCAGCGCGTAATGTCGGTCGCAGAGGTGCAAAGGCACCTCCACATATCCGGCATCGACCAGATCGAGGTCGCTTCCTACCTGACGAAGCTTTGCGGCAGCCTGGCTTCCTCGATGATCGGCGAAAGTCAGCCCCTTGCGATCAAGGTGATAGCGGACGAGGGAAGGATCGGGTCCGACAAGGCTGTCGGCCTGGGCCTGATCGTCACCGAACTCGTGATCAATGCGATAAAATACGCGTTCCCTGTCGCCAAGCCGGACGCCGTGATCCTCGTTACCTATGAGATCAGGGGCCCGGATTGGCAGCTGATCGTTTCCGACAGTGGTGTGGGAAAGCAAGCCGATGGTGCAGTCGAAACAAGTGGCGGGCTCGGGACGGCGATTGTCCAAGCTCTTGCGAAACAGCTCGACGCGCGAGTGGACGTGGTCAGCAATTCCACCGGCACGAGCGTGTCGGTAACGCGAGCGACCTTCAGGTCGCTATTGCCGCGCGGGGTGTGAACTTCTTTGAACCATCGGAACACGCAACGTAGGAGCGAGTTGCGCTAGCCAATTTCGCGATAGACCGTCGAGCGGCCAAGGCTAAGTTGTTTGGCAGCCTCCGCCGGAGGCGTTTTCGCCTCGATCAGCTTTATGGCCGCATCGACCTTCTTCAGGTCGAGCGGCTGGCGTCCGGGCCGCTTTCCCTTCCCGCGTCCGCCGCACAATTGCCGGCGTCTTTCATCATCAGCCCGCAGCATGCCGACCTGTATTTCCACGAGATCGGCTTCCGCTGGTCACAGCGCATTGTGACTGGCCAGGCTGTGCGAAAAAGCCGAAATGGCTGGGAACGCATGAAAACCCTGTGGTCACGGGTGCCGCCGGCGCTGCAATTGCTGCAAGTCTTTCGCGCTGCTACCGGCCGTCAAATGCGCAGAAGTCCGGATGGTGGCATCATCGTCAAATCAGCAGTCGCTGTCTTTGGTTGATAAAGGCCGCGTTGTTTAGTGGGAAACCAACGCTATGCCCTCAAGACGTGCCATCGCCTTCCGGCCGCGACCGGGCGACCTCGGCGAGCAGCTGCCTCGCCCAGCGGTGCAGGCCGGACTGCGCGGTGCGCGCCGTCCAGTACATGTCGATATGGATCGGCACGTCGAGGGGAAATTCCACCACGCTCAACCTCTCGTTCAAACCATGCGCAAGCCGGCCGGGAACGGTCGCGACCAGATCGCTTCCGGCAATGATGCGTTCGAGATTGTCATGGCTTGGAAGAACGACCGTGGGCTCGAAGGGGACGCCCCTGGCTTCCAGTGCCGCGATATAGAGCCCGTGCCATTCGCCATTGTGGTTCACCTGGATATGCTGCGCTGACCGATAGTCCTGAAGGCTGAGCGGCGACGCCTTGGCCAGCACGTTGCCGCGATCCATCACGCAGACATAGCGGTCGGTGAAGAGGTGCGTGCGGAAATAGGCCTCGCCGAATATCTCGATCGGGCCGAGCACGATGTCGCATTCGTTCTGCTTCAGCTGCCGCTTGCCGTGAACGGCGGACTCGAGGACCACGAGCCGAACCTTCGGCGCCGCCCGTCTGAGGCGCGCGCAGAATTCCGGCATGACGATCTGCCGTTCGTGGAAATTGCAGGACACTGTGACCGATCCCGACGCGGAGGCCGGATCGAAGGCCTGTTCGGCCGTGAAGGCAGCGAGTTGATCGAGCATCCGGCGAGCGGCTTCGGTCAGTTCCAAGCACTTCTCCGTCGGCAGCATACGGTTGCCCTGCCGCAGAAATAATGAATCGCGGAACACAGCTCTCAGCCGCTCCACCGTATAGCTGACCGTCGACTGATTGACGTCCAGGCGGTTTGCAGCAGCGGAGAAAGACCCGAGGTCGCATACGAGCACCAGCGCCTTGAGGCTGCCGAGATCGATACCGTCCAGTTGTTGCTTCTGCCCCATTCACCCCCTCCCCCAGTGTCTGCTGCAGGATACGTCCCGAACTCAGGTTATGCAATTGCTGCATATCCTCAATGGACGTCATCGAATTGAAGGATGGTCTCGATCCGCGGTAACGTCCTCCTATCAAGTGCAACGGATTGTCAGGGAGGGACAAGATGGCGCACGCCGTTCCCGTGGTGTCGGACATCGCATTTTCGGATCTGCTGATCGACCCCTATCCAATCTACAAGCGCCTGCGCGACATGGCTTCGGCCGTCTACGTGGATGCCGCCCAGCTGGCGCTCGTGACGCGCTTCGATAACATCGTGGCGATCGAGCGCGATTCGGAGACCTTCGCCTCGAGCAATCCCGGCTCCCTCGTCAACAAGGTCATGGGCCACACCATGATGCGCAAGGACGGGGAAGCGCACGCCACGGAACGCCGGGCCATCGAGGTCAGCTTCCGGCCGGGCACTATCAAGAACCACTGGGCGGCGCAATTCGAAGCGATCAGCGACGGGCTTATCTCCGCGATCGAAAACCAGGGCGAGGCGGATCTGTTCGATGCACTGGCGGCGCCGATGGCATCGCTCGCCCTCATCGAGCTCCTCGGCCTCAGGGAGGTTTCCTGGCAGACGCTGGCGCGCTGGTCGCAGGCGCTGATGGATGGCGCCGGCAATTATTCGGGCGATCCGGAGATTTCCGCCCGGGCGACCGAAGCCTCGGCGGGCATCGATGCCGCGATCGACACGGTGCTTGCCTGGCATCGTGAGAACCCCAACCCGGCGGTGCTGTCCTCGATGGTCAATGCTGAGAACCCGATGAACCTCGAGCAGATTCGTGCGAATATCAAGGTGATCATCGGTGGCGGCCTCAACGAGCCGCGTGACTCCATTCTTTCACTGAGCCTCGGGCTTCTTTCGAATCCGCCGCAACTGGCCGAGGTCATGGCCAATCCCGACCTCTGGCCCTTGGCCTTCGAGGAGGCGGTACGCTGGATCTCGCCGATCGGCATGTATCCGCGCCGCGTGACACGCGATGTCGAACTCTCCGGCGTACACCTGCGCGCCGGCGACCAGATCGGACTTTGCGTCGGCGCCGCCAATCGCGACGACCGCCGTTTCGAGAACCCCGACAGCTTCGACCTCTTTCGCCCCAAGCAGCCGCATCTCGCCTTCGGCGCCGGGCCGCATTTTTGCGCCGGCGCCTGGGTCGCCCGCCAGATGGTCGGCAGGATCGTCGTGCCGATGCTGTTCTCGCGCCTGAAGAACCTGCGGCTTCGACCCGACGCGCCGGCGCGGATCCACGGATGGGTGTTCCGCGGGCCTGTTTCGCTGCCGGTTGCCTGGGACGCGTGAGCCCGCCCGCGCTTATCCAATCTATCCGCCAGTCCAGGAGGAATGTTGATGCCGACCATCACTTTCATTACCGCCGAGGGCAAGGAACATGCCGTCACCGCCGAGATCGGCAGATCGGTCATGGAGATCGCGCTGGAGAAGAGCATTCCGGGCGTCGTCGCCGAGTGTAACGGATCGGCGGCCTGCGCCACCTGTCATTGCTATTTCGATCCGGCCTATGCCGACATGATCGGCGCGATCGGCGAGCACGAGAGTGACATGCTCGACTTCACCGCCTCGCCGCGCCGGCCGGAAAGCCGGCTCAGCTGCCAGGTCCGCATCGCCGACGCGCTTGACGGGATGACGGTGCGCATTCCGGCCATGCAGTGAAAGCCGGAACGAGGAGGGCGACATGCGCCACGTGGTGATCATCGGGGCGGGCCAGGCCGGCAGCAGTCTCGCAGCAAAGCTCAGGGGGCTCGGCTTTGACGGCCGCGTGACGCTGATCGGCGACGAAGCCCACCCGCCCTACCAGCGCCCGCCCCTTTCCAAGGCCTATCTCACCGGCAAGCTCGACGCCGACAGTCTCGCGCTTCGCGGCCCATCCTTCTACGCCGAACGCGGCATCGATCTCAGGCTCGCTACGAAGGTCACGCGGATCATCCCGGCCAAGAAGCGCATCGAGCTCAGTGCGGAGAGCCTCGCCTATGACGACCTCGTGCTTGCGACGGGCGCCACACCCATCCGTCTGCCGGCTGATATCGGCGGAAGCCTTGCCAATGTCTTCACGCTGCGCACGATCGCCGACGTCGAAGAGATCACGCCGCACATCGGGGCAGGAAAACGCGCCTTGATCATCGGCGGCGGCTATATCGGGCTGGAGGTCGCTGCCGCCCTCAGCCAGTCGGGTGTCTCTGTGACCCTCGTCGAACTTCAGGAGCGCATCCTCGGCCGCGTCGCCGCCGCCGAGACGTCGGCCTATTTCCGCTCGCTCCATGCCGAGCGCGGCGTCAGGCTCGTCGAAGGCGTCGGGCTTGTTTCTCTTGAGGGCGAAGATCGCGTCCGCAGGGCGCGGCTTTCGGACGGTTCCTGCATCGACGTCGATTTCGTCATCGTCGGCATCGGCGTCCGCCCGAGCGTGGCGCTTGCCGAGGCGACCGGGCTGGCGGTGGAGAACGGCATCTGCGTCGATGCCCTGGGACGGACTTCCGAAGCCGCGATCTGGGCGGCCGGCGACTGCGCCTCCTTCCTTTGGGATGGCCGCCGACTGCGCATCGAAAGCGTGCCGCATGCGATCGACCAGGCGGAGACGGTTGCCGCCAACATCCTCGGCGCGAACCGCGATTATCGCCCCAGGCCGTGGTTCTGGTCGGATCAGTTCGACGTCAAGCTGCAGATCGCCGGCCTCAACACCGGCTACGACCGGATCGTCGGGCGAAAGGGCGCCAAACCCGGCTCGTGCTCCTATTGGTATTTCGCCGGCGAGAAACTGCTGGCCGTCGACGCGATCAACGATGCGCGCGCCTACATGACGGCCAAGAAGCTGATCGATGCCGGACGATCGCCATCGCCGCTCGATGTTGCCGACGGCGTGTTCACCTGAAGCGCCAATCCCTGGGCCGTTCCCGCCGGCATGGCGGGCGCTATGCCTTTACCGCAGCCGCGGGAGAAGATCAGCCAGACTGACCGGCCGCAGGCCTCTGGCATCGACACCCACGTCAAACTGCCGGGGCATCGGCTTCAATCGACCATGCGAGTGGCCGTGCAGATTGATCGACCGCTTTCCCATTTGGTTCCAGGTTCGGAACGGATAATGACAGAGGATGAGCAACTGTCCGTCGACGGTGAGCTCCGCATAGTGCTGCACGCTGTGCCAGCCGCTTGCTTCGAGTGTACCGGGCGGATCGTTGTTGCCGACGATCAGATGCTTCCTGCCGCTCAGCCGGGCGAGCAGTTGCTCTGCAAACCCGTATCTCATTGATGCGAAGTCCCCGAGGTGCCAGATGTCGTCCTCCGGCGCGACCGTTTCGTTCCAGTTGGCAATCAACGCAGCGTCATGTTCGGCCAGATTGGCGAACGGTCGACGGTCGATGCTGAGCGCCCGCGGCTCGCCGAAATGCGTGTCACTCGTGAAATAGATCATTTTGCCAACCGCGGCTTGACCCCTCACCGGCACCGATCACGAAGCCACGGGCACAAACATCCCGAGCTTCACGTCCTTCAGGACGACATTCGTGTGAATGCGCTTGATCTGAGGGTTTTGCGACATGATCTGCGCGGTGATCTCGTCGTACTGGGTGACATCCTGGGCCGTGATGATGGCCACGAGATCGACGGATCCGGTGACGTAATAGACCTGCTGGATGTGATCCTGCTTATCGACCCAGCTACGGAATTTCGCCAAGGCGTCGTAGTTCTCGCGCTCGATCTCCATGCCGGCGATAAAGGTCATCGGATTTCCGGCCACCTTGCGGTCGACGAGGGCGATCTCGGCCGAAATGATCCCGTCCTCGCGCATCCGCTTGAGGCGGCGTTGAACGGCGGAAGCCGAAAGGCCGATGATGTCGCCGATCGCCTCGGCCTTGAGCTGACAGTCGCGCTGCACGATCTCGAGGATCTTCCGATCGAATTGGTCCAGGGGCTCCGTCATTGTCTCCTCGCCTCGGTGATTTGCCGCAGCTTATACAGCATCAGCGCATGCATCGCCCAATTTCACCAAGATCACGCTTTTTCTCCGCATTGCGAGCGCTCGGCCCGCGGTGCCGCAATCTGGCTCCTTGACTGGCTAGGCTTTGTCATCTTTAAGCGCCTACGTTTGCGATCAGCGCATCCCGTGCGGCACGAAACGTGTCTTGCAGCGCCTTGTTACCATCCAGCCCCTCAAGAGCATAGCTATTGAGAAACTGACGCCCGGCGAACAGCCTCCGATCGACCGGGCTCAGTTCGGCTTCCTCGCAGATCGCTTGCCAATGTTCGGCGATGGTCGTGACCTGCTGTTCGATCAGTGCGGCGGCTTCCGCTTCTTTCAGGTGATAGTCCGGCACGGCCGCGAGGCAGACGGCCAGCGTGCTGGCGCCGCTTTCGCCCTTGATGAGCATAGCTTGTGTGGCCTCGTTCCCAGTACGGCCTTGCGGGCAGATGTCATAGGCCGGGGTCAGAGCCAGCATCTTGCCGTCCCAGAACGCTGCATGGTTGCGCGCATGGTCGTCAGTGTTGCCGCACAGCACGTTGAAGCAAATCCGCCCGTAGAGTTCCCTGAGCGTATCCTTGGGATCAGTGAAACGGTGGCGGATCAGTTCGGCAAGATCCTCGTACGAGGCATAGCGGGCCATCATCTCGTCAAGGCCCAGCATGGTGAGGGCTGAGACCATAGCGTGTCTCGTCCAGCCATCCTTTGTGTGCGTGCGGTCGAAGCGCTCGATCAGGAGGACGTCTTGGTGGGCGGCGCGGGTCATGGAGACTGCTGCGGCGTTCAGGCCGCAAGCGGCTGCCAGCTTCATGGCGATGAATTCGCCCTTCACAACGCTGTATGTGTCGTTGCTGGCCAAGAATTTGGCGATGAACTTCTTCGTGCCGTTTTCGATCAGCGCCTTGGGGCGCGCGCCGCCTATCGAAGTGCCGTGATTGAAGGCTTGGTCGAGCGCCGGGGTTAAGGGGAAGCCCTTTTCAATGAAAGCGGCTGCTTCGAGGAGCTCGTCGAGCGAGGCTTGCGCGGCAAGGCGGGGGGCGTACTCCGTAGCCGATGCCTGGAAGTCGAGGGCGCCAATCCGGTCGGACCCTGGCTGGAGCAGAAAGGTCAGCTCGCTGATCTCCGGCACGCCGGCAGCGTCGGGCTTCATGCCTGTCAGCCTGTTGATGATGACGCGGCGCCCCCAGGCATCGGGCGAGCCGTCGCGAATTCAACTCGACATGGTCAGGTCGTTGGCGGGCGCGATTACGCCTTCCTGAACTGGCAGTTCCGGTTCATAAATGGAAATTGCGTTCTTGCGGCGCCTGTAGCTGGCGCCGTAGGTGAAGAGCAGTCGCTCGCCATCCTGATCGAGGCGGCCGCGACCACTGGTTCTGTTGCGTCTGGCAGCCACATCCAGACAAAGGCTTCTGTAGGGTCCGCCCTAGAAGTCATCATCGACCTCCTTTACCGTGTGGCGGACGCTCTTGGGCAGCAGCGTCAGTTTTTCATCGAGGCGGGCGTTCTGCAACCGCAGGATGCGCTCGTCATATTCGAATAGGCGCACGCCGACGAGTGAGCAGACTTCGAAGACGATGCCGATCTCAGGTCCGGGCGCACCCTTTTCGATACTGGACAGTGTTGTGCGGCTGATGCCGGCGCGGTCGGCCAATTCCTGGGCGGTAAGGCCGCGCTCGGCCCGGCCGATGCGGATCAGCTTGCCGAGCATGGCGAGCGTTTGGCGCGTGACCCTTGAGTAGCTTCTTTGGCGCGGCACGTTTGCTACCTTGCTTTGTCCATTTCATTGTACGTGATGGGCGCTTGTGTCCAGAATTTTATTCACTATGCCGGATGCTTGGGCGGAGTCCAGTGTTCGTTTGATTGGTGATAAGAATGCCTCGTGCCCATAATTTTGAACGCCTGCTCCGCAGGGCACTTGGGACCGCGGGGTGGTCAGGCTCTAGGCTTTGTCCGGCCTTAAAATAAGGCTTCCCCCATCGGCCGATTTTCCAACGACTATGGGACATCGTGGTCTTCGCGGCGGCGCCAGAAGCCTCCCTTCGAGCCATCAACCCGTCACGACAAACCCACCTACATCCCAGTTCTAAAGGGCGGCGTTGTGGGTCTCTCCGCTGCAAGGGGCGCGCCGGCAACGAACCGCCATGCGAGTGCCGCAGTGTCTGCCCTCGAAGGCGCGGGCATTCCCGCTGACGACATCAGTATCGTTTCTAACAGTGGCGATGACCGCGACGATACCTCGAACGCCGCTGAAGGCGCTGGTGCGGGAGCTGGCCTGGGCGCACTCGCTGGTGGCACTGGTGGCCTGCTTGCCGGGCTTGGTATGTTGACCATCCCGGGTGTCGGCCCCGTTGTGGCAGCAGGCTGGTTTGCGGCGACCGCTGCAGGCGCTGTTGCAGGCGCCGTCGCCGGCGGGGCCGCCGGCGGGCTGATCGGTGCGCTCACCGACTCAGGCGTCCCAGAAGCGGA
>NZ_AUTC01000016.1 GCF_001461695.1 Sinorhizobium fredii USDA 205 | reverse complement strand
AAGGGAATCCCATACGGACTCTTATGTTAGGCGGATACCACTAGCTTTGCGTGGCGGGCACACCGGCCCGCGTGTAGGGCCAAGCTTTGTATGCCAGGCAG
Organism: Sinorhizobium fredii USDA 205; assembly: GCF_001461695.1. Lineage (GTDB taxonomy): Bacteria > Pseudomonadota > Alphaproteobacteria > Rhizobiales > Rhizobiaceae > Sinorhizobium > Sinorhizobium fredii. The sequence continues at coordinate 10,986 of NZ_AUTC01000016.1, read as the reverse complement.
GGCGTCGTCGGTCAAGCGAATGCAAATTTACCCACGGCGATTTGACACAGCACGCCGGCAACCGCGGAACGGTGATGACACTGTCACAGTATTTCAATGCTTTAGTTTGAATTGGCCGGCGGGCCGCGGGTTCATATCCCTTCAAGGCGAAGGACCGGAGACATCCGGACTGAGCGGCATGCTGCCGGCTTCCAGTCTCAGGCGGATGGAGAGTTCGCGTTGCTGCCTTTGATCTGGACGCCCGGGAAGCGGGAAGAACGGATTCTTGGTCCGTATGAATCCGAGCGTCTCAATTGGGGCCGGAAGCGGTCCGGCAAGTTTCGGAATAGCAACGAGAATGCCGGACATTGCGTGAAACGCGGTAAGCGGTTAGCTGACGGCGTCCGACCTGAAGTTCCAGGGCATGAGGGCTTCGATTTCGGATGCTGGCCAGCCTTGAGCAATGCGGGTCAGGGTCTGCGAGAGCCAGTCGAGCGGATCGGCGCCATTCATTTTCCATGTTTTATGCCGACCGTCGAACTATGCCGAGCACCTCTTCCAACATACCGGTTGAAACGCGCTTCTCTTGCCGTTTTGGTCGAAGACCAGTCGTTGGCACTCGGCATAGTTCTCATGCTCAGAGGGCGTTCAGGAATTCCAGAAGCCGGTCATTTGGTCGAAATCGCTTGGTCTTGGCGCCTTCGTACGGCTTCAGCTTTGCGAGTGCGGATTCCTTCAGTTCAAGATGTGCATGAAGATAGGTCAGCGTCGTTTCCATCGCCTCATGGCCCAGCCACAGGGCAATGACCGAGCAATCGACGCCCGCCTGTAGCGGCTCCATGGCAGCGCTGTGCCGCAAGACATGGGGCGACACCCGCTTCGAGCGAAGGGAGACGCAGTGCTCGCGCGCTTTGGCGACATATTTGTTCAGCAGGGCCTGCACGCCGTCGGCGCTGAGGCTGCCACCGTGCATATTCGGAAAGAGAGCCGTTGCGCCTCGCTTCCCTGGTTCCTTGAGCCAACGCCGGAGGGCTTGCTGTGCAACCTTGGTGAGCGGCGTACTTCGCTCTTTGCGGCCCTTGCCGACGCATTGCACATGCGCGCCCTGGCCCAGCATTACCGAGTCTCGGTCAAGATCGATGATCTCGGAGACCCGCAGCCCCGTTTGCGCGGCCAGCAATAGCAGAGTGTAATCGCGGCATCCCAGCCACGTGCTTCGATCCGTGCAGTCCAGGATCGCTCCAATCTCGGGCCTGGTTAGAAACTGAAGCTGCCGCTTGTCACATCGCTTGCTGGGGATCGCGAGCACACGCTGAATGTGGGCGCTATGTGCCGGCTCCTCGAACCCCGCATATCGGAAGAAAGATCGAATGGCTGTGAGGCGGAGGTTCCGGGTCCTCACCGAGGCGGATCTCTTCGTCTCAAGATCCTCCAGGAATGCGCCGATGAAAGGAGCGTCCAAATCCCGCAGTGTCAACTGAGATGGGGATCTCCCAAGGCGCGTCTGTGCGAACGCAAACAGGAGCCTGAAGGTGTCGCGATAGGAGGCAATGGTGTTGGAACTTACACCTCGATGCTTCATGAGCCGATCTGTGAACCACCGCTCGATCAGCACGGCCAGGTCGTTCGTGCGTCTCATGACCGAATCTCCCAGCGCTTATCCAATCGCCGTACGGCATGGTTCATCAGTTCCGGCGCGGCGGACAGGTACCAGTAGGTGTCGCGAACATTCGCATGGCCGAGGAAGGTCGAGAGAACCGGCAGCTCGCGTTCCACATCTTCGCCAGCGCGATGCCAGTTGATCAGGGTCTGGACGGCGAAACGGTGACGAAGATCATGAATCCGTGGGCCATCGCGATTCCCCTCCTGCCGTAATCCGATTTGCCGGGAAAGTCGCCAGAACACGCGGTGCACGTATTGATGCAGCAATCTGCCGCCCTGTTCGGCGACGAAGAAATAGGGACTGCGCGGCGTACCAAGGTGTGCATCGCGTCGGACGGCATAGTCTGAAAGGACAGCGATTGTCGTGGCGTGCAGCGGGACCAGCCGTGACTTGCCGAACTTTGTCTCTCGGATAGTAAGGACGCCCTGGTCGAGATCGACGTCGGCCCGGAGCAGGCCGAGCGCTTCGGAATGGCGCAGTCCGGCCACCGCTATCAGTCCGAACCGGCAGTGATTCCAGCGTCGAGGGCCGGCGGCAGCGAAAGTGCTGCCGCCACAAGCGCCTGAATCTCGATCTCGCTATAGATGTAGGGCTTTGTCCGCCGTGCCGGCGGCACAGCGTCGCTTGGTGGCACTTCCGTCAGAGGATCGAAATGAGTGAGGTGCTAGGCAAAGCAGCGCACATCAGCCAGGCGGATGGACCAACTCGGCTGTCGGCCCATCAACGTCACCCATTCCATCGCCAGATCAGTCGTGATGGTATCGGCGCCGCGGGCTTCCATGAAGGTGACGAATGACGACAACCGTCGTGCCGGACCGTCGTATTTGTATCCCAGCCCTTGGCGCATGCCGACATAGCGCTTGAGCGTTGTGCGAAGCCGGCTCATTGGACACCTCCCGGCCAGGGTAGGCTCAGTTCACGCAGCTTCTCAATAGGTACTGTCACATTGATTGAGCGGTGGTTCTTGTAGGTCGGTGCACTCACGGTCATGGGTGCGCTGCTACCTCAATTTCCTTACCGCTCAATCAATGTGACAGTACCCGTCTAGCCGCACTAGCGCTTCATTGACCATCAGCCGGATCGGGCGCAGTGGATGATCGGCTGGCACGAAATCCTCCAACCGCTCATCGTGAACAGCTGCTCCATGAACACATCGCTCCTGCGCATCGAACCCCTCGCCAAGGGGATCGGTAGTCTATCTTTGGCGTAGGTATTTCAGCAGTCTGCTAGGCGCCCGCCGCCACGTGCGGGCGACGCCGGCATCAACCGGCGGGCAGATGTGCCGAGGGCAACAAGCGCGCCTGACGTAACGCCGCCAGATCAGCCGAGCCGGTGCAGAAGCAGGCGACGGCCAACTGGCGGATGACGATCTCGAAATGTGAGACAACCGCCTCGGTGGACACCGTCGCCGCGCCCAGCACGCCGGCCGCCTGCCCAGCGATGTCCGCGCCCAGGCGGATGGCCTTGGCCACGTCGACGCCGTCGCGGATCCCGCCCGACGCGATCAGCTTCACCGTTGGCAGCGCCCGACGTACCGCCTGCACGCTGGCCGGGGTCGGAATCCCCCAATCAGCGAACGCCATCGCCACGGTACGGTCGGCGGCATCGCGGGCGCGCTCGCCCTCCACCGCGGCCCAACTGGTGCCGCCGGCGCCGGCGACATCGATTACCGCCACGCCCGCCTCGACGAGCGCACAGGCCACCGAGGCGGACAGGCCCGACCCCACTTCCTTAGCCACGATCGGCACGCCCACGCTGCGCGCGGCGCGAGCGATCTGCGCCAGGACGCCGCGCCAGTCGCGGTCGCCCTCCGGCTGTACCGCTTCCTGCAGCGGATTGAGATGGATGATGAGTCCATCGGCCTCCAGCGCATCCACCGCCCGGCGCGCCAGGTCCAGGCCGTCGGCCTCGCGAAGTTGCGCGGCGCCGATATTGGCCAGCAAGGGAATGTCTGGGGCCAGGCGGCGCAGCGCGCGCGTCAGCCCCTGGGAGTTGCGGGATTGCAGGCTCAAGCGCTGCGAACCGACGCACATGGCGATCCCCAAGTCTTGCGCTGCCTCGCTCAGATGCCGGTTGATGGCCTCGGCGCGTGGCATGCCGCCGGTCATGGAGCTGATCAGCAGCGGCGCGCGCATGGTCTTGCCCAGCAGCGAGGCGCGCAGGTCGATCTGCGTCAGCTCCAACTCGGGCAATGCGCAGTGTTCGAAACGGATGTACTCCCAGCCGGCGGCGACCGTGGCCGGCGCCGTTCGCCGATCCAGCACGATGTCCAGATGGTCGTCCTTGCGCCGGCTCAGGGCGGTGTCGCTCATGCTCGCTCCATCCGTCGCATCGGGCGACGGCGTTGCGTCGGATCGGACCGACGGCAGCGCGCACACGCCGCCGCCTCCCGCGCATTCAGGCCGGCGCACGCTGGCCTCCCCCCGCAGCGTCGCTGCGGTAGCGGCTGGTCGAGGTCTGGTAGAACTGCGCGCGGATGGCCGCCATGGCCTCGATCAAGGGTCCCCACGGCGCGGGAAAGCGTTCTTCCGCCATCACCCGGTGCAGCATGCGCGTATGGCCGGCCAGCTCGTCGTTGAGGAACTCCACCGCAGGCATAGCCGGATAGCGCTGCTGCACCAGGATCGCCGCGTTGTCGGCCTCGCCGGCCGACCTGTCCTTATCGCGTCCATGCAGATCGTTCTGCAGGCGCCCTATCGCGGAGATGAGCCGCAGGACATGGCGAAACGCCGGACGCGCGCGCAAGGTCGCCATGTCCAGCCCCCACAGCAACGACAGGCAACAGAACACGTTCGCGTAGCCGATCGAATCGATACCGTTGTGCAGGTACTCGGCGTAGGACCAGCGTTCCGCCCCTGCCGCCTGCGCGTGTCCGGCGCGCAGCGCCGCGCAGTAGCACCGGGTATCGTCGAGAAGCTGAGCATAGTCGCGACGATCGTAGGCGAGCGCGGCCAGCGAAGCGCGCAGCACAGCGCAGCCCTCGAATCCGGGGAGCGCGCACGGCACGCCCTGCCCCACCGCCAGCTCCACTGCGGCGAGCTGCTCCGGCGCGATCAGGCCAAGGTCGTTGCAATCGTCGAGCCAGAACAGCAGCGCCAGTTCGCGATAGAACGCCACGATCAGCGTTTCGTCCTGCGGATCGCGGCCGGTGCGGGCGCTGGTGTCGCGCAGGCTCGGGTGGATGCGCTGCAGGATGTACTGGCCGCCCCTGACTGCTTCCTCGGCATGCTCGTCGGCGAACCCGGTCAGGGAACGCCCCCACTCCAGCACCTGCTGCAGCGCGCGTTCGGTCTGGATCATGGCGCCGCTCCTGCTCCCTCGGCCAGGACGCGCCGCCCCCAACGAAGTGCCAGCCACAACCCGGCGAGTTCGGCCACGCGCACGACCCGGGTGGGGCAATACAGTTCCTTGCCGATCCACAACGGCGTCTGCGGCAATGCATGCGCCGCATGGCGGGCGAGCATCCACTCCAGCGCACGCGCCACCGCCTGCGCGATGCGCCGGCGCCCTGTCGGCTCTTCGCTCCCGTCCATCACGTGCAACGCGAACAGCGCATAGGCGGTTTCCTCGAATGTGGACGCGCGACCGGCGCCCCAGCCGCCGTCGTCGCGCTGCGCCTGCAGCAGCGCCGCTAACGCGCGCTCGTCGCGCCACTGGGGCTTGCCTTGCGCAAGCGCAGCGACCGCATGCGCGGTGGGATACAGCCACGAAACGTGCCATTTTTCGTTGTCCCATAGACCGTGCGGGTTGCGATTGGCCTCGACGTAGGCGCTGGTGCCGGCGGCGGGCTTTCCCAACAGTCGCAACGCATGCAGGGCATGGATGTTGGTCGACACCGAGGCATTGCGCTCGCCGGGGAAGGTGACGAACAGCTCGCCGATTTCGAAATGGCGCAACGCATCGACCGCCGGCTCGCGGCCTGCAAGGCGCAGGACGCACAACGCAACGGCGGTGTCGTCCGCATCGGCCGCGAAGTGCAAGGCCGGGCCCAGACCGCGCACGCCCAGGCGGGCGTCGAGCTGCGCAACGATCACGCGCACCGCCTCGGCGAGCGCGGGATGCGCGAACAGCCCGGCCAGATGCAGGGTGTACAGCGACCAGCATGGCTCGAACACATTGATCGGCCAGACGTTGGGAACGACGCCTTCGATGCCGCTGCGCGTCGCCCGCGATGCCGCTTGCAGATACGCGTCGGCGCGCCCGACCTGCGTCGTGCTCCCCTGTGTGACGGCGTGCGCACGCCACGCGGCGGTGGCCGCCGGACTGATGCCGATGCTGCCGTCGTCATCAGGGCATGCAGTGGTCGGCGACGTCCCCCAGGCTTCCCAGGAGTGCAGCAACGGATGGCCGCTCGGCAACGTCGCCACCGCCCGCAGCTTGACCAGGCACGCTTGCCGCAACGGCAACAGCGCCGGATGGCGCGGAAACTCCACGCCGCCCAGCAAGGATGCGGCCTCGCCGCACAACTGCGGCAGGATCAGCTCCGCGCCGATCGGCGCGTCTTCCGGCACCACATGCGAGTAGGGATCGGGCTGGCGCTCGAGGAACCGGGTTGCAGTCTGGACTGCGTCGGCAGCGCCGAGAAGAGGATCGGCACGCTGCAATGCCAGCAACGCCGCCCACGTGGGCGCATGGCGGAACAGCGGGAAGTCCGCGCTTCCCCATCCGCCATCGGCCTGTTGCTGCGCGATGAGCCACGCGTATGCGTCCTGCCGACCGGTGACGTTGCCGTGGAACTGTAGAGCTCGCGCCGTGTCATAGACGGACGGACCGACGCTGCCGCCGTCGCTCATCTCGCTCAGCAGGTGGCGCAATTCGGAAAGGATCTGTTCGGACAGCGCGTTCACGCGGAATGTTCCTTCTGCAGACGGTTGACGAGAACCAGGATCGGGCAGTCGCCGCGAACTCGGACACAGTGCTGCATGCACCGCTGCCGCTGGTCGATCCAGCGGCACACGGGCGACTCCATGCGGACGGCGCGCTTATGCGCATGGCGCGTGCTTGAACAGATACGCGTTGGCCCGCTGCAGCATCTGCGCCATGCGTTCCGCACGCGGCCCCAGCGGGGCGATGGCCTCCCCGGCGTCGCGCAACAGATCCAGCGCGAACTGGCGCGCTGCCTGCAGCCCCATGATCGACGCGCAGGTCGGCTTCTGCCCCGCCGCGTCCTTGCCGGGGGTCTTGCCCAGCGTCGCGGTATCCGCAGTCGCGTCGAGAATGTCGTCGACCACCTGCAACGCCAGGCCGAAACAGGCGCTGTAGCGATCGAGCGCACAGTACAGCGCAGCGTGCGCGGCATCCTCCGCGATGGCGCATAGCGCGCCCATGCGAACGGATGCGCGCACTAGCGCTCCGCACTTCATCCGGTGCATTGCCACGATCCTGTCCAGCTCGACGTGCTTTCCGACCAGCGACAGATCCATGGCCTGCCCGCCTGCGGCACCCTCGGCGGACACCGCCCGCGCCAGTTCGCGCACGAGCGCGATACGGTTGTCGCCCGGCGCATCCAGGCTCGCCAGGGTGAGGAAGGCGTGCGCCTGCAGCGCATCGCCGACCAGGATCGCAGTGGCTTCGCCGAACCTGACGTGCACGGTCGGAAGGCCGCGGCGAAGCACGTCGTCGTCCATCGCGGGCAGGTCGTCGTGGACCAGGGTACAGGCGTGCATCATCTCGATGGCAGCGCCGACGTCGTCGAGCATGTGCGCCGGCGTGTCGGCCAGTGCGCCGGCAGCCAGACAGAGCAATGCGCGGGTGCGCTTCCCGCCATGCAAGGTGGCGTAGCGCATCGCCGCCATCAGCTCGGTCTCACCGTCGTCTTCGGCGCAGAGAAGACGCGCTAGCGCCTGTTCGACCCGCTTTGCGCCGTCCTGCATCCAGATCTCCGGCAGCAGCCTGCCGGATGCGCCGCCGCCGAGCGCGGAAACGCCAGTTCGGTCGTCGTGTAGCGTGGAATCGGTCTGCATGTTGTTCATGTCCTTGTACCTGACAGGAGACGGCCACGGCGAGCGGCGATCCGCCGCGGCCGGCGCCGCTGCCTCGCCACACGGGGCATGCGATGCCAGCTCATGAGATATGGGTGCCGCGGGAATGCGCCGTTGGCCGAGTTGCAATTCCTGCAGCGCGCGACGCGGCAGGAGCGTGATTGCCGGATGCACGCGCAGCGTCTCGCGGAATAGCGCCTCGGCGACCGGACACTGCGCCAGGTCCTCGTGCCGGGTCGGCGCCGCGCCCACGCGTTGCGCCTCCTCGACCAGGGCGTCCCACAGCACAGGCTGCCGCGCCAGCTCGATCACCATCCAGGCCATCGTCGAGGCGGTGGTGTCGTGACCAGCAAGCAGCAGCAAGCGGATATTGGCGACCAGGACGTCATCGGAGAGCGCATCGTCGCTGCGATCGAAGGCGCTCACCATGTCGTTGATCAACCCGGTGCGCGCGGCATGCGCGCGCGCGTCGCGGACGAACTGGCGCAACCGCGCATCGATCCAGTCGCGGGCGGCGCGGCCGCGCCGCAAGGGCAGTCCGGGCAGGTCGACCGGGGGCGCGACGATCAACTGCAGCAGTTGCCGGTACTTGCGATGCCATCCCGGCAGGTCCTGCGCTGGGATTCCCATGAGGCGGAAGATGAGCTTGAGCATCAGGTCGCCGGTTTCGCGCAGGATGGCTACGTCGCCGCGGTCGCGCCACGCCTGCACCCGCGCCCGGATGACGGGCGCGAACAGGGCGCCGATGCCGGCCTGGGTCAGCCCCTTGGGCAGGAGCGCCGCCTTGATTGCATCGCGCGCCTGCCGGTGCGCGCCGCCGTCCTGGGCGACCAACGTTCCGCCAAGTAATTCGGGCGCGATCTCTTCGATCAGCGCCGAGGACACATCCTTGTGCCGGAGTAGTGCGAACGCATCTGGATCCACGCAGGTCATCAGGTGTCCGGCAGGCCCGAAATCCAGCCAGAAGTGGCTGCCCAGCGTCCGTTCCGCGCGCCGCAGCAGGCGCGGCAGGTCGCAGACGATGGCGGGAAGATGCCCGACCAGGGGGAAAGCGCCGGGCACGACCGGGATGTCGTACCGCAGCCGGTGCCGACGGTCCAGCGGGTTGAGCAGCATGTCCATCAGCAGCGCCCCGCTTCGGCGGTGTCGCCGGCAGCCCGCGCGGCGCGGCTGTTGCCACCGTCGGCGTACGTCGGGACATGCGCCAGCATGCCGCCGTCGATGCACACGACCTGGCCGGTGATGAACGCAGCATCGTCGGAGAGCAGGAAGGCCACCAGCGCGGCCACGTCCCTTGCCGATGCCGGCGCCGGTCACCACGGCCACTTTGCCTTCAAACCGTCCCATCGTGTCCTCCTGGATTGCGTTGGTCTTTCGCGGCATGCCGCTCAGCCTCCGCCGGAGAAGGCGCAGGGTCCGCGCTGGCGCGCTCGCCATCGCCAGTGTCGCTTTCGATGACCCGGATGGCGGCGACCGGGCACTGGCTGGCCGCGAGCAGCACGGCGGCGTGCAGCGCCTGCGGGACCGTCGCCACGCACACTTCGGCCACGCCGTCCGGTTTGCGCTGGCGAAAGGTGCCCGGCAGCGTCAGCACGCACTGCCCGGTGGTTCCGCACAGATCCTGGTCGACCACGACGCGCATCTCAGCCCCCCCCTTGCGCATGCAGCCGCACCGGCAGCGCGCGGAACGTCCTGAGGAACGCGGAGGGCTCCCGGGTCGGCTGCTCGGCCAATGCCAGCGTGGGGAAGCGCGCCTGGATCCGCGGCAGGCTCTCGGCCAACTGCATCCGGGCCAGTTGCGCACCGGGGCAGAAGTGGATGCCGTGGCCGAAGCTCAGCATGATCTTCCCGTCGGTCGACATGCCAGGATTGGTGCCGCCAGGATTGGTGCCGTAGAACCGCGCGGGATCGAAGCGGTCGGGATCGGCGAAGGCGTCCGGGTCGCGATTGCCGGCCGCGATCAGCAACCGCACGTCCGCGTTCTTCGGGATCACCACGCCGCCCAGCTCGATGTCGCGCTGGGCGATACGCGGAGTGGGGCTGAACAGGACGGGCGCGTCGCAGCGCAGGACTTCTTCGACGAATGCCTTCACCCCCACGGCGTCTCCCTGCAGCCAGTGCCGCTGTTCGGGATACGCCCGCATCGCCAGGACCGCATGGTCGATGGTCGCAGCAGTGGTGGCGAAGCCGCCCAGCAGCATGCCCCACAGCATGCTGATCAACTCCGCATCCGACAGCGTGTCGGCATCGTCGTCGTGTGCGCCGACCAGCATCGACACGATGTCGTGGCGGGGATCGGTGCGCTTGCGCTGTATGAGGTCGCCAAAGTAGGCCAGCACCCTGGCGCTGGCCGCGTCCGCCGCGGCGAGCTGGGGATCGCTGGCGTGCGGGCCCAGGCCTTCCACAATGGCGCCGATGCCGGCGGCGAGCCCCAACATGTCGTCCTGGGGCAGGCCGAACAGTTCGGCGAAGACCAGCATGGGCAAGGCTAGCGCGAATTCCCGATGCAGGTCCACCGCCTCCCCGCGCTCTAGCGCGGGCGCCATGCCGTCCAGGCGCGCTGCGACGATGCGCGCGGTGCTCGGCCGCAGGTTGTCGATCTGGCGCATGGTGAAGTCGCGCGAGATCAGCCGGCGCAGACGCGTATGCGTCGGTGGGTCCTTCATCGCTAGCGTGGATGCCATCAGATTGACCGACAGGCTCGTCGCGGCACGCGGGAAATAGCGCGCCAGTTCGCCCGGCGCCGGTCCCCGAAACGCATCGCCCGTGGCCTTGAGCGCCCAGTAGATGTCGGCGTGGCGGCTCAACAGAAAGAGGCCCGACGCCGCGCGATGCACGGGATCGTGCTCGCGCAACCACCGCATGAACGGATACGGGTCGTGGATGCACGCTGGCGACGCCAGTTCGGCGAAGGCGTCCCGGCATGCTGCAGTGGTTTCTTGCGCGTCCATCTTGGTTACCTGTTGGCTGGCTGATCTGACAAGCGATGGAAGGGTATCCGGCGTGTGCCGCCGTTCAACTAAGGCAGCAAGAGTTGTGCCAACTGCGCAGAGAGCGCCTCAGATAAGCTGCTCTGCACATCATTCTATGACTTAACTGAGCGCGGCACGCGCGGGCCGAACATCACTATGTCGCGGACGCGACAAACCCGACAGTAGGTCAACGCAAGGTATGTCGGTCGCCTTAGCTTGGCGCAGAAGTCAGGGTTCGTCTGTCGGGCATGATCGGACGTCCAGTATGGAACCGAAGCTATGTCATCGAAGGGAGGAAGGTGACCGGCAGGCGCTGCGGGAGCGAATGACGTAAGACGAAGCTATACTAGTGGATGGAATCTAACACTTGGTGCCCCCGTTTGACGGCAGC
>NZ_AUTC01000015.1 GCF_001461695.1 Sinorhizobium fredii USDA 205 | reverse complement strand
AAGAGGCCAAGCGTACAATGTAATGAACTTCAGTTCCAGGTGACTAGCTGCTGTCTTCAGTAATCCGATCTGAATATATCCTCGAACATAGCCAAGATTATTCCAAGCATACAAAGTAAGCTCCGACGGTATCCGTATGTGGTGAAATACAATAGCCGCGATAAGGATTATTCTTGACAGCTCGATCCTAGCGCCCAATTCATCGCTCACAGCAATTGATTTTTGCTGGCGCCTGTCGGTATACTCATGAACAGTTGCTGCAGTCATGGCATACTCGTCTTCGACTGGAAAGGCTAATACGATAGTTCAGGTCGGCCCTGAAGAAAATGAACGAAAATGGAGATTTGGCTGTAGATCTCTAGGTCTTTTGGGCGATGACGTGCCACTGAACTTTCATCAAAGGACGACTGCAGTGACCGTTTAGGTGACCTGAACCCTTCAAACTGGACCGTTTTTGGTTAGAGTTCTCCGGCTTCATTCAGGGAGGCGGGCTGGTTGCGTCTCCCGAATTCATCAGCGATGATCGGGACATTATTGCCCGGTGCGGCTCAACCCAAGCTTTCCGCTTGTCGTATCAGATGCACCCGTTCGAAGCCGCGCCTTCTCCTGTATCTGCGCATACCGATTCAGCAGCTCAGCAACATAACCGCTGTCCACCACAGGTTTCGACATTTTCTCGCCGTTGCCCGGCGACAACGAAGTGAACAGCCAGGTCGAGCGGCTCAGACCGTATGTTCTCGGATGAAGGCGGCTCACCCTCGCCGTAAGCTGAGATCGGGGATTGCTTCGGAGTGGTCGAAGCCGAGCCCCAAGCTTAGCGAGGATGAACCAGGGATCAGCCTAGCAGACTTTTCGTCGGTCGCGACGTCAGGAAGCGCAACCAGCTCACCGCGCTTTGCCAAGCACCGCATAGCGCGCATTCGAAAGAGGAGACAAGTTCGATCATCTACTGAATGTTGGAGGCAGGGGCCAGATCGGGGAATCTCGATGGAACTGAGTGGCCGAAAAAAGGCGACACAAAATCTGGCCATCGGTCGTTCCTGCGGCGGACTGACTACTAAAGCGCTAACCTTGCCTTCATCCGGATTCACGCGAAGGCGCAGACATATACCTCTAACGTCTGAAGACCAACAACCTCACGAAAATGCTACGGTTCACCGCTCAACCGGCAGCGAGCCGAATGTTCTAGACAGGGTGGCGTCCAAATCGTGCAAGATCGCGGACCAAACGGAGACAAGTCTTTGCAAGCCGGCCAGCGTTTAGCCCTTGCCGTTCGAAGGACTTCTGCGGTTGCCGGTCCTATTCTCGGAGTGCACGCTAAGGCATCCGAGGCTGTAGACGTCAACGTTCTAGTGGCGCCACGAAAGGGTCCGCGCGGCTCTGATAGCCGCCCGCCCTGGCAGGGATCGGTCTTACCGTGGCAGCGTCGAATGGAGCCTGTTTGGCGGGACCGCACGACATTACGCTTTCTCCAGAAGCAGCCAGCCAAATCCGATCGGAATTTTCGCGACGCTGAGTGGGAGGGATCGACTGTGCAGATCAAGCGTGATTTCAGGCTGCTCCTGGCCGGGCTGGGAGACAGCAGCGTGGAGATCAGCCCCCATCGGGTGCTGCACCACCAGTGGCGCCTTTCCTCCATGAGGCATTGCCATGGCTAGCGTTGATGTCGTCGTTCCCTGCTACAATTACGGACGCTTCCTTGGCGACTGCGTCGCCAGCATCCTGACGCAGAAGGGCGTCGACCTGCGGGTGCTCGTCATCGACAACGCGTCCAAGGATGACAGCGTGGCGATTGCGAGAAACCTCGCGGCCCAGGACCGCAGGGTCGAGGTTCTGACGCACGCGACCAACAAGGGCGCCACGTTCAGTTACAATGAAGGAATAGACTGGGGTGCGTCGGAGTATTTTCTCATTCTCGACGCCGATGACGCGCTGGCGCCGGGCGCGCTGGCGCGTGCGACGGCGGTCCTCGACGGTGGCCCCGGCATCAGTTTCACGCACGGGATCGAAACTCGGCTCGAGGCGAACGGAGCTGTGCGCTCGCTGGTGGCAAGACCGAAGGGACCTCAAGTTGAGGTGACCAGGGGGGTGGAATTCATCCAGAGGCTTTGCCGGATACCCGTCAACAATATCGGGGCAAACACGGTCATTCGGAGGATGTCGGCGCAAAAACAGGCAGGATACTATCGGGCGTCGCTGCCCTATACCGACGATCTGGAAATGTGGCTGCGCCTTGCGACCCTTGGCGACGTGGCCAGCATCAGGATCCCCCAGGCGATCCGCAGGCATCATGCCTCGCGCATGTCCGTTGATTACCAGCAGTTGCGCGATTTCACCGAACGCGAGGCGGCATTCGAAAGCTTTTTTGCCAATGAGGGGAGGGCGATCCCCGGTGCCGAGCTTTTGATGGCCAAGGCAAGGAGGGGCCTGGGTGAACACGCCTACTGGTCGGCGATCTCGCACATTTGCAGAGGTCATGGCCGCACCGGCGCCGACCTTTTGCGGCTGTCGCATCGCTGGCGACCCAACGCCGCCCTGCTGCCTCCCCTCCAGTGGATTTTGAAGATGGATCACCCACTCGAACGAGCCGCCGAGATCGTGTCCGAAATGCCGCCCTTCCGCAGGAGGATCGCCGCCGGCAAGGAAGGATCGTGCGGTCCCGACATTTCTGCGGCGAGGTAACGGGCAGGGCAAAGCGAAAGTACTGCTATGGCAAGCGTCGATATCGTCATTCCCTGCTACCAGCACGGGCATTTCCTGCGCGACTGCGTCGACAGTGTCCTTGGTCAGCAGGTAAATGACCTACGGATATTGATCATCGACAATGCCTCCACGGACTCTAGTCCCCAAGTCGCGCGTGAACTCGCCGCCAGACACAAGCGTATCGAGATCGTCCTGCGCGCGCGCAATCTCGGTCATCATGCCTCTTTCAACGAAGGCGTGGACTGGGCAAAGGCCGACTACTTCATGGTCTTGTGCTCGGACGATCTCCTGGCGCCTGGCAGTCTGGCGCGAATGGTTTCCGTCATGGAACAGCATCCGCAGACCAGCTTCGCCTACGGCGCCGACGTTCACTGGCACGAAGGAGAGCCGTTTCCTGGGCAGAGCGACGTAAGCCCTCCCGCGCCATGGCGGGTCCGTGACGGAACGGATTTTATCGTCGAGCGCTGCCGCAACCCGGAAGCATACATTGCCGCCGGCATGGTGCTGGCGCGCACCTCCGCGCATAAGGCTGCGGGCCATTACCGCACCGATCTCCCGCACACAGACGATTTCGAAATGCTACTGCGCCTGGCCCGGCTGGGCAGCGTGGCCCATACCCCCGCGGTCCTCGGCGTCAAACGCATGCACAGCCAAAACAGAACGCACGATTTTCTCGCCGAGCGAACCCGCGACCTTGTCGAAAGGGTGGCGGCGCTCGACAGCTTCTTCAGCCGCGAGGGACACGCCATGGCCGACGCCGACAGGCTGTTGCGCCTGGGCAGGCGCAGCATCGCCGAGCGCGCCTATTGGTGCGGGGTCAAGGATCTCACGCGCGGCCGTGCAAGTGCGATTGCGCTGTTCAGGCTCGCCGTTCGGCTCGATCCGCGCGTGGCGCTGATCCCGCCTTTTCGTTATCTCTTCCGGATGGATCGCAGCCTCCTCGAGACCGTCTGCGGAATGCATCAGACCGTCCACCCGTCGACGAAGAGTTGAACCGATTTGCTGGAATCGCAGGGGCGATCACTCTAGGACCCCTGGCGCCACCAACCCGCTGCGCCGGAAATCGGCAACCCCTCACAGAATTCGGTGAGAAGGGCATGACCGGTCAGCCATAAGCCGAGCAGCCATCCGGCCGCAGCGAGAGCGGCCGCGCTCAAAGCCTTGACGAGGGAAATCTCGAAGCCCGATCCGATATAGATCACGACGGCCAGGGGGCCCGAAATAGTGATGGCGGCCACGACGGCGCTGCGCCACACGGCGCTCCAGATTTCCAGCCAGCCAATCACCATATGCCGGCGCACAAATGTCAGCGAAACAAAAGCCTGGAACGGAATCACCAAGAGCAGGCTGAACGCCACCGCTCGAAGACCGAAGAAAGCTGCGGCGGTAATGATGACGACGGAAACGGGACAGACGATTAGCGCGCGTCGGAAGATGTCATGCACGGCGCCTATCGAAACCAGCACAGGATAGTTCAGTTCGAAGCTGAAGGAGAACAGCGAGGCAATCGCGACGATCTGTACAATGGGCACGACGCCATGCCATTGATCTCCCAGCAGTAGGTCGACGATCGGATAGGCTAGAGCCGCAAGCACCAGGAGCGCTGGCCATTGCAGAGCCGTGATCAGTCCAAGCGCGTTGAGGTAAGGCTGCTTCAAGCTTCTGCCCTGTCGCGCTTCGGCCGAGAAGGCCGGCAGGATCACCGATATTGCGCCGCCCAGTATGACCTTGTCGGGGAGCTGGCAAATCATCAGACCGCGGCTGTAAAGCGCTGCGGCGTCGAGGGACAGGATTCTGCCAAGAAGGAGGTAGGGCAGGGCTTCGTATGTCTTGTAGAGAAGGCTTGTCGCACCATTGTAGCCGCCGAAAGCGACCATGCCGCGCCAGCCGACCAAAGAAGGCCTGAAGATCCAGAACTGACGGCTGAGCCCAACCGCCAGGAGACCTGTGACAACGGCGCTCGCAACCCATGCCCACGCAAAGCTCATATAACTGAAGCCAAGCATCGCAAGCGAAATGGTCACGGCCGCCGCGGCAACCGCGCCAGAGGTATTGATGGCTGCGATCTTGCCGAAGGCCATGTCGCGGCGCAGCAGCGTGATGATCGGAGCGGCCACCAGTTCGAGAAAAAAGGCGGCTGCTATGACCCGCAGATACGGGGTCAGCCGCTCGTCGCCGTAAGCGCCCGCCAGCAATGGGGCCGAAGAAGCCAGAGCGATGGTGATGATTGAGGTGAAAAGCAGCATGACAGTGAATGCGCCGCGCACATCGGCACGGGTCAGGTGCTGACGCTGGATGAGGAAATTCGCGCTCGCAAATTCACGAGCCGACATAGCGATGCCGACGAAGGCCATCCCAATTACCGAAACGCCAATCTCGGCCGGCGTGAGAATTCTGGAAACAACAGCCACCGTCACGAAATTGCTGACCAGCGCGAAATATCGTTCGCCAGTACTTAGAAGGAGTGCGCGTTTGACAGCCGCCATGCGTTCGGGGTCCCAGATTGCCTTGCGGCCGTTGCCTCCCGCAAACTTCGCCGACCACCATTTCTCCGGCAATCCCGTCGCCGCGTCATGTCGGACATTTTGGTTAGGAATGCCCCGAAAGTGGTACGCAAAGCGGCCGTATCCCCATTATGGCAGGATTGCCGCAAGGTACTGCACGGCTAACCTGATGACGAACGCAAGAACAGGCGCTTCGCCTGCGCCAGCCAGGAAGGTGGGTCATCGAGGTCCCCTGATAACACAGAAAGAGATCGAACCGTGCCTTATCGATCAGCCTTTGCAAACGATGTCGAAGGAGCTTCCACGCGGTCCGGCCGGCCGCCGAGGCGCCAGGGCGCCCAGCGCGCGCCGAAACGCTTTGCCTTGGCGGTTTGCCTGCTGGTTGCCGGGACCTTCGCCGGACAAGCGTGCGAAACCGCATCGGTGAATGATGACGGCGCTTCTTTCCCGCTCAGTGTCCGGCCCGGGAAACGTCATCTTGAGGACGCCTCGGGCCGCCCGTTCTTCATGCAGGGAGACACCGCCTGGTCGCTTGTCGTCCAGCTAATCCGTGAAGATGCGGAACGGTACTTGCGGGACCGGAAGGCCCGCGGGTTCAACACGATACTGGTCAATCTGATCGAACATCGCTTTGCCACGGGCGCGCCCGCCAACGCCTATGGCGAGCGCCCGTTCATGCGTGACGGCGACTACGCCACGCCCAACGAGGCCTATTTCGAGCACGCCGACTGGGTTCTGGAAAAAGCGTGCGAGCTTGGTTTTCTGGTGCTGCTTACGCCATCCTATGTCGGTAACGGAGGTGGCCCGGAAGGCTGGTATCAAGAGATGGAGGATGCCGGAGCCGAAAGCATGCGCGATTATGGCCGCTTCCTGGGAAGACGCTACGGAGCCTACAACAATCTCGTCTGGGTGCAGGGCGGCGACTACAATCCGCCGGACAAAAAGCTGATCCGTGCGCTGGTCGAGGGTATAAAGGAAAACGATCCCGACGCGCTCCACACAGCCCATGGTTCGCCAGGCAGTCCCGCTCTCGAACACTGGAGTGGCGAGCCATGGCTGGCGATAAACAATGTCTATACCTACGGACCGGTGCACAGCGCCGCGCTGTCGGAGTATGGCCGCAAAGAAGCTATGCCATTTTTCCTGATGGAGAGCGCCTACGAGAACGAGCACGATGCGAGCGAACATCGCCTCCGAATGCAGGCCTACCAAGCTGCTCTTTCGGGCGCCATGGGACACATTTTCGGAAACAATCCGATCTGGCATTTCGACGGGCCGGGCCTCTATCCGGCGCCAATAAGCTGGCAACAGGCCCTCGACAGCCGTGGCGCTCGAAGCATGACCCTTCTTCTGAAGGTGATGTCGTCGCTCAAATGGTGGCTGTTGGAACCCGATGTCGCGAACACGCTTCTGGTCGAGGGGCGCGGAAGCGAAAAGGCGCGCGCGGTCGCCGCGCGAGCAGGCGACGGCTCGTTTGCTCTGGTCTACCTGCCGACCGGCCGAAGCGTCACGCTGGATCTGTCCCGCCTTGCGGGGCCAGAAATCGAGGCAAGATGGATTGATCCATCCAGCGGTAGATCTCGCCCCGCGGAGGGTTCTCCATTCGAACCGAGCCGGCAGACGTTGAGGCCGGCGCCGACGAACGAAGCCGGTTTCACCGACTGGGTCCTCGAGCTGCGTTCGCAAGTCATGGGCCAAAGCCAATGACCGCCGGCGACAGCATTGCAAGCCGCTTCCCAAGGCCCCAAGCCGACCCAGCGCCGGAGCCGGGGCGGGCGGGACTTGCTTCCCCCACCATGCGCGGAAGGCGCGCCAAGATCGCTTTGTTCGGGCTTTTTGGTTGCGGGAATCTCGGCAATGACGGGTCGCTCGAAGCGATGATCGAGTTCCTCAGGCATCGTCGGCCGGATGCGGAACTTGTGTGCATATGCGACAATCCGGACGAGGTGACGCGAAAATTTGGCATTACTACCCAGCCGATCAGCTGGTCGCGATATTTGACTGGCGTGCCGCGCAAGCTCGACCGGCTATTTCTGAAAATTCCAGGCAAGATGGTCGACCTTGCGCAAACGCTCAGACATATCCGCAAGGCTGATCTCGTGATCGTTCCCGGCACAGGCATCCTCGACGACTTCGGCGAGCGCCCTTACGGCATGCCGCTCGATATCTTCAGGTGGTGTCTCGGCGCACGGATGGTGGGCGCCAGGATCGCGCTCGTCAGCATCGGGGCAGGCCCTATCCGGCATCGCCTCAGTCGGTGGCTGATGACGGCCGCCGCACGCATGGCGCACTACCGATCCTACCGCGACACCCAGTCGAAGGAGTTCATGGAGAGCGTCGGTTTGGATATAGGCCGGGATTTCATCTTTCCCGATGTCGCATTCAAGCTGCAGGCGCCCGCAAACCCGCCGCCAAGATCCGGAGGCGCAGAACGTTTGACGGTTGGCGTCGGGGTGATGAGCTACTACGGGTGGTATGGTTTCGCGCGCGGCGGAGAGGCAATATTCGCCGCCTATATCAAGAAACTGGCGAAATTCGTCGTCCATCTCCTCGACAACGGCCATGACGTCCGCCTCCTGACCGGAGAACTGACCGACAAGACAGCCGTCGACGCTCTTGTCGAAGAGGTGGGCCGTGCCAGGCCGGACCTGCCGTCCTCCAGAATGATCGCAGAACCCTCCTTGTCGCTGCACGACCTGATGCTCCAGATCTCCACAGTCGACATTGTGGTTGCGACGCGCTTCCATAACGTCGTTTGCGCGCTGAAGCTCGGTCGACCAACCATTTCCCTGGGATATGCCCGCAAGAACGACGTGCTGATGGAAGAAATGGGGTTGGGCGCCTTATGCCAGCATGTGGAACGGTTTGACGTCGAAAGCCTGATCCTCCAGTTCGCCACGATTGTGCTGTCGCGCGAGGATTACCGCCGGAGGATTATTGACCGGGTCCGACAGTTCGAAGACGACCTCGACCGCCAGGACGCCCACCTGCTGACGCTGATCTGAACTCCAGAAAGTTCGTGCGTTTCAGGTTATTGGAGCAGCCATGACAGCCGAATCCCAACCGCCGACAGAAAGCCTCGCGCCCCCGATGGGAACGGGACCCCGACAGGCTACCGAGAAGGCAAACTTCTCCCTGCCGGGGATGCTGAAGATGAGCAGGGCGCGCGCGGCAGCGGAATTTGCCCTAGAAACCGTTGGTCGCGGCGCAAGGTCTGGCGCAATCTGTTCGAGGCTCTGCGGTCGATCTCCCCGGACGACGACTTTCACGCCATCGATTCGAACACCGCCAAGGCCCATCGCGCGGCGGCCGGTGGAATAGGGGGGGCGTGAGACGCAGGAGATCGGGCGGTCCCGTGGGGGCAGAAGCACGAAAAACCACGCGGTCTGCGACAGCCTCGGACCAGCCATCGCGCTCGACGTGACGCCAGGCCGGGGCGATGTGCGTGTCGCAATCCCCTTGCTGACGGCGTTACCGCCATCGCAGTCCTGTGCGGCCGACACCGCCTATCGGGTTGCGCCAATTCCTCCGCGCGCGGAACCGTCCCGGTTATTCCGAACAACCCCACGCGCACACGCATCCATCCTTCGACAGAAGCGTCTACAAACGGCGAAACCTGGTGGAACGCATGTTCTGCAGGCTCAAGGATTGGCGGCGCATCGCAACACGCTATGACAAGCTCGCGCGAAACTTCATGGCGGCTGTCGAGCTCGCCGCAACAATCATTTGGTGAGTCTAATTGAGTCCGGACGTTAGGGTGGTTGCCGACACCTTCAATTGTTGTCGGGGCGCACCACCTTTGATCTCTTAATCGCAACCAAGTCGCGCGCGTATGAGCTGATACGTTCAATATTCTCTCTGATCTCGGTGGACAATCTATCAACTGTAGCTGGATCATTTGATCGAAGGGCTGAAACAAGTGCCTCTCCACTCTGCCTTTCGATCGCCTCCAACTGTTGCTCTGGCGTTCCTAACATTAAATACAACCTGCTAAGGGTGTGGCCAATCATGTACTCGATAGCAGCCAATCTGGCTTCAAGCTTCAATTCTTGTTCGGTCATAGCGGTTCCACAGACAGTCTCACGTTCAGGCTTGAGGTTTCGCGCGGCTTCGCCCGAAAGGCAACCTTCATCTTAGGCGCAGTGGAAAAAATCGGGAAAAGCAGGGCGTTACCTCCCCAGGTTTGAAAATTGGGTGGCCGCGCACAGCAGAGACGGGGGGGTTGCCAAGCTGCCACAGTTCACGTAGAAAAAAATTTAGGCTACTTTCCTCGCTTCAGTGATCTTCTGAAATTCAGCCAAAATTTCCGGAAGCGTCTGAGTAAGATAACCAACGACCCGCGCGTTGCCAATCAATCGCGCAACATATCCGTAGTTAGAACAAGAGCGAGGTGATCTGCCTCGTAGTCCTGCTCAATCGTTTTGAGCTCGCGATCGAGATTAGCAGCCGCGATCTCCATCAGAGCGACTTGCTCTCGACTTGCGCTGATCGGGCATGGGGCAGTGACGAGAAGAGCGTCTCATTCAGTAGCTCGTCTCGCAGCCGCCCATTGAAGCTTATGGACATCCGAACGTAAGCATTTCCGGGTCAACCGAAAAGCCGCGACATGTACGTCTTGGCGATTTCGGCTTTACGAGAGGAACTCGGCGGTAGCGCCCGCGCCGCTAAAACGATCACGAGATGGACGGGCGCCAGTGGACCGCGAAGCACTGGCTTGCTGGCAGCCGCGGCCCGAGGGGTGGCATCTCCTGCTTCTTGCTCGCCACTCTGATCAGGTCATGCGCGCCATACTCAGGATGGTGGACCGGGATCTGCTTTCCGTTTCGATCGAATTAAGTGCAGCTGACGCCGCACTTTCCCGCGCCGCCGCAATTGTAAGGGCTCTGCGCGCTTAGCTACAAAGTCGCGTCACTAACGAATACGCTTGTCAGCGTTCTGGACATCTGCCCTCCAAGACAGACTGGGAAAAGCCAATGGATCGGAAGCTATCCTCGGCCACGTCCCCGATCGACTTGTCATGACCGAAATAACTGGCAAAAGGGGCTTCAAACCACTATAGAGCGCCCGACACGTTGGTCGGTAGCCACCATAGGCCAGGGAAGACGGGCTTTTTGAACGCCAGGGACAGACAACGGCGCGCAGTCGACTCCGAGACGATCACCGGAATCCTGCGACGCGTCATCGCCGAAAACGGCCGTGACCACATACGCGGCTATGCCTTTGCCATCGCCTGTCTCATCGTCGTGGCGGCAACGACGGGCTTCACCGCCTGGATCATGGAGACCGTGATCAACGAGGCCTTCGCCAATCGGCGGGCCGACATCGTGCTGGTGATCTGCGCCGCCATCTTCGGCGCCTTCGTGCTGCGCGGTCTCGCGACCTACGGGCAGGCGGTGGCGCTTTCGAAGATCGGCAACAACATCGTGGCGCGCTATCATCGCCGCCTCTACGCGCACCTGATGGCGCTCAGCGTCGGCTATTTCCACGAACATCGTTCGGCGCAACTCGCCGCCAAGATCAGCCAGAACATCGGCGGCATCCGCGACGTGCTCAATATGACGGTGACCTCGATCGCCCGGGATTTCCTGACCTTAGTCGGCCTGGTCGGCGTCATGTTCAGCAAGGACTGGCTGCTTTCGCTGATCGTATTCTTCGTCGCACCGCCCCTGCTCCTTGGCCTGCGCTACATTTCCCAGCGCCTGCGGCTGGCGACCCGCGAGGCGGTCGAGGTCAACAGCCGCGTTCTCGGGGCGATGCAGGAGACGATCCAGGGCATCACCATCGTCAAGGCCTTCACGATGGAGAACGAACTGCGCCGCAAGGTCGAGACGATCATCGATCGGGCCGAAAACCGTGCGAACCGCATCGCGCGGCTGAGCGAGCGTACCGCGCCGATGACGGAAACCTTTGCCGGGCTGGCGATCTCCAGCGTGCTCGCCTATGCCGCCTTCCGAACGATCTATAGCAATATCCCTCCGGGCGCGTTCTTCGCCTTCGTCACGGCGCTGCTCATGGCCTATGACCCGGCGCGGCGCCTGGCGCGGCTGCAGGTGTCGCTGGAGCGCGCCGCCGTCAATGCCCGGATGCTCTACGAGATCCTCGACACGGTTCCGCATCAGCGCGACCGTCCGGACGCGACCGGGCTGAAGCTCGGCGA
>NZ_AUTC01000014.1 GCF_001461695.1 Sinorhizobium fredii USDA 205 | reverse complement strand
GTCGCCGCAGCCTGACAGCCGTCCCCGCCAGCTATCGCTGCATCAATTTGCTGATAACTTTACAGTGCCCGCTCGGCCCATCAGGCGCTCCGCAATATGCAGAACGTGCTGTGGGCAAAGCGGCTCTATTGGGTGATCGATCTCGACATACAGAAGTACTTCGATTCGATCCCGCACTCTTACCTCCGGGCGTTCCTCGACCAGCGAGTCACCGACGGCGTCATCCGACGGATGATCGATAAATGGCTGAATGCTGGGGCCATCGAAGATGGTCTCCTGCGCCGAACGACAGAAGGATCCCCGCAAGGAGGCGTCGTCTCGCCCTGCCTCTCGAACATTTTTCTGCACTATGTGCTGGATGAATGGTTCGAGACCGAGGTGCGGCCGCGGCTTCGTGGGGGCTGCACCATTGCCCGCTATGCTGACGATGCGATCATGGCGTTTGACAACATCGTCGACGCCCAACGTGTCCTGGCAGTTCTGGGCAAACGTCTTGGACGGTACGGGCTTACGCTCCACCCGGACAAGACGCGCCTCGTCGACTTTCGCCCGCGAAGGACGGAGAGCACACGGCATCCGGAGACGGATGGCACCAGCTTCGACTTTCTCGGCCTGACCCACGTGTGGGGACGGTCGCGCAGAGGAAAAGCCATGGTGATGCAAGTCACGGCCAAAGGCCGCTTTGCTCGTGCGCTGGCAGCGGTGAGTGACTGGTGCCGGAAACACCGGAACTGGTCGATCCGCGATCAGCACCGCCATCTCTCGTCCATGATGTGGGGCCACTTCGCCTATTATGGCGTCGGAGGAAATGCTCGGCGATTGCGATGGTTCGCCCATCAGGTCGTGAGGATATGGCAGAAATGGCTATCTCGACGAGATCGTCAAAGCGTGTTCCGATGGACCCGTCTTAACGAGATCCTGAAACGCCATCCGCTGCCGCCAGCCAGAATTGCTCATTCATTTGCTGCCGTGAGCTAAACTCTACCATGAGGAACCGGATGCGGGAAAACTGCACGTCCGGGTCTGTGAGGGGTGGGGCGGTAACGCCCCCACCTACTCGGCAGCGCTTCTTGCGCAGCGGACGCAGCGCCCGGGCCAAGGCATTGCCATCGCCAAGCGGCGCGAGGGCGCCGAAGAAACGCAGGCCTCCGGCCGCCTGTGCCGCCAGCAAGCGCTCGAGGAACAGGCGGCGGAACAGCCGGGAGAGCACCCGGACCGGCAGGAAGAAACGGCGGCGGCGACAGGCGATCCAGCGTCGGCCAGCACGCCGCCGGGGACGAGGCAGTGGAGATGCGGGTGATGGGTCAGCGTCTGCCCCCAGGTGTGGAGGATAGCGAGGAAGCCGAGTTCGCCGCCGAGATGCCGGGGATCGGCGGCAATGGTCTTGAGCGTCTCGGCGGCCGCCTCGAACAGCATCGTATAGAGCTGCCGCTTGTTCTGATAGGCGATCGCGGCGATCTCGGCCGGCATGGTGAACACCACATGGAAGTACGGTACCGGCAACAGATCGGCCTGACGGTCGGTAAGCCAGCGATCGCGCGTGGCACCCGGGGGCCCTCAAGCCGATGTGTTGGAATGCATTCGTTCGCACATTCCATGGTTTGAATAGGCCCCATACAAAAAATGGATTTCCCAGTCTTGCCACATGGTGCATAGCGAAGCTCCCCACGCGTGCCTCGCCTACGCTACCTTTCGTTGGGACATGACACCACGACAATAGAGAAAGGCTGATAGATGAAGAACGTCACATACCTCTTGGACCCGGAGTCTTTCGCACTATTGGGATTGCCGACGGTGTCGGCCTCGCGCCGATCTTTGGTTTGCTCGGTTTTGCCGCCTAGTGCAGATGATCCGCTTTGACGATTCGCATGCGCTATTCTTAGAGATGAAGAAGGACTGCGC
This sequence comes from Sinorhizobium fredii USDA 205, assembly GCF_001461695.1. Lineage (GTDB taxonomy): Bacteria > Pseudomonadota > Alphaproteobacteria > Rhizobiales > Rhizobiaceae > Sinorhizobium > Sinorhizobium fredii. Next base: position 9,469 of record NZ_AUTC01000014.1, on the reverse strand, counting down.
GATGGGGAACAGCGTTCACGGTTTTTGCCTAGGCCGGTGGAACACGAAGGTAAGGGCACTTGTCTGCCGCGCCTGCCAGACAATCGGAACCGAAAACACGGTCCACCGCTATTGCACGCCTCTTACTGCCGCCCATGTTGCAAATTTAACCCGAATTTTCGGAGGTATATCTCATGAATCGCAGGACCGTGCTGATGCTCGCATGCACCGCAGCAGTCGCCACATGGCTCGTAGCCTCGCCGGACGTGCGGGCGGACCCCGTTGCGGATATATGTTACCTTTTTTGCCCATCGGAGCAGGATGACACCGTTGGCGCGTTTTGTTCATCTTTTTGCTCCTCATCTTCGTCCCTTCCGCTTCCAACGGACCCTCAGAGCGGAAGCCAGGTAGAGAGACAAAATCCGACTCGAACCACAGACGCTGCGAGCCGAACGTCAGAGAGGCCGTGACAGGAGTAGTACGATTCAGGCCTTGGCGGATCGTCTGGGTCTCGAAAAAACGCTCTCCAGTTGCAGAGCCGCTGTCAAAGATCGGTAACGCTAGCGATTGTTTCGGCGAGCGATGTGGCTCGACGCGCATCGCGATCTGGTTGGCTTAATGGCGCGAGACCTGTGTCGGCACAGCGGTCAAGGTAACCGGGCGCCAAGGCCTGCCTGCTGAGGCGGTCTTGGGCTGGGACAGCCCGCAATATGGAAGAGAACAAGCCGACTGGTGCTAAAGCCTCGTGTTTCTGAGCAAAACGTCACCCTCCACTCCGCGTGGAAACTGAGCCACCAATTCGAACGAAGGCAGTAGGTCAAGAATTGCGCGCAGGGGCAGTTGACCTTCATACAGCTCCTGGTCACTATATTCAGTGTAGATGAAGCGCGTATTGTTTAGAGTCTCTTTGCCGCCAGCGATGACGTCGGACTCGGCCCCCTGCACATCCATCCAGATCAGGTCGATACTCTCCAAGCCAGCCTCACTGCACCAATCGTCCAGTCTCCGAGTCTCAACTGAGATGGGTCCGTCAAACCGGACCCACTGATATTCGGAAAGGTGATTCTTGGGCTGGCGTATTGAGCCTGACAGATCCCATTCCTTTGCATCTCCATTACTGGGGTGGAAATCGATTCTGCCGTTTCGATCACTGATCGCGACTTCAAATAGCCTCATCCTGTCCAAAGGCCCCATGTTTTCCCTACAGCGAGCAGCGGCTCGGGGGTCTGGCTCAAAGCAGAAAAGCTGGGCCTTCGGACGAAGCTGGAGAAAGCGTCGCGCATCGCTTCCATCATTGCAACCGATGTCCAGAATCACGGGGTCAGGCTTTTCAAGGAGCGAAACGATCTGTCGATGGACCTTCAAGGAAGACGTTGGCTTTCCTATGCCCTCCGCAAATTCGCGAAGGCGTTGCTGAAGAGAGATTAGCAGGCCTTCTTTAAGATACCGTCCTACTTCCATGAAATTACACCTCAATATTGATTGCAGATGCGGGTGCTGACCGCTGGTGAGACATTGAGTGCTCGTGCCGCGCTTCGCTGGAGCCTCAACGAATGCCGCCCATCACTCATGAGCGTCTCGGCCCCACCAGCATGGGTGAAGGAGAGGGACGGAACTACCGCGATTGTCATAGGCGGGCACCGCTTGACAGATTGATTGAACTTGATAGTGGTTCCGCTGCAGAGCCGGCGCGCATTGGATGCAGTCGCACGCTACGCTGCTCCCAAAGCCCACGCAGTTCATTTAGGAGCGCTTCACGCTGGTTCTGATTGGGCGCGATGAGGTCCAAGATATCGCCGAGCGGAGCTTCTCCATCAATCCGCATTAGCAGTTCGAACAACTCGGATGAAATCCGCACGGCTTCTCGGCTGGAGGGACCCGTGCGGATCTCGCATACCGTCTCTTGGCGGTCTAACGCCGTAAATGCACGCACTTGATGGAGGCTTGAATAAGGCGGCAACGAAAGCGCAAGTCTACTCCAGTCCTCCGGTGACGCAGTCCGCTTCTTGATGAGATACGACCCAACCACGAGTCCATCCAAGTCGGTGGTCAAAAATGTGGTCACCGCATCCGCAACCGAATCCACTATCGGCTCAACATTATTGTTGAAGGACGTGTTGAGCAGAATCGGGACACCTGTTCGTTTCCTAAAGGCGGTGATGACCTCCCAATACGCTTGATTGATGTTGCGCGATACTGTTTGCAAGCGCGCCGTACCATCGACGTGCGTGACGGCACCGAGCAGATTGCGCTTGGATTCGCGCACAGGCACTACGAAATTCATAAAGGGAAATTCCTGCCTGCTATCTGGCAATTCAAAGAACTCGTTGGCGTCCTCCTCCAACACGGATGGCGCAAAGGGGCGATAGCCTTCGCGCTTCTTGACAATCGCGTTGATCCGATCCTTGTTTGTGGCCGGCCTAGGGTCGGCAAGAATGCTACGGTTGCCAAGCGCACGCGGTCCGAATTCCGATCGTCCCTGCATCCAGCCGATAACGGCGCCATCGGCGATCCACTCGGCTGCTCTGCTGGCCACATCATCGCAGCGTTCGATTTCAATGTGGCCGCCCCATGCAATTAATTCCTGCTCCACGGCGCGGTCGCTCCCGAGATCAGGACCCCAATAGACCTCCTGCAAACGCTCTCGAGGTGCGGACTGCCCTAGTTCATTAGACATCATCAATGCAGCGCCTAATGCGCAGCCAGCGTCGTGTGCCGCGGGTTGCACGAAGATGTCTTGGAAGATTCCCGAGCGCAACAGCTTACCGCTCAAAGTGCAGTTGTGAGCTACTCCTCCGGCCAAGCTTAAGCGCTTTATGCCGGTGATCTCGCTGTGATGCCGTAGAACGTGAAACACAATCCGTTCGAGTGCTTCTTGCAACGAAGCACTCAAATCTTTATGCTGCTGAGTGAACGGCATCCCTTTTCGGCGTACCTCAATGCTGCGAAGCAGCGTGGGACCAATCCGGTCCAGATAGATCCGGTAGCCACCGTTGTCTAATAGCTCGTAGAACTGTTCGAAGAGGTCGCGATGGGGAGCGGGGTCGCCGTACGGTGCAAGCCCCATGACCTTGTATTCATCAAACATGCCGTAACCGAGATATTTTATGGTCTCAAGGTACAAAAGCCCTAAAGAATCGCTCTCCGGAAATGTCGCAAGCGGTGTGACTTCCGTGCCAGATCCTATCGCCAAAAGACCCGAGGCGAAGTCTCCACCGCCATCAATTGTCAAGATGAGACTTTGTTCGAAACCCGACATAGAAAACGCGCTCCAGGCGTGCGACAGGTGATGGCTTACGAATGAGATTCGCGACGGATCGACCTCAGTACCAAATTCCTGCGCGAGCAACCCACACAACAACAGCTTGGCATACAACGGTATTGACATGTGCGGCTGAGAAACGAGCAAGCGCTCGAGCATAGCATTGCAAAATGCCTCGGTTGCATAATACGCGAGCAGTCGATGTCGCTGAGCTGAACCCCGGCGTATTCAAGGCAGTATTGAATCGAACGGCGCGGCAGCTTGTTGGAATGTTTGATTCTATTAAGCCGCTCCTCTTCGACAGCAGCTATCACTCGGCCGTCTCGGACGAGAACCGCTGCACCGTCGTGCATAAATGTATTCGGCAGATCGAGCGTGTTTTCGTAAATCTTGCTTAGACCGCCACTCAGTCCTAGACACAGCATGTTGCTCTCCAATCTCTCGTCACTTGTAACAGGTAGGCCCTGTGCTCCGACTGAATTTAGTCGTTTGCTAAGCTCAAGCAGTGCTCTTTCTGCCGTAGGTCAGGACATTAAACGCCGCCGAAGAAGTCCCACAGATAAGAAGAATGGCATCACTGCAAATATACAAAGCGCGCTGATGTGCAGAGCGACGCCTCCGCCTGGGCGATCTAGCATCGCTGGACGAATGAGCTCGATTGAATGTGACAGCGGCAGCAGATGCGATAGCTTCTGAAAAATGTCGGGCAGTTGGCTGACTGGGAAGACCGCTCCTGACAAAAACAGCATGGGTGTAAGGAAGAGCGTCTGGTAAAATATGAAATAGTCGTAACTGGGCGCAAGTGCTGTGACGATCATCGCCAGGCTTGCAAAGGCGAACCCCGTGAGTGCGATCACTGGCAAGGCAAAGAGAACGGACGGCCACGATGCAAAGCCCATTGTGGCTGCAACGAGCATCATTGCTGTCCCGGCCAATAACGCCTTGCTGGCTGCCCACGCCAGTTCACCGAGGACGATGTCCCCGAGCGTGAGTTGGGTGCACAGGGCTGATTCCCAAGTTCGTTTTGCGTGCATGCGAGCGAAGGTCGCGTGAATAGTCTCGAACGTCGCGGAGATCATTGCGCTTGTTGCAACCATGCCAGCCGCCAAGAACGCGACATATGGAATGCCGTCGACGCGACCCACCATCGCACCCAGGCCGAAGCCGAGACCAAACAGCGAAGTCACGGGCTCGGCGAGGTTACCGAGAATTGAAGCGATCGCGGCTTTCTTCCATGCCATATAATTACGGCGCCACACTGCAATCCAATTCCAAGGATTGGCGGGTAGGACCGCCGCGTAACGTTTCCACATCGCTCAGTCCTTCATTTCGCGCCCGGTCAACCGCAAGAACACATCTTCAAGATTCGGTGGACGCTGCAATAGGCGTAGACCGGTTCGCCCGCGCAATTGCAAGCGCACCTGTTCTGGATCGGACGAATAGCAAAACAGCGTCTCACCGCTCACTTCGACACGCTGAGCATATGGTCCGACAACTGAAGTCAGCTCCCGCGGATTGCCGCCGTAGATCTCAATCACGTCGCACCCGATCTGCTCGTCGATCAGCGCGTGAGGGCGGCCTTCCACGATCTTCCGTCCGTGCTCTATAACACACAAGCGGTCACATAATCGGTCCGCCTCTTCCATGAAGTGGGTAGTCAGTAGAATCGTCTTGCCAAGCGCCAACAAGGACCGCAGCCGTTCCCATATTAGGTGGCGAGCATGCGGATCGAGGCCGGTAGTCGGCTCATCCAGTATCAGGAGCTGTGGGTCGTTGATCAGCGCACAAGCCAGCGTCAGCCGTCTCTGCATACCGCCGGATAATTGCGCCACGGGTACATCCGCCTTGCTCTCGAGCCGAGCGAAATCGAGCAGTGGTGGAATGGCTTCCTCGAGCTCGCGAGTACGCAGGCCGAAGTAACGTCCGAACACCAGTAGGTTCTCGCGCGCCGTGAACTCGCGATCAAGTGTGTCGAATTGCGGAACCACCCCTATGCGGCTGCGCGCCAAACGCGCGCGGGCTGGCACCGGCTCTCCGAGCACTGTGATCGTGCCTTCATCAGGCGGTGCCAGGCCGAGAACCAGACGCGATACCGTGCTTTTGCCCGCACCGTTCGGTCCCAGCAAGCCGAAACATTCTCCTGAGGTGATGGTGAATGACAGTTGGTCGACAACGACTTTGTCGCCATAAGACTTACTGACGTTGGTAAGCTCGATTGCCACATCTGATTTGGAGCAAGATAGCGAATTATCCGCATTGCTATGCCCGTGGCACTTCTGCTTGCGTGCATTGCTCTCAGGCCGCCGCGACGGTGAGCTTGAGACATTTGCTCGAGTCAATAGCTGCAATTTCTCGTCCTATCTTAAATTCGCTTGCCTGTTTGGCAAAGCCGGCTACCGCCACCGCAGTGACTGACTGATGTCAGCAGCCTCGCAAGCTGCGCAAGGCTGAGCCAGCGACGCGGGTGCCGCAGTTTCAGACGGCTCCGCAGCGCTTGTTTTAGCAATGGGGTTCAGGAGAATCCTTTACGCCGTTGGGTGCGGCAGCCGGGGAACCACGCGACAGCCAGTCGCTGTTGCTCAACGTGCACAACGCATATGCTTTGAGGGGGAGCAGGAGAGCGACGTTGAGGAGGGTGTGCAGCGAAAACCCAAGGAATCGCAGCTCTCGCGCTCGAAACGCCGCCACGCCGCAGCGGACCATTGTCATAGATGCAATCATCAGGATCGTCGACCAAGGCACTGTGGCCGTCAGAGCGAGCTGTGCTAGCCCCGTCAGGACCGAGAGGGCTAGGAGCAGCGGACCAAGATTCTGTCCGATCACGTCCAGCGTAAGATAGCGATCAAGGCCCGGCAGTAGGCGGAGCGCGAGCAATGTGTCGCGAAACGTGCTGCGTGCCCAGCGCAGTTGTTGGCGCAGATAGGCCCCCATCGAGTTTGGAACGACCGTCGCCGCGATGGCGTCCGGAACGTACTCGGTTCGAAAGCCTGCATTCAGCATGAGGATTGTGAGGTGGCGGTCTTCCCCGAAGTCGCTTGGCCTGCCTCGAAACAGTTGCGTCTCGTATTTATCGAGCAGCAATAGGAGTGCGGACCGCCGGTACATGGCACACGGGCCGCAGCAACACATAACGGCTCCAAAGCGAGCCTGTGCTGCTCGTTCCTCGTTGCAGGCGAGCCAGTACTCCATGTCGATCAACCGCGTCAGCCATGTGTCGCTGCGGTTGCTGGCCGTCAACTGACCCATCGCCGCGCCGACCGCGGGACTGTACATCTTCAGGGCAAGTTTCGTGACTACGTCCGGCGCAATGGTCGTGTCCGAGTCAACGTTGAGCACCAAATCTCCCGATGATTCCCGTATTGCGACAATCTGCGCCTTGCGCTTTCCGACGTTCTTTGGCATCAGGATAAAGCGGAACCTCGGGTCGCACGCATAATGATCGTGTACAGGTATGATGGCGTTGCGATTGCCAGAACCGTCGTCAACCACGTAGACCCGCAACTCTCCAGCGTAGTCTTGCTTTGCAATGGAAGCTAGGCACGCCGAGAGCGCGCGCGGATCCTCATTGTAGCAGGGGACGATAACATCCACGCTCGGCGGTGCACCGGAGCCGGTCACGGGCGTTGACGCAGCTGTGGTGTTTGTTGGCAAAGCGTATATAGCTTGCATGCCTTTGTAAGCCGTCGAGAGTGCTGCATACAAGGAGATGGCTACGGCGCCGGTCGTGCCAAGCAGATCCATGAAAAACCGTCCGTTTAATGATTCTGAGGAAGCGAGCGGATTATAAATCCGCGGTCGTGCAAGGCAGGGATGAGACGAGACAACGCCGCCACCGTCTGGTCGCGAAAACTGGCGTCAGTGTTCGCCAACTCGTCGGGAGGGCACCCATCGTGCAGGAGAATGATTGAACCGGGCCGGACCGAGGCGAGTACCGCATCGACGATTGCGTCGATACCGGGGCGGGACCAGTCCCGCGGGTCCACAGACCAGTGCACAGCCGCCAGTCCAGCGTTTGCCGATGTTGTCAGCACGTCATCGCTCCAAATTCCGTAAGGCGCACGTATGTGCCGCACCGAAGCCTCGGGGCAGGCCATCCTGATGGCCCTGTTCGCCTCGAGTACTTGGCGTTCCACGTCCCGACGTCCGCAGGCAGACAGGTCCGGATGGGTCATTGTATGGTTGGCGACCTCGTGCCCTTGCGCAACCATGCGTCGGATGAGTTGCGGCCGGTCCTTAGCATAAGCCCCGATGACGAAGAAAGTCGCCGGGACACGGTGTTCGGCCAGCACATCGAGGACCTCAGGGGTAAAAACCGGGTTAGGACCGTCGTCGAAGGTCAGGTAGACGCTCGGGGCCCCAGTGCCGCTTCTGGGCACTGTCCGGAGATAGTCAAGCTGTTTCATAGTTCCGGACCGTTTCGTTCGATCAGTGTGCCGGATGGCCATTCGCTCATTGGACGTCCAATCGGAAAGACCACAACGAGTACGTCTTCAGTGCGCGTTGGCGGCAGGTTGAGATAGACATCTGAAAGGGTGGACCGCACGCGAACGCCAGCCACAATTGTACCGAGACCGTTTCGGCAGAGTCTGCCCACAAGCTTGTACAGCGCGTGTCGAACGGCGCCAAATGCGAACGGAACGCCAAGCTGCTGCAGCACCGGATACATGACGCGGATGGAGTGGTTGAGCCCGAGTCCTTCGAGGTCCGGGCGAACCCCCCACAAACCCAGTTCCGCCACCAACAGATCGGCATCGCCCACCCTGATAAAGCGGCGCAACAGCCCCATGTGAGCAGCCACTCCGTGAGCGTCGTAGCCGATTACACGGAACTCCGGCCTTGCTCCGGCCCAACTGTGCCCACCTTCAAATGGTCTTGCGTTGAACGTCCCGGTCGGTCCATAGGTCTTCCGGAAGAACTCAGCGAGTTCAGTGTGGTCGGAGAGCTCCAGCTCATTTTCCCAGCACAGTTTCCACCGCATCTGAGGACGCATATCCAAAGAACTCCACATCTTGCTGCTTCTTGAAACGTACATCAAACGTCCGAAGTGGCCGGGGTCGATGGACGCCCGACACTGTCGTCGAACCCGCATTGCGGACCAAGTTGGTTGTTATAACCTGCACAGTGAGTGGGGGACATTTCCCGACCTTCCCGTATCACTCGCAAATCTCTACCAGCGACACACTTGATTTCTTCAAACGTGAGCATCTTCTAATAGTGATTGGACGGATCCGTAAAATTGATTGTTTGGATTATATCCATTCATACTGTGGATACACCCGGCCCAAGTCTCCCTGCTAGCAACGGTTGATGAACGAACCCGACACCGCGGCGGGAGCATCAGCTTCGGCCAGCCAATCACGGGCGTGCGGCCACGCTCTCGAAAACAAGGAAGTTGGATCAAAGAACAGGCTGAGACTTGGCCGCCAACGGCAAAGAAGCTAATACCGCTACTGCTCCCGCGCCGTTCGGCAGATACGTTTCGGCCACAGCCACGGCTTGTTCGGCTCGGGCAGCTATATCAGGCAGTGCCGTCTCGTCGATCATGATGCGCTGATTTTTCCTGTAGGATGGAACGTGGGCGTAGCCAAATACGGCAAGCCGGTCGCGGCGCATTGCGACCGCTGCCGTCGCGCTCTGAACGCAGGACTGCACGGTCTGGTGCGGGAGGCCGTACATGAGGTCGAAGTTGATGCGACTTATCCCAATCCGGCGCAGGTTTTCAATAGCCGCGGTCGTCTGCGCCTTTCTCTGGACCCGGTTGGTTGCTTTTTGAACAATGGGATCAAAGCTTTGCACGCCGAGACTCACGTGGCTTACCTCGGCCGCTCCTAAGGCTTCGGCCATCTCGGCCGTGAAGGTGCGCGGCTCGATCTCGACAGCGATGGTTTTCCTGAAGGCGAAACTGCGACGCAGAAGATCCATCAGAGCCAGAAAATCTTCTGGCTTGATGATGGTTGGTGTTCCACCGCCGAAGTGCACGTCGCTCACGGGCAGCGCCTGCGGCGCTTGGGCTGCTACCAAACTTATCTCCTCACTAGCGCCGTCAGATAGTCGAGGATCGATGCGTCTCGACGAGTTATGCTGTTGGGAAATCCGCAATACCAGCACATCGACCGACAGATCGGAATGTGGAGATACAACGACACCGGATCTGACGCCGGCAAGTTCCTCAGCCACCCCTTACTAGTGGATGGAATCTAACACTTGGTGCCCCCGTTTGACGGCAGC
>NZ_AUTC01000013.1 GCF_001461695.1 Sinorhizobium fredii USDA 205 | reverse complement strand
GATCCGATGATCACCCACACCATGGCCCTCGACGACATCAACAAGGGATTCGAGCTGATGCATTCCGGCGAGAGCATCCGCTCGGTCGTGGTCTACTGAGCGCGAAGATGGAACTTGTAACGCAAAACCAATGCTTCGGCGGGACCCAGTCGGTTTACCGGCACGCGTCTGAGGCGTGCCGCGTCGAGATGACGTTCGGCCTCTATATCCCGCCACAGGCGCGAACGCGTTCGGTCCCGCTGCTATGGTTTCTGTCGGGGCTGACCTGCACGCATGAGAACGCCATGATCAAGGCGGGCCTGCAGCGGCACGCGGCGGAACAGGGTCTGGCACTGGTATTCCCCGACACGTCGCCGCGCGGCGAAGGCGTCGCTGACGACGAGGCCTATGACCTCGGTCAAGGCGCAGGGTTCTATGTCAATGCGATTCAGCAGCCCTGGGCACGGCACTACCGGATGTACGACTACATCGTAACGGAACTGCCCGCTTTGCTGCAGGAGCAATTTCCGGTCAACGGCGTCAACGGCATTACCGGGCACTCGATGGGCGGCCATGGCGCGCTGACGATCGCCTTTCGCAATCCCGGCTTGTTCCGTTCGGTTTCCGCCTTCGCGCCGATCGTCAATCCGACCCGCTCGGATTGGGGCCGCAAGCAGTTCTCGGCCTATCTCGGCGATGACGAGGCCCATTGGGGCAAATACGACGCCTGCCTGCTCTTGAGCGAACTCGGCTGGCAGGGCGATATCCTGATCGATCAGGGTGCGGCGGACCAGTTTCTCGGACAGTTACAGCCCGAGGCGATGGCTCGGCTGCTGGCGGAGCGGCGGCAGGCCGGCGTCCTCAGGATGCAGGCGGGATACGATCACAGCTATTGCTTCGTGGCGAGCTTTGGCGAGGACCACGTGCGCTGGCATGCAGAGCGGCTGAACACCGCGTAAGGGAGAGTACGCATGGCTTCAAGACTTGGTGACCTAGTTGCGGCTGGACTCGTATTCGGTGGAGTTCTTGCAGGCGCGGCTGAACCGGCAGTTGCGCTGGATCCCGCAACGGGCGATCCAGCGGCGGGTGAGAAAGTCTTTCGCAAGTGTCAGGCCTGTCACGCGATCGGTCCGGATGCGAAGTCGAAGACCGGTCCCGCGCTGACCGGCATAATCGGCCGGCCAGCCGGCAAAACGGAAGGCTTCAGCTATTCCACCGCGATGAGCAAGGTGGCCGAGACCGGCTTGGTCTGGACGCCGGACAAGATCGGCGAGTTTCTGACAAACCCGAAAGGATTCCTGCCCGGCACGAAGATGACCTTTGCGGGATTGCGCAAGGATCAGGAGCGCGCCGATCTGATCGCATATTTGGCGAAGTTTCCTTAACCGCAAAACAGGAGCCGAAACACCAGCAGGAGGAAGGCGGCCCAGGCAGCGCATGGATCTTCGGAAATAGTGTCGCAAGCCGATACCGGGAAAGAGGAGACCGTAAGGTTTTCCCGGGGCGAGCGGGGTGAATTGCCCTGATCGGCAGCACTCAAGAGGAGGATGAAATGAAACGACTTATTTCAATGCTTGCCTTGATGTCGATAGGCGGCGCGAACGTCGCCCTCGCCAACTCGGAACTTCAAAAGCAGATCGAGGATCCCAATCAATGGGCCATCCAAACCGGCGACTATGCCAATCTGCGCTACTCCAAGCTCGACCAGATCAACAAGGATAATGTCGGCAAACTGCAGGTGGCGTGGACTTTCTCGACCGGCGTTCTGCGCGGTCATGAAGGCTCGCCGCTGGTTGTCGGCGACATTATGTATGTCCATACGCCGTTCCCGAATACGGTCTATGCGCTGGATCTCAGCAAAGACGGCCAGATCATTTGGCGTTATGAGCCGAAACAGGATGCGGAAGTCATTCCCGTGATGTGCTGCGACACCGTCAATCGCGGCGTCGCCTATGCCGACAACAAGATCTTCCTGCATCAGGCCGATACGACCGTGGTCGCGCTGGATGCCAAGACTGGCAAGGTGATCTGGAGCGTCAAGAACGGCGATCCGGCCAAGGGCGAGACCAATACCGCCACCGTTCTGCCGGTGAAGGACAAGGTCATCGTCGGCATCTCGGGCGGCGAGTTCGGGGTTCGCGGTTCCGTGACGGCCTATTCGATGGCGGATGGCAAGCTCCTGTGGCGCGGTTACTCCATGGGGCCGGACAGCGACACGCTGATGGATCCTGAGAAAACCACCCATCTCGGCAAGCCGGTCGGCAAGGACTCCGGCCTGACCACCTGGGAAGGCGATCAGTGGAAGATCGGCGGTGGCACGACCTGGGGCTGGTATTCCTATGATCCCGAAGAGAACCTCATGTACTACGGGTCGGGCAATCCTTCGACCTGGAATCCGACCCAGCGGCCCGGCGACAACCGCTGGTCGATGACCATCTGGGCGCGCGATGTCGACACTGGCATGGCCAAATGGGTCTATCAGATGACGCCGCATGACGAGTGGGACTATGACGGCATCAACGAGATGATCCTCACCGAGCAGAAGATCGACGACAAGGATCGCAAGCTGCTGACTCATTTCGACCGCAACGGCTTTGGCTATACGCTGGACCGCGTTAACGGCGAACTGCTGGTGGCGGAGAAATACGATCCCACCGTCAACTGGGCGACTGAAGTGGTCATGGATCCGAAGTCCGACCAGTATGGGCGGCCGCAGGTGGTGTCGCAGTATTCGACCGAGCAGAATGGCGAGGACACCAACACGACCGGCGTCTGCCCGGCAGCGCTCGGCACCAAAGACCAGCAGCCCGCGGCCTACTCGCCGAAGACCGAGCTGTTCTACGTGCCCACCAATCACGTCTGCATGGACTACGAACCGTTCCGGGTAAGCTACACCGCCGGCCAGCCCTACGTCGGGGCCACGCTTTCGATGTATCCGCCGAAGGATAGCCACGGAGGCATGGGCAACTTCATTGCCTGGGACAACAAGGAAGGCAAGATCAAGTGGTCGCTGCCTGAACCGTTCTCCGTCTGGTCGGGTGCGCTGGCAACAGCCGGCGACGTGGTCTTCTACGGAACGCTCGAGGGCTATCTGAAGGCGGTCGACGCCGCGACAGGCAAGGAGCTCTATCGCTTCAAGACGCCTTCCGGCGTGATCGGCAACGTGATGACCTATGCTCATGGCGGCAACCAATATGTGGCCGTCCTTTCGGGTGTCGGCGGCTGGGCCGGTATCGGTCTGGCGGCCGGCCTGACCAACCCGACTGACGGTCTCGGAGCCGTCGGCGGCTATTCGGCCCTCAGCAACTATACTGCGCTTGGTGGCACGCTCACCGTGTTCTCGCTGCCGAAATAAGAGGCAATCCTTGCCCAGGGAATTGGCGCGGGTTCATGAAAGCCCGCGCCAATTCGTTCTCTGCCCAAAGGACGTAAGATGACCAGAACTAGACCAGCACTGCCGATGATCTTCGCCGTGTGGACGCTTATGGCCGGCGCCGCCGGCGCACAGGATGCCCCGGCGGCAACGGACAATATCACCGCCGTCCGCGACGAAAATGGGCGCTACTATACCGCCGATGACGTTCCCACCTTCAATATTGCCAAGGATGGCACGGTCGACTGGATGACCTATTCGGGCTTTCGCCGCTACCACTCGGAATGTCATGTCTGTCATGGTCCGGAGGGCGAGGGCTCAAGCTATGCGCCGGCCTTGAAGAAGTCTGCGATAACAATGGACTACTACGCTTTCATCGATGTCGTCACGAACGGACGCAAGAAGGTGAATGCTGCCGAGAATTCGGTGATGCCGGCCTTTGGCCAAAACGTCAACGTGATGTGTTATCTCGATGACATCTACACCTATTTGAAGGCGCGCGGAGCCGATGCGCTGCCGCGGGGACGCCCGGCCAAGAAGGAGCCGAAATCCGATGCGATCCGGGATGCTGAAAACGATTGCCTCGGCCGCGATTAGCCTTGCTGCAACCGGCGTACTGCTGCTGGCGGTTGCCGGCACTGCGCCGGTAGCGGCTCAGACGTCGGACCTGGTGTCGAAGCAGGCGTTTCGGGTCTGTGCCGATCCGGCCAATCTGCCGATGTCGGATCGCTCAGGTGCAGGGTTCGAGAACAAGATCGCCGAGCTGATGGCGTCCAGGCTCGAACTACCGCTGGAATACAGCTGGTTTCCCATGGCGACAGGCTTCATTCGCAAGACCCTGCAGGCCAATGCCTGCGATGTGGTCATCGGCTACGCCCAGGGCGACGAACTGGTATTGAACACCAACCACTACTACACCTCCGCCTATGTACTGATTGTCCCCTCGAGCGGTCCGTTGGCAGGCGTCACGACACTGGCCGATCCTCTTCTCGAGGACAAGCGGATCGGCGTCATAGCGGGAACTCCGCCGGCAACGCATGTGGCAAGAAATGGACTGATGTCGAAGGCGAAGGGGTACCATCTGATGGTCGACCGGCGCTACGAGGATCCGGCCGATGACATGCTGGCCGACCTGAAATCCGGAGCCATCGACGCAGCCATCCTCTGGGGGCCGATCGGCGCCCCACTGGTCAAGGCGAGCCATCCGGACCTGAAAGTGACGCCGCTCTTGTCGGAGCCGACACCGCCGAAGCTTTTCTATCGCATCACCATGGGCGTGCGGCAGGGCGAGAAGGTCTGGGAGCGCAAGCTTAATTCCCTGATCCGCCGCAATCAGTCCGAGATCAACGCAATTCTCGCAGAGGCGGGCGTGCCGCTCATGAACGATATGGGGACGGGGCCGCTCGAGCTGCCAAAATGATAAGTCTGCGGCTTGTTTCCCTGTTCCTGCTTATCGCTTCTCCGGTCGGTGCCGCCGAGGAGCCGGCCGGCTACCGCGAAAGCGAATACCGCGCCGAGGTGCCGGCAACACTTTCCGGCGCAACCGTCGTATCGACCGAAGCCGCCCATGCGTTGTGGAAGACTGGTCAGGTGGCCTTCATCGACGTTCTGCCCCGTGCGCCGAAGCCGGAGAACCTACCCGCGGGTACGGTCTGGAACGAAAAACCGCGGCTATCCGTCCCTGCCGCTCTGTGGCTGCCGAATGTCGGCTATGGCCGCCTGGCGGATGTCATGCAGAGCTACTTTCGTGCCGGGCTGGAAAAGGCCACGGGCGGCGACAAGGATCGGCCCGTGTTGTTCTTCTGCATCAGTGGCTGCTGGATGTCCTGGAATGCCGCCAAGCGCGCCGTGGAATATGGCTACACCCGTGTCTTCTGGTATCCACAGGGGACCGATGGCTGGACAACGGCCGGTTATCCCATCGAGCGCCTCGACCCGGAACCGAGTGGGCAATGAAATGATCACTGCCGGAAAGCAGGCTCCCCGACGCGACCGGGCGCCGGCGCCAGAAAGCGTCCGAAAGCACGCGGCCCGTCGCCGGTTGCGATCTCGCCGATAGTCTCCAAGCTTTCGGAGTCGATCACCGTGAGGCTGTTTGAAAACCAGTTCGCCACGACGATCTGTCGGCCATCCGCTGATGTGTCGATGCCTTCCGGATATTCGCCGGTATCGATGACCGCGACCGCGGCCAAGCTTTGCGCGTCGAAGACGCTGACGCTGTCGTCATATTGGTTGGTGACGAAACCTCGTCCGGAGGCAAAGGCCACCGCATAGGGTCGTTCGCGGGTCGCGGCATGGCCGAGCACTCGGCCGCTGACGGGATCGACGGCCGTTACCGTATTGCTGCCGACATCCGCGGAAAACACCCGGCCATCAGGCGAAAATGTCACACCGAACGGACGCGATCCGACGGCCACCCGATGTCGAAGCGTCAGCGTCTCAGCATCGAAGATCGAGATCTGGTTGGCGTCCCGGTCGGCAGTCGCCAGCCATTGCCGGTCATGGGAAAGGGCCAGGCCGGCTGGCGCGCTGCCCGTTGAAAGCACGTTCAAGGTGGCAAGGCTATCGGCGGCGATGACAAAGACCCGCGCATTGTACCAGTCCGACACGAAGACCCGGCCGCGCCGCTCGTCTACCGCAACGCCGATCGGCCCGCCGTCAAGCCTCCGCTCGGCTGCCGGCGCGCCGGCTGGCATGCCGTAGCGGCGCAGCATCTTGCTGTCCGGACTGACGGTGAAAACGGCACCAAGCTCAGGCGCGACGGCAATGCCCGCCGGCTGACCCGGCACCGAGATCCGTCCGACCTCGACCATTCGGTCGAGGTCGATCACGCTGAGATCGCTCGACGACTGGTTGGTGACATAGGCATAGTCGGCAAAGGCGCTGCCTGGCGTCGTCAGGCCGACGAGCGCCACGGCGAGGAGGCGGCAGCTATTTGCCAAACTTCTTTTCGAGCGCATCGAGGCCGGCCTTGTAGACTGCGCCAACGGCGGCAAGGGCTGCCTCGTCGTTCAAGTCGGCGGGGGGATCGTTGTTCGGATAGCCGCGGTAGAAGGCGCCCTTCCATTCGATATGAGAGCCGCCGCCGGCCTTCGGCGTCACCGTCAGGTGCCCGGAAAAATTGGTGACCGGCAACACGGACACGTCGACCTCGGTAATCCTGTAGGAATAGGACATTTTCGCCCCGTCATATTTATAAAGGACCTCGGAAATTGTCGGGCCTTCGGCCTCTTTGAGCGTCAGCAGGCGCGTCGCGTCAAGCGCGTTGCCACCCTGGCCCGTGGTCGAGAACACATCTGGGTGCCAGGTCATATCCTGGAAATTGCCGATCACCGCCCAGACTGCATCCGGTGCCGCCGCGACATCGACCGCGAGCACCAGCTTCTGGCGTGTCGGACCATGGGCAAGGGCTGTATTTGTCAGCAACAGCAGGAATGTCAGCAGGAGATGACCGAGATACCGCATGAAACGCCTCACGATTTGAAGAAGTGGTTTTTCAGGATGTAACGCATGCCGCGCAGCCAGCTGTCGTCCGTATTCGACCGGATGTCGACCGCGAGGCCACGCAGTCTCCCGCCGGAACGTGCGTCGCGCAGCACGAGATTGATCGACAGGACGAGGTTGGAAACCTTCCGCACTTCGCCGACCAACGCATAGTCGGCGCCGAGCCGGGCGGCCATCCGCACGTCGCAGCCGTAGCAGTCGGCCGGGTTGACCGTGGCAGCGAGCTCGGCCGCGACGGGATCATTCGAGAGGATGACGAAACCTTCCTCGACGAAACGGTCGCGCGTCGCACTCTTCAGCAGTTCTATCCGCGCTGTTTCGTCGGCGCGCACACCATTGTAGGCGCCCTCCGTGGAGAGATCGATGAAGGTCAGGCCAAGGAAAGCCACCTTGGCGCCGGGCATCAGTGGCTTGTACGGCGCTGCCAAAGCAAGCGCCGGCGACAAGGCGAGCACAAGTGCGATCAGGATGCGTTGCATAAGGCTCAGCCTAACACAGGCATTTTGCGCGACTACGCTCCATAAGTCTCGGTTTTGCTACACAAATTGGGCTGATAATCTCCTCCCAGAGGAGTGCCAGGAAGATTGGGAGGTCGGTCCGGCGATGTCTAAGCTATCGCTTACGCTTGCCGTTCTTTCGGTGGCGATGCTTGTCGCGTTCCCCTTGCGGGCCGCGCAGGTGAAGACGGCCGTGCTGCGGATCGATCGTGTGGTCGGCCCGCCGATCTCGCGGCTTGATGCGC
Organism: Sinorhizobium fredii USDA 205; assembly: GCF_001461695.1. Taxonomy (GTDB): domain Bacteria; phylum Pseudomonadota; class Alphaproteobacteria; order Rhizobiales; family Rhizobiaceae; genus Sinorhizobium; species Sinorhizobium fredii. The sequence goes on along the minus strand of NZ_AUTC01000013.1, from coordinate 36,411 downwards.
CGCCTGCCGATCTCGGTTTTGCCGGCGGTATGCTGGGCAACGAGGATAATCGAACGACCGGCGCCTTCACGGGCATGGATTACACCCTGAAAACGCAAGCGGTTGCGCCCGAGCAGGCGGGGACGGCGCTCGATGCGCTGAAAGCCGAAGGTATCCGCCTTATCGCGGTGATCGCTGAAGGTGACACCCTGAAGGCGCTGTCCGACAGGGCCGGCCCCGACGTGCTGCTCCTGAACGCAGGCGCTCGCGACGAGACGCTGCGCGATGCCGACTGCCGGGCCAATGTGCTGCATGTTTCGCCGAGCCGCTCCATGCTCAGCGACAGTATTGTCCAGTTTCTCATGTGGAAGAAATGGTCGCGTATCCTGCTGATTCACGGCTCGCATCCCGAGGACAAGCAACTGGCCGACACCTATCGCAGTTCAGCCGCCAAATTTGGAGCGAAGATCGTCGAGGAGCGCGAGTTCGTTGACACCGGCGGGGGCCGCCGCACGGACACTGGCCATGTCATGGTGCAAAAGCAAATCCCCGTCTTTACCCAGGATGCCGAGGATTATGACGTGATCATCGCGGCCGATGAGGCCGGCGTCTTCGCACCCTACCTGCCTTATCATACTTGGGATCCGAGACCTGTGGCGGGGTCTGCGGGCCTTCGCCCGGTCTCCTGGCATGCCGCTCATGAATCCTGGGGCGCGACCCAGTTCCAACGCCGCTTCGAGAAACTGACCGGCCGCAACATGCGCGAGGAGGACTACCAGGCCTGGCTCGCCATGCGCGTGATTGGTGAGGTCGTGACGCGGTCCGGCAAGGCTGATCCGGCCACCGTGCGGGCCTATGCCCTTTCGGCGGAGTTCGAATTGGCTGCGTTCAAGGGCCAGAAGCTGACCTTCCGGCCTTGGAACGGGCAACTGCGCCAGCCGATCCTTTTGACCGACGGCCGGGTGACGGTTTCCGTGTCGCCACAGGATGGTTACCTGCACCAGCACTCGCCGCTCGACACGCTGGGCATCGATGCGCCTGAAACCGCCTGCCGCGCTTTTGGAGGATAGAATGCCGAGATTCGCACTGGTGTTTTTGCCAGCCGTTCTGATGCTTGCCAGTCCCGCCGAAGCCAACAAGGTTTTCGTGAGCAACGAGCGCGGCAACAGCGTGACCGTGCTCGACAGCCAAAGCTGGGAGGTGATCGCCACATTTCCGGCCGGCAACAGGCCGCGCGGCATCACCATCAGTCCGGATGGCAAGGAACTCTATGTCTGCGCTTCGGATGACGACACTGTCCGGGTCTTCGATCCCGAGACCTACAAGGAACTGCATACGCTGCCGTCAGGCCCGGATCCGGAACTTTTCGCCCTCAATCCCGCGGGCAACCCGCTCTATATCGCCAACGAGGACGATAATCTGGTGACCGTCGTCGACGTCAAAACGCGCCAGGTTCTGGCCGAGGTGCCCGTAGGGGTCGAACCGGAAGGCGTCGCGGTCAGTCCGGATGCCCAGACCCTGATCAATACGTCCGAAACCACCAACATGGCGCATTTTATCGATACCTCGACCTACAAGATCGTACACAACGTGTTGGTAGACCAGCGGCCGCGCTATGCCGAATTCACGGCTGACGGCAAGAAGCTCTACGTCAGCTCTGAGATCGGCGGCACCGTTTCGGTGATCGACGTGTCGAAGGCTGAGCCGACCATCGAAAAGAAGGTCAGCTTTGCCGTGCCGGGGGTTTTGCCGGAATGGTTGCAGCCGGTCGGCGTCAAGGCGACCAAGGACGGCTCGCGCGTTTTCGTGGCGCTCGGCCCAGCCAACCGCGTCGCGGTCATCGACGGCGCGACGGATGAGGTCCTCGATTACCTGCTTGTCGGGCAGCGCGTCTGGCAGTTGGCATTCACCCCAGGCGAGGAATTCCTGATCACCACGAATGGTAATTCCAACGACGTTAGTATCATTGACGTCAAGTCACAAAAGGTGATCCGCTCGGTCCAAGTCGGCGAGCAGCCTTGGGGGGTTGTGGTCGCCCCGAACTGAAGTGGAGCAATGCGGAAAGACCTATTGGGAGGAATGTTCACGGTGCATAGATTTATTATCGCGGCATTGGCCGCGCTCTCTCTGGCAGGCCCGGCCGTTGCGACACCGCTCTGCACCGAACTCGGCTTTGCCGGGCTGCTTGCCAAATGCAACCGGGGCGAGCCGATCGAGATCACGCTCGGCTCCGGCAAGCCGCTTGGCAAGGGTGCCGTTGCGCTTCAGTCTGGCGCTTATTACGAAATGCGCATCACAGCGGACGGCTCGGCGGAACTGGCAATTACCGGCGAGCCGTTCTTTCGTGCGATCTGGATGAACGAGATCGTCATCAACGGCATAGAAGTACGCCCCATGGCGATCGACAGCCTCGAGTTCGACGAGGCGGGCACGGCGACCCTGTCCTTCATCGCCATAAAGCCGGGCAGCTACGAGGTGAGGATTCCGAACACGACAAGCGACAGCCAGAAGGTGGTGATCTCCATTCAGTGACGCGGTTCTAGAAGAGGGAAAGCCGATGAAAGTCCGTTTGATGACCACCGTCATTCTTGCCGTTCTGCTCGGCGCGCCGTTGGCCCTGTATGCCGAAGAGATTTCTGCGGACAAGCAGAAGGCGATAGCGGACATGCTCGCCACCATGAAATGCGAGGTGGACCCCGCCAATATCGAGGCGGGCGGCGAGGGCTACGAGCTCGATGATGTGTTCTGCAGCGATGGCCAATACGATATGAACCTCAACGCTGACCTGACCGTCGCCGATAAACGCAAAGAATGAGTGCGGGCGTGAACCGAGTAGCGAAATCACATAGAGGTCCGCTGTCCGGCAAGCAAAAAACGAAGGCGGCAGTTTGGGGAGGAAGGCAATGAACTTTTTGAAACGATTTCTCGCCGCATGTTTGTTCGCCTTCGGGCCGGCGGCTGCCGTGGCCGAGGATCTGCCTGAATTGCGCGCTGCGATGCTGGCGTCGGGCACCGTCAACTGGGAGATTTCCACCATCAAGGCCCACGAGTTCGACCGCAAGAACGGCTTCGAGCTAACCGTCCAGGACTATGCAGACAACGGTGCAACGCGCGTCGCCTTCGAGGGCGGTGAGGCTGACACGATGGTGGCCGACTGGATATGGGTGGCCAACCAGCGTGCCGCTGGCAAGAACTACGTTTTCATTCCCTATTCGCTGGCAGTCGGGGGACTGGTGGTCAAGGATGACAGCGGCATCAAGGCGCTGCCGGACCTTGCCGGCAAGAAGATAGGCATCGCCGGCGGGCCGCTCGACAAGAGCTGGCTGATCCTGCGCGCCTATGCCAAGCAGCAACATGGCATGGACCTGGCCACTGAGACCGAGCAGGTGTTCGGGGCGCCGCCGCTGATCTTCAAGTCGGCTCTGTCCGGCGAGACGGCGGGCGCCATCAATTTCTGGCACTTCCTCGCTAAGATGAAGGCCAAGGGCATGCATGAGTTGATCTCCGTCTCGGATGCCGCAGCGGCACTCAAGCTTGATCCCGACACGCCGCTGCTCGGCTATGTGCTGAAGGGCGATTATGCCGCGGCCCATCCGGGGATCGTGAAGGGGCTCTACAAGGCATCACGCGCGGCCAAGGATCTGCTGCGCGATGATGACGAGGCGTGGAAGGGTTGCGAGACAAGATGAATGCTGGGGACGACGCTGAATTCATCGCGCTGCGCGACGGCTATCGCGCCGGCATTCCGAGCGGCAAGCCGATCGACGAGGCGGCCGCCGACCGGTTTCTGCGGCTGATGGCGGACCTTGGCGGAACCGAGCTGGTCGGCAAGGCGACAAGCCTGCCCAATGGATTATTCCTGCACCTTGAGTAAGACGTTGCAACATCCTGCGCTGGTTCGTGCATCGTCATTGGGCCTTCTGCTGGTGTTCTGGATAGCAGCGGCAGGACTGACGGCGGACGCGTCGGTCCTCCCTCAACCCTGGGCACTGTGGGTACCTTTTGAGAAGGCCGCGGCCTCCGGCGCTTTGCCTTATCACCTCGGCATGACGTTGTGGCGTGTGATTTGCGCCTTCGTCCCGGCGATGGCCATCGGCGTGGCGCTCGGCTTTCTGATGGGCCGCGTTCCCGCCGTCGATCGATGGCTCGATCCGTGGCTCGTCGTCTTTCTCAACCTGCCGGCTCTCGTGCTGATTGTGCTGTGCTATCTCTGGATCGGCCTCAACGAGACGGCGGCGATCATCGCAGTTGTTCTCAACAAGATTCCGAATGTCGCCACGATCCTGCGCGAAGGTGCGCGGGCACTCGATCCGCACCTCGGCGCCATGGCTCAGGTCTATCGCATGGCGCCAATGGCGCGGCTGCGTCACGTGATCATGCCGCAGCTCGCACCCTTCCTTGCCGGTGCTGCCCGCTCCGGGATTGCGGTGATATGGAAGATCGTCCTGGTGGTCGAGTTTCTCGGCCGCTCCAGCGGTATCGGTTTTCAGATCCATTTCTATTTTCAGCTTTTCGACGTTGCCATGGTACTGGTCTACGCGCTTTCCTTCATCGGCGTGATGCTTCTCGTCGAGGCGATGTTCCTGCAGCCGGTCGAACGCCGCGTGCGGCGCTGGAGGACGGCATGATCAAGGTCGATATCAGACGAAAGGCGTTCGGAGATGACGAGATCCTCCGCGACATCCACTTCGAGATGAAGGTCGGCGAGACTCTCGCTATCCTCGGCCCGTCGGGTATCGGGAAATCGACGCTGCTTCGGCTGATCGTCGGCATCGACTTGGCCTTCGAGGGTGAGATCAACCGGCCGGAAAAGATCGCCATGGTTTTCCAGGAGCCCGTTCTCCTGCCGTGGCGGAGCGTACTGGAGAACCTCACCTTGGTGCATCCGCAACTTGGAACGCAAGCGGCGCTTTCGGCGCTGGAGCGGACAGGCATTGTCGACAAGGCGCAGCTCTTTCCCGGCCAGCTGTCGCTCGGCCAGCAGCGGCGGCTGGCGCTGGCGCGCGCTTTCGCCGGGCGGCCCGAACTTCTTGTGATGGACGAGCCCTATGTGTCGCTCGACCCGACGACCGCCGAGGAAATGCTGGCGTTGACCGAGGCGCTGATCGCCGAAACCGCCCCTGCCGTCATCCTCGTGACCCATTCAGACGTCGAGGCGAACCGGCTGGCTCGGCGTTGCCTCCGTCTTGCCGGAAGCCCGGCGACGATCATAAGGGAGTTTGCGGCAGGATCGGCCTCGGCCTTCTGGGAAGGACGTCATGATCGGGCTTGAGATCAGCCATGTCAGCCACAGCTACGGATCGCGCAAGGCGCTCGACAATGTCAGTTTCTCCGTAGCGGCTGGCCGGTTCTGCGCGCTGCTTGGGCCGAACGGTGCGGGTAAATCGACGCTGTTCGCGCTCCTCACCCGTCTGATTGCGACGGGGGAGGGCCACATCAGCGTGGCCGGCTTCGACATTGCGCGCGATCCGCGTGCGGCGCTCGCCCGCATTGGCGTTGTGTTCCAGCAGCCGACGCTCGATCTGGACATGACGGTGCGCCGCAATTTGCGTTATTTCGCTGGACTGCATGGACTGGCGGGACGGCAGGCCGCCTTGGCGACCGAAGCGGCTCTGGAGCAGCTCGGCATGGCCGAGCGGGCCGACGAGCAGGTGCGCGCTCTCAACGGCGGACATCGCCGCCGCATGGAGATCGCCCGGGCGCTGATCCACGGGCCGCAGGTCCTGCTGCTCGACGAACCGACGGTCGGATTGGACGCCGCCTCCCGGCAGGCGATTACCGATCATGTACATCTTTTGGCCGAGGCCGGGCTTGCCGTGCTCTGGGCAACCCATCTGGTCGACGAGATCCGGCCGGCCGATCAGGTCGTCGTGCTGCATCGTGGAAAGGTCCTCAGCGATGGCAGTGCCGAGGACCTCGCTGGCGGGCAGGGGCTTGCCAAGGCGTTTCTGTCGATGACGGCCGAGGGCCGGGAGGTTCCGGCATGAAGGCATGGCTGATTGCGCTTTGCGCCATCATCACCCGCGAAAACCTGCGCTTCGTTCGCCAGCGGGGCCGCTTCCTGGCGGCCCTCGTTCGCCCTCTTGTCTGGCTTATCGTCTTTGCCGCCGGCTTCCGTGCAGCACTCGGCGTATCGATCATACCGCCCTACCAGACCTATATCACCTACGAGGTCTATATCCTTCCGGGACTTTGCGGCATGATCCAGCTGTTCAACGGCATGCAATCGTCGCTGTCACTGGTCTACGATCAGGAAATGGGGTCGATGCGCCTGTTGCTGACGTCGCCCCTGCCGCGCTGGTGGCTGCTTTTCTCAAAGCTGCTGGCCGGCGTGATCGTATCCATCCTGCAGGTCGCCGTGTTCCTGGGGATTGCGGCACTCACCGGCATCACTGTGCCACTGTCCGGCTATATCGCGGTGCTGCCGGCATTGCTAGTCAGCGGATTGATGCTCGGCGCCCTTGGGTTGTTGATTTCGTCGACCGTCCGGCAGCTCGAGAATTTCGCCGGCGTCATGAACTTCGTGATCTTTCCGATGTTCTTCCTGTCCTCGGCGCTTTATCCCTTATGGAAGATGGCGGAAAGCTCGCCGTTGCTGCACGATATCTGCGCCTTGAACCCGTTTACCTATGCGGTTGAATTGATACGCTTTGCGCTCTACGGCGAGCTTAATCTCACGGCGCTCGCCTGGGTCAGCACCTGCTTCGTCCTGTTCATGCTGGCAGCCCTCTGGGGCTATGATCCAGCCCGCGCCATGCTCCGCTCGAAGGGCTGAGCTGGGGCGCGGGTCATAGCCGTTCGACGCCGAAAACCGACACTTTCCGCTATGTTGCCGCCGGCGGCATTTGCCTTGATCCTGTTTTCTCACGGAAGACGCGAAGACGTTCAAGAGAGAGGAGGAACCAATGCTAAAGCTACATCCGTCCATCGACAACGGCTTTCCGCCGGCCAGTCCGGGCTTCCAGGGGGGCAGGCTGAAATGCCAATGCGCAACCAATCCGGTAGCCGTCGAGATCGGTGCGCAGACGGCGCACAATCATGCCTGCGGCTGCACCAAATGCTGGAAGCCCGAGGGTGCCACCTTTGCTCAGATCGCCGTCGTCAGCCGCGACAAGGTGAATGTCGCCTCAGGCTCGGAGAAACTGCAGATCGTCGATCCGAGCGCGACGATCCAGCGCTACGCCTGCAAGGATTGCGGCACGCACATGTACGGCCGGATCGAGAACACCAAGCATCCCTTCTATGGCCTCGATTTCGTTCACACCGAACTCAGTGACGAGACCGGCTGGTCGCCGCCCGAATTCGCGGCCTTCGTTTCTTCCATCATCGAAAGCGGCGTCAACCCCGACAGGATGCCGGAAATTCGTGCACGCCTGACGGAACTCGGTCTGCAGCCCTACGACTGCCTGTCTCCGACCCTGATGGATGCGATCGCGACGCATGTCGCCAAACAGTCCGGCGCCCTGCCGGCCTGACTTCGAGGCCAACGCCTCCTCCCTCGGACTCCGCCCGTTGTTCTCCCTCACGGGGGATCTCCCCAGCGGGCGGGGTCTGAAGCATATCTTCAGCCGGTCCGAAGAAAATGACTGCGCCTGCTGAGCCACAGGCATGCTACAGGCCGAGTAGCTACGCTTTCCATTTGATGGAGCAGCCCATCGAGGGCTGCTGGTCCGCCGGTCCTTTGCCGGTCCGCAAAACCATGGCCATGGCCTCGAAGAGATCCCGCCTCAAATCGGCTGGGTCGATTTCCTTGCGCGACGCGTCCAATCGGCCGCGATATTGCAGTTCCATGTCCCTGTTGAAGCCGAAGAAGTCGGGTGTGCAGACCGCGCCATAGGTTTTGGCGACGGACTGGTCCTCGTCGTAGAGATAGGGAAAGGGCAGGGCGTGCCGCGACGCGAAAAGCTTCATGTTATCGAAGGAGTCCTCCGGATAGGCCTCGGCGTCATTGGCGTTGATCGCGACGAAACCGATGCCGTGTTCCTTGAGGGCGATCGCGTCCCGGGCGATGCGGTCGATGACCGCTTTCACGTAAGGGCAGTGATTGCAGATGAAGACAACGACGAGCCCGTTCGGGCCGGAAAGGTCCAGGATCGAATAGGTTCGACCGTCGGTTGCCGGCAGGCGGGCGTCGACGGCCTTCCAGCCGAAATCACAGAGGGGTGGGATTGCTGCCATGCCGCCGTCACCTCGCCTTTCAACAACGCGATGAGGAAAGTGTACGCCGTTTTTCGCCCGCTTCCCGCTCAAATGTAATTAGGATCAATCACGATTTTTTGGTTCGATGCCTAACTTCAGCGTGATCCGAGCGCTGCCAATCTCGGTTCATCGGCGGCGGTGCGCAGCGCGCTGATATTGCCGGCATAAGCCTCCCGCCCGCCTTTGAAGACGGCCGAGCCGGCAACAAGCACGGCGGCGCCGGCTCGGGCGACGAGCGGCGCGGTCTCGGGTGTCAACCCGCCGTCGATTTCGATGAGGATCGGCCTCGCGCCGATCATCGCCCGGACCCTCGCTACCTTATCGATGACGGACGGGATGAAGTCCTGGCCGCCGAAGCCGGGATTGACCGACATCAGCAGGATCAGGTCGAGCCGGTCGAGCACATATTCGATGACGGTTTCCGGCGTCGAGGGATTGAGCGAGACGCCGGCCTTGCAGCCGAGGTCGCGGATCGCCTGCAACGACCGGTCGAGGTGGGTGGTCGCTTCGGCATGCACGGTGATGATGTTGCAGCCGACAACGGCGAAGGCCCCGAGATATCGCTCGGCCGGTTCGATCATCAAGTGACAGTCGAAGATCTTGTCTGTCCGGTCCCGGATCGCCTTGATGACCGGTGGCCCGAAGGTGATGTTGGGGACGAAGTGGCCATCCATCACGTCGAGGTGGATCCAATCGGCGCCCGCCTCGCAGACGGCCTCGACCTCTTCGCCGAGCCGCGAGAAATCAGCCGACAGGACCGAGGGGGCTATGATGGTCTTCGGGCTCATGACGAGATCTCCGGATGGTTGGGCTCGACCGTGCTGAACACGCGGCTGGCGGAAATGTCCCCAGCCGTGATGGTCGACAGTTGCTGGGCGTCGACCGGCCCGGCGCTTTCCTCGAACAGGCGGTTGGCTTGCCGCAGCCGGGCCCGGTCGAGCGCGTTGCGGATCGAACGCGCATTGGCGAAGTGCGGCTGGCGCCGACGACGGGCGATGTAGTCGCTCATCATGGCCGCCGCCTTGGTGTCGAACTGGTAGCCCTGACGACCCAGCATGGTCTCGGCGATCGACAGGAGTTCCTTGTCGTCGTAGTCGGGGAAATCGATATGGTGGGCAATGCGCGAGCGGAAGCCCGGATTGCTCTCGAAAAAACGGTCCATGCGATCGGCGTAGCCGGCGAGAATGACCACCAGGTCGTCGCGGTTGTTCTCCATCACTTGCAGCAGGATCTCGATCGCTTCCTGGCCGTAGTCGCGCTCGTTGTCCGGTCGGTAGAGATAATAGGCTTCGTCAATGAACAGCACGCCGCCCATTGCTTTCTTCAGGATTTCTTTGGTCTTGGGCGCGGTGTGGCCGATATACTGCCCGACCAGATCGTCGCGCGTCACCGACACCAGGTGCCCCTTACGGATATAGTCGAGTCTGTGCAGCAGGTTGGCCATGCGCAAGGCGACCGTTGTCTTGCCGGTGCCCGGATTTCCCGTGAAGCTCATGTGCAGCGACGGCGGCTCATGGCTGAGACCCATTGCACGGCGAGCCCGCTCGACGAGCAGCAGGGCCGCCGTCTCGCGGATCCGCTGCTTCACGGGCTTCAGCCCGACGAGTTCCCGGTCCAGTTCGTCGAGGATCTCGGCGACGCCGGAGGCGTTGTATTCCTCAACGAGGTCGACCGATGTCGGCAGGCCTTCGGCGCTTGATGAAGCTTCCGCCATCGCCATCTTGTCTCTCCTTCTACCGCTGCGTTTCCCAGGCATAATGCTGGCTGCGACCGCGGCTCTCCGTCCGGGTCATCCGCAGTGTCGGCTCGTTGTCGGGACGGTTGACGATGAACGACATCGTCACGGTCTCCAAGCCGCGGCTGGAATCGAAGGCGTTGAGGCGGATGTAGTCCTGCGGGTGGGCCTTGCGGCAATCCTCCAATTCCATCATGACGCCCTTGGCGTCCCTGAGATCGAACATCGGATTGCCCCACATTTCCCAGTAGGTGTTGCGGGGGTGCGGATCGTCGGTATATTCAACGCCGATCGCCCATCCCTTGCCGAGGCAATATTCCACCTGTGCGGTTATCTGCTCATCCGACAGGTCCGGCAGGAACGAGAAGCATCCTTGGGTGATACGCATGTCGTCTCTCCTTCTTGTCCGTCAGGCAACGCTTACGCTCGGGACGAAATCCGAACTGTCCGTCGGGGTGTAGTTGAAGCTGATGTTGCCCCAGGTATCGAGGGCGGCTTCCAGCGGCTTGCACCACTTCGCCGCGGCCCTCAGGATTTCAGGACCTTCATGGGCGATGTCGCGGCCTTCGTTGCGGGCCAGCACCATGGCTTCCAGCGCGACCCGGTTGGCGGTGGCTCCTGCCTGGATGCCCATCGGATGGCCGATCGTGCCGCCGCCGAACTGCAGCACGACGTCGTCGCCGAAAAGATCGAGCAGCTGGTGCATCTGGCCGGCATGGATGCCGCCCGATGCCACCGGCATGACCTTCTTGATATCCGCCCAGTCCTGCTCGAAGAAGAGACCGCGCGGAAGGTCGATCTCGTTCCTCATTTCGCGGCAGACATTGTAGTAGCCCTGGACAGTCAACGGGTCGCCCTCGAGCTTGCCGACGGCGGTGCCCGCATGGAGGTGGTCAACACCGGCGAGCCGCAGCCATTTGGCGATGACGCGGAAGGAGATGCCGTGGTTCTTTTGCCGTGTGTAGGTGCCGTGACCGGCCCGGTGCATGTGCAGGATCATGTCGTTCTGCCGGCACCATTCAGAGATCGACTGGATTGCCGTCCAGCCGATGATGAGATCCACCATGACGATGACCGAGCCGAGTTCCTTGGCGAATTCGGCGCGGCGGTACATCTCCTCCATCGTGCCGGCGGTGATGTTGAGGTAGTGCCCCTTGACCTCGCCGGTGACGGCGGAGGCATGGTTGACGGCGTCCATGCAGTAAAGATAGCGGTCGCGCCAATGCATGAAGGGCTGCGAATTGATGTTCTCGTCGTCTTTCATGAAATCGAGGCCGCCCTTCAGGCCCTCGTAGACGACGCGACCATAGTTCTTGCCGGAAAGTCCCAGCTTCGGCTTGGTGGTGGCGCCAAGCAGCGGCTTGCCGAACTTGTCGAGCCGCTCGCGCTCGACGACGATGCCGGTCGGCGGGCCCTTATAGGTCTTCACATAGGCGACGGGGAGGCGCATGTCCTCGAGCCTTGCCGCCTTCAGCGGCTTGAACGAGAAGACGTTGCCGATGATCGATGCCGTCAAGTTGGCGATCGATCCTTCCTCGAACAGGATGAGGTCGTAGGCGACGTAGCAGAAATACTGCCCAGGCGTTCCGGGGACCGGATCGACCCGGTAAGCCTTGGCGCGGTACTGGTCGCAGGCCGTCAGGCGATCGGTCCAGACAACCGTCCAGGTGGCTGTCGAGCTTTCACCGGCAACGGCAGCGGCCGCCTCGATCGGGTCGACCCCCTCCTGTGGCGTAATCCGGAACAGCGCGATGAGGTCGGTGTCCTTCGGCTCGTAGTCTCCGTTCCAGTATCCCATCTGCGCGTATTTGAGCACGCCGGCCTTATAGCGTTCCTTGCCCTTGATCTCTGTCTTCGCATCGGCATTCATGACACAGTCCTTTTTTGCTGGATGGAGGTGACTCAGGCGGCTTGCGACCGCGCCGTCTGGGGTCTCAGGGAGCCGCCGGCATAGCGCCGAGCCATCTCCGACATCGGAACGACCTTGATGAGGGATGCGTTGCCGGCGGTGCCGAAGGCCTCGAAACGGGCCTTGCAGACCGCCGACATGGCGTCCATGGCCGGTTTCAGGAACTTGCGCGGATCAAATTCGGCGCGGCTCGTGTCGGCGACGCGGCGAAAGGCAGCGGTTGCCGCAAGACGCAGATCAGTATCGATATTGACCTTGCGCACGCCGAAGCGGATGCCCCGCACGATCTCCTCGACCGGCACGCCGTAGGTCTCGCGCATTTCGCCGCCATGGGCATTGAAGACGCCCTGCCACTCCTGCGGCACCGAAGAGGACCCGTGCATGACGATATGGGTGTCTGGCAGGCGGTGATGGATCTTCTCGATCACGTCCATGGCGAGCACGTCGCCGGTCGGCTTGCGTGTAAACTTGTAGGCGCCGTGCGAGGTGCCGATCGCCACAGCCAACGCGTCGACCTCGGTCTCGGCGACGAAGCGGGCCGCTTCATCCGGATCGGTCAGAAGCTGCGAACGATCGAGCGCACCTTCGAAGCCGTGGCCGTCCTCGGCTTCGCCATGGCCGGTTTCGAGCGAGCCGAGGCAGCCGAGTTCGCCCTCGACCGAAGCGCCGACCATATGGGCGAGGCGGCTCACTTGCGCAGTGATCGCGACGTTATAGGCGTAGTCGGCAGGAGTCTTTGCATCCTCCCTCAGCGAACCGTCCATCATCACCGAGGTGAAGCCGTGCTGGATCGCCGTGAGGCATGTCGCGACATTGTTGCCATGATCCTGGTGGATGCAGAGCGGGATGTCGGGATACATCTCTTCAAGCGCTTCCATCATCCTGGCGAGCATGATGTCGTTGGCATAGGAGCGGGCGCCGCGGGAGACCTGCAGGATCACAGGAGCGTCGCAAGCGCGCGCCGCTTCCATGATCGCCAGCCCCTGTTCCATGTTGTTGATGTTGAATGCCGGCACGCCATAAGTGCGTTCGGCGGCATGATCGAGCAATTGGCGGAGCGTGATACGGGCCATGGTCAAGCCTCCTTTGTTGATCGGATGCTGTCTTTGCTCGCCTGCGACCCACCCGGGGTGCCGACGAGCGGCGTGTCAGATTCCTGCCGGACAAGCTTCAAGGCTTCGGTGACGATATGGTCGGCGGTGATGCCGAAATGGCGGTAGAGGTCCCCGGCTGGCCCCGAGGCCCCGAAGCCGAGCATGCCAACGAAAGCGCCGTCCCGTCCCATCCAGCGATCCCAGCCGAGACGGCCGGCGGCCTCGACCGCAATGCGTGGGGCATCTCCGAGGACATGCCTCTGATACGATGCATCCTGGACCTCAAACCTCTCCCAGCAAGGCATGGAGACCACCGCTGCTCCCACGCCCTCCTCGGCGCTCAAGCGATCCGCTGCGGCAACGGCGATCTCGACCTCGGATCCGGTTGCGAGAAGCGTGATGTCGCGAGGCCCGCGTGCTTCCTGCAGGACATAGGCCCCGAGCGCTGACAAATTCTCGTCACCGTCCGTCTGGCGCAGCATTGGCAAAGCCTGCCGCGACAGGGCAAGGACGCTCGGCCTGTTCTTCTCACCAAGCGCAATTTCCCAGCATTCTGCGGTCTCGATGATGTCGGCCGGCCGAAAGACATTGAGGTTGGGGGTGGCACGCAGCATGGCCAGATGCTCGACCGGCTGGTGGGTCGGTCCATCCTCGCCGAGCCCGATGGAATCATGGGTCAGGACATAGATCACGGGTAGGCCCATCAGTGCAGATAGACGCATCGCGCCACGCGCATAATCAGAAAACACCAGAAAGGTGCCACCATAGGGAATGAAACCGCCATGCAGGGCGATGCCGTTCATGGCGGCCGCCATGCCGTGCTCGCGGATGCCGTAATGCAGGTAGCGGCCCTTGAATTTTCCCGGCCCAATGGCCTGGGTCTGTGACGTCATCGTCAGGTTCGACCCGGTCAGGTCGGCAGAGCCGCCAACCGTCAAATCCGTGGCACCATTGATGACTTCCAGCGTCATCTGCGAGGCTTGGCGCGTCGCCACCTTGGACGCTATTTTGCGATGCTGGGTTCGGAATTTTGCCAGGAGAGGGGAGACGTCGTCACCCAGCTGCCGGCCGACGGTCTGCTCGAAGCGCTTCTTCGAGCGCGAGGCGTTGAGCCGGATTTCCCAAGCCTCGCGGGCCACCCGGCCGCGCGCCGCAATGCCTTCCCAAGCGGACTTGATCTCGGGCGGCACGAGGAAGGCCGGATGCGGCCACGCAAGCTTTGCGCGGGTCGCGGCGATTTCCTCGTCGCCGAGCGCCGCCCCATGGGTCTTGTGCGAACCCTCCATGCTGGCCGCCCCCTTGCCGATCCGGGTGCGGCAGGCAACCAGCGCTGGCTTGGGGCTCCGGCGCGCCCGCTCGATCGCCTTTGCCACGGCTTCCGGATCATGGCCGTCAACGCGTTGCGCATCCCAGCCGGCCGCGCGGAAGCGGGCAAGCTGATCCATCGAGGTGGAGAGTTCGGTCGAACCGTCGATCGATATCCGGTTGTCGTCCCACAGCACGACCAGCTTGCGGAGCTTCAGATGCCCGGCAAGGTCGATCGCCTCGTGGCTGATGCCCTCCTGCAGGCAACCGTCGCCGGCCACCACATAGGTGAAGTGGTTGCAGAGCGACCTGCCGAAGCGGGCGGTCATCATCTGTTCCGCAATCGCCATGCCGACGGCCGTGGCTATGCCCTGGCCGAGGGGGCCGGTGGTGGTCTCGATACCAAGGGCATGGCCGTGTTCGGGATGGCCGGCAGTTTTCGAGCCGAGTTGGCGAAAGGCCGAAAGCTCGGCCATCGGCATGTCGGCAAAGCCGATCAGGTGATGGATGGCATAGAGCAGCATCGAACCATGGCCAGCCGAAAGCACGAAACGATCGCGATCCGGCCAGTCGGGCAGGCAAGGATCGATCTTGATGAAGCGATTGAAGAGGACGGTCACCGCGTCGGCCATGCCCATCGGCATGCCGGGGTGGCCGGAATTGGCCTTCTGCACCGCATCCATGGCGAGAAACCGGATGGCATGGGCCATCTTGCGTTCCGATGCCGTGGAATGGGTTTCGATCTTCTGCGAAACATTCATGGTTTCCTCCTCACGACATGCGGTGTTTGCGTTCGAGCAGCTTGTGGATGAGCGGCGTGAAAATCAGCTGCATGGCGAGATCGAGCTTGTCGCCTGGCACCACGATGGAATTGGCGCGCGACATGAAGCTGTTGTTGAGCATCGACAGCAGGTACGGAAAATCGATGCTTTGCGGTTTGGCAAAGCGTATGACCAGGATGGATTCGGCAGGCGTCGGTATCCAACGAGCAATGAAGGGATTGGACGTGTCGACGATCGGCACGCGCTGAAAATTGATGTCCGTCAGGGAAAACTGCGGACATATGTAGTGGACGTAATCGGGCATGCGCCGCAGGATGGTGTCTGTCACGGCTTCGGTGGAGTAGCCGCGCGTCGCCTTGTCCCGATGAATTTTCTGGATCCATTCGAGGTTGATCACCGGAACGACGCCGATCTTCAGATCGCAATGCTGGGCGAGATTGACCGTGTCGGTCACGGCGCAGCCATGCAATCCCTCGTAGAACAGCAGATCGCTGTCCCTAAATTCCTCCCAATCCGTAAACGTGCCGGGTTCCGCGCCGTATTTCGCGGCCTCGGCGTCGTCATGCACGTAGTGACGGGTGCGCCCGACCCCACGCCTGCCATATTCGGCAAAGACGCCTTCGAGGATTTCCAGTTCGTTCGCCTCGGCGGAGAAATGGGTGAAGTCGACGCCTCTGACCTTCTCCTCGGCGATCTTGCGGCGCATGGTTTCCCGGTCGAAACGGTGAAAGGCATCACCTTCGATGAAGGATGCCGAAATGCTCTCGCGCTTGAAGATCTTCTCGAACGTGTCCTTCACGGTCGTTGTGCCGGCGCCGGACGAACCGGTAATGGAGATGATTGGGTATTTGGCTGACATGCCGGTCTCCTCAGGCCCGAAACAGACCGCGCTTGCCGAAAAGCGGTGCGCGTTCGCCGATCATGTTGGGGTCGACGTGATAGCGAGCGACGCGCGCTACCTCGCGACGCGAACCGAAAGCCAGAGGCACGCGCTGGTGCAGGTCTTCCGGAACGAGATCGAGAATGCGCGTGACGGAAGTTGTCGCTGCGCCGCCGGCGTTCTCGATAATGAAGGCGATCGGGTTGGCCTCGTAGACCAGCCGCAGCCGGCCCTGATGGTAGCCTTTGCGGCCGTCGGCGGGGTACAGGAAGATCCCGCCACGAACCAGGATCCGATAAGCATCGGCAACCAGCGAGGCGATCCATCGCATGTTGAAGTCCCGCTCGCGCGGTCCCTCTGAGCCTGCCAGGCAGTCGTCGACATAGAGCCGGATCGCTTCTTCCCAGTGTCGATAGTTCGACATGTTGATGGCGAACTCGCTGGTGCGTTCCGGGATGTTGACCGACTTGTAGCCCTGTACGAAGCATCCAAGCCGGCTGGAGAAGATGAAAATCTCCGTGCCCTTGCCGAGCGATAACACCAGGGCGGTTTGTGGTCCGTAGAGGAAGAAGCCGGCTGCCAGCTGCCGGTTTCCGGGTTGCAGAAAGGACTGTGTGGGGTCGCACCCCGGTCCCTTGACGGCGGGCAGCACGGAGAAGACCGTGCCGATTGAGACGTTGGTGTCGATGTTCGACGAGCCGTCGAGCGGATCGATGGCAACCGCGAGGCGCGCATTCGGGTCGAGTAGGACGGGATTTTCCAGTTCTTCCGAGGCGTAGCATGCGACCGGCGCACCCTGCAGGCACGACAGGAAGAGGCCGTCGCATACAACGTCCAGATCCTTCTGCAGGTCCCCGTCGGCATTGCTGCCGCCGCGGATGCCGCTGAACGCCGCGCCGAGCGCTCCCTGGCTGACGAGTTTGCGGACGTCGAGGGCCGCCGTTGATAGCCTTTGGATCACCGCCGCCACTCCGCGCGCAATTTCGTCGCCTTGGGCCGTGCATGAGGCAAGATAAGCCTGGAGAGTTGCGCCTGACATGATGTCTCCTCCCACACAGTGTTCAGCGAAGGATGGCGCAAAAGGAGAGTTTGTAAAATTTATTCAGTTGACTTTGGAAGTTAGATTTACTTACGTTAACTGCGGTATGCGCAATGTGACCCTCCGCCAACTTCGCACCGTTGAGGCCATTTGCCGGCTTGGGAAGATCAACCTTGCCGCCGAAGCTTTGGGCCTAACGGGGCCGGCGCTCACCCTGCAGATCCAGCAATTGGAACGGGATGCGGCTGTCTCGCTTTTCGACAGGACGCGCGGCGGCATGGTTCCAACGGAATACGGTCTCGCTTTCCTTGAGACAGCGCGGGCGGTTGAGGACAGCCTGGTCAGCCTTGAGGACTCGATCGGCGCGATTAAAGGGCTGCGGACCGGGCGATTGCGGCTTGGCGTCGTCTCGACCGGAAAATATTTCGCGCCGCAACTGATTGCCGCCTTTCGCAATGAGCTCCCGGCCATCGAGATCAATCTCTTCATCGGCAACCGCGCCGAGATCATCGCTAAATTGAGGGATCACGAGATCGATATCGCGCTGATGGGGCGACCGCCGCGCGACTTCGAGGTGCGAGCGCAGGTGTTTGGCGATCATCCGCTGGTCTTCATCGCCCCCGCCGGTCATGCCCTCGCAGGCGTGCTCGAAATTTCGCGGGAGCGGATTGCGCAGGAACAGTTTCTGGTGCGGGAAAAGGGCTCGGGGACCCGTATCTCGCTTGAGATCTTTCTGAGCGACACGCCGCACAAGCTGGAGGAGCTCGGCACGGAGATCGCTTCAAACGAGACAATCAAGCAGGCCGTCATCGCGGGCCTGGGGATTGCCTTCATCTCAGGCCATACCATCGAGCAGGAGGTGAAGCTCGGTCGTCTCGTCATTCTCGACGTTGTCGATACGCCGATCCGCCGACAATGGTTCAGCGTATCGCGCGCGGATCGTGCCACCACCCCGGCGATGCAGGCTTTCGAGCGCTTCCTGCTCGCGTCAGGCGCGCGATACCTGCCGGTGGTCAGCAAGCCCTATCCCGTCAACGCCTTCCGTTAAGCCGCCTATAGCCAACGTCCGGAGCCACCGCGCGCGCCTCCAGCTGAGAAGATCGGCGGTTACTGGCATTAGCGTCTGCGGCCGTGGCTGCCTACGAGCAGAAAAGTGATGTCTATTGCCACCTAGGTCTTAATTGCAGGCCCCAACCCGGCTCGCTACCATTCGGCATGAAGGGGAGGTGCCGCATGCTTGTCGGCCGATGTTCGAAAAGCGGTCGGCCTTGATGCTTCAGTCGGGGCCTCCGATGTTCTGCGCAGGGTCGTTGAGCCGGTGTCCGATTGGGGCTCTCGCCCTTGGACACAAGCCATCGGGGAGCGAGCGTGCCGCCCGAAGTGGATTTGCGAAAAGCCCGGCGACAGCGCCACCGCCGGGCCTTGCCGGCGCAGCGGAAAGCGGTTCCGGCTCTGTCACCAAGCAGTGCTCCTGGAGAGCCAAGCTTGTCTCATGCTCGACCTGGCCGCGAGGGCGCCTGCAAAGACCGGAGCGAGCATACCAGTTGGAAAAGGGAATGGAGGAAACATGTCCTGGCATAAACCGAAATTTATCGACGTGAGCTGCGCTATGGAAATCACCCGTTACGCTCCCGCCGACGGGGATGAGCCGATCCTGTTCTGAGGCGGATCGCCACGACGATCGGCTCACAACGCATTAGGTAATCCCGGTGAAGGAAACGTCCGATCTTCGCATCATCATTCTGGGGACCGCCGCGGGCGGCGGTCTTCCCCAATGGAATTGCGGCTGTCTCAACTGCACGATGGCGCGCGATCCAGCCTCCGGCCTCAGACCGCAGAGCCAATCGTCGCTGGCGGTCAGCCTCGACGGCGAGACCTGGGCCGTCTTCAATGCCTCGCCGGACCTCCGCCAGCAGATCCAGGACAATCGTCCGCTGCAGCCGCGCCGGCTGCGCCACAGCCCGATCAACAGCGTCGTGCTGACCAACGGCGACATCGATCACCTGGCCGGACTGCTCGTCCTGCGGGAAAAGCAGCCGCTGACTGTTTTTGCAACCGGCGCCGTCAGCCAGATCCTTGCCGAGAATTCGATCTTCGGCGTTCTCGATCCGCAACTGGTTTCAAGGCGGACCGTCGCGATCGACGCGCCCTTCTGTCCGCTGCCCGGTCTTCAGGCGCGGCTCTTCGCAGTGCCCGGCAAGGTGCCGCTGTTTCTCGAAGAGGGCGAACCGGACCTCAACGTGGAGGGCGAGACCACGGTCGGCATAGAGCTCACGGCCGGCACAAGGCGGGTCTACTATATCCCAGGCTGCGGCCTGCTGACCGACATCCTTGCCGCGCGCCTCCAAGATGCCGACGCCGTGTTCTTCGACGGCACCCTCTTCCGCGACGACGAGATGATCGCCACCGGCACGGGTCTGAAGACCGGCCGCCGCATGGGCCACATGCCGATTGCCGGCGAGGGCGGCAGCCTCGATGCACTCGCTGCGTTGAACATCCGCAGAAAGATCTACGTCCACATCAACAACACCAACCCGATCTGGCGGCCCGGCTCCGAGCGCGAACACGTTGAGGACCGCGGCTTCGAAATCGGCTTCGACGGCATGGAGGTCCGGCTTTGACGACGATGGCAGCCGACAGGCAAACATTCCACGCCCGCCTTCTGGAGATCGGCAAGGACCGCTACCACGACAGGCACCCCTTCCACGGGATGCTGCATGGCGGCCGCTCAACGATGACCCAGGTCAGGGCCTGGGTGATCAACCGCTACTACTACCAGAGCCGCATCCCGATGAAGGACGCCGCCTTCCTGTCGCGCTGCAACGACCCCGACCTGCGTCGGGCATGGCGGTCGCGCATCGAAGACCATGACGGCGGCGTAGATGCGGGAGGCGGTATCCGCCGCTGGCTGCGTCTCGCTGCGGCGGTCGGCCTCGATCCCGGCTACGTCTCCTCGACACGGGGCGTCCTGCCTGCAACCCGTTTTGCCGTCGACGCCTATGTCTCGTTCGTGCGAGAGAAGCCGTTGCTCGAGGCCGTGGCCTCCTCGCTGACCGAGCTGTTCGCGCCGAGGATCCATTCCGAGCGCATCGCAGGACTGCTGGAGCACTATGCGTTCGCCGATGACGCGGCGCTTGCCTATTTCCGCCAGCGGCTGACCGAGGCGCCCCGCGATGTCGAATTCGGGCTCAACTATGTCCTTGATCACGCCGACACGCGGGAGAAACAGGATGCCGCCGCCGCGGCGCTGACGTTCAAGACGGATGTCCTGTGGTCGCAGCTCGATGCGCTTTATTCGGCCTATGTGACGCCCGGCCGCATTCCGCCGGGCGGCTGGGACGGCCGCGACGGCGTCGTCGGCGAGACGATTGCGACGGAGGCAGCGGAATGACCGGCGAGGCGCCGGTGATTTCCGGTACCAGTGTCGTCAAGCTGGCGCGCGGCGTGCGGCTGCGCGCCGATGCGGTCCGCGGCCAGACAGTTCTATTGGCACCGGAACGCGCCATGGCGCTCGACGATATCGCCGTCCGCATCGTTGAGGCCCTCGATGGCAGGCGCAGCCTCGATCGGATCGCCGGCGACTTTGCCGCTGAGTTCGGGGCCCCCGTCGAGCAGATTGCCAGCGATGTCCAGTCTTTCGCCCACGAGCTTGCCATTCGCCGCATGCTGGAGATCGTCGAATGAGCGATAATCTCGCCCTTGCAAAGCAAGTCGACGCCAGGATCTCCAGCGTGCCGCCGCCAATGGCGATGCTGGCGGAGTTAACGCATCGTTGTCCATTGGCCTGTCCGTATTGCTCCAATCCAATTGCCTTGACGCGGGCCGACGAGGAGCTTTCGACCGCGGAATGGATTGGCGTCTTCGAGCAGGCCGCCGCTCTCGGCGTGCTGCATCTGCACCTGTCGGGCGGCGAGCCGGCGGCACGCCGGGATCTGGCGGAATTGACGCAGGCAGCGGCGGCCTTCGGGCTTTATACCAATCTGATCACGTCGGGCGTCGGCCTGACCGAGGCGAGAATTGGCCAGCTGGCCGATGCCGGGCTCGACCATATTCAGCTGTCCATCCAGGGCGTTTCTGCCGAAAGCGCCGACCGGATTGGCGGATACGGGGGCGGTTATGGGCGAAAGATCGCCGTCGCGGGCTGGGTGGCCGAGGCCGGCATTCCGCTGACGCTGAACGCCGTCTGTCACCGGCAGAACATGGGCGAGATCGAGGCGATGATCGAACTGGCGATCCGGCTGAAGGCGCGTCGTATCGAGGTCGCCACCGTGCAGTTTCACGGTTGGGCCGAGCGCAACAAGGCGGCGCTTTTGCCGACGCGCGATCAGGTCGAGCTGGCGACCAGGACCGTCGCCGCGGCGCGCCAGACATACGAGGGGATACTGGTCATCGACTATGTGCCGGCCGACTATTATTCCACCTACCCGAAGGCCTGCATGGGCGGCTGGGGCCGGGTCGGCCTGAACGTCACGCCATCCGGCCGGGTGCTGCCGTGCCATGCGGCGGAAACCATTCCAGGCCTGTCCTTCGCGACCGTCCGCGCCAGCTCGCTCGCGGAGATCTGGTACGAGAGCGACGCCTTCAATGCCTATCGCGGCGACGCCTGGATGCCGGACCTCTGCCGCAGTTGCGAGCGCAAGAAAGTTGATTTTGGCGGCTGCCGTTGCCAGGCGATGACGCTGGCCGGCGATGCGAGAGCCACGGATCCGGTTTGCGTCCGGTCGCCGCTGCGCGACCGCCTGACCCGGGAAACAGATCGGCTTTCGACGCTTTCATCGGATACCCTGATCTACCGCGGTCGGTGAAGCTGGTTCGAGTCGAAATGGGCCGCATAATTTGTCGGGCTGCAAGAGGTGCTGGAGCTGTCGTCAATGAATGCTCCCGTCGCCTGCTTGGAGGGACGATGCGCTCAGATGACCCGGTCAACGTCTGGAAGCTTGCATCGCCATTTCTTGACACGAAGAGCCGGGTGCAGTTGCGACCAATTGGCGACGAACATGGCAGACTGGAACATGCATTGGGTTAGCGACACTTGGGTGTCAAGTTGCAAGCTTTCCTCTCGGCACCTTTCGGGTGCCGAGACAAGGCATACAGTCAGTACGAGCGTTACCAGCCCCATGAGACCCCCACCCATTTATTTACGCATATGCTAATAAATGCGTCAAATGAATGGGTCTGCAGCCGCAGCACCAAAACTGGGCCCATCTATCGCGCACGCGGTGCCTCAGCTGAGCGCTCGTATTGTCCGCTGATCATTGGCGGTTTCGTTTGGAAGCGCGTCCAAGGCCCTGAAATTTGAGTAATTGGTTCACCGGCCGTTCAGACTGTGAACGGCGGCTTTCAGGCGCGCCGCAATCCGGGTCGCGGTTTACCATGAAGGGGTCGGAAGACCCGATGGAAAAAAGATCTGTCAGTTGATCGCCCAAGGGATTGCTTCGCGCGCCTTGGGCCTCTGCGCCATCAATCACGGCTAGGCCAACACTGGTAGGCAGCCCCGCCGGCTTTTCGCGTCCATTCATTTTTGTATACAAAAAAATAGTCAAATGTTGACAAGTCTGTATTTTTGGACTTCCCTTATCTATCCGCATCGCGACAGCGCGCCGGATGCAATGGATGGGGAGTGAGATGATCAACAGACGCTCGACATTGAAATCGTTGGCGCTCGGCGCCGTTTCATTTCTGGCAATCGCTGCGGGAGGAGCCTTTTCCGCGCAGGCCGAGAACAAGGAGCTCAAGATTGGTTTCGTCGGTGTTACCAGCGGCCCCGCCGCAGCCTGGGGCACATCGAATGTCCGCTCGATGCAGACCCGGGCAGACTGGCTTAACGAAATGGGTGGCGTGAAGATCGGCGAGGACACCTACAACGTCACCATCGTCACCTTCGACGATCAGAAAGATCCAAAGCGTGCCATCGCAGGCATGGAAAAAATGGCCCAGGAAGGTATCCACTACGTCGTCGGCCCGAACGTCGATGACGGTGCGGCCGCGGTGCGCCCGGTGGCAGAATCCAAGGGGATCATATATTTCCCCTACGCGTTCCCGAAGGCGCTCTATGCGCCGCCGGCGTCCAACGCCGTGCTCGGCATGGTGGCCAACTACCAGTCGGGACCGGCAATCTATAAGTATCTCAAGGAAAACAAGGGTGTAAAAAAGGTAGCCTTCATCGCGGCCAATGAGTCCGATCCGCTCAGCCAGCGTGACAGCGGCGTCGCCGCGGCCAAGGAACTTGGCCTTGAAGTGGTCGCCGAGAAAGATACGTACCAGAACGATACCCGCGATTTCACGCCAGTGCTGACACCTATCGTGCAACTGAAGCCAGATCTGCTGGTGCTATCGGGAGTTGCGCCCGCAAATGCGCCGCTTCTAATCCGCGCGGCCCGGGAGCTCGGCTATGAAGGATTGATCTCAGCCGAAACCGCACAGGACGCGACCGTGCTGCAGGAAGGCGCCGGTGAACTTGCCAACGGCTTCATTTCCGTCGGCGGCGCCTCGACGCCGGAAATCCGCACGCCGGTGATGGAAGAGTTCATCGATCGCTACACCAAGAAGTTCGGCGAGTACAACGACGAGTCCAACACCAAGGTCTATGCGCTCGAATACATCATCGAAACGCTGAAGGCTAACCCCAAGGCAATCGACGACGTCGAGGAGTTCAAGAAGACCGTTGACACGTTCTCGGCGCCGAACCCTTACGCCAAGGACAGTACGCTGAAATATGTCGGCACGACTTCCTTCGGCCAGAAGCGGCAGCTCTCGGTTCCGATGGTCGTGACCGAATTCAAGGACGGCCAGTTCCAGACGTTGTTCGTCGGCGAAGTGGATTGAACTCGCTCGCTCGAAATACGCAAGGGCCGTGGCGCCGGCATGTCTCTCGGCCGCGCCGCGGCAAGTTGACCGAGGCTTTCAACGACGTCCACGCTCCACTCGGGCCGGATCCGCCACCATGGAACAGGTAATAGCCAACGGACTTTATCTCGGCGCCCAATACGCTCTTATTGCGCTCGGGCTGACGTTGATCTTCGCCCTCATGAACGTGCTCAATTTCGCGCATGGCCAGATGTATGTGCTGGGAGGCTTCGTGACGTACGCGATATACGGCCAGCTCAAATTGCCTTTCGTCGTGGCGCTGCTTTGCTCGGGTGTGACGCTCGCGATCATCGGCGCGCTCATGGAGAAGCTTCTTTTCCGGACGGTCATCCGTCGCAGCAAGCGCGAGGAAAGTACGATGCTGCTGGCGGCAGCGACGGCGTTTTTTCTGGATGCCGTCATGCTGCTCCTTTTCGGTGAGAAGCAGCGCGGCGTACCGAAAATCATCAGCGGCGTCTTCGTCTCCGAGAGGGTGATCCTGCCCTACGACCGCATCCTCGTCGGCGTCATCGCCATCCTGATGATTGCGGCCTTTATGCTCTTCATGCAGTACAGCAAACCTGGCCGCGCCATGCGGGCCTTGGCACAGGATCGCGTCGCGGCCCAATTGATGGGCGTCAAGGTCGAGCGCTATTCGATGATCGGCTTTGCGTTGGGTGCCATGCTTGCAGGCGTCGTCGGCGGATTGCTCGTCAGCATCACCGGTGTCAATTCCGGCATCGGCGGACCGATTTCCATCAAAGCCTTCCTGATGGTCATGATCGGTGGCGCCGGGGTCGTCGGCGGCGCGATCGCCGGGGGCTTCATTCTCGGCATGATGGAATCCGTCGGCCTGACTGTGCTTCGCGAATATGGCGACATCACCTACCTCGTCATCTTCGCCCTGCTGATGATCTTCCTCAGCATCCGCCCGCATGGGCTGATGGGCAAGCCGTGGGGCTGACGCGATGCGCAGGACTCATGCCGCCACCCTCAAGATCGCCTCGGCAGTGCTCTTCCTGCTATGCCTGCTCGTCGCAGTACCGCTGCTGATCAACGCGACCGGGCGAAGCGATCTCTATTACACCCTCACGTCGGTAGCGCTGCTCAGCATCATCAGCGCCGGCGTGTGGATCACGTTCTATATCGGCCGTATCAACATCGGCCAGGGCGCCTATGCGCTGATGGGCGGCTATGTCTCGGCCATTCTGGTCATGAACTACGCCATGTCCTTCTGGCTGACCCTGCCATTGGCGGGGCTCTTCTGCGCCGCCGCGAGCGTACTCATCGGCCTGCCCATTTTGCGGCTGCGCGGCGTCTATTTCGCCATGGTATCGCTCGTATTGACCGAAGTTGCCAGGCTTCTCGCCCTTGCGTTGCCGATTACCAATGGCGCCAGTGGCATCGTCAGCATTCCGCTGCCGTCCCGCCTCAGTCTCTTCGGCCTCACGCTCATTCCGGATTTTGCGACGCTGGCCAATCCTCGCCTGGCCTTCTACATCGCTTCCGTGCTGCTGATGGCGCTTTGCTTCCTGGGCCTTTATCGGCTCGCCCATTCGCGCATTGGCCAGCTCTGCCAATCACTGCAGCAGAACGAGGAGCTCGCTTCGTCGATCGGCGTCAACATCGCCTATCTCCGCGTCATCGCCTATGCGCTTTCCTCCTTCCTCGGTGGCGTCGGTGGAGCGATGTTTGCCTCGATCTCCCAGTCGATCTATCCGTCGAGCTTCACCGTCGCCGATTCAGTGAACTTTATGCTCAACTGCTTCCTCGGCGGTCTCGGTTACGTGCTCGGGCCGATGCTTGGCACCTTCGTGCTCTATTTCGGCTGGGACCTGCTGTTCCAGACGGGTGAATTCCAGCTGCTGATCTTCTCGACGGTGCTGACCGTCCTGATTCTGGTACTGCCGAACGGTCTCCTAAGCCTGGCACTCCCCCGAAAAAGGAGCCTCTAGCGATGGCAGACATCCTGGAAATCGTCGAACTCACCAAACGCTTCGGCGGCCTTGTGGCGGTCAATAACGTTTCCTTCGCCGTGCGCGAACGCGAGATCCTTTCGGTAATCGGCCCGAACGGCGCCGGCAAGTCGACGTTGTTCAAGCTGATCTCGTCCTTCCTTCGGCCGAGCCACGGTGAAGTGCGCCTGAGGGGCGAGCGTATCTCGGGGCTCGCGCCGCACATCGCAGCGCGCAAGGGCGTCGTTCGAACATTCCAGGAAACCACGATCTTCAAGAGCATGACCGTGCGCGACAATGTCGTGACCGCCCATCATCTGCGCTCGCGCGCCACCCTTGCCGGTTTCTACTTCGGTAGCGCCGCAGCGCGTAACGACCTCGACGCCTTCGGTACGTCGGCCGACGAAATCCTTGCGTTCCTGGGTCTGGGGGCGCTCGGCGACGAGATCGCCAGTAACCTGCCGCACGGACATCTGCGCGCGCTCGGGATTGCGATTGCGCTTGCCACCGATCCGGCCGTCGTACTGCTTGACGAACCATTCGCCGGCATGAACCACGACGAAACCCGGCGTGCTTTGGAGATCGTCCGCAAGCTGCGCGAACGTGGCATAACGGTGCTTCTGGTCGAGCACGACATGCCGGCGGTCATGAGTATTTCCGACCGTATCGTGGTGATCAATTTCGGCCAGAAAATCGCCGAGGGCACGCCGACGGAAATTCAGCAGAACCCAAAGGTCATCGAGGCCTATCTCGGTGCCGAGGACGAATCAATCGGATTGTAGGCTATGGAACCGCTGCTGAAATTCGATGACGTCGAGCTCTACTATGACCACGTCTATGCTCTCAAAGGCGTATCGATCGAGGTCAACGAAGGCGAGACCGTCGCCCTCATCGGCGCCAACGGCGCGGGCAAGTCGTCGATCCTGCGCGCCATCACCGGCCTGAGAAAAATCCGCTCGGGCCAAATTCGTTACCGGGGAGATCGCATCGATGGCACGGCTCCGGACCAAATCGTGCGCATGGGTATTTCTATGGTGCCCGAGGCGCGGCGCGTCTTCCCCTTCATGACCGTGCGTGACAATCTTCTGATGGGGGCCTTCACCCGCACCGACAAAGCCGAGATCCGGCAAAGTATCGAGATGGTGCTGACGCGCTTCCCGCGCCTCAAGGAGCGCTATTCACAGCAGGCCGGAACGATGAGCGGCGGCGAGCAGCAGATGCTGGTAATCGGCCGGGCGCTGATGGCACGCCCACGGCTGCTGCTGCTCGACGAGCCGTCGCTCGGTATTGCGCCAAAGCTGGTGCAGGACATCGCGCGTTCGATCGTTGCGATCAATCGCGACGAAAAGGTGAGTGTCCTGCTTGTCGAGCAGAACTCGCGCATGGCGCTCAGGATCTCGCAGCGTGCCTACGCGTTGACGACTGGCAAGGTGGCGCTCAGCGGTAACTCTCCTGAATTGCTGACCGACGAGCGGGTCAAGCATCTCTATCTCGGCGGTGAATTTTAGGCGGCTCACATATGCGCATACTCGTCATAAACCCGAACACGACGGCTTCGATGACCGACAAGATCGGCGAGGCGGCTCAGGCTGCGGCGTCGGCGGCGACTGAAATCGTTGCGGTCAATCCCGAAGACGGCCCGCCGAGCATCGAAGGCTATTTCGACGAGGTTTTCTCCGTACCGGGCATCATCGCGGAAATGGCGAAGGCCGGTTCAGTGGATGCCTATGTGATCGCGTGTTTCGACGACACGGGGCTCGACGCGGCGCGCTGCGCCACGGAGGCACCCGTAATCGGCATCGGCGAAGCGGCCTTCCATGTCGCAACCCTCATTGCCGGCAAGTTCAGCGTTGTCACCACGCTGGCGCGCTCCGTGCCGGTAATCGAGCACAATCTGGTGAAATACGGTCTCGCGTCGCGTTGCGCCAAGGTCCGCGCTTCGGACGTTGCGGTGCTCGATCTCGAATTGCCGGGCTCCAAAGCCAACCGCAAAATCTCTGCCGAAATCGGGCGCGCAATTTCCGAGGACAGGGCCGAGGCAATCGTGCTCGGCTGCGCTGGCATGACCGATCTCGCCCAGGCTCTCGCGCGCGAACATGGCGTCCCGGTAATCGACGGCGTCGCCTGCGCTGTCAAACTGGCGGAGGCGCTATCGGCATTGGACCTCAGGACATCGAAGGTCGGTGGATACGCGGCGCCGCTTGCCAAGCGCTTTGCCGGCTACTATGCGCCGTGGTCTCCGAAGACGAGGTGAGCAGGGCTGGGCGATTTCGCTTCCCATTCTGGTCTCGCTTTGGGATTGTCTGGCAATGGTGCGAGCTGCGATTGACCGCATGGCGTGCCGCGTGAGATCAGGGCCACCAGGCATAGTAGGGCACAAGATCGCCAGAAGTGATGAACATGTTGAAGACCCTCAGGCCGGAAAACGATCCCAAGAAGCCGGCGGCGCGCTGGTCGCCGATCTATCACGGCCTGCGGGACGCCATTGTCAGCCATCGCCTCGCTCCAGGCACCAAACTGCCCGAAGACGAACTGGCCTCGATCTATTCGGTGAGTCGCACGGTTATTCGCGCCGCCCTGCAGGCGCTATCCCATGACTGGCTGGTTCGACTGGAACCCAATCGCGGCGCCTTCGTTGCGCAGCCCTCGACAAAGGAAGCCCGCGACGTCTTCGAAGCCCGCGCGTTGATCGAGCCGAGGGTGGCGGCGCTCGCCGCCAAGATTGCCAAGCCAGAGGATGTGAGGCTGCTACGCAACCACCTCGAGAGGGAGCACGAGGCATTGCATGCCGGGCGCGACAGCGATGCGATCATGCTCTCCGCCATGTTTCATGTCGGCATCGCCGAGATTGCCGATCAATCCGTCCTCACGGACTTTGTCCGTGATCTGGTTTCCCACTCCTCACTGATCATCGCACTCTATTGGAAACGCCGCGATACGACGTGCGAAAGCCATGCGCATCACGCACTGGTCGACGCCATTGAGGCCGGTGACGCCGACAGGGCAGCGCAGCTGATGAGGGAACATCTTTTCGACCTCCTTTCCGGACTCGACCTCGAACGCGCGGAGCGCAGGCCGGAAAACCTCGCCGATGTCCTGCGCTGAAGTCGGCTAGTCTCGAAACAGCCTCGCCACATCCGATCACCATGCTACGGACCGGAGCCGGAGGACGGCGTAGTCATCGACCTTGCCCGGTGCGCTATTGAATTTGAGCACCACGGTATCCAGTCATGCTTGTGTTGCTCCATTTCTCAGGACCAGCTTTGTCGGCTCGGGGTATCCGGCAGCTAGGTTACGCCTATCGCTTCATCGCCACGCCAGCAGGATCAGTTCGATGTCGGTGACGTTGGACACCGTTTCACCTAGCAGGTCGCCCGCCGCCGCAAGGGCAGCCGACGGATCGCCGGCAGCCGACTGTCGGTAAGGGTCTATTCCCAGAAGAACGCGACCGCGCTCGGCATGGCACCGCAGGGACGCGCTTAGTCGAGCTCGAACTGCGCTTTGTAGTCCTGCCGCAGGTGTGACGGCTGATCTTCTTTCCTCAGAAAGCAGTTGCCGACGGCCAGGCATTCGATCTCGGTGCCCATGAAACAGTGGAACGCATCCTCCGGAGTGCAGATGATCGGCTCGCCGCGGACGTTGAAGCTGGTATTGACCAGTACGGGACAGCCGGTTCGCTCCTTGAACGCGCTCAGCAGCGCCCAATAGCGTGGATTGGTGTCTTGATGCACCGTCTGCACCCGGGCCGAATAATCGACATGGGTCACGGCTGGGATCTCCGATCGCGGAACGTTCAGGCGGTCTATGCCGAACAATGCCGCCTCGTCAGGACCGAGGGGCACTTTCCGCCGGTCGAGCACATCGGCCACGAGCAGCATGTAAGGACTGTCGGTGTCGATATCGAACCACTCAGCCACGTCCTCACGTCGGACTGAAGGAGCAAAGGGACGGAAGCTTTCTCGGTATTTGACCTTGAGATTGAGGGTCTTCTGCATCGTTGGCGAGCGCGGATCACCCAGGATCGATCTTCCGCCCAGGGCCCGCGGTCCGAACTCCATGCGCCCCTGCATCCATCCGACCGCCTTGTCGTCGACCAGCGCGTCGACGGTGCGCGCGATCACCGCGTCGTCGTCCAGGACGGTATAAACGGCGCCGCTGGCCGTCAGCCGCTTCTCGATCTCGCGTTGTTCAAATGCTGGACCGAGAAAGGCGCCGGCCATGCGGTCTTGCCCGTCGAGAATGCGGGTGTGTCCGAGATAGCCGTGCCAAGCTGCCAGGGCGGCTCCGACCGCGCCACCGGCATCGCCGGCTGCCGGCTGGATCCATATCTCGTCGAAAATCCGCTTCCTGACGAGCTTGCCGTTCGCGACGCAGTTCAAGGCGACGCCGCCGGCAAGACACAGATGGCGTTCGCCGGTTTCCTGACGGGCAAAACGGGCAAGCTTCAAGACGACTTCTTCGGTGACCGCCTGTATCGAAGCGGCGAGGTCCATCTCCCGCCTGGTCAGGGGCGATTCCGGCTTTCGCGGCTCGGCGCCGAACAGGTGGTGAAAGGCCGGGGACGTCATGGTGAGACCGGCGCAGTAGTCGAAATAGCGCTGGTCGAGACGGAACGAGCCATCCTCCTTCAGGTCGATCAGATTATCCAGGATTTTCTGCGCGAACTGCGGGCGACCATAGGGCGCCAAGCCCATCACTTTATACTCTCCGGAATTGACCTTGAATCCGGTGTAGTAGGTGAACGCCGAGTAAAGCAGCCCTAGGGAATGCGGGAAGCGAATCTCCTTAAGGATCTCGAGGTCGTTGTCGCGGCCATGGCCGACCGACGTCGTGCACCATTCCCCCACCCCGTCCATCGTCAACACCGCGGCGCTCGGGAAAGGCGATGGAAAGAACGCGCTTGCCGCATGCGCCAGATGATGCTCGGTGAACAGAAGCGAACCGGACCATTCCTTCGATCCGGCAAGCTTCCCCAAATGCCTGCGCAACAGTTTCTTTTGAAACAGTTTTTCCTTGATCCACAGCGGCATCGCCATCCTGAAGGAGCGGAAGCCACGCGGGCTTGTCGCAAGATAGGTCTCCAGCAACCGCTCGAACTTCAGAAACGGCTTGTCGTAGAAGACGACATGATCGACGTCCGCCATGTCGCATTCGGCCGCAGCGAGGCAATAGCCCACCGCATTGGCGGGGAAGCTTGCATCGTGTTTCTTGCGCGTGAACCGCTCTTCCTGCGCGGCGGCGACGATGCGCCCGTCTTCGACCATCGCAGCCGCGCTGTCGTGATAAAACGCCGAAATACCGAGAATGCGCATGGCGGGTTCGGCTCAAAACAGGGTGTAGATGAACGGCGCCACCGCGGTGCCCTGGGTCAAGACCACCAATGCACCAAAAACGCCGAGAATGATGAAGATCGGCAGGAGCCAGAACTTCTTGCGGACGCCCATGTAGGCCCAGAGTTCGCGTACGAGTTCCATGGCGCATTTCCTCCACTCATAAACCCGTGGTTTGTCGCTTCAGAACTGCCTGCGTTCAGAACTGCCTGCGTTCAGAACTGATTGCGCATCGTCGCCGGGTCCGGTTCATGCGGTGACCGCTTATTCCAGTAAGTATCGACGCTCTTGTCGAATGATGCGGCGAGCGGATCGTAGCCGCGGAGCCTCAAGACAAGTCCGATCGGAATGAAGGCTGTCGCATAAATCAGCAGCATCACCAGGGGATTGACGATCATGAACAGCAACAGACCGAGCTTGGTCCAGAGCCGGTTTGGCAAAGCGAGCCAGTCGGGCAAGGCGAACGCCAACAGGACGAGGACACCGCCAATGATCGCAAGCCCTATCGTGATCGCAGTCAGCTCGCCGCTGATCAACCACCTCAAGAGGACGAAAGCGAGGAGGATGCCGCCGACCGTGTAGCCGAAACTGCGGTTCGACGGCCCCTCCAAGGCGTGCTCGGAAAAAGATTCGTGCGACTGGTTCATTGTGCACTTCCTCAGCGGCCAGTGCTCATCCTTAAAATACGATATACGCGAAATGCCGTCGCGTCTTGCTTGAAAGGCATGGTTTCGGACGGATGGTATAGAACAATCCGCAACCGATCCGGTCAATATGCCATTGGATATAGACGGCCGGCGACGCATGCTTCCGGTTGAAACGAAAATGGCGGTGCAATCAGGCCATCAAGCAGACCGGGCGTTTTTGGGGAGACTCGATCGGTAAAACTCCTTATATTCCGCGGTACAAAAATGCTCCCGATGGGCTCTATTCTCAATCCATTTGTGTGAATTCAAGTGCAAGAGAAAAGACTCTTATCAGCCAAAGCCGTCGAAACAGACAAGTCGGATTCGGCCGCTTGAACGAGCGGTCGGCAAGCCCAGGTCTGCTGAACGGTTTGCGAGGAGGACAAGAGGTCATGACAAAGCGGCATCTTGGGCTTCTGGTATGCGCAGTCCCTGGCCTGTACCTTTTGTTAAGTCCCATCTATGCTCTGCTGCATTACCAACTATTCGCAGCTGAAACCCCGCACTTCATCCGCTACGTGCTGATCCCAGGCCTGCTTGGTGCAGCCCTCATTGCCATCGGCTTGCTTGCGAAGCCGCGCTTTTCCGCACTTGTCGGCATCTCTGCCTCGAGCGTGTTGTTCGCCCTCTTCCTCTTTGAGGCGATGCATACGGTCTCGGTCGTATCAGTCCGGTTCGAAATGCTCGGCCAACTCAGCGAGGCGCAGGCCGACACGCTCAGGCGCAACAAGAATATGGTTCCCGGCTTCACACTTCGGAGCCTGAACCGGCTTTCCGGCACCGACGAGCTCCCCGAGGCGCTGCTGTCGGGTTTTCCGTCGACGCAAGTGGTGTTGTGCACGTCCAAGGGCGGCGTCGTCAGTTACACGGCGGATCGGTACGGCTTCAATAATCCCGACGATGTGTATAACCGCCGGCTGGACTTGATGCTCCTGGGGGACTCGTTCGTCGAAGGCTTCTGCCTGCCTCCGGGCGAGGACCTTGCATCGAGCGTGCGGGCGGGTGGCGCTGCCGCCGCGAGCATAGGCATTCGAGGAAACGGTCCCCTTGTCGAACTCGCAATGCTCGGTCGTTTCGGTGAAGTTTTACGTCCCCGCCACGTGATGATGGTCTTCGTTGAAGGCAACGACTGGGAGAATCTGGAGCGGGAGCTCGCAGTGCCCTGGCTTCGAGAGGCGCTTTCGCCGGATGCGAACTACGGTTTGCAGTCGACCGCGCAAGCAACCATGCGCGAGGCACGGAGCATTTTGGCGGAGCGAAAAAATACTCCGGTGACGGGTATCGACCTGCTCACGAGAACATCCTTGTTGCGCAATTTCGTCGCCCTGCAGCAAACCCTCTCGAGACTGGGGTTGGTGTATCCGAAGATTGCTGGCAGTAAGCCGGAGTTCAGAAAGATCCTGCACCGTGCGAAAGAACTAACCAAGAGCTGGGGGGGCACTTTTACACTGGTCTACGTACCGAGGATGGACCGTTTCATCGGACCGCTCTCATCGGATCAGCCCTTTGATCCGCTGAGGAGGAGGGTTCTCATTGCTGCCGCGGCAGAGGGGATTCCCGTTATTGATCTTCATGAGGCCATACGCGCTCAAGCCGAGCCTATTCTTCTGTATGCGCCCGACGCTCATTTCAGTCGTGCCGGGGCGAAATTCGCTGCGAACGAAATCCTCCGCTCGATCGCGACGAAGGAGACCGGCTTTCCGATAAGTGCAGAGAACAAATGATCGGCAAACTGCGGCGCAGCGCCAGCTTCCGGTGCCGGCCCGTGATGATCAGTTCGAACCAAGCTGCAGCCGCTGGGAAATATTTGCGAGCTCCACGCGAGTCGTGATTTTGAGCTTGCTGTAGACGCTATGGAGGTGAAGCTTGACGGTGCCGGGGGTTATTCCGAGCCGCGCGGCTATTTCCCGGCTGCGTAAACCTTCCGCCGCAAGGCGGGAAATTTCGAGTTCACGCGGTGTCAATTTCTGCATGACCGATTGACGCTCGACGTCGTGTTCCCCAATCCGATCAATCGCGGCGCTCAAACTTTGATCCACGACATAGCTACCACCTGCCAATACCGCACGAATGCATTCGATAAGGACGCTCGGCGCCTGTTCCTTGAGAACAATGCCGCGCACACCATTGCGCATCGCCTCGGCCAGTTCTTCATCGCCGATATCAGCGGTGAGAATGACGCAAACGAGCTCCGGCCGATCGCTGTGAAGGCGACGAACGAGATCCAGTCCGGTCATTTCCGGCATGCGCAGATCGAGGATGACGAGATCGACCGGCTCCGTCGAGACAACCTCGATCGCCTCCGCGGCAGTCCTGCATTTGGCAACCACCTGCCAATCGGACTCGGCGGCGATCAAAAGGCATAGCGCATCCAGGACTATCAGGTGATCATCCACGACAACGATGCGCGGGCTCATGGATGAGCCGGGATCCTTATGGTTATCCGCGTCCATTGCTCCACCCTATCGATCGAGAGCTCGCCGCCCCACGTAGCCGCGCGTTCACGCAGACTTCGCGGACCAACCTTGCTGCTCTCCAGTTCGGAATGCTCAAGCCGCCGGTCAAAGCCAAAGCCTGTTCCGTCGTCGTCCACGGTCAGGATCACCATAGCGCCCTCGAGCCGGAGCCGGGCCTCGATCGTTCGCGCGTGCCCATGGCGTGCGGCATTGGCGGTCGCCTCCGCGATCATCCGCGCCAGCTCGTCGATGATTGCCGCCGGCAACCAAAGATCCTCGGGATCCAGAACGAAGCGAAAGTCGATCGACCATTGCTGCCGCAAACGATCGGCCAGGGCTTCCAATCGCAGCGCCAGTTGAGAGTCGCAGGCGTGGCGATGGTCGGATCCCGGTTCAAGCGCGCGAATTAGCGTGCGGAGATCTCTTTGTTCTTCGAAAAGCATGGCTTGTATGGCCATCAGACGCCTGTCGATCTCGTCAGGCTCGGCCTTTGACGAGCGCAGGGCTTGCAGTTGCAGGGCCGTTCCTGCCAGCGCTTGCAGCACGCCATCGTGTATATCCCGCCCAATCTTGATGCGCATTTCAAGGGCGGCTGCATCGCTGAGACGGCGCAGCAGGATCGCTTGCTCGAAAAGTGTCTTCAACCGATCGGCGACAATCTCAGCCAAGGCGACGTCATCCAGTGTCGGGGCCGGTGGATCGAGGAGGAACAGGCGCGCCTCGACATCGTTGGCGTGGAACTGCACGGAGATCGCCGACGCGATGGAGAACTCGGCGACGAGCGCCGGAGAGATTGGCAACTCGTCTCCACGCCATCGATCGAAGCGTCCCTCGCCGCGATGAATGAGGGCTCGAGAACGCTTTGCATCGATGATCAGAAGACTGGCATGCTGCAGCACTTTCGGTGTCCACGGTAGGTACGCTGTCGGCGACAAATGCCGAAGCTCGCCTGTGCCGTTCTTCCATATGGCGAGGTTGGTCCAAGGCTCGTCACCGTCACTCCAGATCAGCAGCGCTCGGCACACGCGCATCATCTGTGCCGCATAATCCAACGCCGCTTCGGCCGGCCAATCGCGCCCATCGGGCGCTGAAGGCGTCCGCTCGACCAATCGCAACAAATGGGAGCGCACCGCCTCCTGATGCGTCCCCAGCCATGTGAGAAGAATCGTCGCCGTCAGCAAGGAGAGAATGAACGACAGTGCGACCGCCGCGTCCACGTCCGAATTAAACGGCCAGCCGGTATTCGAAAGCGCTAAGTATGCCAGGACCGCAACCCCAATGGAACCGGTCCATAGGGCGCCGCGCCAGAGCCAGTGCAGCGTCGCTGTCAGCTGGACAAACGGCATGAGCATGAAGACTGGGCCAGACACGCGACCTGTAAGAAAAGCTAAGATAATCAAAGTGGCGACGTCGATCATATGCCGAACGAATGTGCCGCGGACCAGATGGACCTGCGCTTTCCAGACGAAAAGGGCTGCAGCGATGGCGTAGACCAGGTAAGCGATGAGCAGCCAAAAAACGAGGTCCGAGCGAGAGGGGCGGATGGCGGCATCAAGCCAGGTAATCCAGAGACTGCCAATCGCCAGAACGATGCGAGCGATAGCGATCACGCCGTCCGAGCGAGCCCGGAATGTGTTGATCCATGTCTGTCGATTGGTCGCCGTGGCCAACCCATGTTCGGCCTTCACCGTAGAAATCGAGGGCGCCCAGCGCTTCACCGCCAAGGTCCTCTTTTCAGGTTCACACACCATTGGCGGGGATTGAACGCGCGCTGCTGAAAGGCCCGCGACAGTCTCATTTCGGCTCCTGTAGCGATAAGATGCACTTACAGAACTGCGCCAAGACGCTCGCGCAGTGGCAGGCAAGTGCCCCCACCTTTCGGCAGAACAGACGAAATTATGTCGAATTGCACTGCCAAAGGCCAGATTTGTTTCTGATTTTCTAAATTAGTAGCGGAGACGTCACCAACGACTGGCAGGCGGCGTCCGCTTACGTCATGAAGCGGATAGCGGCACTTTGGGTCGACCATTTGCGTGGAAGCGCGAACTGAAGACGATGCGCTGGGCTCTCTCGCAATCCGTCCCACGGAAGTGCTTGCCCATTGACTGTGATGACGACCTCGCGAACAAAGCGCAGCCCGGCCTTCCTTCTTCGAGATGTCAACGCCGGAGAGGCGCTTCGATGAGTGCCGCCCGCTCACCGTCGACTACGGCGCA